>NZ_JBVISS010000011.1:0-379940 GCF_055575395.1 Streptomyces sp. NPDC034103 | reverse complement strand
GTACCGGGGGGTGCCCGCCCGCAGTGTCGGGCGTCCGACCGACAGCACAGCTCGGTCCTACAGCACCGCCCGACCGAGGACGGACACCCCCCGGTACGGCCCCGACCCACAACGCACCGCGGCCCCACAACGCACCGCGGCCCCACAACTCACCGCGGACCCACAACGCACCGCGGACCCCCACGCACCGCGAAGGCGCACCCCGCACCCCCGCCGACGAGCCACAAGCGTCTCGTACCCTTGAGCCCGTGCAGGAACGACACCAAGCCCCCCTCGCCCCGCTCACCACCTTCCGCCTGGGCGGCCCCGCCGCGCGGTTGGTCACCGCGACCACGGACGCCGAGGTGATCGCGGCCGTGCGCGAGGCCGACGACAGCGGCACCCCCCTCCTGCTCATCGGCGGCGGCTCGAACCTCGTCATCGGTGACAAGGGATTCGACGGCACCGCCCTCGTCATCGCCACCAAGGGCGTCGAACTCGACGGCACCCGTCTAGAGCTCGCCGCCGGCGAGGTCTGGACCGACGCCGTCGCCCGCACCGTCGAGGCCGGACTCGCCGGCGTCGAATGCCTCGCCGGCATCCCCGGCTCCGCGGGGGCGACCCCCATCCAGAACGTCGGCGCGTACGGCCAGGAGGTCTCCTCCACGATCACCGAGGTGATCGCCTACGACCGCCGCACCCACGACACGGTCACGCTCTCCAACGCCGACTGCGCCTTCTCGTACCGCCACAGTCGCTTCAAGGCGGACCCCGACCGCTACGTCGTCCTCCGCGTCCGCTTCGAGCTGGAGGACGCCGACGGCCTCTCCGCCCCGATCAAGTACGCAGAGACCGCCCGCGCCCTCGGCGTGGAGCCCGGCGACCGCGTCCCCCTCGCCGCCGCCCGCGAGACCGTACTGAAGCTGCGTTCCGGCAAGGGCATGGTCCTGGACCCCGAGGACCACGACACCTGGTCGGCGGGCTCGTTCTTCACCAACCCGATCCTGACCGACGAGGAGTTCACCGCGTTCCACGCGCGCGTGAAGGCCCGCCTCGGCGAGGACACCGTGCCCCCCGCCTACCCGGCCGGTGACGGCAACACCAAGACCTCCGCCGCCTGGCTCATCGACAAGGCGGGCTTCACCAAGGGCTACGGCACCGGCCCCGCCCGGATCTCCACCAAGCACACCCTGGCCCTGACCAACCGGGGCGAGGCCACCACGGAGGACCTGCTCGCCCTCGCCCGAGAGGTCGTGGCGGGCGTCCACGAGACCTTCGGCATCACCCTCGTCAACGAACCGGTGACCGTCGGCGTGACCCTGTAGGCGAGCGGAGGAACCGGGATGCGGCTGAGGCTCACCGAGTACACCGCCCGCATCGGGCCGCACCAGCACCGTGTCGTCCGCCCCCGTACGCCCCTCCGCCACACCTCACTGAGCGCGCCGGAGCCGATCGGCCTGCTCCTCGGTGATCACGACGGGCTGAACCGGCTCGCCGGCCTGTTCTCCTTCGCCGCCTACTCGCGGCACACGATCGTCCACGTCCCGCTGCGGGACGGCGTCCCGCCCGACGAGGGATGGGGAGAGCGTGTGGACCTCGTCCTGGCCCAGCACAGCGCGGGTCTGCGCGCGAGCCGGTGGCCCGAGCTGCGCCGCAGACTCACCCGCGGCACCCCGCTGACCGTCCGCACCGACGAGGCCCGCACCGCGCGGGACGCCGAGGCCTGGCGCGCACGCCGGTCACACGCGGACGCCCGGGAGGAGCTGCGGCACGCCACTCACGCCCGGACGTTCTTCCTGTTCGGCACCAGGGACGTCTTCGCCGAGACGGCCACCGAATTCGCCTACGCGGCAGGCTGGGGGCCGCGGCAGAAGCGCGTCGCCGAGGGGTCCATGGCGTTCATGACGGCCTTCACCCTGGCCGAGCCGCCCGGGACCGGCGGGCACCCCTTGGAGGTGGACATCTGCTACAAGGCGTACCCGCCCTACGCGCACTTCAAGAAGCCGGGCGAGTGAGCCATTCGTCCACACCGGCCAGCAGCCGTGCCTTGACATCCTCCGGCGCCGCGGAGGCCCGTAGCGACTGCCGGGCCAGCTCCGCCAGCTCCTGGTCCGTGAAGGCGTGATGCCGGCGGGCGATCTCGTACTGCGCGGCCAGCCGGGAGCCGAACAGCAGCGGGTCGTCGGCGCCCAGGGCCAGCGGCACACCGGCCTCGAACAGCGTCCGCAGCGGTACGTCCTCGGGCTTCTCGTACACCCCCAGCGCCACGTTCGACGCCGGGCACACCTCGCACGTCACCCCCCGGTCCGCGAGCCGCTTCAGCAGCCGTGGGTCCTCGGCCGCGCGCACCCCGTGCCCGATCCGGTGCGCCTCCAGGTCGTCGAGGCAGTCCCGCACCGAGGACGGCCCGGCCAGCTCCCCGCCGTGCGGCGTCGACAGCAGCCCGCCCTCGCGCGCGATGGCGAACGCCCGGTCGAAGTCCCGCGCCATGCCGCGCCGCTCGTCGTTGGAGAGCCCGAACCCGACGACGCCCTGGTCCGCGTACCGCACGGCCAGCCGCGCCAGTGTCCGCGCGTCCAGGGGGTGCTTCATCCGGTTCGCGGCCACCAGCACCCGCATCCCGAGCCCGGTCTCGCGCGAGGTGGTCTCCACGGCGTCGAGGATGACCTCCAGCGCCGGGATCAGCCCGCCCAGGCGCGGGGCGTACGACGTCGGGTCGACCTGGATCTCCAGCCACCCCGAGCCGTCGCGCACATCCTCCTCCGCGGCCTCCCGCACCAGCCGCTGGATGTCCTCGGGCTGCCGCAGACAGGATCGCGCGGCGTCGTACAGCCGCTGGAAGCGGAACCAGCCCCGCTCGTCGGTGGCCCGCAGACTCGGCGGTTCCCCACTGGTCAGCGCCTCGCTCAACGCGTCGGGCAGCCGTACGCCGTACTTGTCGGCCAGCTCCAGGACGGTGCCGGGCCGCATGGACCCGGTGAAGTGCAGGTGCAGATGGGCTTTCGGCAGCTCAGAGACATCACGTACACGCTCCATTCCAGGATCCTGCCGTACGCCCCAGCAGTCCCGGTAGCTCTTTCCCCGAACGTGGTCTTGCTCGCACAAACGAAGGGGCCGCCCACCGACACCGGCGGGCGGCCCCTTGGGCGGCGGACGTCAGTCCGTGGCCTCCGCCAGCAGCTTCTGGATCCGGGAGACACCCTCGACGAGATCCTCGTCACCCAGGGCGTACGACAGCCGCAGATAGCCCGGCGTGCCGAACGCCTCACCCGGGACGACCGCGACCTCGGCCTCCTCCAGGATCAGCGCGGCCAGCTCCACGGTGTCCTGCGGACGCTTGCCGCGGATCTCCTTGCCGAGCAGGCCCTTGACCGACGGGTACGCGTAGAACGCGCCCTCGGGCTCGGGGCAGAGCACGCCGTCGATCTCGTTGAGCATCCGCACGATCGTCTTGCGGCGGCGGTCGAAGGCCTCCTTCATCTTCTCCACGGCCGACAGGTCGCCGGAGACGGCGGCCAGCGCGGCCACCTGGGCGACGTTGGAGACGTTGGACGTGGCGTGCGACTGCAGGTTCGTCGCGGCCTTGACCACGTCCTTCGGGCCGATGACCCAGCCCACCCGCCAGCCGGTCATGGCGTACGTCTTGGCGACGCCGTTGACCACGATGGTCTTGTCGGCGAGCTCGGGGACGACCACCGGCAGCGAGTGGAACTCCGCGTCGCCGTACACCAGGTGCTCGTAGATCTCGTCGGTCAGGACCCACAGGCCCTTCCCGGCGGCCCAGCGACCGATCTCCTCGATCTGCGCGCGGGTGTAGACGGCGCCGGTCGGGTTGGAGGGGGAGACGAACAGGAGGACCTTGGTGTTCGGCGTGAGGGCCGCCTCCAGCTGGTCCACGGAGACGCGGTAGCCGGTCGTCTCGTCCGCGACGACCTCGACCGGGACACCGCCGGCGAGGCGGATCGACTCCGGGTAGGTGGTCCAGTACGGGGCCGGGACGATGACCTCGTCGCCCGGGTCGAGGATCGCGGCGAAGGCCTCGTAGATGGCCTGCTTGCCGCCGTTGGTCACCAGGACCTGGGAGGCGTCGACCTCGTAGCCGGAGTCGCGCAGCGTCTTCGCGGCGATCGCGGCCTTCAGCTCGGGCAGACCGCCGGCGGGCGTGTAGCGGTGGTACTTCGGGTTCGAGCAGGCCTCGATGGCCGCCTGGACGATGTAGTCCGGCGTCGGGAAGTCGGGCTCACCGGCGCCGAAGCCGATCACCGGCCGCCCGGCGGCCTTGAGGGCCTTGGCCTTGGCGTCCACGGCGAGAGTGGCGGACTCGGAGATCGCGCCGACTCGGGCGGAGACCCGGCGCTCGGTGGGAGGGGTTGCAGCGCTCATGGGGCCATCGTTTCAGACCGGAAACGCCCCCGGCACACGGGTTTCACGGACTGAACACGGGCGGAACACGCGTCCGGATTCGCGCGGTGGCCTGGGTGATCTTCGGCCGACCCGCAGTCGATCTTCCGTCCGCACGGCCCGTACGGGCGCTTTCTGTTCGACGGAGGGCCCCGAAGCACGTACACTCTCACCTCGTTGGCCTCACAACGGCCGCACTCATCCGGTGCACACCGAGCACTCGGGCGGATGCGGTACGTTTGGGGAGAACCACAAAGGGTCGTAGCTCAATTGGTAGAGCACTGGTCTCCAAAACCAGCGGTTGGGGGTTCAAGTCCCTCCGGCCCTGCTACACACACCGCCAGGATGTGTGCGCATGTACGTACAGGTAATGCACCGCCGTGCGGCTCAGACCGGGCGCGGCACGGCCACGACCCGGGAACAGGTGAGGACGAATGGCGGACGCCGTGGGCTCCATCGACACGCCTGATGCCCAGGATGAGGCGCCGTCGAAGGCCCGCAAGGGTGGCAAGCGTGCCAAGAAGGGCCCGCTGAAGCGCCTTGCGCTCTTCTACCGGCAGATCGTCGCGGAGCTCCGCAAGGTCGTCTGGCCGACGCGCAGTCAGCTGACGACCTACACGACCGTGGTGATCGTCTTCGTGATCGTCATGATCGGCCTGGTCACCGTGATTGACTATGGGCTCGACCACGCCGCCAAGTACGTCTTCGGCTGAGCAAAATTGCGAAGGGCGCCGCGGTTACCGGCGCCCCTTTCGCATGTTCCACCCCTATGTATCCAGGAAGAAGCAGCCACCGTGTCTGACCAGAACCTGAACGACGCCATCGAGCCGGACGAGCCCGTGGAAGACGAGCTCGACATCGTCGAGGGCGCGGACGAGGACCTGGACGAGGTCGAGGCTGCCGATGAAGAGGCCGGCGAGCCCGCCGAGGAAGCCGCCCTCCACGTCGAGGACGCCGAGGACGAGGGCGCCGAGGACGAGTCCGGCGGCGACATCGAGTCCGGCGGCGACATCGAGTCCGGCGGTGACATCGAGTCCGGCGGTGACATCGAGTCCGTCGAGGACGAGGTGGCGGACGTCGAGGAGGAGCCGGCCGAGCCGGTCGACCCCGTCGTCGCCCTGCGCGAGGAACTGCGCACCCTCCCCGGCGAGTGGTACGTCATCCACACCTACGCCGGTTACGAGAACCGCGTGAAGACCAACCTCGAGCAGCGCGCCGTCTCGTTGAACGTCGAGGACTACATCTTCCAGGCCGAGGTGCCGCAGGAAGAGGTCGTCCAGATCAAGAACGGCGACCGCAAGACGATCCGTCAGAACAAGCTCCCCGGCTATGTGCTGGTGCGCATGGACCTGACGAACGAGTCCTGGGGCGTCGTCCGCAACACCCCCGGCGTCACCGGCTTCGTGGGCAACGCCTACGACCCGTACCCGCTGACCCTGGACGAGATCGTCAAGATGCTCGCCCCGGAGGCCGAGGAGAAGGCCGCCCGCGAGGCCGCCGAGGCCGAGGGCAAGCCGGCTCCGGCCCGCAAGGTCGAGGTCCAGGTGCTGGACTTCGAGGTCGGCGACTCGGTCACCGTCACCGACGGCCCGTTCGCCACGCTCCAGGCGACCATCAACGAGATCAACGCCGACTCGAAGAAGGTCAAGGGTCTGGTGGAGATCTTCGGTCGCGAGACCCCGGTCGAGCTGAGCTTCGACCAGATCCAGAAGAACTGAGGTTCTTCGGACCGCACGCTTCCGACCAGGTCAGACGGGCTGTCAAAGCTTGTCTGACCTGCTCGGTTTTTAGCCGCACACCTATACCCGCTATCGTTGTGCGGTATGCCTGCATCCGGGACGCGACCCGGGCGTGGGCACACCTCGATTGAAAGGACCCGGAGAGTAATGCCTCCCAAGAAGAAGAAGGTCACGGGGCTCATCAAGCTCCAGATCCAGGCCGGTGCCGCCAACCCGGCTCCGCCGGTCGGCCCCGCGCTGGGTCAGCACGGCGTCAACATCATGGAGTTCTGCAAGGCGTACAACGCCGCGACCGAGTCGCAGCGTGGCTGGGTGATCCCGGTGGAGATCACGGTCTACGAGGACCGTTCCTTCACCTTCATCACCAAGACGCCGCCGGCCGCGAAGATGATCCTCAAGGCCGCGGGCATCGAGAAGGGCTCCGGCGAGCCGCACAAGACCAAGGTCGCCAAGATCACCGAGGCGCAGGTCCGCGAGATCGCCACGACCAAGCTCCCCGACCTCAACGCCAACGACCTGGACGCCGCCGCGAAGATCATCGCCGGTACCGCGCGTTCCATGGGCGTTGTCGTCGAGGGCTGAGCCCCACCCCCGTACATCAGCAGAAGTGGTAGGGCCTGCTCGGCCCGGACCACGACTCCTATGACTCACCAGGAGAAGCAGTGAGCAAGCGCAGCAAGGCTCTCAAGGCTGCGGACGCCAAGATCGACCGGGAGAAGCTGTACGCCCCGCTCGAGGCCGTCCGTCTCGCCAAGGAGACCTCCACGACCAAGTTCGACGGCACCGTCGAGGTCGCCTTCCGTCTGGGTGTCGACCCGCGCAAGGCCGACCAGATGGTCCGTGGCACCGTGAACCTTCCGCACGGCACCGGTAAGACCGCCCGGGTCCTGGTCTTCGCGACCGGTGACCGTGCCGAGGCCGCGACTGCCGCGGGCGCCGACATCGTCGGCTCCGACGAGCTCATCGACGAGGTGGCGAAGGGCCGTCTGGACTTCGACGCCGTCGTCGCCACCCCGGACCTCATGGGCAAGGTCGGCCGCCTCGGCCGCGTGCTCGGTCCGCGTGGTCTGATGCCGAACCCGAAGACCGGCACCGTCACCCCCGACGTCGCCAAGGCCGTCACCGACATCAAGGGCGGCAAGATCGAGTTCCGCGTCGACAAGCACTCGAACCTGCACTTCATCATCGGCAAGACGTCCTTCGAGGACGACAAGCTGGTGGAGAACTACGGCGCCGCGCTGGAGGAGATCCTCCGTCTGAAGCCGTCCGCCGCCAAGGGTCGCTACATCAAGAAGGCCGCCATCAGCACCACGATGGGCCCCGGCATTCCGGTCGACTCGAACCGCACCCGCAACCTCCTCGTCGAGGAGGACCCGGCCGCGGTCTGAGCCTGAGCGCTCACCGAAGTCAGGTCACGGGCCCCGCACCTTCCGAGGTGCGGGGCCCGTTCCCGTGTGCGGCCGCCTTGCCCTGGGTTAGCGTGCGAGCAGGGCGATCGCACAGGGGGACGTATGAAGAGCACCACGGGACGCCGGACGGCCTGTTCGGTCGCCGCGATGGCCGCGCTGACGGGCCTGGCCGCCTGTACGTCGTCCGGTTCCTCCGGCGAGCCCGGGCAGCAGAGCCCGAGGGCGACCGGTCCGGCTTCCCTCGCCGCCCTGCGCGCCGCCGAGCGGTCCACCGAGAAGGCCGCGTCGGCCAGGGTGCGGTCGGTCACGGTGATGGGAACCCAGTTGTCCGTCACGGGGGACGGCGCCATCGGCTGGGGCGCCGGTCTCGAGGGGACCATGACGATCACGTACACCGGTGGCACGGTGGCGGACACCATGCGGGAGCTGGGCGTCATCTCGATGGAGGCGCGCTATCTCGCCGACGCCTACTACGCGCGCATGGGCGACACGTTCGCCGCGCGGCTCGGCGGCAAGCACTGGGTCCGGTACGCGTACGAGGACCTCAAGGCCGTCGGCGGCGGGGCGAACTTCGCCGACCAGATGCGCAGCACCACACCCGACCAGTCCGTGAAGCTGCTGCTGGACTCCGACGACGTACGCGAGGTCGGCGTGGAGCAGGTGGGCGGACAGGCCGCCACCCACTACTCGGGCACCGTGCGGGTGGGGGACGTCTCCGACGCGGAACTGAGAACACAGCTCGAACGGGCCGGCGTCACCACCGAGACCGTCGACATCTGGGTCGACGACAGGGACCTGCTGGTCAAGAAGGTCGAGAAGAGCCGTACCGCGACCGAGCAGGTGACCCAGACCGCCCACTACAGCGACTACGGCGTGCGGGTCTCCGTCACCAGGCCCCCGGCCTCGGACACCGAGGACTTCAAGACCCTCCTGAAGTCACAGGACGGCACCACCTCCTGAGCCCGGGGAATTCACGGGACCGCTTCCCTACCGATCAGTTAGGCTCGCGGCCCGGATGTGAATCGTCCATGTGTTCCTTGGGGGGAAACAATGGGATCTTCCGTACGACATTCCGCGCGCCGTCGCACGCTCGGTGCCGGACTGGCCGCCGTGGCGCTCGCCGCCGGTGCCGTGAGCTGTTCCAAGGGGGACTCCGAGAAGTCGCCGGAGATGACGCCGGCCGCGGCCGTGGCCAAGGCCGCGAAGAACGCGGACGACATCACCTCCCTGCACTATCGGATGACGGGTGAGTACCCGCAGCAGGGACGCGTCAAGGCCGAGGCCTCGATGCGGATCAAGCCCACCATCGCCATGAGCATGAAGATGACGGCGCTCGACCAGGGCAAGGACGGCTCCGCGGAGATCCGGCTCGTCGACAAGGCCATGTACATCGGGGGCAACCCCGAGATGGCCAAGGAGATGGACGGCAAGACCTGGATGAAGTTCGACATGTCCGCGCTCAGCGACGAGGAGCTCGGCGGGGGCGCGGCCGGAGCGGGCCAGGCCGAGCAGAACCCGGCGGCCGAGTCCACGTTCCTCACCGGCGCCAAGGACGTGAAGAAGGTCGGCACCGAGAAGGTCGACGGTGTCGAGACCACCCACTACACGGGCACCGTCACCCTCGACAGCCTTCGCGACTCCTTCAAGGACGAGGACAAGGCCACCCGCGAGAAGCGCGAGAAGAGCATTCAGCAGTACGAGAAGATGGGCGTCGACAAGCTCACGATGGACATGTGGGTCGACGGTGACGACAAGACCAAGCAGTTCCGCATGAAGGGCGAAGCCGACAAGGGCCCGCTCGACATGACCGTCACCTTCCTCGACTACAACAAGCCCGTGACGGTCACCGCGCCGCCCGCGAAGGACACCATGGACCTCGCGGAGATGATGAAGGGGCTCGACGAGAGCTGAGCCCCTGGGACCGGATTTGCCTGACGGCGATCCGGTCACGTACGCTCCTACAGAAGCCAAAGACCGCTGGTCGTTGCCGTGTGCTCACAAGAGGGCGCGGTGGCCGAAGGATCCGCTGAATATCGCGGACGACCCGCGCAGGTGAATGTGGATGTGCTCCCGGAGTTCGCTGCCCCGCAGCGTGCGAATGCCGGTCGAGCTACGCCCCGTGCGCCTGCGCCGGGGCGTTTCGTTTTCTCCGGCCCCTTGCGAGCGGTCCTCATCACCCGGAAGGAGGCCACGCTTATGGCAAGGCCCGACAAGGCTGCCGCGGTAGCCGAGCTCGCGGAGCAGTTCCGTAGCTCGAATGCCGCCGTGCTGACCGAGTACCGGGGTCTCACCGTGGCGCAGCTCAAGACGCTGCGTCGTTCGCTCGGTGAAGACGCCCAGTACGCCGTGGTGAAGAACACGCTGACCAAGATCGCGGCCAACGAGGCCGGGATCTCCACGCTCGACGACCTGTTCAACGGTCCGACGGCGGTCGCCTTCATCACCGGTGACCCGGTGACGTCGGCGAAGGGTCTTCGTGACTTCGCCAAGGACAACCCGAACCTCGTCATCAAGGGCGGTGTCCTTGACGGCAAGGCGATGTCCGCCGACGAGATCAAGAAGCTCGCGGACCTCGAGTCCCGCGAGGTTCTGCTCGCCAAGCTGGCGGGTGCCTTCAAGGGCAAGCAGACTCAGGCTGCTCAGGTCTTCCAGGCGCTCCCGTCGAAGCTCGTCCGCACCGTGGACGCGCTTCGTGCCAAGCAGGACGAGCAGGGCGGTGCCGAGTAACTCGGCTCGCGCATTGATCCGCGCCGCTTGAGGCGTGGGTCGTAGCGGGCCGTAAGTACGCCCGCCGTATCGATACATCCGGCACCTGCCGAAATTAGTGGAAGGATCGCCCATCATGGCGAAGCTGTCTCAGGACGACCTGCTCGCGCAGTTCGAGGAGATGACCCTCATCGAGCTCTCCGAGTTCGTGAAGGCGTTCGAGGAGAAGTTCGACGTCACCGCCGCCGCGGCCGTCGCCGTCGCGGGCCCGGCCCAGGGTGGCCCCGCCGCCCCGGTCGAGGAGGAGAAGGACGAGTTCGACGTCATCCTCACCGGCGCCGGCGAGAAGAAGATCCAGGTCATCAAGGTCGTGCGTGAGCTGACCTCCCTGGGTCTGAAGGAGGCCAAGGACCTCGTGGACGGCGCCCCGAAGCCCGTTCTCGAGAAGGTCGCCAAGGACGCCGCCGAGAAGGCCGCCGAGTCCCTCAAGGGCGCCGGCGCCTCCGTCGAGGTCAAGTAACACCTCGCGGGTCCGCACGGACTCGCTCTGCGCCGCAGGCCTCGTAAGAGGGCTGTAACGCTGACGCACCGAAGAGCGATCATCCATCCGGGTGGTCGCTCTTCGGCGTTCCCGAGGGCGTCGTGGCGGCTGCCTCGGGACCGTGGTGGTGGGGAGTATGGTGATCTTCGTCGTGCCCCTTGAGCGCCCCTGGTGGCTGGCCAGAGGCACACCGCAAGTGACGAGCGCGGCACCCGGTTTTGGGCAAGACAGGCCTTGACGAACCGCACGCAGCGCGCAATTCTCAGGACGCGTCGCCAGAACGGTCCGAATCCGAGGCATGGATCGGCGACGAAGAGGGCAGTATCAACGTGCGTTGAGGGCAGGCGTGCCGAAAGCGTTGAGGGTGACGAGGATCAAAGAAAATCGGGGCTGGACATCAGTGCGCCAAGTGGCTACACTGACCCTTTGCGCTGCCTGTTAGCTGCCCCCTGCCCGTCACCAGGGGTCTGCCCTCGCCTCAGCCATGACGATCAGTACTTCCCTGACGGCCGTAAATGCCGGATCAGGGGGAGCCTGTCTTTGTGCGCGGGAGAGGGACCGGTACGCGCGTAGTGAGTCCGAGCCCTCGGAAGGACCCCCTCTTGGCCGCCTCGCGCAACGCCTCGACCGCGAATACGAACAACGCTGCCAGCACTGCCCCGCTGCGCATCTCTTTTGCAAAGATCAAGGAGCCTCTCGAGGTTCCCAACCTGCTCGCGCTGCAGACCGAGAGCTTTGACTGGCTGCTCGGCAACACCGCTTGGCAGAGTCGGGTCGAGGAGGCTCTGGAATCCGGTCAGGACGTCCCCACCAAGTCCGGTCTGGAGGAGATCTTCGAGGAGATCTCCCCGATCGAGGACTTCTCCGGGTCGATGTCGCTGACCTTCCGGGACCACCGTTTCGAGCCGCCGAAGAACAGCATCGACGAGTGCAAGGACCGTGACTTCACGTACGCGGCCCCGCTCTTCGTGACGGCCGAGTTCACGAACAACGAGACCGGCGAGATCAAGTCCCAGACGGTCTTCATGGGTGATTTCCCGCTCATGACCCACAAGGGCACCTTCGTCATCAACGGCACCGAGCGTGTCGTGGTGTCGCAGCTGGTCCGTTCGCCGGGTGTCTACTTCGACTCCTCCATCGACAAGACGTCCGACAAGGACATCTTCTCGGCCAAGATCATCCCGTCCCGGGGTGCCTGGCTGGAGATGGAGATCGACAAGCGCGACATGGTCGGTGTCCGCATCGACCGCAAGCGCAAGCAGTCCGTGACCGTCCTCCTCAAGGCCCTCGGTTGGACCACCGAGCAGATCCTCGAGGAGTTCGGCGAGTACGAGTCCATGCGCGCCACCCTGGAGAAGGACCACACCCAGGGCCAGGACGACGCGCTGCTCGACATCTACCGCAAGCTGCGTCCGGGCGAGCCCCCCACGCGTGAGGCCGCGCAGACGCTGCTCGAGAACCTCTACTTCAACCCCAAGCGCTACGACCTCGCCAAGGTCGGCCGCTACAAGGTGAACAAGAAGCTGGGCGCGGACGCTCCGCTCGACGCCGGCATCCTGACCGTCGAGGACATCATCTCGACGATCAAGTACCTGGTGAAGCTGCACGCGGGCGAGACCGAGACGGTCGGCGACCGGGGTACGAGCATCGTCGTCGAGACCGACGACATCGACCACTTCGGCAACCGTCGTCTGCGCAGCGTCGGCGAGCTCATCCAGAACCAGGTCCGCACGGGTCTGGCTCGTATGGAGCGCGTCGTCCGTGAGCGCATGACGACCCAGGACGTCGAGGCGATCACGCCGCAGACCCTGATCAACATCCGGCCGGTCGTCGCCTCCATCAAGGAGTTCTTCGGCACCAGCCAGCTGTCGCAGTTCATGGACCAGAACAACCCGCTGTCGGGTCTCACCCACAAGCGCCGTCTGTCGGCTCTTGGCCCGGGTGGTCTCTCCCGTGAGCGGGCCGGCTTCGAGGTCCGTGACGTGCACCCGTCCCACTACGGCCGTATGTGCCCGATCGAGACGCCCGAAGGCCCGAACATCGGTCTGATCGGTTCGCTCGCCTCCTACGGCCGCGTCAACGCGTTCGGTTTCGTGGAGACGCCGTACCGCCGGGTCACCGACGGTGTCGTCACCGACGAGGTCGACTACCTGACGGCCGACGAGGAGGACCGCTTCGTCATCGCGCAGGCCAACGCCCTGCTCGACGACGACCTGCGCTTCACCGAGAACCGCGTCCTGGTCCGCCGTCGTGGCGGCGAGGTCGACTACGTCCCCGGTGACGACGTGGACTACATGGACGTCTCGCCGCGCCAGATGGTGTCGGTCGCGACCGCCATGATCCCGTTCCTCGAGCACGACGACGCCAACCGTGCCCTCATGGGCGCGAACATGATGCGTCAGGCCGTTCCGCTCATCAAGAGCGAGGCCCCGCTCGTCGGCACCGGCATGGAGTACCGCTCCGCGGTCGACGCCGGCGACGTGGTCAAGGCCGAGAAGGACGGTGTGGTCCAGGAGGTCTCCGCGGACTACATCACCACCGCCAACGACGACGGCACGTACATCACGTACCGCCTGGCCAAGTTCGCCCGCTCCAACCAGGGCACCTCGGTCAACCAGAAGGTCATCGTCAACGAGGGCGACCGCATCATCACGGGCCAGGTGCTCGCCGATGGTCCGGCCACCGAGAACGGCGAGATGGCCCTGGGCAAGAACCTGCTTGTGGCCTTCATGCCGTGGGAGGGTCACAACTACGAGGACGCGATCATCCTGTCGCAGCGCCTCGTGCAGGACGACGTCCTCTCCTCGATCCACATCGAGGAGCACGAGGTCGACGCCCGTGACACCAAGCTCGGCCCCGAGGAGATCACCCGGGACATCCCGAACGTCTCCGAGGAGGTCCTCGCGGACCTCGACGAGCGCGGCATCATCCGGATCGGTGCCGAGGTCGTCGCCGGCGACATCCTCGTCGGCAAGGTCACGCCCAAGGGTGAGACCGAGCTGACGCCGGAGGAGCGCCTGCTGCGCGCGATCTTCGGTGAGAAGGCCCGTGAGGTCCGTGACACCTCGCTGAAGGTCCCGCACGGCGAGATCGGCAAGGTCATCGGCGTCCGCGTCTTCGACCGCGAGGAGGGCGACGAGCTTCCCCCCGGTGTGAACCAGCTGGTGCGCGTGTACGTGGCGCAGAAGCGCAAGATCACCGACGGTGACAAGCTCGCCGGCCGTCACGGCAACAAGGGCGTCATCTCGAAGATCCTTCCGATCGAGGACATGCCGTTCCTCGAGGACGGAACTCCGGTCGACATCATCCTCAACCCGCTGGGTGTGCCGTCCCGAATGAACCCGGGACAGGTCCTGGAGATCCACCTCGGCTGGCTCGCCAGCCGCGGCTGGGACGTCTCCGGTCTCGGCGAGGACTGGGCCCAGCGCCTCCAGGTGATCGGTGCCGACTCCGTCGCCCCCGGCACCAACGTCGCGACCCCGGTCTTCGACGGTGCCCGTGAGGACGAGCTCGCGGGTCTGCTGAACCACACCATCCCGAACCGCGACGGCGAGCGCATGGTGCAGCCGACCGGTAAGGCGAGGCTGTTCGACGGCCGCTCCGGTGAGCCGTTCCCGGACCCGATCTCCATCGGGTACATGTACATCCTCAAGCTGCACCACCTGGTCGACGACAAGCTGCACGCGCGCTCGACCGGTCCGTACTCGATGATCACCCAGCAGCCGCTGGGTGGTAAGGCCCAGTTCGGTGGCCAGCGCTTCGGTGAGATGGAGGTGTGGGCGCTGGAGGCATACGGCGCCGCGTACGCCCTCCAGGAGCTGCTGACCATCAAGTCCGACGACGTCACCGGCCGCGTGAAGGTCTACGAGGCCATCGTCAAGGGCGAGAACATCCCCGAGCCCGGCATCCCCGAGTCCTTCAAGGTGCTCATCAAGGAGATGCAGTCCCTGTGCCTCAACGTGGAGGTGCTGTCCTCGGACGGCATGTCCATCGAGATGCGCGACACCGACGAGGACGTCTTCCGCGCTGCGGAGGAGCTTGGCATCGACCTGTCCCGGCGCGAGCCGAGCAGCGTCGAAGAGGTCTGACGGGAGTTCGGCGGCCTTCGCTCAGAAGGCCGCCGGCCCCAGGACCCCCGTATCAGACCCCATGACTTACAACCCTGAGAGGGATTGACGCATAGTGCTCGACGTCAACTTCTTCGACGAGCTCCGGATCGGTCTGGCCACCGCTGACGACATCCGTCAGTGGAGCCACGGCGAGGTCAAGAAGCCCGAGACGATCAACTACCGCACGCTCAAGCCCGAAAAGGACGGACTCTTCTGCGAGAAGATCTTCGGTCCGACCCGGGACTGGGAGTGCTACTGCGGCAAGTACAAGCGCGTCCGCTTCAAGGGCATCATCTGTGAGCGCTGTGGCGTGGAGGTCACGCGCGCCAAGGTGCGCCGTGAGCGGATGGGCCACATCGAGCTCGCCGCGCCCGTCACGCACATCTGGTACTTCAAGGGCGTTCCGTCGCGGCTGGGCTACCTGCTCGACCTCGCCCCGAAGGACCTCGAGAAGGTCATCTACTTCGCCGCGTACATGATCACGTACGTCGACGATGAGCGCCGTACCCGTGACCTGCCCTCGCTGGAGGCGCACGTCTCCGTCGAGCGTCAGCAGATCGAGAACCGCCGCGACTCCGACCTGGAGGCCCGCGCCAAGAAGCTCGAGACCGACCTGGCCGAGCTGGAGGCCGAGGGCGCCAAGGCCGACGTGCGCCGCAAGGTGCGCGAAGGCGCCGAGCGGGAGATGAAGCAGCTGCGTGACCGTGCGCAGCGCGAGATCGACCGCCTCGACGAGGTGTGGACCCGCTTCAAGAACCTCAAGGTCCAGGACCTGGAGGGCGACGAGCTGCTCTACCGCGAGCTGCGGGACCGCTTCGGCACGTACTTCGACGGTTCGATGGGTGCCGCGGCGCTGCAGAAGCGCCTGGAGTCCTTCGACCTCGACGAGGAGGCCGAGCGCCTCCGCGAGATCATCCGTACCGGCAAGGGCCAGAAGAAGACCCGTGCGCTCAAGCGCCTCAAGGTCGTCTCCGCGTTCCTGCAGACCAGCAACAGCCCCAAGGGCATGGTGCTGGACTGCGTGCCGGTCATCCCGCCGGACCTTCGCCCGATGGTGCAGCTGGACGGTGGCCGCTTCGCGACCTCCGACCTGAACGACCTGTACCGCCGTGTGATCAACCGGAACAACCGACTGAAGCGCCTTCTCGACCTCGGTGCGCCCGAGATCATCGTGAACAACGAGAAGCGCATGCTCCAGGAGGCCGTCGACGCCCTCTTCGACAACGGTCGTCGTGGTCGCCCGGTCACCGGTCCCGGTAACCGCCCGCTGAAGTCCCTCAGCGACATGCTGAAGGGCAAGCAGGGTCGATTCCGTCAGAACCTGCTCGGCAAGCGTGTGGACTACTCCGCGCGTTCCGTGATCGTCGTCGGTCCGCAGCTGAAGCTGCACCAGTGCGGTCTGCCGAAGGCGATGGCGCTGGAGCTGTTCAAGCCGTTCGTGATGAAGCGCCTGGTGGACCTGAACCACGCGCAGAACATCAAGAGCGCCAAGCGCATGGTGGAGCGCGGCCGCACGGTCGTGTACGACGTCCTCGAAGAGGTCATCGCCGAGCACCCGGTGCTGCTGAACCGTGCTCCCACCCTGCACCGCCTCGGCATCCAGGCCTTCGAGCCGCAGCTGGTCGAGGGCAAGGCCATCCAGATCCACCCGCTCGTCTGCACCGCGTTCAACGCGGACTTCGACGGTGACCAGATGGCCGTCCACCTGCCGCTCTCCGCGGAGGCGCAGGCCGAGGCCCGCATCCTGATGCTGTCCTCGAACAACATCCTCAAGCCCGCCGACGGCCGTCCGGTGACGATGCCGACCCAGGACATGGTCCTCGGTCTGTTCTTCCTCACCACCGACGGCGAGCTGCGTGACACCAAGGGCGAGGGCCGCGCGTTCGGCTCCACGGCCGAGGCGATCATGGCGTTCGACGCGGGCGAGCTGGCGCTGCAGTCGCCGATCGACATCCGCTTCCCGGTGGGCACCATCCCGCCGCGTGGCTGGACGCCGCCGGTGCGCGAGGAGGGTGAGCCGGAGTGGCAGAACGGTGACTCGTTCCGTCTGCGGACCACCCTGGGCCGCGCGCTCTTCAACGAGCTGCTGCCCGAGGACTACCCGTTCGTCGACTACTCGGTGGGCAAGAAGCAGCTCTCCGAGATCGTCAACGACCTCGCCGAGCGCTACCCCAAGGTCATCGTGGCGGCGACGCTCGACAACCTGAAGGCGTCCGGCTTCTACTGGGCGACCCGTTCCGGTGTCACCGTCGCCATCTCCGACGTCGTCGTTCCCGAGGCGAAGAAGGAGATCGTCCGCGGCTACGAGGCGCAGGACGAGAAGGTCCAGAAGCAGTACGAGCGCGGTCTGATCACCAAGGAAGAGCGCACTCAGGAGCTCATCGCGATCTGGACCAAGGCGACCAACGAGGTCGCCGAGGCGATGAACGAGAACTTCCCCAAGACGAACCCCATCTTCATGATGGTTGACTCGGGTGCCCGAGGAAACATGATGCAGATGCGGCAGATCGCCGGTATGCGTGGTCTGGTGTCGAACGCCAAGAACGAGACCATCCCGCGTCCCATCAAGGCGTCCTTCCGTGAGGGCCTGTCCGTGCTGGAGTACTTCATCTCCACGCACGGTGCCCGTAAGGGTCTGGCGGACACCGCCCTGCGTACCGCCGACTCGGGTTACCTGACCCGTCGTCTGGTGGACGTCTCGCAGGACGTCATCATCCGCGAGGAGGACTGTGGCACCGAGCGCGGTCTGAAGCTGCGGATCGCCTCGAAGAACGCCGCCGGTGTCCTGGTCAAGGCGGACGACGTCGAGACCAGCGTCTACGCCCGCATGCTCGCCGAGGACGTCGTCATCGACGGCAAGGTGATCGCGCCGGCCAACGTGGACCTCGGTGACGTGCTCATCGACCAGCTCGTGCACCACGGTGTCGAGGAGGTCAAGACCCGCTCGATCCTGACCTGTGAGTCCCAGGTCGGCACCTGCGCCATGTGCTACGGCCGCTCGCTGGCCACCGGCAAGCTGGTCGACATCGGTGAGGCGGTCGGCATCATCGCCGCCCAGTCCATCGGTGAGCCCGGTACCCAGCTGACGATGCGTACCTTCCACACCGGTGGTGTGGCCGGTGACGACATCACCCAGGGTCTGCCGCGTGTCGTCGAGCTCTTCGAGGCCCGTACCCCGAAGGGTGTCGCCCCGATCTCCGAGGCCTCCGGCCGCGTCCGGATCGAGGAGACCGAGAAGACCAAGAAGATCGTCGTCACCCCGGACGACGGCAGCGACGAGACGGCGTACCCGATCTCGAAGCGTGCCCGACTCCTGGTCAGCGAGGGCGAGCACGTCGAGGTGGGCCAGAAGCTCACCGTGGGTGCCACCAACCCGCACGACGTGCTGCGCATCCTGGGCCAGCGTGCCGTCCAGGTCCACCTGGTCGGCGAGGTCCAGAAGGTCTACAACTCGCAGGGTGTGTCGATCCACGACAAGCACATCGAGATCATCATCCGGCAGATGCTGCGCCGCGTGACGATCATCGAGTCGGGCGACGCCGAGCTGCTGCCCGGCGAGCTGGTCGAGCGCTCGAAGTTCGAGGTCGAGAACCGTCGTGTGGTCCAGGAAGGCGGTCACCCGGCCTCGGGCCGTCCGCAGCTGATGGGTATCACCAAGGCCTCGCTGGCGACGGAGTCCTGGCTGTCGGCCGCCTCCTTCCAGGAGACGACCCGAGTGCTGACGGACGCGGCGATCAACGCCAAGTCCGACAGCCTCATCGGCCTCAAGGAGAACGTCATCATCGGTAAGCTCATCCCGGCCGGTACGGGTCTGTCCCGCTACCGCAACATCCGGGTCGAGCCGACCGAGGAGGCCAAGGCCGCGATGTACTCGGCCGTCGGCTACGACGACATCGACTACTCGCCGTTCGGCACGGGCTCCGGCCAGGCCGTTCCGCTGGAGGACTACGACTACGGTCCGTACAACCAGTAGGAGCCAGCCGGCTAGGTGGTTCTGAAGGGCGGTCGCCCCGTTTCGACGGGGTGGCCGCCCTTCGGCGTTCCCGCGGGTGACGCGGTCTGTGCCGCAAATGCCGGTTCGGCGCATCATGGAGGGAGCTCGGGGGGTAGGGGAGGTACGCCGTGTCGAATCCTTCGTGGCAGCCCTGGCAGGGGGCGCCGCAGCCCTGGCAGCCGCACGCTGTGCCGTCGTCGGGCATGCTCGCCTCCCACGCCGACCGGGAACGCGCCGTGGACGTGCTCAGGGCGGGGTACGGGGAGGGGCGCCTGGAGAAGGCGGAGTTCGACCGGCGGGTGGCCCGTGCCTACGCCGCCCGGACCGTCGGGGAGCTGGCGCTGCTGGTCGGGGATCTGCCGCAGGGGCCGCTGGCGCAGCCGCTCATGGCGCAGCCGGTCATGGCGGTGCCGCGGACCTTCGTGGCGCTGCCGCGGCCGCGGACCAACGGCAAGGCCGTGGGGGCCGCCGTGTGCGGGGTGCTGTGTCTGCCGAGCTTCGGGCTCACCGGGGTCCCGGCGGTCGTGCTCGGGCACGCGGCGCGCTCGGAGATCCAGCGCACCGGTGAGACCGGCGACGCGCTGGCGCTGCTCGGGCTGGTCCTGGGGTGGATGTCGGTCGCGGCCTGGACGGTGTTCCTGACCCTGCTGCTCGCGCTGGCCATCGGGAGCGGCTGAACGCGCCTCCTGGAGGGCGGTCTCCTGAACGGGGGCCGCCCTTCGGTGGGTCCGGGCCGCCCGGCTCAGTACGGCCGCTGCGGCTGGAGGTACGGCTGGAGGTGGTGCAGCCGGGTGTGGTGGTCGGGGTGCGAGGACAGCAACCGGTTGAGGGCGCTCTCCTGGACCGGGACACCGCCGTTCAGGGCCGTGAGCGCGGCCCGCTCGTACTGCTCCTGCTGGTGCAGTTTGTCGAGGACCGCGGCCAGCATCGGCGCGAAGCCGAGGGCGGCGGCGTGCTGGTCCGCGCGGAGTTCGGAGCGCCGGCCGACCGCGGCGAGGGCGTACGGCACCCCGAGGATCAGCAGCGGAAGCCCGTACAGGGTGCTGACGGTCGCGAGGGCCAGCCCCCCGACGAGCAGGACGACGAAGCCGACGCCGAGGCAGCCGAAGGCCTTCGAGACGTGGAAGGCGATCGTGGAGAGGACCTTCAGCACGCGCCAGGCGATCCGGCCGGGCAGGGCGTACCAGTGACCGAGGAGACCGGACCACGCGTGGCCGCCGACGTGGTGGCCCAGCTCATGGGCCATGACGGCGGCGAGTTCACCGTTGGGAAGCTGGTTCATGGCGAAGCGGGTGACGCCGACGATGTGACCGGCGGCGGCGACCGCGTTCAGGCCGTCGCTGTCCTCGACCCACAGTTCGTAGTTCCGGCCCTCGACTCCGGCGCGGGCGGTCACCTCACGCCAGACCGGTTCGAGTTTGGCTCGTTCTTGCGGCGTGGGGTAGCGCAGCCGGAGCAGATGGCGCGCGAGGGCGCTTTCGGTGGGGCGATGGAAGACGAGTGCGCCGCTGGCGATCCAGAGCAGGATCACGACGACGGCGAGGTCGCCGAAGAGCGCGGAGACCAGGCCGACGACGAAGAGGCTGCACAGGAAGTTCGGCAGGTGCAGGAGGAGGCTCCCGACGGTGGTGGCGTCGGTGCGGCGCTGCTGGTGGGAGAGGTGGATCCGGCGGGCGTCGGTGCTGATGTGGTGGGGGTGGACCGGACCGGCGGGGGCGACCGGGGGAGGAGCGCTGGGCGGCGCGGCCTGGGGGTACTGCGGCGGTATCTGGGCGGTGGGGTAGGCGGGCGGGGTCTGCGCGGACGGGTACTGCGGGGGAGGCGGCTGGTGCGGATACGTCGGTGCCGGCTGGGGGTACTGGGGCTGCTGCCCGGGGTACCGGGGTGGCTGGGTCATGTCGGTTCCTTCACGGGAGCGGTGGCCGGTCGGCGGTGTGTGTCAGCCGAGCAGCAGTGCGGCGGGGAGCAGGACGGTGCCGACGCAGAACGCGATCAGGCCGGTGCGGATCCACTGGTGCTTGCGTACGGCGATGCGGCTCATCTCGGTGAGAGCGCTGGTCAGCGCGGCCACGGGGGCGCGCCGGGTCGCGGCCAGCGCGGTCTCCAACTGCCCGTGCCGGACGGCCTGTCGGATGTCGCCGAAGTAGGACAGCGGGCGCCCCGGCGCCCAGGACGGGGAGTGGAAGCGGGGCAGGACCGCCAGCAGCAGGGCGGACAGCGACAGGACGAGCGCGGCCGCCCCCGCCCACCACAGCACGGTGCCCGGGGTGGTCAGCGCGGCCGGTGTCCAGTCCCGGCCGGCCAGCAGCCCGCTGAGGACCCCGGCGGTCATCCCGAGGGCGGCGACCAGCACGGATGCCTTGGTGTCGGCCCGGGCGACCTCGGTCCGCAGCTCGCCCAGCAGACGCTCGCAGAGCGGGACGAGGGCCGGGTCGGCCGCGGGCGGATCCGCGGCCGGGGCGGGGGCCGGGGTGGTCATACGGGGTTCTCCTGCGGACCGTCGGGCGCGGTGGGCGCGCTCGGGGGCGGCGGGCCGTCCGGGGCGACCGCGTCGGGGAGCGTGGGGGTGCGGCCGTAGCCGGGCGGGGGCTGCCAGCCGGGGGCGGGGGCGGGCGGGACCGAGGGCGGCGGCATCGCGGAGTAGGGGCTCTGGGGGAACGGCGGGGGCGGCGGGGCGTACGCGGTGGGGGGCTGGGTGCCGTACGGGCCAGGGGTGGCGTACGGGCCGGGGGTGCCGTACGGAGAGCCGGGTGCAGGGGGTCCGGGGTACGGGGTCGGGGTCGGTGCGGCCGGTGTGGGGTCCGACTCCGCCTCGGGTACGGCCTCCCCGTGCGGCCGGTCCTCGGTCGCGTCCGGCATCGCCTGACCGGGGGCGGCGGGCCCCGGTGCCCCCGGCGGGCCGCCGCCCTCCGGCAGGGTCGGCTGGGCCACTCCCGGCAGGCGCTGGTTGAGGATGTCGTGGACGGTGCGCAGGGCGAGCTGCTTGGGCCCCTCCAGTTCCCAGTTCTCCGCGGCCTCGCTGCCCAGGAGCTGTTTCACCAGGTCCATCTGGGCCTGGATCATGCGGAGTTGGTCCTCGCGCATGCTCTGCATCACCAGGCGGGAGTCCTCGGGGTGCTGGGCGAGATGGAGGGCCCACTGGTGGACGCCGCCCTGCTGGAGGTGCCACTGGTAGAAGTCGACCTTCTCGGCCTCCAGTCGCTGGAGTTCCAGCGTCTGCCGGCTGTGGAGCATCGCCTGTTCGTGCTGCCAGCGCTGCTGCTGGAGCAGGAGTTCCTGCTGCCGGCCGCCGTGGGCCATGGCCCGGTCCACCTGGAGCGCGTCGATGTCGATGCCGCGCCGGGCGACCCGGATCTGCTCCTCGGCGGAGTGGTCGATGGCCTGGAGTCGGCGCTGGTGGTCGATGTTCTCCTGGTCGCGGCGCAGTCGCAGGGTCCAGGTGACCTGGAGGCCCGCGGGGGCGCCCAGCGGGCCGAGCAGGTTCATCGCGTCCAGCAGTTCCCGCTCGGCCGGGGCGCTGTCGGCGATGGCGAAGCGGCGGGTGACCGGACGGGCCGCCTGCTGGAGTTCGCCCAGGAGGAGTCCGGGCACGTCCCGGTGGCCGGAGGCGACGAACCGGGCCGGGTCCAGCACCTGCCAGGACAGGTCGACCTGGGCCGTGAACTCGAAGGCGTCGTTGTCGCTGGGCAGCGGCAGCTCGGCGGTGTGCGGGTGGACACCCATGTCGACCTCGTACACGGCCGTGTACCGGTTGGTCGCTACCTCGCCGCGGGTCGGCCGGCGCGGCGGCAGATAGGGCTCGTAGCCGCCCTTCGCCGTGGCGAAGACCAGGGCGTGGTCGATCCGGACGTACGACCTGAGGTTGAACTCGAAGCGGGAGAGCTGGCGCACGGTCAGGACCGGGTCGATCAGCTCGGTGTGCCGGTCGGCGTCCTGCTGCCACTCGGGCTGGCGGAAGGTGGGCATGGGGTGGGTTCTCCTCGGCGGTGCCGACCCGGGGCGGGTCAGCGGTTGGGCAGCGTGGTCAGCAGGCGGGCGGCGACCGGGGGCGGCGGGTTGCCGTCCTCGCCGGGCATGGTCCGCAGCAGGTGGCTCAGCCGCAGGTGTTCCTCGGGCGTGGTGACGAGGGCCGGCAGCAGCGCGGCGAGCGCCCACTCGGTGGCCGTGGACCGTTCGGCGATCAGCACCCAGTCGTGCAGTACGGCGAGCGCGTGCCGGGTGCAGCGGGCGTCGGCCAGCGCGGCCCGCCACAGCAACGGCAGGTCGTGCGCCGCGCTCCCGGTGCCCTGGGTCGCCGCGCGGGCGTACCAGCCGAGGACGAGCGGGGTGCCGTACGGCTCGCCGTCGTCGGTGCGACCGCAGGCGGCGACGAAACCGGCGAGGGTCAGGTCGTGCACCGCGCGGTCGTCGCCCAGGTGGGTCCGCAGCTCCGCGAGGACCTCCTCGCCCGCGGGGGAGAGCAGCAACAGCTCGACCGCTTCGGCGAGTTCACCCGCCACGGCCTCGTCCAGGTCGTCGGGGCCGTCGGCGTACAGCCTGCGGGTGGCCTTGCGCAGCGCGGCCAGCGCCTGTGCGGGGCGCTCCGGGCCCAGCAGCCCGTACGCCCGTACCGCCACCCAGCGCAGCCGGGCGTCGTCGGCCTCGCACCAGGCGTCGAGGATGCGCGGGATGTTGGGGGTGTCGATGAGGTGGGCGAAGGTGAGCGCGTTGACCGCGACCAGGCGCTGGCGGAACCGCTTGGAGGTGGCCCAGGGTTCGAGGATCAGCGCCATCGCCGAGGGCAGGTCGGTGCGGGCGAGGACGGCGACGGTGGAGGCGGCCCGGGTGCGCACCAGCGGGCGGCCGTCGTCGGCGAGGCGGCGCAGCCATTCGATGAGCGCTGGGCGGGCGGAGGGGTGCCCCGTCCAGACCTCGCGCAGCAGCACAAGCGAGGCGCGCTCGTCTCGGAAGGCCGCCTTGCGCTGGGTGACCGGGCCCCACTCGGTGTGCTCGTCGTCCTCGTACTCCTCGGCGCGGGCGAGCTGGAGCCGCTTGCCGATGTGGGTGCCGAAGACGGGGACCTCGGGCGGGCGGCCGGGGTTCTCGGTCTTCTGGAGGAAGCGGTGGAGCAGGTCGCTGAGCTCGGCGGTGAGGGCGTAGGGGCCGCCGTCGAACGCCGCCAGCGCCACCAGGAACGCCTTGTCGCGCAGCGGGATCGCGCTCTCGTCCTCCTCGAACCACTCCTGCACCTGGGCCTCCAGCGTGGCCAGGGAGAACTGCGCGACCATGGCCTCGGCCACCTCCCCGGCCGCGTACCGGGCGAGCAGCCCGGCGAACGCGGCGACCTCGCGGAGCTGATGGCTGCGGGTGAGGAACTCGGTCACGTCCGGGAGTTCGAGCAGCTTGGCGGCGGTCCCGTCGTCGGTGCGGGCGCGCAGGTGGGCCGCGAGGACGTCGGCGGCGAGCGGCGGCCGCCACTCGACGGGTACGACGTCCTCCAGCACGGCGGTGGGGCCGACGGTGACGACCAGGTACGCGTCCTGCTCCACGAGCCGGTCCCTCGCGGCCAGCAGATGCGGCTCGCGCAACGGGCGGTCGCGGCGCGTGCCGAGGTCACTCAGGAGGTAACCGCGGGCACCGTCCTCCGCGCCGAACGCCTCGGGCAGGCTGCCCGGCGGGGTGTCCCGTTCCAGTGCGCGTACGGGCAGCGCGTCCAGTCCGCGCAGCAGCATCAGCGCGGCCGCACGGCGGCCGGTGAAGCGGGGTCCGGACAGGACGAGGACACGGTCTCGCCGCAGCCGTTCGGTGAGTTCGGCCATGACCCGCTCGTCGGCGACGAAGCTCTCGGCGAGCCGGTCCAGGGCGGCACGCGGCACCTCGCCGGAAGCCGCGCCGGGGGAGGTGAGCCCGGGTATCGCGACGTGGACCTCCGTCTTGCTGCCCATGATCACGTCACCGGTGACCTGGCCGCCGCTGACCCCGCCGTACTGGTCGCCGCCGACCATGCCCCCGCCGAAGCGGGTCCGGTCGCCCAGGCGCATGGTGCGCGGGCTGTGGTCGATGAGGTCCCGCCGGGCCTCCCAGGCATCCTGCGGCTGGTCGTGCTCCTCGGCCTGCTCGTCGGTGCCGCCGCCCTTGCCGGGCTCCTCGGGGGCGGACTGCTCGCCCTGGACGGCCGCTCCCGGGCTGTCCTCCTGCGGGGTGCTCACGCGGGCTCACCCCGCTCCCGGGCGCCCGGGTGGACGTCACCGGTGACCTGGCCGCCGCTGACCCCGCCGTACTGGTTCCCGGCGACGAAGGCGCCGCCGAAGCTCACCGACCCGCCGCCGAAGCTGACGGCGGGGCCCGGCGCCGGGGCTCCCCTGGTTCCGTCCGGCGCCGGGCGGTCCTGGCGTGGGCCGCCCTGTTCGGGCACCCGCGGCGCCGGGCGGTCCCCCGATCCGCCCGGCGCCTGCTCCCGCTCCCGGTGGTCCCGACCGGCCGCCGCCCCGGGGACCGGGCCGTGCAGCCACGCCGTCAGCGGGCCGTTCTTGCTGTCCACGGTGACCTCGTGGAAGCCGTCGGCGGGGATGCCCGGGTGGTCGTGCCGTACGACCCCGGCGTACAGCGGGTCCGAGACGCACAGGGCGAAGTCGTCGGCGCGCTCGCGCAGGGCGGTGCGCAGGACGTCGGCGTCGAGCAGCCGGCAGGCGTGGTTCAGGTCGGAGCCGACCCAGCCGTCGTGCTCGTCCACGGCGACCCAGCCGGTGGCGACGACGGCCCGCAGCCGGATCTGCGCCGACCGCGAGGCCATCCGGTTGACCGCCCTCAACTGCGCCGGCACCTCCCCGAGCAGCGCCCGCAGCAGCGCCGTGACCGGGGCGCTCGCGTCGATGAGCTCCATCACCGAGTCCCCGCGGTCGGCCCGCAGCCGGCGGGTCTCGTCGATGCCGGCGCTCCGCAGGGCGCGGTCGGTGATGTCGTAGAGCATGCGCCGCAGATAGGCCTGTTCGACGTCGTCCCGGTCGCTGTACCGCTCGATGTCCAGCAGCAGGATCGTGCGGCTCACGGGGTCGCTCATGGTCGCCTCTCGAAGGGGTGGGGCGTGCAGACGAGAAGCGTGCGGGAGGGAGGGGTGGGACGTGGAGGGCGGATGACGCAGTCGGAATGTGACCGTGTGCACAGTGCGGGAGGGGCCGTGGGGTGCCGCTCGGCGTCTCGCTGCCGGGTGCGGGCGCGTCGTGGCTGGTCGCGCGGTTCCCCGCGCCCCTGACAGCGGCTGCGCCGCATCAGGGGCACCCGAATGCGCCCGTGGCCGGGGTCAGACCTCGTGTGGTCGTTGTGGGGAGGGGATGCCCGTTGCCGGGTCTGTCGCGGCTATGCGGCGCAGTACGTCCGGGCGCATGATCAGCATGGCGCGCCTGCCCGTGGCGACCACGTTCTTGTCGCGCAGTTCCTTCAGCAGGCGCTGGACCATCTCGCGGGAGGCGCCCACCGAGCCCGCCAGTTCCTGCTTGCTGAGCGGGACGGCGAGCTCCACGCCCTCCGGGGTGCGGCGGCCGTGGGTGCGGGCCAGGTCCAGGAGCAGCACGGCGAAGCGCTCGCGCACGCTCATCGACGCGAACTCCAGTCGGCGCCGGTCGGCCGCGCGCGTGCGGTCCGCGGTGAGGCCGAGGAGGACGAAGGAGGCCGCGGGGGAGCCGTGCAGGAAGCCCCGGAAGCGCTCCCGGTCGACGGCGACCGCCCGGACCGGCTCCAGGGCGGTCACCGTGGCCCCGCGCGGGCGGCCGGTCAGCGCCGCGGACTCACCGACCACGTCGCCGGGGCCGCGCAGGGCGAGGAGTGCCTCGTACCCGCTGGCGGCGGCCGCGGTGACCTTGGTCCAGCCGTCGACGAGGAACAGGACGTGCGCCGACGGCTCCTCCTGGCGCAGCAGGACCGTGCGCGGCGGGAAGTCCAGGGAGCGGCCGAGCGCCAGTAGGGTGGAGCGGTCCTCGCTCTCCAGGCGCGCCAGGAACGGCACCCGGTCGTCCAGGCCCCCGTCGTCCGGCGAGTACGCCGGCGTCCACGTCGTCATGCCACATCCCCCGAATCCCCTTGCGGGCCCCGCTGCGAAGACGGGTCAACGTACTGAAAGCCCAAGATCGCGGGGGCCGGAAGAGCGCGATTCGGCCAGTGGCGGGCACGAGACCCCTTGACAGGCGAACGTCCGGCGTGTCGGATCCCACTCCATTTGTTTTGACCGAAGTCCGTGCGGTAGGTACGCTCAGACCTTGTGCCTGGGGTGTGCCCTGGCTCTCGTGCGTGTCCATCAACCGCACGGCGAGCCTGATTCGGCCACCGAAATCTGCGCCCTTCTCGCCTTCGGGTGGAAGTCCGCGGGTTCGACACACCCGACCGCGTGGGTCGGAGATGTTCCAGGTTAGCTTCACCATTCGGCACACAGAAACCGGAGAAGTAGTGCCTACGATCCAGCAGCTGGTCCGGAAGGGCCGGCAGGACAAGGTCGAGAAGAACAAGACGCCCGCACTCGAGGGTTCGCCCCAGCGTCGCGGCGTCTGCACGCGTGTGTTCACGACCACCCCGAAGAAGCCGAACTCGGCCCTGCGTAAGGTCGCGCGTGTGCGTCTGACCAGCGGGATCGAGGTCACCGCTTACATTCCGGGTGAGGGACACAACCTGCAGGAGCACTCCATCGTGCTCGTGCGTGGTGGCCGTGTGAAGGACCTGCCGGGTGTTCGCTACAAGATCATCCGCGGTTCCCTCGACACCCAGGGTGTCAAGAACCGCAAGCAGGCCCGCAGCCGCTACGGCGCCAAGAAGGAGAAGTAAGAATGCCTCGTAAGGGCCCCGCCCCGAAGCGCCCGGTCATCATCGACCCGGTCTACGGTTCTCCTCTGGTGACCTCCCTCATCAACAAGGTGCTGCTGAACGGCAAGCGCTCCACCGCCGAGCGCATCGTCTACGGCGCCATGGAGGGTCTGCGCGAGAAGACCGGCAACGACCCGGTCATCACGCTGAAGCGCGCTCTCGAGAACATCAAGCCGACCCTCGAGGTCAAGTCCCGCCGTGTCGGTGGCGCCACCTACCAGGTGCCGGTCGAGGTCAAGCCCGGCCGCGCCAACACCCTGGCGCTGCGCTGGCTCGTCGGTTACTCCCGCGCCCGTCGCGAGAAGACCATGACCGAGCGTCTGCTCAACGAGCTTCTCGACGCCTCGAACGGCCTCGGTGCGGCCGTGAAGAAGCGCGAGGACACGCACAAGATGGCCGAGTCCAACAAGGCCTTCGCGCACTACCGCTGGTAGTCGCAGACCCCATCGAGACCGAGAGAAGACTGAAGCCTTATGGCTACCACTTCGCTTGACCTGGCCAGGGTCCGCAACATCGGGATCATGGCCCACATCGACGCGGGCAAGACGACCACCACCGAGCGGATCCTGTTCTACACCGGCGTTTCGTACAAGATCGGTGAGGTCCACGACGGCGCCGCCACCATGGACTGGATGGAGCAGGAGCAGGAGCGTGGCATCACGATCACCTCTGCTGCCACCACCTGTCACTGGCCGCTTGAGGGCGTCGACCACACCATCAACATCATCGACACGCCGGGTCACGTCGACTTCACCGTCGAGGTGGAGCGTTCGCTCCGCGTACTCGACGGTGCCGTGACGGTGTTCGACGGCGTCGCCGGTGTGGAGCCGCAGTCCGAGACGGTGTGGCGTCAGGCCGACCGTTACGGCGTGCCGCGCATCTGCTTCGTCAACAAGCTGGACCGTACCGGCGCCGAGTTCCACCGCTGCGTGGACATGATCTCGGACCGCCTGGGCGCCCAGCCGCTCGTCATGCAGCTGCCGATCGGCGCCGAGGCCGACTTCAAGGGTGTCGTCGACCTCGTCACCATGAAGGCGCTCGTCTGGTCCGCCGAGGCCGCCAAGGGCGAGATGTACGACGTCGTCGACATCCCGGCCACGCACACCGAGGCTGCCGAGGAGTACCGCGGCAAGCTCATCGAGGCCGTCGCCGAGAACGACGAAGAGATCATGGAGCTGTACCTGGAGGGCGAGGAGCCTTCCGTGGAGCAGCTGTACGCCGCGATCCGTCGCATCACCATCGCGTCCGGCAAGTCCAAGGACACCACGGTCACCCCGGTGTTCTGTGGCACCGCGTTCAAGAACAAGGGCGTCCAGCCCCTGCTCGACGCGGTCGTGCGCTACCTCCCGACCCCGCTTGACGTCGAGGCCATCGAGGGCCACGACGTGAAGGACCCCGAGGTCGTGATCAAGCGCAAGCCGTCCGACGAGGAGCCGCTGTCGGCGCTCGCGTTCAAGATCATGAGCGACCCGCACCTCGGCAAGCTCACCTTCGTCCGGATCTACTCCGGTCGCCTGGAGTCCGGCACCGCCGTGCTGAACTCCGTCAAGGGCAAGAAGGAGCGCATCGGCAAGATCTACCGCATGCACGCGAACAAGCGTGAGGAGATCGAGTCGGTGGGCGCCGGCGACATCGTCGCCGTCATGGGCCTCAAGCAGACCACCACCGGTGAGACGCTGAGCGACGACAAGCAGCCGGTGATCCTGGAGTCCATGGACTTCCCGGCGCCGGTCATCCAGGTCGCCATCGAGCCCAAGTCGAAGGGCGACCAGGAGAAGCTGGGCGTCGCGATCCAGCGCCTGGCCGAGGAGGACCCGTCGTTCCAGGTCCACTCGGACGAGGAGACGGGCCAGACCATCATCGGTGGTATGGGCGAGCTGCACCTTGAGGTGCTGGTCGACCGTATGCGCCGTGAGTTCAAGGTCGAGGCCAACGTTGGTAAGCCGCAGGTCGCTTACCGTGAGACGATCCGCAAGGCCGTCGAGCGCGTGGACTACACCCACAAGAAGCAGACCGGTGGTACCGGTCAGTTCGCCAAGGTGCAGATCGCGATCGAGCCGATCGAGGGCGGCGACGCCTCGTACGAGTTCGTGAACAAGGTGACCGGTGGCCGTATCCCGAAGGAGTACATCCCTTCGGTGGACGCCGGTGCGCAGGAGGCCATGCAGTTCGGCATCCTCGCCGGGTACGAGATGACGGGCGTCCGCGTCACGCTTCTCGACGGTGCCTACCACGAGGTCGACTCCTCCGAGCTCGCGTTCAAGATCGCCGGCTCGCAGGCCTTCAAGGAGGCCGCCCGCAAGGCCAGCCCCGTGCTGCTCGAGCCGATGATGGCCGTCGAGGTCACCACGCCCGAGGACTACATGGGTGAGGTCATCGGCGACATCAACTCCCGCCGTGGTCAGATCCAGGCCATGGAGGAGCGGGCCGGTGCCCGCGTCGTGAAGGGCCTCGTGCCCCTCTCGGAGATGTTCGGCTACGTCGGAGACCTCCGCAGCAAGACGTCGGGTCGCGCAAGCTACTCGATGCAGTTCGACTCCTACGCCGAGGTTCCGCGGAACGTCGCCGAGGAGATCATCGCGAAGGCCAAGGGCGAGTAACGCACCTGCGTTCCACGCACCGCGTTCACACGCCTTAGGCTTGACCCCGGAGCCTCACGGGTCGTTCCGCCACCATCGTGGCGAAACGACCCCGGGCCCGGGATTTGACAGCAAAGATCACCTGGCGCCGATGAAGCAGGCGTACCAGAACCACTCCCAGGAGGACCCCCGTGGCGAAGGCGAAGTTCGAGCGGACTAAGCCGCACGTCAACATCGGCACCATCGGTCACATCGACCACGGTAAGACGACCCTCACGGCCGCCATTACCAAGGTGCTGCACGACGCGTTCCCGGACCTGAACGAGGCCTCGGCGTTCGACCAGATCGACAAGGCGCCCGAGGAGCGCCAGCGCGGTATCACCATCTCGATCGCGCACGTCGAGTACCAGACGGAGACCCGTCACTACGCCCACGTCGACTGCCCCGGTCACGCGGACTACATCAAGAACATGATCACGGGTGCGGCGCAGATGGACGGCGCCATCCTCGTGGTCGCCGCCACCGACGGCCCGATGCCGCAGACCAAGGAGCACGTGCTCCTGGCCCGCCAGGTCGGCGTTCCGTACATCGTCGTCGCCCTGAACAAGGCCGACATGGTGGACGACGAGGAGATCCTGGAGCTCGTCGAGCTCGAGGTCCGTGAGCTCCTCTCCGAGTACGAGTTCCCGGGCGACGACCTGCCGGTCGTCAAGGTGTCCGCTCTGAAGGCCCTTGAGGGCGACAAGGAGTGGGGCCAGACCGTCCTCGACCTGATGAAGGCCGTCGACGAGTCGATCCCGGAGCCCGAGCGCGACGTCGACAAGCCGTTCCTGATGCCGATCGAGGACGTCTTCACGATCACCGGTCGTGGCACCGTCGTCACCGGTCGTATCGAGCGTGGTGTCCTCAAGGTCAACGAGACCGTCGACATCATCGGCATCAAGACCGAGAAGACCACCACCACGGTCACCGGCATCGAGATGTTCCGCAAGCTGCTCGACGAGGGCCAGGCCGGTGAGAACGTCGGTCTGCTCCTCCGTGGCATCAAGCGCGAGGACGTCGAGCGCGGCCAGGTCATCATCAAGCCCGGTTCGGTCACGCCGCACACCGAGTTCGAGGCCCAGGCCTACATCCTGTCCAAGGACGAGGGCGGCCGCCACACGCCGTTCTTCAACAACTACCGTCCGCAGTTCTACTTCCGTACGACGGACGTGACCGGCGTCGTGACCCTCCCCGAGGGCACCGAGATGGTCATGCCGGGTGACAACACCGAGATGAAGGTGGAGCTCATCCAGCCCGTCGCCATGGAAGAGGGCCTGAAGTTCGCCATCCGTGAGGGTGGCCGGACCGTGGGCGCCGGCCAGGTCACCAAGATCAACAAGTAAGTCTTGTTGGCTTGACAGCCTGGTAGCTCCAGCGAGCACCTGAAGGGGCCCGTACGACTTCGGTCGTGCGGGCCCTTTCGCATGCGCGCGGCGGGCCCGGGGGCGGCGGGATCGAGTCGGGCACTAGGCGCGGTGCGTACCGTACATGTCGCTCATGGCCGGGACGCGTTCGCGCACGGGGAGGACTCGCCTGATGATGCTGACGATCGATGTGGCGGTGCTGCTGGCCGTCGTCATCGGCCTGCGACTGCGTCGCACGGTGCACGCCCGGAGCCGGTCCGACCAGGGCGTGACGGTGGCGCTCGCGCTGGTCTTCGGGCTGCTGATCGCCCCGACATCACTCGGTCGGGGGATCCTCGACGTGGTCGGTCAACTCGCGGAGGGCGTCTCCGAGACGGGGAGCCCCTGAGCCGGCGGCCGGTGCGGCCGGGTCACTGGACGTTCCGCAGGTGCGGGTGGTCGTACGACACCGTGCAGACGTAGAGCTGGAGGGCGTGGTCCCGGCCGATGGCGAGGCGGGTGGGGGTGGCCGGCCCTGAGTCCTCGTACGGCCGCCAGCTGCGGCTGCCGCCGTCGTACTCGTAGCCGTCGACGGTGAGCAGCGGGCGTACGGCCGCGCCGCACTCGGGGCAGGCCATGGGGAAGGGGTCGGTGGAGCTCCAGGGGGCGTGGCCGCCGACCTTGCAGCCGGGGGCGACGGCGAGGTCGTACTGGTAGACCGCGCCCTGGCTCTCCGCCCAGTCCTCGACCCGGTCGGCGAGTTCCTCGGGGAGCTCGTGCGGGGCCGGGTACTCGGTGACGGGCTCCGGGTGCAGGACGCACGGTTCGGGCAGGAAGCGGTCCCTGCCGACGACGGACGGCTCGGGCGCCGCGGCCGCCGGGTCGGTGACCTCCGCGGAGGTCCGCCAGCGCAGCTCGGTGCGGGGCACGTGGTCCTCGTGGGCGAAGGGGCACCACAGCAGCTGGAGGAGGTCGGTGCCGTCCGGCCGGGGCAGCGCGGGGATGTCGCGGGCGTAGAGCTGGGCGACCGGGATCAGCGGGACGGGGCCGTCCTGGGGGATCTGACGCTCCTCCGAGGCCCGGTCGTAGAGCTCCCGCTCCCGGGGGCTCAGGAAGTCGGCGCCCGCGGCCCGGGGGCGGCTCCAGGCCTCGGCGAGGATACGGCGGCGCAGGCGCACGTCGTCGGGGGAGTGCCCGAGGTGTGTGGGGCCGTCGTGCTGCGGACAGGTGGGCCAGGGCTCGTCCGCCGGCCACCTCAGGGGCCCGCCGATGGAACTGTCGGCCGGGGTGGGGTCGCCGGGCGTGGGGTGCAGCCGTACGGCTGTGCGGGCCAGCGGCGCCAACTCGGGGAAGCGGGCGGCGACGTCCAGCGGGCGGGGTGGGGTGGTGCGGGGCATGGGGGTGAGGGTACGGGGTGAACGGCCGCTGGGCGTCGGGGAGTTGCGGCCGCTGACGGACTGCTGACGGACTGCTGACGGACTGGGGGCGTGTGGGTGACGGGAGCTTCGCGGAACGCCGGAGAGTCGGTGGTCGCGAGCTCGCGCACCCGGGTCCCCCGGTCCGGGTGAGGTCGCCGTCGGCCTGACCGGGCCCGGTGATCTGCCCTCCCGGGGCACATGCGCCGCGCGGCCGATGGTTTGACGTTCGTCACCTTCGGGGTATTGTCTCCGGCTCGATTGGCGAAGGTGCTGCCCCATATGGCAGACTGTCCGAGTTGCTCGGTCGAGTGTTGATGCTGCGCGCCTCCCGCCGGGAGGACCGGAAGCGAGTCCCACAGTACTCGTCGCCCTAACTGCCTCACGGCAGCGCTGGGGCGGACGTACGGGAATCTTTCGGGAAGCAAGGTGCGGCACAGACCAGGCACCCGGTGGGCCTTCCGCCCCCGGCCCGCGGTTCGCAAGGGCCGTGTTCCCAGGCAAGGGATGCTCGAACAAGGGGCATCTGTGTCAGCGGGAGCGCGACACGCCCGACCTCGGGGGTCGGAGGACGGGAACCAGGAACACCGGGTTCCAGAGCGTTAAACGAGACAAAGGACTACTGAGTAGCCATGGCGGGACAGAAGATCCGCATCCGGCTCAAGGCCTACGACCACGAGGTCATCGACAGCTCGGCGAAGAAGATCGTCGAGACGGTGACGCGTACTGGTGCGTCGGTCGCGGGCCCGGTGCCGCTGCCCACTGAGAAGAACGTGTACTGCGTCATCAAGTCGCCGCACAAGTACAAGGACTCGCGCGAGCACTTCGAGATGCGCACGCACAAGCGCCTGATCGACATCCTCGACCCGACGCCCAAGACCGTTGACTCTCTGATGCGACTCGACCTCCCGGCCGGTGTCGACATCGAGATCAAGCTCTAAGGGTCGGTGATCTGAGAATGGCTAAGCAGATCAAGGGCATCCTGGGCGAGAAGCTCGGCATGACGCAGGTGTGGGACGAGAACAACCGTGTTGTTCCGGTCACCGTCGTCAAGGCCGGCCCGAACGTCGTCACCCAGGTCCGCACGAACGATGTCGACGGCTACGAGTCGGTCCAGATCGCCTTCGGCGAGATCGACCCGCGCAAGGTGAACAAGCCCCTCAAGGGTCACTTCGCCAAGGCCGACGTCACCCCCCGCCGTCACCTCGTCGAGATCCGCACCGCGGATGCCTCCGAGTACACCCTCGGCCAGGAGATCTCCGCCGAGGTCTTCGAGGCGGGCGTGAAGGTCGACGTCACCGGCAAGAGCAAGGGCAAGGGCTTCGCCGGTGTCATGAAGCGTCACAACTTCAAGGGCCTCGGCGCCGGTCACGGCACCCAGCGCAAGCACCGCTCTCCCGGCTCCATCGGTGGCTGCGCCACCCCGGGCCGTGTGTTCAAGGGCCTCCGCATGGCGGGTCGCATGGGCAACGAGCGCGTCACCACCCAGAACCTGACCGTCCACGCCGTTGACGCGGAGAAGGGTCTGCTGCTCATCAAGGGCGCGGTTCCCGGTCCGAACGGCGGCCTCGTCCTGGTCCGCACCGCGGCCAAGGGGGCCTGAGGTACCGATGAGCACTGTTGACATCCTTTCGCCTGCCGGCGAGAAGACCGGAAGCGTCGAACTCCCCGCGGAGATCTTCGGCGTGGAGAAGATCAGCATCCCGCTGATCCACCAGGTCGTCGTCGCGCAGAACGCGGCTGCCCGTCAGGGCACCCACAAGACCAAGACCCGCGGCGAGGTTCGTGGTGGCGGTAAGAAGCCTTACCGTCAGAAGGGCACCGGCCGTGCGCGCCAGGGCTCTACCCGTGCCCCGCAGTTCGCCGGTGGTGGCGTCGTGCACGGTCCCGTGCCGCGTGACTACTCGCAGCGGACCCCGAAGAAGATGAAGGCTGCCGCGCTGCGTCACGCCCTCACCGACCGGGCCCGCAACAACCGCATCCACGTCGTCACCGGCGTGATCGAGGGCGAGGCTCCTTCCACGAAGGCCGCTCGCACGCTGCTCGGCAAGATCTCGGAGCGCAAGAACCTGCTCCTGGTCGTCGAGCGCGCCGACGAGGCCGCGTGGCTGTCCGCCCGCAACCTGCCCCAGGTCCACATCCTGGAGCCGGGCCAGCTGAACACGTACGACGTGATCGTCTCGGACGACGTGGTCTTCACCCAGGCCGCTCTCGAGTCCTTCGTCGCCGGCCCGAAGGCCAACGACACCGAAGGGACTGAGGTCTGATGGCCATCCGTCACCCCTCTATCGCCTCCAAGGCGGCCAAGGCCGCCAAGGCCGCGCGCGTCGCCAAGGCGCGTCGTCACGCCGCCGAGGGCAAGAACACCGTCGAGACGCCGCTCAGCAAGTCGTACACGGACCCCCGTGACGTGCTGCTGAAGCCGGTCGTGTCGGAGAAGAGCTACGCGCTCCTCGACGAGAACAAGTACACGTTCATCGTCGACCCCAACGCCAACAAGACCCAGATCAAGCAGGCCGTCCAGGCGGTCTTCTCGGTCAAGGTCACCGGGGTCAACACGATCAACCGCCAGGGCAAGCGCAAGCGGACCCGCACCGGTTTCGGCCAGCGTGCCGGCACCAAGCGCGCGATCGTGACCCTTGCTGAGGGCGACCGTATCGACATCTTCGGCGGTCCGACCGCCTAAGGGCGGTCTGGATCGTCCGATATCGGACGAGGACTGAGAAATGGGAATCCGCAAGTACAAGCCGACTACGCCGGGCCGTCGTGGCTCCAGCGTCGCCGACTTCGTCGAGGTCACGCGGTCCACGCCGGAGAAGTCGCTGGTTCGCCCCCTGCACAGCAAGGGCGGCCGTAACAATTCCGGTCGTGTGACCGTTCGCCACCAGGGTGGCGGACACAAGCGCGCCTACCGAGTGATCGACTTCCGTCGTCACGACAAGGACGGCGTGCCGGCGAAGGTCGCGCACATCGAGTACGACCCCAACCGCACCGCGCGCATCGCGCTGCTGCACTACGCGGACGGCGAGAAGCGCTACATCCTCGCCCCGCGCAACCTGCAGCAGGGTGACCGCGTCGAGAACGGTCCCGGGGCCGACATCAAGCCGGGCAACAACCTGGCGCTCCGCAACATCCCGGTCGGTACCACGATCCACGCGATCGAGCTCCGTCCCGGTGGCGGCGCCAAGTTCGCCCGCTCCGCCGGTGCCTCCGTGCAGCTGCTCGCGAAGGAGGGCCAGATGGCCCACCTCCGTATGCCTTCCGGTGAGATCCGCCTGGTCGACGTGCGCTGCCGCGCCACCGTCGGCGAGGTCGGCAACGCCGAGCAGAGCAACATCAACTGGGGCAAGGCCGGCCGTAAGCGCTGGCTGGGCGTTCGCCCGACCGTCCGTGGTGTCGCGATGAACCCGGTCGACCACCCGCACGGTGGTGGTGAGGGCAAGACCTCCGGTGGTCGCCACCCGGTCTCCCCGTGGGGTCAGAAGGAGGGTCGTACTCGTTCGCCGAAGAAGGCTTCGAACAAGTACATCGTCCGCCGCCGCAAGACGAACAAGAAGCGCTAGGAGCGGGTTTAGATGCCGCGTAGTCTCAAGAAGGGGCCCTTCGTCGACGACCACCTGATCAAGAAGGTGGACGCCCAGAACGAAGCGGGCTCTAAGAACGTCATCAAGACCTGGTCCCGTCGCTCGATGATCGTCCCGGCCATGCTCGGCCACACGATCGCGGTGCACAACGGCAAGACCCACATCCCGGTGTTCGTCACCGAGTCGATGGTCGGCCACAAGCTCGGCGAGTTCTCGCCGACGCGCACCTTCCGGGGTCACGTCAAGGACGACCGGAAGTCGAAGCGCCGCTAAACGCGGATCGCATTCAGACACGTAAGTAACTGAGAGGGACAACCATGGAAGCCAGGGCCCAGGCGCGGTACATCCGCGTTACGCCCATGAAGGCCCGCCGCGTGGTGGACCTTATCCGTGGCATGGATGCCACGGAGGCTCAGGCTGTTCTGCGATTCGCTCCGCAGGCAGCCTCAGTGCCCGTCGGCAAGGTGCTGGACAGCGCCATCGCCAACGCCGCGCACAACTACGACCACACCGACGCCGACAGCCTCTTCATCTCCGAGGCGTACGTCGACGAGGGCCCGACCCTGAAGCGGTTCCGGCCGCGCGCCCAGGGCCGTGCCTACCGGATCCGCAAGCGGACCAGCCACATCACCGTGGTCGTCAGCAGCAAGGAAGGAACCCGGTAATGGGCCAGAAGGTTAACCCGCATGGGTTCCGGCTCGGTGTCACCACGGACTTCAAGTCCCGGTGGTACGCCGACAAGCTGTACAAGGACTACGTCAAGGAAGACGTCGCCATCCGTCGGATGATGACGTCCGGCATGGAGCGCGCCGGTATCTCGAAGGTGGAGATCGAGCGCACCCGTGACCGTGTGCGTGTGGACATCCACACCGCGCGTCCCGGCATCGTCATCGGCCGCCGTGGCGCCGAGGCCGACCGCATCCGCGGTGACCTCGAGAAGCTCACGGGCAAGCAGGTCCAGCTGAACATCCTCGAGGTCAAGAACCCCGAGACGGACGCTCAGCTGGTTGCTCAGGCCGTTGCCGAGCAGCTCTCCTCCCGTGTCTCCTTCCGTCGCGCCATGCGTAAGAGCATGCAGTCGGCGATGAAGGCGGGCGCCAAGGGCATCAAGATCCAGTGCGGTGGCCGCCTCGGTGGCGCCGAGATGTCCCGCTCGGAGTTCTACCGCGAGGGCCGTGTGCCCCTGCACACGCTCCGCGCGAACGTGGACTACGGCTTCTTCGAGGCCAAGACGACCTTCGGCCGCATCGGTGTGAAGGTCTGGATCTACAAGGGCGACGTCAAGAACATCGCCGAGGTCCGCGCCGAGAACGCTGCCGCCCGTGCGGGTAACCGCCCGGCTCGCGGTGGCGGCAACGACCGCCCGGCCCGTGGTGGCCGTGGTGGCGAGCGGCGCGGTCGTAAGCCGCAGCAGGCTGCCGGCGCCGAGGCCCCCAAGGCCGAGGCTCCCGCCGCCGCTCCGGCTGAGAGCACCGGAACGGAGGCCTGACCGACATGCTGATCCCCCGTAGGGTCAAGCACCGCAAGCAGCACCACCCGAAGCGCCGTGGTCAGGCCAAGGGCGGTACGACGGTCGCGTTCGGCGAGTACGGCATCCAGGCCCTCACGCCCGCGTACGTGACCAACCGCCAGATCGAGGCGGCCCGTATCGCGATGACCCGCCACATCAAGCGTGGCGGCAAGGTCTGGATCAACATCTACCCGGACCGCCCGCTCACGAAGAAGCCTGCCGAGACCCGCATGGGTTCCGGTAAGGGTTCTCCCGAGTGGTGGATCGCGAACGTGCACCCGGGCCGGGTCATGTTCGAACTGTCCTACCCCAACGAGAAGATCGCCCGTGAGGCCCTGACTCGCGCCGCTCACAAGCTGCCGATGAAGTGCCGGATCGTCAAGCGCGAGGCAGGTGAAGCGTGATGTCGGCCGGTACCAAGGCGTCCGAGCTGCGCGAACTGGGTGACGAGGAGCTGCTGAACAAGCTCCGCGAAGCCAAGGAAGAGCTGTTCAACCTCCGCTTCCAGGCGGCGACGGGTCAGCTCGAGAACCACGGTCGGCTCAAGGCCGTCCGTAAGGACATCGCGCGGATCTACACCCTGATGCGTGAGCGCGAGCTGGGCATCGAGACGGTGGAGAGCGCCTGATGAGTGAGAGCAACGTGACTGAGCAGACTGCAGAGGCCCGCGGCTTCCGCAAGACCCGTGAGGGTCTCGTCGTCAGCGACAAGATGGACAAGACCGTCGTCGTCGCCGTCGAGGACCGCGTCAAGCACGCGCTGTACGGCAAGGTCATCCGCCGTACGAACAAGCTCAAGGCGCACGACGAGCAGAACGCTGCCGGCGTCGGCGACCGGGTCCTCCTCGCGGAGACCCGCCCGCTGTCGGCGACCAAGCGCTGGCGCGTCGTCGAGATCCTCGAGAAGGCCAAGTAATTCCTGCGGCCAACCCCGCAGGTCAGTTCCGCCAGGCTCGGCAGGGGTCCTCGTACTGAGGCCCCTGCCGGGAACCGGCAGACAAACAGGAGATAGACGTGATCCAGCAGGAGTCGCGACTGCGTGTCGCCGACAACACTGGTGCGAAGGAAATCCTTTGCATCCGTGTGCTCGGTGGCTCCGGTCGCCGCTACGCGGGCATCGGTGACGTCATCGTCGCCACCGTCAAGGACGCGATCCCCGGTGGCAACGTGAAGAAGGGTGACGTCATCAAGGCGGTCATCGTTCGCACCGTCAAGGAGCGCCGCCGTCCGGACGGCTCGTACATCCGCTTCGACGAGAACGCCGCTGTCATTCTCAAGAACGACGGCGACCCTCGTGGCACCCGTATCTTCGGCCCGGTGGGCCGGGAGCTGCGCGAGAAGAAGTTTATGAAGATCATCTCGCTCGCGCCGGAGGTGCTGTAAGCATGAAGATCAAGAAGGGCGACCTGGTCCAGGTCATCACCGGTAAGGACAAGGGCAAGCAGGGCAAGGTCATCGCGGCCTTCCCCCGCGAGGACCGTGTCCTGGTCGAGGGTGTCAACCGGGTCAAGAAGCACACCAAGGCCGGCCCGACCGCTCGCGGTTCGCAGGCCGGTGGCATCGTCACGACCGAGGCGCCGATCCACGTCTCCAACGTCCAGCTGGTCGTTGAGAAGGACGGCAACAAGGTCGTCACGCGTGTCGGTTACCGCTTCGACGACGAGGGCAACAAGATCCGCGTTGCCAAGCGGACGGGTGAGGACATCTGATGGCTACCACCACCACTCCGCGTCTCAAGACGAAGTACCGCGAGGAGATCGCGGGCAAGCTGCGTGAGGAGTTCTCCTACGAGAACGTCATGCAGATCCCCGGCCTCGTCAAGATCGTGGTCAACATGGGTGTGGGCGACGCCGCCCGCGACTCCAAGCTGATCGACGGCGCGATTCGCGACCTCACCACGATCACCGGTCAGAAGCCGGCCGTCACCAAGGCCCGTAAGTCCATCGCGCAGTTCAAGCTGCGTGAGGGCCAGCCGATCGGTGCCCACGTCACGCTTCGTGGCGACCGCATGTGGGAGTTCCTGGACCGCACCCTGTCGCTCGCGCTGCCGCGCATCCGCGACTTCCGTGGTCTGTCCCCCAAGCAGTTCGACGGCCGTGGCAACTACACCTTCGGTCTCACCGAGCAGGTCATGTTCCACGAGATCGACCAGGACAAGATCGACCGTACCCGGGGCATGGACATCACCGTGGTGACCACGGCGACCAACGACGCTGAGGGCCGCGCGCTCCTTCGTCACCTCGGCTTCCCCTTCAAGGAGGCGTGAGCGAGATGGCGAAGAAGGCTCTGATTGCCAAGGCTGCTCGTAAGCCCAAGTTCGGTGTACGCGGCTACACGCGCTGCCAGCGCTGCGGCCGTCCGCACTCCGTGTACCGCAAGTTCGGCCTGTGCCGCGTGTGCCTTCGTGAGATGGCTCACCGTGGCGAGCTGCCGGGCGTGACCAAGAGCTCCTGGTAGTCCCGTACTTCGGGACTGCAGGAACTCTCGGTAAGTAAAGGGCAGTGTCAGGTGCCCACCCCTCCATGGCTTAGGCTAGGAGGGTTGGGCGCCTGGACGCCCATACGACTTACTACGCCGTAGGTCCACCGCACCGCACCCGCCTCGTCTCGGATCGAGGAGAGGGATGGGCACCTGGAAACCCCGGCGAGAGAGGCCGAAGGCCAATTCATGACCATGACTGATCCGATCGCAGACATGCTTACGCGTCTGCGGAACGCGAACTCGGCGTACCACGACTCCGTGACGATGCCGGCGTCCAAGATCAAGTCTCACATCGCGGAGATCCTCCAGCAGGAGGGCTTCATCACGGGCTGGAAGGTCGAGGACGCCGAGGTTGGCAAGAACCTCGTTCTCGAGCTGAAGTTCGGCCCGAACCGTGAGCGCTCCATCGCGGGCATCAAGCGGATCTCCAAGCCCGGTCTGCGGGTTTACGCGAAGTCCACCAACCTGCCGAAGGTGCTGGGCGGCCTGGGCGTGGCGATCATCTCCACGTCGCACGGGCTCCTCACCGACAAGCAGGCCGGCAAGAAGGGCGTGGGTGGGGAAGTCCTCGCCTACGTCTGGTAGCGGAAGGGAACGGAGGAAACAGCTATGTCGCGTATTGGCAAGCTCCCCATCACGGTTCCCGCCGGCGTGGACGTCACCATCGACGGCCAGACGGTCTCGGTCAAGGGCCCCAAGGGCGAGTTGACTCACACCGTCGTGGCGCCGATCGAGATCGCCAAGGGTGAGGACGGCGTTCTGAACGTCACCCGCCCCAACGACGAGCGTCAGAGCAAGGCCCTGCACGGCCTGTCCCGCACGCTGGTGGCGAACATGATCACCGGCGTGACCCAGGGTTACGTGAAGAAGCTCGAGATCAGCGGTGTCGGTTACCGCGTGCAGGCCAAGGGTTCGAACCTCGAGTTCGCGCTCGGCTACAGTCACCCGATCACCGTCGAGGCGCCCGAGGGAATCACCTTCAAGGTGGAGACCCCGACCCGCTTCCAGGTCGAGGGCATCGACAAGCAGAAGGTCGGCGAGGTTGCGGCCAACATCCGCAAGCTGCGCAAGCCTGACCCGTACAAGGCCAAGGGCGTCAAGTACGAGGGCGAAGTCATCCGCCGCAAGGTCGGAAAGGCGGGTAAGTAAGCCATGGCATACGGACAGAAGATCCTGAAGGGCGACGCCTACAAGCGCGCCGCGATCAAGCGCCGTCACATCCGGATCCGCAAGCGGATCTCCGGTACGGCGGAGCGTCCCCGTCTGGTCGTTACCCGCTCCAACCGCCACATCGTGGCCCAGGTGATCGACGACATCAAGGGTCACACCCTGGCGTCGGCGTCCACCCTGGACACGTCGGTCCGCGGTGGCGAGGGCGACAAGTCCGCGCAGGCCAAGCAGGTCGGCGCCCTGGTCGCCGAGCGCGCCAAGGCTGCCGGTGTCGAGGCCGTCGTATTCGACCGTGGTGGCAACCAGTACGCCGGGCGCATCGCTGCCCTGGCGGACGCCGCCCGCGAAGCCGGGCTCAAGTTCTGAGCCGCTCGAAGCTAGCGGAAAGAGAGAGGTAATCCAATGGCTGGACCCCAGCGCCGCGGTGGCGGTGCCGGTGGCGGCGAGCGGCGGGACCGTAAGGGTCGTGACGGTGGCGCAGCTGCCGCCGAGAAGACTGCTTACGTTGAGCGTGTCGTCGCGATCAACCGTGTCGCCAAGGTTGTGAAGGGTGGTCGTCGCTTCAGCTTCACTGCGCTCGTCGTAGTGGGCGATGGCGATGGCACCGTCGGTGTCGGTTACGGCAAGGCCAAGGAGGTGCCGGCCGCCATCGCCAAGGGTGTTGAGGAGGCCAAGAAGCACTTCTTCAAGGTCCCCCGTATCCAGGGCACCATCCCGCACCCGATCACGGGTGAGAAGGCGGCGGGCGTCGTCCTGCTCAAGCCGGCGTCCCCCGGTACCGGCGTTATCGCCGGTGGCCCGGTGCGTGCCGTGCTCGAGTGCGCCGGCGTTCACGACATCCTGTCGAAGTCGCTCGGCTCGTCGAACGCGATCAACATCGTGCACGCGACCGTGGAGGCCCTGAAGGGCCTGCAGCGTCCCGAGGAGATCGCGGCTCGCCGTGGTCTGCCCCTCGAGGACGTCGCTCCCGCGGCTCTGCTGCGTGCGCGTGCCGGGGCTGGTGCTGCGTAATGGCTCAGCTCAAGATCACGCAGACGAAGTCGTACATCGGCAGCAAGCAGAACCACCGTGACACCCTGCGTTCCCTTGGTCTCAAGGGCATCAACACGCAGGTCGTCAAGGAGGATCGTCCCGAGTTCCGCGGCATGGTGCACACCGTCCGCCACCTCGTGACGGTCGAGGAGGTCGACTGATCATGGCGGAGAACAACCCGCTCAAGATCCACAACCTCCGTCCCGCCCCGGGCGCCAAGACCGCCAAGACCCGTGTGGGTCGTGGTGAGGCGTCGAAGGGTAAGACGGCCGGTCGTGGTACCAAGGGCACGAAGGCCCGTTACCAGGTTCCGGAGCGCTTCGAGGGTGGGCAGATGCCCCTCCACATGCGTCTTCCGAAGCTCAAGGGCTTCAAGAACCCCTTCAAGGTCGAGTTCCAGGTCGTGAACCTCGACAAGCTGGCCGCCCTCTACCCCGAGGGTGGCGAGGTCACCGTCGAGGGTCTGGTGGCCAAGGGCGCTGTTCGCAAGAACAGCCTCGTCAAGGTCCTCGGTCAGGGTGAGCTCACCGTGGCGCTGCAGGTGACGGTCGACGCCGTCTCCGGCTCCGCCAAGGAGAAGATCACCGCGGCCGGCGGCACCGTCACCGAGCTCGTCTGAACACCTCAGGCGTCTCGATGACTTGAGCGATCCCGACCGGGGATACCCCACAAAAGGGGTATCCCCGGTTGGTCGTTCCTAGGGTGGCAGTCTCGCCGGTAAGGTGGCCTGCACTGCCAACTTTCACAGGGTGCTGAACCTGGGGCACCTTGAGCGACAGTTGGCCGTTACGTATTCGTCTGTATCCGTCGAACCTCAAGACCGTCACCCTTGACGCAGTAGCGCGGGGGTCGCAGGAGGCACCGTGCTCACCGCGTTCGCCCGGGCGTTCAAGACGCCCGACCTGCGCAAGAAGCTGCTCTTCACGCTGGGCATCATCGTGTTGTACCGAGTCGGTACGCACGTTCCGATCCCGGGCGTCGACTACAAGTCCGTCCAGCAGTGCGTCGACGAGGCGTCCGCGAACCAGGGCCTGTTCGGTCTGGTCAACATGTTCAGTGGCGGTGCGCTGCTGCAGATCACGATCTTCGCGCTGGGGATCATGCCGTACATCACGGCGAGCATCATCCTCCAGCTGCTGACCGTCGTGATCCCGCGCCTGGAAGCCCTCAAGAAGGAGGGCCAGGCCGGTACGGCGAAGATCACGCAGTACACCCGTTACCTGACCGTGGCGCTCGCCATTCTTCAGGGCACCGGCCTCGTCGCCACCGCCCGCAGCGGCGCCCTCTTCTCCGGCTGCACCACCGCCTCGACCATCGTCCCGGACCGGTCGATCTTCACCACGATCGTCATGGTCATCACGATGACCGCCGGTACGGCCGTCGTGATGTGGCTCGGTGAGCTCATCACCGACCGCGGCATCGGCAACGGCATGTCGATCCTGATGTTCATCTCGATCGCCGCCACCTTCCCGTCCGCGCTGTGGGCCATCAAGAAGTCGGGCACGCTGGCCGACGGCTGGATCGAGTTCGGCACCGTCGTCGCGGTCGGCCTGGTCATGGTCGGTCTGGTGGTCTTCGTCGAGCAGGCTCAGCGCCGCATCCCCGTGCAGTACGCGAAGCGGATGATCGGCCGCCGCGCCTACGGCGGCACGTCGACATACATCCCGCTGAAGGTGAACCAGGCGGGTGTGATCCCCGTCATCTTCGCGTCGTCGCTGCTGTACATCCCGGCTCTTATTGCGCAGTTCTCGAGCAGCAAGTCCGGCTGGAAGACCTGGGTCGAGCAGAATCTCACCAAGGGCGACCACCCGATCTACATCACGCTGTACTTCTTGCTCATCGTTTTCTTCGCCTTCTTCTACGTGGCTATCTCGTTCAACCCCGAGGAAGTCGCGGACAACATGAAGAAGTATGGTGGCTTCATCCCGGGCATCCGGGCTGGCCGACCGACCGCTGAGTACCTGTCGTACGTACTCAACCGGATCACCTGGCCGGGTTCGCTGTACTTGGGTCTGATCGCTCTTGTTCCAACGATGGCGTTGGTCGGTTTCGGGGCAAACCAGAACTTCCCGTTCGGCGGGACCAGCATCCTGATCATCGTGGGTGTGGGTCTTGAGACGGTGAAGCAGATCGAGAGCCAGCTCCAGCAGCGCAATTACGAAGGGTTCCTCCGCTGATGCGAATCGTCCTCGTCGGGCCGCCTGGCGCCGGAAAGGGAACGCAGGCCACGCGCCTCGCCGAGAAGCTGCGTGTCCCGCACATCTCCACGGGCGACCTGTTCCGCGCCAACATCAGCCAGCAGACGGAGCTCGGCAAGCTCGCGAAGTCCTACATGGACGCCGGCAACCTCGTCCCCGACGAGGTCACCATCGCGATGGCCAAGGACCGTATGGAACAGCCGGACGCCGTCAACGGCTTCCTGCTGGACGGCTTCCCGCGGAACGTCTCACAGGCCGAGGCGCTGGACGAACTGCTCACCACCGAGAGCATCAAGCTGGACGCGGTGCTGGACCTGGAGGCCCCCGAGGAGGAGGTCGTCAAGCGGATCGCCGGTCGGCGCATCTGCCGCAACGACTCCGCCCACGTCTTCCACGTGTCGTACAAGAAGCCGGCCAAGGAAGGCGTCTGCGACGTCTGCGGCGGCGAGCTGTACCAGCGGGACGACGACTCCGAGGCGACGGTCCGCACCCGGCTCGAGGTCTACCACACGCAGACCGAGCCGATCATCGACTACTACAAGGCGCAGGGTCTCGTCGTCACGATCGAGGCCATGGGTCCGGTGGACGAGGTCACCCAGCGCGCGCTGGCCGCGCTGAAGCGTGAGGGCGACGACCAGTAGGCGTCGTCCCTGTACGGCCGTGGAGTCCCGAGGGACTGCACGGCCGTACTGTTGTGTAGGTAACCGAACCAGCGAGTGACGGAGAGCGCAGGCCCCCCATGGTCCAGATCAAGACCCCTGAGCAGATCGCCAAGATGCGTGAGGCGGGGCTGGTCGTCGCCGCCATCCACGCTGCCACGCGTGAGGCCGCCGTGCCGGGGGCGTCCACGAAGGACCTGGACGAGGTCGCGCGCAAGGTGCTGGCCGAGCACGGGGCGAAGTCGAACTTCCTCGGCTACGGCGGCTTCCCGGCGACGATCTGCACCTCGGTGAACGAGGTCGTCGTCCACGGCATCCCCTCCGAGGACGTGGTCCTCAAGGACGGTGACGTCATCTCCATCGACTGCGGCGCCATCATCGACGGCTGGCACGGCGACGCCGCCTACACGGCCTTCGTGGGCTCCGGGCACGCTCCGGAGCTCCTGGAGCTCTCCCGGGTGACGGAGGAGTCCATGTGGGCCGGTATCGCCGCGATGAAGCAGGGCGCGCGGCTCGTCGACATCTCGCGGGCCATCGAGACGTACATCCGCCGGCAGCCGAAGCCGGGTGGCGGCAAGTACGGGATCATCGAGGACTACGGCGGTCACGGCATCGGTACCGAGATGCACATGGACCCGCACCTGCTGAACTACGTGGACCGGCGGCGGGGCAAGGGGCCGAAGCTGGTTCCCGGGTTCTGCCTCGCCATCGAGCCGATGGTGTCGCTGGGGACGCCCCGGACCGAGGTGCTGTCGGACGACTGGACCGTCATCACCACCGACGGCACGTGGTCCTCGCACTGGGAGCACTCCGTCGCGTTGACCGTGGACGGGCCTCTGGTGCTCACGGCTCCCGACGGGGGCAAGGCGAAGCTGGCGGAGTACGGCGTCGTCGCCGCTCCGGATCCGCTGGCCTGAGACCCGCGTAGTTCTGCGCGCGCTCCTGTCGGGGTGCGGTCGTGCCCGCCGCTCCTGACGGGGCGCGGTCGTCCGCGCGTGCTTAACGATCTCCTCTCCCGGGCATTCTTTCTCGATTCGTCTTTCCGGGGGCGCTGTCGTAGACTGACTCGTCGGCTCTGGTGCACCCGCATGTCTGCATGCGCTCGCGCAGAGTCGATCAAGGTAGTCGATTCGAAGGGCGAAGCGTGGCCAAGAAGCAAGGTGCCATCGAGATCGAGGGCACTGTCGTCGAGTCTCTTCCGAACGCCATGTTCAAGGTCGAGCTCCAGAACGGCCACCAGGTCCTGGCACACATCAGCGGCAAGATGCGTATGCACTACATCCGTATCCTCCCTGACGACCGGGTCGTGGTGGAGTTGTCTCCGTACGACCTGACGCGTGGCCGGATCGTCTACCGCTACAAGTAGATCTTGCCCCCGCCCCGTGCCCCGGTCCCCGGGACGCGGATGGTGGCACTGACCCGGAGAACCTCACCCCATGAAGGTCAAGCCGAGCGTCAAGAAGATCTGCGACAAGTGCAGGGTGATCCGCCGTCACGGTCGGGTCATGGTCATCTGCGAGAACCCGCGCCACAAGCAGCGCCAGGGCTGACGCAGGACCAATCCCTCTGCATCGACATCGCAGAGATTCGCGCGACGCGAGCTGAACATGTTCATACGCAGAGCCCAGGCGCCTTGGTGCCTGACACCCTCGGTTCGGAGGCCGAGGACCCAGTTCGTACCTGGTACGGCGGCTGGGAACCGGTTCTGTGGAAGACCTCCGAAGACCACCAGGAGCCATTGAATGGCACGCGTTTCCGGTGTTGACATCCCGCGCGACAAGCGCGTGGAGGTCGCCCTGACCTACGTGTTCGGTATCGGCCGGACGCTCTCCCAGCTGACGCTGGCCGAGACCGGCATCGACCCGAACACCCGCGTTCGCGACCTCTCCGAGGAGCAGCTCGTCGCGATTCGTGAGTACGTCGACAACAACATCAAGACCGAGGGTGACCTCCGTCGCGAGGTCCAGGCCGACATCCGCCGCAAGGTGGAGATCGGTTGCTACCAGGGTCTCCGTCACCGTCGTGGTCTGCCCGTTCGCGGTCAGCGCACCAGCACGAACGCTCGTACCCGCAAGGGCCCGCGTCGCGCCATCGCCGGCAAGAAGAAGCCGGGCAAGAAGTAGTCCTCAGCGGACAACGCTTCATCAGCGGTCTTCGCTGTAGGACCGACCACCTCCCCGTAGGAGTAACTAGATGCCCCCCAAGGGTCGTCAGGGCGCTGCCAAGAAGGTGCGCCGCAAGGAAAAGAAGAACGTCGCTCACGGCCACGCGCACATCAAGAGCACGTTCAACAACACGATCGTCTCGATCACGGACCCCTCGGGCAACGTGATCTCCTGGGCCTCCGCCGGCCACGTCGGCTTCAAGGGCTCGCGCAAGTCCACCCCCTTCGCCGCGCAGATGGCCGCCGAGTCGGCCGCCCGCCGCGCGCAGGAGCACGGCATGCGCAAGGTCGACGTCTTCGTGAAGGGCCCGGGTTCGGGTCGTGAGACGGCCATCCGTTCGCTTCAGGCGACCGGTCTCGAGGTCGGCTCCATCCAGGACGTCACCCCCACCCCGCACAACGGCTGCCGTCCGCCGAAGCGCCGCCGCGTCTGACGCGTCGCCTTCACAGGCTGTGGTTCTCGGGCGGTACGGCTCTGTAAGGGTCGTATCGCCCGTACCCTTGTACGTAGCACGATCAGGCTCTGCCTGGTAGCTCAGGGCATCAAATAGTGGGTGCCCCTGACTGAAGGAACGCAACATGCTGATCGCTCAGCGTCCCTCGTTGACCGAAGAGGTCGTCGACGAGTTCCGCTCCCGGTTCGTGATCGAGCCGCTGGAGCCGGGCTTCGGTTACACCCTCGGCAACTCCCTCCGCCGTACCCTCCTGTCGTCGATCCCCGGCGCTGCTGTCACCAGCATCCGTATCGACGGTGTCCTGCACGAGTTCACCACCGTGCCGGGTGTCAAGGAGGACGTCACCGACCTGATCCTCAACATCAAGCAGCTGGTCGTCTCCTCGGAGCACGACGAGCCGGTCGTGATGTACCTGCGCAAGCAGGGCCCGGGTCTGGTCACCGCCGCCGACATCGCGCCCCCGGCCGGTGTCGAGGTGCACAACCCCGACCTCGTCCTCGCCACGCTCAACGGCAAGGGCAAGCTGGAGATGGAGCTGACGGTCGAGCGCGGCCGCGGTTACGTCTCCGCCGTGCAGAACAAGCAGGTGGGCCAGGAGATCGGCCGTATCCCGGTCGACTCCATCTACAGCCCCGTGCTCAAGGTCACGTACAAGGTCGAGGCCACGCGTGTCGAGCAGCGGACCGACTTCGACAAGCTGATCGTCGACGTCGAGACCAAGCAGGCCATGCGTCCCCGTGACGCCATGGCGTCGGCCGGTAAGACGCTGGTCGAGCTGTTCGGTCTCGCCCGCGAGCTGAACATCGACGCCGAGGGCATCGACATGGGCCCGTCCCCCACGGACGCCGCCCTCGCCGCTGATCTCGCGCTGCCGATCGAGGAGCTTGAGCTCACCGTTCGGTCGTACAACTGCCTCAAGCGTGAGGGCATCCACTCCGTGGGTGAGCTCGTCGCCCGCTCCGAGGCCGACCTCCTGGACATCCGCAACTTCGGTGCGAAGTCCATCGACGAGGTCAAGGCGAAGCTGGCCGGCATGGGCCTGGCCCTGAAGGACAGCCCGCCCGGATTCGACCCCACGGCCGCCGCCGACGCCTTCGGCGCCGACGACGACGCGGACGCGGGTTTCGTGGAGACCGAGCAGTACTGAGCAGTACCTGATCGGTTGTTGCCGGTGAGCATCCGCTCACCGGGTTCCTGACCCCGGTACCTGATACGGCCGGGGCAGACACACAGGAGACAGAAATGCCGAAGCCCACCAAGGGTGCCCGTCTGGGCGGCAGCGCCGCGCACGAGAAGCTCCTCCTCGCGAACCTCGCGAAGAGCCTCTTCGAGCACGGCCGTATCACCACCACCGAGGCGAAGGCGCGCAAGCTGCGTCCGTACGCCGAGCGTCTGGTCACCAAGGCGAAGAAGGGCGACCTTCACAACCGCCGCCAGGTGCTCCAGGTCATCACGGACAAGAGCATCGTGCACACGCTCTTCACCGAGATCGGCCCGCGGTACGAGAACCGTCCGGGTGGCTACACCCGTATCACCAAGATCGGTAACCGCCGTGGCGACAACGCGCCCATGGCTGTCATCGAGCTGGTCGAGGCGCTGACGGTCGCGCAGCAGGCGACGGGTGAGGCCGAGGCCGCCACCAAGCGTGCCGCGAAGGACTCCGAGGCTGCTCCGGCTGCCGAGGAGACCAAGGTCGACACCGCCAAGGCCGACGCCGCCGAGGAGTCGAAGGACGCGTAAGCGTTCTGCGGGGTGCTGTCCGGTCGGCGGCCGCGGGTTCGTCGTGGCTGATCGCGCAGTTCCCCGCGCCCCTGAGGGGGCGCGTCTGAGTGGGCCCGTTCCTTCACAGGAGCGGGCCCACTTTGCTGTTCTTGAGAGGATCTCGGTGTGAGTGAAGAAGTAGCGGCCGGGTATGTCCGTGTCCGGCTCGACCTGTCGTACGACGGGAGCGGGTTCTCCGGGTGGGCCAAGCAGGCCGGGGGGCGGCGGACCGTGCAGGGGGAGATCGAGGACGCGCTGCGGACCGTGACCCGGTCGGGCGGTACGACGTACGAGCTGACGGTCGCGGGGCGGACCGATGCCGGGGTGCACGCGCGGGGGCAGGTGGCGCATGTCGATCTGCCGGAGCAGGTCTGGCGCGAGCACCACGAGAAGCTGCTGAAGCGGCTCGCCGGGCGGCTGCCCAAGGACGTGCGGGTGTGGGCGTTGCGGGAGGCGCCGAGCGGCTTCAACGCGCGGTTCTCGGCGGTGTGGCGGCGGTACGCGTACCGGGTCACCGACAATCCGGGCGGGGTCGATCCGCTGCTGCGCAACCATGTGCTGTGGCACGACTGGCCGCTCGACGTCGATGCCATGAACGAGGCGGCCGAGCGGCTGCTGGGGGAGCACGACTTCGCCGCCTACTGCAAGAAGCGGGAGGGGGCCACCACCATCCGCACGCTTCAGGAGCTGCGGCTGGAGCGGGGCGCCGACGGGATCGTCACGGCGACCGTCCGGGCGGACGCCTTCTGCCACAACATGGTGCGCTCGCTGATCGGGGCGCTGCTGTTCGTGGGGGACGGGCACCGGCCGGCGGACTGGCCGGGGAAGGTGCTCGCGGCGGGGGTGCGGGACTCGGCGGTGCATGTGGTGCGGCCGCATGGGCTGACGCTGGAGGAAGTGGGGTATCCGGCCGACGAGTTGCTGGCCGCGCGGAGCAGGGAAGCCCGGAATCGTCGGACTCTGGGCGGCTCGTCCGGATGTGAAACCTGTTAGTTACCCGGGTTTTCAACAAATATTTGGGACATCGCCTGACGTAGTGGACGTACGTCTCTCCACACCCCTTACAGCATTCACACCTCTCGGATAACCTTCCCCATCTAGCCCCTTTGTTCGAAAGGGGCTTCTTTGGGGTGGGGAATCGGGCTTCGGCCCGGAGGGTAGGAATGTCATTCATTGACTCTGCCCGCATGTCCGGAGAGGCGGGCGCCGGGGGGCGCCGGTCCGCACGGCACGGAGGACGGCGTGGCGCCGAACGGGCGCCGATGGGGCTGTTGCCCGCGCCGCCCTCACATGCGGAGAAGTATGCGTATGTCAAGCGGCGCCTGTGGGTGCTGACGCTCGCGTCCATCGTCAGCTTCGGCTGCCTGACAGTCAGCCAGGTGGCGCTCGCGAAGGCCAGTCCGCTGACGTGGATCTTCGCGCCGCCGCTCTTCTTCACGGTCGTCTACTACCTGGTGTCGCTGCGTGTGAACGGCTTCACGCGCGACTTCGACTTCGAGTACCACCAGCGGATCGTGCGCGGCTGGCGGCCCCCGGTGTATCCCACCGTCGATGTCTTCCTGCCGGTGTGCGGGGAGCCGATCGAGGTGCTGCACAACACCTGGACCCATGTGCGCCAGCTGGCCGACCGGTACCCGGGCACCTGTGTGCCGTTCGTCCTGGACGACGGTGCGAGTCCCGAACTCGCCGCCATGGCCCGGGACTTCGGGTTCCGCTACGGCACCCGGGAGAACCGCGGCTGGTTCAAGAAGGCGGGCAACCTGCACTTCGGCTTCGGCCAGTCGGACGGCAAGTACATCCTCATCCTCGACGCCGACTTCACGCCGCGCTCCGACCTCCTGGAGGAGCTGCTGCCGTACATGGAGGCGAACGAGCGCATCGGGATCGTGCAGTCGCCGCAGTACTTCCGCGTCCTCGACTCGCAGAACTGGATCGAGCGCGGGGCGGGCGCGGTGCAGGAGCTGTTCTACCGGTCCGTCCAGGTGTCCCGGCAGAACAGTGACGGGGCGATTTGTGTGGGATCCTGCGCCATCTACCGACGCGCGGCCCTGGAGACCAACGGCGGCACCACCCTCATCGAGCACTCCGAGGACGTGCACACCGGCTTCGACCTGCGCGGGCTGGGCTGGGACCTGAAGTACGTGCCGGTCGCGCTGTCCACGGGGGTGTGCCCGGACACCGCCGGAGCGTTCTTCAACCAGCAGTACCGCTGGTGCTCCGGCTCGATGTCGCTCCTCGGCAGCAAGAAGTTCTGGGACGCGCCGATCCGGTTCTCCAGCCGGCTCTGCTACCTGTCCGGCTTCTTCTACTACATCCACACGGCGCTGTTCACCTTCGTCGCGCCGCTCGTCCCCGTCGTGCTGCTGCTGACCAGCCCGGAGATGCTCCAGGTCAAGCACCTGGTGTGGGTGCTGCCCAGCATCGTCTACACGACTCTGATCTTCCCCATGTGGCACAAGTCCCCGTACCGCCTGGAGGCCTGGTCGGCCCGGCTGATGTACGGCTGGGCGCATGTCTTCGCCATCTGGGACATCCTGCGCAAGCAGCGCATGGGATGGCAGCCGACCGGCTCCAAGGGCGCCAAGAAGAACAAGACCCGCCGGTTCTGGCTGGGCCTGTGGATCTGGAGCGGCGGCACCGCCGTGGTCTGGGTCGGCGCCGCGGTGTACCGGCTGTTCACCGGCTATCCGCCGGACTTCGCCCTCGTCCTGTCCTCCGGGCTGTTCTACGCACTGGTCGTCGCGCGAGCGCTGATCCAGCCCAAGGAACACCACTCGGCAGGTGAACCCGCATGATCCGCAAGGCCCTCCTCCCGCTGTGTCTGGCGTTGACGGTCCTGGCGGGGGCCTCCGGGTGCGGTGTCCTCGGCGGGGACGACGATCCCGCGGCCCGCGCCGCCAAGGAGCCGGCCGCCGACTCCTCCGGCGCCCCCGGGACCGACACGCCCTACGACGTGACGCCGCTGCTGCACCCCGACAAGGACTACTTCGGCGTCGCCGTGGACGGCGCGCCCACCTCGATGAAGCCGGTGGACACCTTCGCGAAGGCCGTCGGCAAGAAGCCGAACCTGGTCGGTTCGTACTCCGCGTGGGGCGACGGCTTCAACGCCGAGGGCGCGCAGAACGTCTTCGAGGACGGCGGACTGCTGTACGTGTCGTGGGAGCCGTTCGAGCCCGGCCTCGACAAGATCGCCGACGGTTCGCAGGACACGTACATCGAGAAGTACGCGCAGAGCGTCCGCGAGACCGACGTGCCCGTCGCGATCAGTTTCGGGCACGAGATGAACGGCCACTGGTACCCGTGGGGCACCAAGGACGCCACCGCCGAGACCTTCGCGAAGGCCTGGCGGCACATCCACGACGTCTTCCAGGACGTCGGCGCCACCAACGTGATCTGGGTGTGGAGCCCGAACGTGGTCAACCCGGTGCCGTCCGTGCGGCTGGAGCCCTACTGGCCCGGGGACGCGTACGTCGACTGGGTCGGCATCGTCGGCTACTGGACACGGACCGGCGCGCACACCTTCGACGCCCTGTACGGGCCGACGCAGCGGCAGGTCGCGACGTTCACCGACAAGCCGGTGCTGATCAGCGAGACCTCCGCGGAGCCCGGCGAGCGGCGGCGTGCCGATGTGCGCGCGCTGCTCGCGGGGGTCGAGCAGGACAAGGACGTCATCGGCTTCCTGTGGTTCAACATCCCCAAGCGGGCCGACTGGCGCATCCAGAGCAGCCCGCTCGCCCTGGCCGAGTTCAAGCGCCTGATCGCTGACGACGCCTTCGGATTCGAGGTACCCCGCACGTGAACCCCCATCAGCAGGGCGGCGGGCACTGGACGGACCAGGACCGGCAGGACTGGCAGCAGCAGTACCCGCCGTACGGCGAACAGCGGCAGGGACACGACCAGCAGGCCCAGCAGTACGGCGGGCAACAGCAGCCGTACGGCCGGACGGAGGCGCACGGGTACGTCCCGCAGCAGCCCACGGCCGCCCAGCAGCACGCCCACGCCCAGCAGTACGCGTACGCCCCGCCGCCGCACCGGTACCAGCGGCCGCCCGAGGAGTCCGACGCCGAGTACTACGTCCCGGAGTACACCGTCCTCGAACCGGAGCCGGAGCCCGAGCCGGGCTATGTGCTTCCCGAGGTACCGGTGTCGTCCTGGTCGGTCGACAACGGCCGCTCGGCGTGGATCAGCCGGGGCGCCCTCGTCCTGATCCTGCTCGTGCAGGCGGGACTGTCGTACCGGCTCGACGGGAGCGCCTTCGCCCAGGAGGCGAAGTTCCTGATGTCCGACGGCGAACTGGCGGGCCTGGTCGCCGCGTTCGGGCTCGCCGGGGGCCGGGCGCTCAGCCTGGCCTGGGCGCTCGGCGCGACCGCGCTGCTGTTCGGCGCGACCCGGATGCTGTTCAACTCCCGGGCCGGCCTCGCCGCCGCCGCCATGTACTCCGTCCTGGAGTCGACCGCCTTCACCGGCCGGTACGCCTCCCCGCACTCGCTGTCGCTCTTCCTGCTCGCCGCCGCCCTGTGGCTGCTGGTCAGGACCCGGCAGGCGAGCCCCGCGGCGGTGCTGGTCGCGGCCCCCTTCGCGGCCCTGGCGCCGTTCGCCGCGTACTCGGCGGCGCTGTACCTGCCGACGATGACCGTGCTCGCGGTGCTGACCGCCTACCGCTTCCGTGGCGCGGGTGCCTTCGTGCGCGGGGCGCTGTTCGCGGCGGCCACCGGTGCCCTGTGCCTGGTGGGCGTCCAGCTCGTCGGCAGCCCGAGCGGTTGGAACGCGCACGGTAGCGACAGCACGTTCGAGCTGCTGAAGGACAGCGTCCAGTGGGGCGGGGTCGTGCTGCTCGTCGCGGTGATCGGTGCCGTCGGCTACATCCGGCGGGCCCGCATGGGCGAGATGCCGTGGGCCGAGGGGGATGCCCCGGGCGCGGTCCGGCGTTCCCTGCTGGGCCTGACGATGTGCGCCACCGCGCTGCTCGCCCCGCTCTACCAGGCCTGGCTGGGCAACGGCAGCTCGCTGCACATCCACGTCGGCTTCGGGCTGCTCTTCGCGGTGCCGATGGCGGGCCTCGGTGTCTCGCGGATGATGGGTGCCCACATCCGGTATCCGCAGATCGGCATCATGATCTACGTCGCCGCGCTGGTCATCGGCATGGCACAGACCCGCGAGCTGTACCGCCCGCCGGACTCGGCCGGCATGATCGGCGCCCTGCGCGAGGTCGTGGACGGCAAGGGCGCCTATCTGAGCGACGACCCGGAGATCTCCGCGTACTACCTGCGCGCCCAGACCCGGCCCGGCCAGTGGCACCGGGCGGAGCGCGGCCAGGCCCTGGCGGACGAGGTGGAGAAGGGTTCCTACGACGCGATCGTGCTGCGGGCCGCCACCGTCCCCGACGCGCTGCGCGGCAACGCCGACTACCGGCTGCTGACCGTGCTGAAGCCGTCCGGCGGCGGCGAGGGGCAGGAGCCGTACCGGATCTGGGTGAAGCGATGACGGCATACACACCACCGGTCGACGAGACCCAGGACCAGGCGCCCGGTACGGGCGGTACGCGCTCCGAGCGGCGCCGGGCCCGGGGCACGCCCGCCGGCGGGGGCTCGGCGTGGCTGGTCTTCCTGCTGCCCACGCTCGCCGCGGCCGCCTGTGTGCTGCCGGGCCTCGGCGGTCGCCAGCTGTGGCGTGACGAGCACGCCACCTGGTGGGCGTCCTCGCTGTCCTGGCACGACCTCGGCCGGCTGATCGACAACATCGACGTCGTCTTCACGCCGTACTACGCCTCCCTGCACCTGTGGATGACCGTCGCCGGTGACTCGCCCGCGGCGCTGCGGCTGCCGGAGGCGCTCGCCATGGCGGTCTCCGCGGGTCTGGTCGGGCTCCTCGGGCGGCGGATGTTCGCGGTGCGCACCGGGGTGCTGGCGGGGTTGCTGTTCGCGGTGGTCCCGACGATCACCCGGTACGGGCAGGAGGCCCGGCCGTACGCCTTCGCCACCCTGTTCGCGCTGCTGGCCACCCTGCTGCTGATGCGGTCGCTGGACCGGCCGAGCCTGCGCAACTGGACGCTGTACGCCCTCGCCCTGGCGGCCACCGGATTCAGCCACCTGGTGGCGATGTCGGTGCTCGCGGGCCACCTGTGGCTGGTGGTCCTGGCCAAGAGGCGCGGCGACCGCATCGCCCACTACGCCTTCGCCGGGGCGGCCCTGCTGGGGCTGTCGATCACCTTCCCGATGGTCGCGCAGGGCAGCGGGCAGAGCGGCCAGATCGCCTGGAACGTCACCACGACCAAGGACCTGACGTCGTTCCCGGAGAACCTGTTCGGTTCCTGGATCACCGGTGGCGCCGTGCTGGCGCTCGGCGTGATCGGCCTGCTGGTGGCCGGGCGGTACGCGGTGCTGCTGGGCGCCTGGGCGGTGCTGCCGCCGGTCCTCACCTTCGTCACCGCCAACCAGCTCCACCTCTTCCTGCCGCGGTATCTGCTGTTCACCATCCCGGCCTGGACGCTGCTGGTGGCCGCCGCGGTCACCCGGCTCGCGGGCCGGCTGGAACCCGGGGCCCGCCGGGGCACCGGCGCCCAGGCCCTGGGCGCGCTGCTGGTGGCGGTCACCGCGGCCGGGTACGCCTTCGTGGCGTGGCCGGGGATCGGCGACGCCAAGGAGGACCTGCCGATGGAGCCGGACTTCCGGGCCGCCGCGAACGTGATCGTCGAGGGCGAGAAGCCCGGTGACGGGATGATCTTCAACGGCGGGATGTCGGAGCGCCGCGCCCTCGCCTACGAGCTGCGGGACCGCGAGGCGCCCGAGGACGTGCTCATGGAGTGGACCCCGCAGCAGAACGGCTCCTACGGCGCCAGTGAGTGCAAGCACCCGGCCCGCTGCCTCAAGGGCGTCGACCGGTTGTGGCTCGTCTCCACCGTCAGCGACGGACGTCCGCCGCTGACCGGGATGAACACGAAGACGGCCGACGCGATCGAGAAGTCCTTCAAGGCCGGGCGCACGGTGCGGCTGAACCACGTCGTGGTCCAGGTGCTCGAGCGCACGTAGCGGCTGACCCAGAGTTACGAAGGAGGCCGCTGGATGCGGCTCACAGTCATCGGCACCGGCTATCTCGGTGCCACCCATGCCGCCTGCATGGCGGAGCTCGGGCACGAGGTGCTCGGGGTCGACGTCGACCCGGACAAGGTCGCCGCGCTGCGGGCCGGCCGGGTGCCGTTCCACGAGCCCGGGCTGCCCGAGCTGATCGCGCGGCACACCGCGAGCGGGCGGCTGCGGTTCACCACGGACTACGCCGAGGCCGGTGCCTTCGGCGACGTGCACTTCGTGTGTGTCGGCACCCCGCAGCGCAGGGGTGCCGAGGGCGCTGACCTGGCCCACGTCGACGCGGCCTTCGCGGCGATCGCCGGGCACGCGGGGGAGGGCGCGCTGCTGGTGGGCAAGTCGACCGTGCCGGTGGGCACGGCCCAGCGGCTCGCCGACACGCTGGGCGTCGAGGTCGCCTGGAACCCGGAGTTCCTGCGGGAGGGCTTCGCCGTCGAGGACACGCTGCGCCCGGACCGGCTGGTCCTCGGCGTGCGGTCCGCGCGCGCGGAAACGGTCCTTCGGGAGGTGTACGAGCCGGTCCTGGCGGCCGGGACGCCGCTGGTCGTCGCCGACTTCCCGACCGCGGAGCTGGTCAAGACGGCCGCCAACGCCTTCCTGGCCACCAAGATCTCCTTCATCAACGCGATGGCCGAGGTCTGCGAGGCGGCGGGCGGCGACGTCGGTGTCCTCGCCGAGGCGATCGGCCACGACGACCGGATCGGGCGGAAGTTCCTGCGGGCCGGCGTCGGCTTCGGCGGAGGCTGTCTGCCCAAGGACATCCGCGCCTTCGCGCACCGCGCCGACGAGCTGGGGGTGTCGCTGGCGTTCCTGCGCGAGGTGGACGCGATCAACATGCGCCGCCGCGACAAGGTGGTCGAACTGGCGCGGGAGCTGTGCGGGGGCACGGTGCTGGGGGCCCGCGTCGCCGTGCTCGGCGCGGCCTTCAAGCCCGACTCCGACGACATCCGTGACTCGCCCGCCCTGAACGTGGCCGCCCGGCTGCGGCTCGACGGCGCCGACGTCACGGTGTACGACCCCGAGGCGCTGGACAACGCCCGCAAGGCGTTCCCGCTCCTCGGCTACGCGATGTCGGCCGAGGAGGCTCTCCGGGGGGCCGACCTCGTGCTGCATCTGACCGAGTGGCCGCAGTTCCGGGAGATCGACCCGGCCCACGCGGCCGCACTGGTGGCCCGTCCCGTGATCGTGGACGGCCGGGGGGCGCTCGACGCGGACAGCTGGTCCGCCGCGGGCTGGCACTTCCGCGCGCTGGGCAGACCCGCGCCGGTCGCGGACAGGCTCTAGGGGAGGGAACACACAAGCATGCAGGACCACGACAGGCACCCCGGTGTACCCGTCACCATCGTGATGCCGACGTACAACGAGGCGGCGAACCTGCCGAGGATGGCCGAGCTGGTGCTCGGCCTGGGCATCGACGGGCTGCATCTGAAGATCGTCGACGACTCCAGCCCCGACGGCACGGGGCGGATCGCCGAGGAACTCGCCGAGAAGTACAACGCGGACCAGGCCGCCGGGCGGCGTCGGATGAGCGTGCTGCACCGCACCGAGAAGGACGGCCTCGGGCGCGCCTACGTCGCGGGCATGACCGCCGCGCTCGACGAGGGCGCCGCGTACGTCGTCCAGATGGACGCCGACGGCAGCCACCCCGTCGAGGCGGTCCCCCGGATGCTCGGCACCGCCGTGGCCTCCGGCGTCGGCCTGGTCGTCGGCAGCCGGTACGTCGAGGGCGGGTCGCTGGACGAGGAGTGGGGCCGACACCGCGTCCTGCTGTCCCGCTTCGCCAACCGGTACGCCCGGACCGTGCTCGGCACGAAGATCCGCGACATCACGGCCGGCTTCAACCTGTGGTCGGCCGCCACCCTGCGGGACGTGGACCTCGCGACCCTGGACAGCGCCGGCTACAGCTTCCAGGTCGAGCTCAAGTTCAAGGCGGTGCGGGCCGGACACAGCGCGGTGGAGATCCCGATCCGCTTCGAGGAGCGCACCGAAGGCGTCTCCAAGATGAACCTCTCGACGCAGATCGAGTCGGCCCTGGTGCCGCTGCGGCTGCGGATGCGCAACCGGCGGGGCTGAGCCGCGATCATGAGCGGACGGCACGCGCTTCCCTCCCGGTTCGGCAGGCTGTACCGGGAGGTGGCCAAGTTCGGCCTGGTGGGGGCCTCGGGGTTCGTGGTCAACCTCGGGGTCTTCAACGTCGCCACGGGCGTCGCCGGATGGGCGCCCGTGAGGGCGGGCGTCCTGGCGACGGCCGTCGCGATCCTGAGCAACTACCTGGGGCTGCGGTACTTCACCTACCGGGACCGCGACCCGGACGCGCGGATGCGCCGGCGCAAGGAGATGAGCCTCTTCCTCCTCTTCAGCGCGATCGGACTGGTCATCGAGAACGGGGTCCTCTACGTCACCACGTACGGCCTCGGCCTGGACAGCACCCTCGCCACCAACGTCTGCAAGTTCCTCGGCATCGGCGTCGCGACCCTGTTCCGCTTCTGGTCGTACCGGACATGGGTCTTCAGCACGGTGGTCCGGCGGGCGGAACGGCCCACGCCGGTGGCGCGGGGCGGGGCGCCCGCGGAACCCGTCCTCAACGGCTCCCGGGAGCCCCGCTGAGCGTCACTGTTCGGCGGCCGCCGACGCCTGCGCCTCGCCGCGTCGGCGGATCTGGCGGAAGGTGAACTCGGCCAGGTCGTCGCCGGTGGCGAAGACCGCGGTGCTCTTCTTCGTCACGTCCTTGCCGTCGGTGAAACCGGCGACGGTGAAGTAGGCGTACCGGCCGTAGGAATTGGTCGTCGTACGGCAGATCGCGGAGGTGCAGAAGGACTTCACGCCCTTGCCGGGCAGGGAGGCGATGACGCTCTTGACGTCGGCCTGGGTCTTGGCCCGGGTCGCCTGCGCCTCGGTGTCGAAGACAGCCACCCCGACCGTCACCGCGACGCCGTCACGGACGTAGGACACCCGCAGCACGCGGGTGCAGTCGTTGGCGGTGAGGACCTTGCCGAGGGTGCCGCCGGGGTTGACGGCCGTGGCGCACGTCTGGGTGTCGTTCGCCGCGCCCTTCTTGTACACGGTCTCGCCCATGGTCAGCTGCGTGCCGGGGAAGAGGGTCTCCACGCTGAGCGGGGCCGTGTCCTTGGCCTTGTCGGCGACGAAGTCCTTCGGGTCCAGCGGCGGCGGGGCGCTGGTCGGCGCGAACGAGGGGTCCGTGGGGGACTGACTCGGGATGTCGGCGGTCGCGGGCAGCGAGGACGCGGTGGAGGCCTCGTCGTCGCTCCCGTTCGCCGAGACCACGGCGACGGCCACGGCGGTGCCGATCGCCACGGTGGCCAGGGCGCCGCCGCCGACGAACAGCAGCCTGCGCCGCTTGTTGCGGGTCTCCGACGCCTCGGCGAGTGCGGCCCAGTCCGGGGTCTGGCCGTCGCCGGCGCTGGTCCACGGCTGCTGGGAATTCGGTTTCCAGGGATCCCACTGGGACGGGGGTCCCCCCTGCTGCCCGTAGCTCATGGGGCGCATCTTAGACGGGGCGCGCGGCGGGCCGGTTCGCCTCAACAGGCTCCACCGCCGCAGGGGTTGGGGAATGAGTGGGGGCAAAGGCGGCATCTCGGGGTGGTTCGTGCGGCGTTCTTCCTGGACGGGGCCGCCGGGGGTGCCGGGGTGCGAGGGGCGGATGTGGTGCGGGCCACGCCCGGGGACGGGGCGGCGGGCTCGTTTTGACCCGTACGGGGCAGCCCGAGTACTCTTGCGGTTTGTTATGCGTATCGGCTTGGTCGTTCTCAGACGAGAGGCCCTTACGTAGGTTCCCTGGAGCAGTTACCAGTGGGCGGCATACGGGCAGTGTTCCCGGCACTGTCGTCCCCAGCTGCACGATCGCTTCAGTGATGCCGTGTGTCACCATCCATCCACTGAAGAAGAAAAGGCTGCGAAGTGCGCACATTCAGCCCCAAGCCCGGCGATGTGACTCGCCAGTGGCACGTCATTGACGCCCAGGACATCGTCCTGGGCCGTCTGGCCACCACTGCCGCGTCGCTCCTGCGAGGCAAGCACAAGCCGATCTACGCGCCCCACGTCGACACCGGTGACTTCGTCATCATCATCAACGCCGACAAGGTGCACCTGTCCGGCAACAAGCGGACCCAGAAGATGGCGTACCGCCACTCCGGCTACCCGGGTGGTCTGCGCTCGGTCCGCTACGACGAGCTGCTGGACAAGAACCCCGAGAAGGCCATCGAGAAGGCCGTCAAGGGCATGCTCCCCAAGAACACGCTGGGCCGTCAGATGCTCTCGAAGCTGAAGGTCTACAAGGGTGACCAGCACCCGCACGGCGCGCAGCAGCCGCAGCCGTTCGAGATCACCCAGGTCGCGCAGTAAGTCCGGCCACCCCCTAAGACTGAAGAGAATCTGAGGAGCATCGTGGCCGAGACCACTGCCGAGCAGCCGCTCGAAGAGCTTGACATCGACAGCTACACCACGGAGTCGGACGTCCCCGTCGAGGGCGAGTACACCTCCGAGTCCACGGCCTCCCGCTTCGGCGACCCGCAGCCGGCCGCCGGCCTGGGCCGTCGCAAGAACGCCATCGCCCGCGTCCGGATCGTCCCGGGCACCGGCAAGTGGAAGATCAACGGTCGCACCCTCGAGGACTACTTCCCGAACAAGGTGCACCAGCAGGAAGTCAACGAGCCCTTCAAGGTGCTCGAGCTCGAGGGCCGCTACGACGTCATCGCCCGCATCGCCGGTGGCGGTGTCTCCGGCCAGGCCGGTGCGCTCCGTCTCGGTGTCGCCCGCGCGCTGAACGAGGCCGACGTCGACAACAACCGTGGCGCCCTCAAGAAGGCCGGCTTCCTCCGCCGCGACGACCGTGCGGTCGAGCGCAAGAAGGCCGGTCTCAAGAAGGCCCGCAAGGCCCCGCAGTACAGCAAGCGCTAAGCTTCGCTGCCTGCACTTCGTACTCGCACTTCAGCGGTACGTCCGAACGCCCCGGCGGCACGCCACAGTGCCGCCGGGGCGTTCGTTTATCACAGGCTGAGGCGTATAACGGCACAAGATGCTCTCAGGCTTGTGCGATCGGATGATCTCCGAGTAATGACGCTCTATCTGGAGGACAAGTGGGACGACTCTTCGGCACCGACGGCGTGCGCGGCGTCGCCAACGCGGACCTGACGGCCGAGATGGCGCTGGGTCTGTCGGTTGCGGCGGCCCACGTACTGGCCGAGGCGGGCACGTTCGCGGGCCACCGGCCGACAGCGGTGGTCGGACGGGACCCGCGCGCGTCCGGGGAGTTCCTGGAGGCCGCCGTGGTCGCCGGTCTCGCGAGCGCCGGTGTCGACGTGCTGCGCATCGGCGTCCTGCCGACGCCGGCCGTCGCCTATCTCACCGGTGTCCTCGGCGCCGACCTCGGCGTCATGCTGTCCGCCAGCCACAACGCCATGCCCGACAACGGCATCAAGTTCCTCGCGCGCGGCGGGCACAAGCTCGACGACGAGCTGGAGGAGCGCATCGAGTCGGTCTACCAGTCCCACCGCCACGGCGAGCCGTGGGACCGGCCGACGGGCGCGGGCGTCGGGCGGGTGCGTGAGTACCTGGAGGGCTTCGACCAGTACGTCGCCCATCTCATCGCCGTGCTGCCGAACCGGCTCGACGGGCTGAAGATCGTCCTCGACGAGGCCCACGGTGCCGCGGCGCGGGTGTCGCCGGAGGCGTTCACCCGGGCCGGTGCCGAGGTGATCACCATCGGTGCCTCGCCCGACGGGCTCAACATCAACGACGGCTGCGGCTCCACCCACCTCGGTCTGCTCAAGGCCGCGGTCGTCGAGCACGGGGCCGACTTCGGCATCGCGCACGACGGGGACGCCGACCGGTGCCTCGCCGTGGACCACACCGGGGACGAGGTGGACGGCGACCAGATCATGGCCGTCCTCGCGCTGGCGATGCGGGAGCGCTCCGCGCTGCGGTCGGACACCGTGGTCGCCACGGTCATGTCGAACCTGGGCTTCAAGCTGGCGATGGAGCGGGAGGGGCTCCAGCTCGTCCAGACCGCGGTCGGCGACCGGTATGTGCTGGAGTCGATGAAGGAGCACGGGTACGCGCTGGGCGGTGAGCAGTCCGGGCACGTGATCATCCTCGACCACGCGACCACGGGTGACGGGACGCTGACGGGGCTCATGCTCGCGGCGCGGGTCGCGCAGACCGGGCGGTCGCTGCGGGAGCTGGCGTCCGTGATGGAGCGGCTGCCTCAGGTGCTCATCAATGTGCCCGACGTGGACCGTTCCCGGGTGGGGACCTCGGCGGAACTCGCCGCCGCGGTGGCCGACGCGGAGCGGGAACTCGGGGCGACCGGGCGGGTGTTGCTGCGGCCGTCCGGGACCGAGCCGCTCGTGCGGGTCATGGTCGAGGCGGCCGATATCGACCAAGCTCGGTCTGTGGCCGGGCGGTTGGCCGATGCGGTGAAGTCGGCTCTGGGCTGAACCGCCGGGTAGGGGGCGGGGATTCGTGTGCGTTGCGGGCCGCGGGTTCGTCGTGGCCGGTCGCGCGGTTCCCCGCGCCCGTTCAGGGGCGCTTTCGCCAGAGCCACTTCTGGAGCATCAGGGTCAGCGTGCCTGCCAGGACGATGCCCAGCAGGTTCAGCAGGAGCTGTTCCGTCGAGCCCCAGGCCTGCTTGTACTGGCTGAAGCTGAAGGCCACGGCGGCGTTCGCGGCGGCCGGGACCGTGGTGACCGAGATGGCGACGCCGACCAGGGCGCCCGACTTGGCCGAGGTCAGGGAGAGGGTGCCCGCGCAGCCGGCGAGGACGGCCACGACGAACGAGAACCAGTCGGGCCGGTAGATGAAGTTGGTGTTGGGGCGCTCGGCCTTCAACTGCCCGGTGCTGAACAGGTCCACGCCGTCCATGAAATAGCTGAAGCCCACCGTCACCACCATCGCCACCACGAACCCGACGAGCAGCGCGATCAGCGAGCGCAGCGCCAGGCGGGGGTGGCGTCGCACGATCGCCGTGCTGAAGGCGGCGAGGGGGCCGAACTCCGGGCCGACCGCCATGGCGCCCACGATCAGGATCGCGTTGTCGAGGACCACACCGCAGGCCGCGATCATCGTGGCCAGGGTGATGAAGGCGAGGTAGGTGACGGAGAGCGTCGACTCCTCGTGGGTGGCGTCGGTCAGTTGCTCCCACAACACCGCGTCCGCGCCCTCGCCGGGGGCGTCCTTCTCGGCCTTGTCGGCCCGCTTGGACAGCGACAGGTCGATGTTCTCCACGGCGATGGAGCCCGTCTCGTCGAGGCCCGACTCCCTTAGTGCGCCGATGAGTTCGTCGCCCGCCTCACGGGCCACGTCGCACATCACCACGTCCCCCGAGGGGTTGCGGGCGGCGCCCGGCAGGACGACCAGATGCGTGGTGCCGACCGTCTTCTCGATGAGGCCGACCACGGCGTCCGTCTTCTCGGCCGGAGTGATCAGGCGCAGATGCAGCATGGTGCCTTTCTAACAGCCCCGGCACGGGAGTTCACAGCTTGCGCAGGCGCAGACGCTGGACCTTGTGGTCCGGGCCCTTGCGGACGACCAGGGTGGCGCGGCCGCGGGTGGGGGCGATGTTCTCGATCAGGTTGGGCCGGTTGATGGTGTCCCACTGCGTGCGGGCGTAGTCCAAAGCCTCCTCCTCGGACACCTGCGTCCACTTGCGGAAGTAGGAGTCGGGGTTCTGGAAGGCCGTCTGCCGCAGCTTCTTGAAGCGGTTGAGGTACCAGCGCTCCACGTCCTCGGGGCTGGCGTCGATGTACACGCTGAAGTCGAAGTAGTCGGCGAGGCCGACGCGGGTGCGGCCGTCCTTGCCGGGCAGGGCGGGCTGGAGGACGTTCAGGCCCTCGACGATCAGGATGTCCGGGCGGCGCACGACGAGCTGCTCGCCGGGGACGATGTCGTAGATGAGGTGCGAGTAGACGGGGGCCGTCACCTCGCCCTTGCCGGCCTTGATGTCGGCGACGAAACGGGTCAGCGCCCGGCGGTCGTACGACTCCGGGAAGCCCTTGCGCGACATCAGGCCGCGGGCCTTGAGCTCCTTCGTCGGCAGCAGGAAGCCGTCCGTCGTCACGCGCTCCACGCGCGGGTGCTCGGGCCAGCGGGAGAGCAGGGCCTGCAGCAGCCGGGCGACGGTGGACTTGCCGCCGGCCACCGAACCCGCGACCCCTATGACGAAGGGGGTGCCCGACTGGGCGCCCTGCTCGCCGAGGAAGGTGTTCAGCGCTCCTCGGAGGCCGTCCGTGGCGCCGACGTAGAGGTTGAGGAGCCGGGACAGCGGGAGGTAGACGTCACGCACCTCGTCGAGGTCGATGACATCACCGAGGCCGCGCAGCTTCTCGACCTCCTCGGCGGTGAGCGGCAGCGGCGTCTTGTCACGCAGCGCGCTCCACTCGGCACGGGTGAGGTCGACGTAGGGAGTCACCTCCGGCTTCTGCCGGTGGGTGCTCCGGGATATCGAGGAGACCGGAGAGATCACAGTCCATTGTTAACGGAGTTTGAACGCGATGGCGGGTGGGGTCCGTCACGCGGCGGCCGGGTCGGGGCGCGCGGACGGTCGTACACCCGTGGGAATTTCCGAATTCGGGCAGGCTGCGGCCGATTCGGGCGCTGTTCGGGCGGGAGATCGCCTCTAGGCTGCGGCGCATGTGCGGAATCGTGGGTTACGTGGGGTCGCAGTCGGCACTCGAAGTCGTGATGGCCGGACTCAAGCGGCTGGAGTACCGGGGGTACGACTCGGCGGGGGTCGCCGTGCTGGCGGACGGGGGGCTGGCGGCCGCGAAGAAGGCGGGCAAGCTGGTCAACCTGGAGAAGGAACTGGTGGACCGGCCGCTGCCGACGGGCGGTACGGGCATCGGGCACACCCGCTGGGCCACCCACGGCGGTCCGACGGACGGCAACGCGCACCCCCACCTGGACAACGCGGGCCGGGTCGCGGTCGTCCACAACGGGATCATCGAGAACTTCGCCGCGCTGCGGGCCGAACTGGCCGAGCGAGGACATCTGCTCAGCTCCGAGACCGACACCGAGGTGGTGGCGCATCTGCTGGCGGAGGAGTTCTCCTCCTGCGCCGACCTGGCGGAGGCGATGCGGCTGGTGTGCCGACGCCTGGAGGGCGCCTTCACGCTGGTCGCGGTGCACGCGGACGAACCGGACGTGGTCGTCGGCGCGCGCCGGAACTCACCGCTGGTGGTGGGCGTCGGCGAGGGCGAGGCCTTCCTCGCCTCCGATGTGGCGGCCTTCATCGCGCACACCCGGTCGGCGATCGAGCTGGGCCAGGACCAGGTGGTGGAGCTGCGCCGGGGCGGGGTGAGCGTCACCGGCTTCGACGGACGTCCGGCCGAGGTGCGTTCGTACCACGTCGACTGGGACGCCTCGGCGGCCGAGAAGGGCGGTTACGACTACTTCATGCTCAAGGAGATCGCCGAGCAGCCGAAAGCGGTCGCCGACACCCTCCTCGGCCGGATCGACGCGGCCGGTTCGCTGACCCTGGACGAGGTGCGGATCACCGCCGCGGAGCTGCGCGAGGTGGACAAGGTCGTGATCGTGGCGTGCGGTACGGCCTTCCACGCCGGGCTCATCGCCAAGTACGCCATCGAGCACTGGACGCGGATCCCCTGCGAGGTGGAGCTGGCGAGCGAGTTCCGCTACCGCGACCCGATCCTCGGCGCGCGGTCGCTGGTGATCGCCATCTCGCAGTCCGGCGAGACCATGGACACCCTGATGGCGCTGCGGCACGCGCGGGAGCAGGGCTCGAAGGTGCTGGCGATCTGCAACACCAACGGTTCGACGATCCCCCGGGAGTCGGACGCGGTGCTGTACACGCACGCCGGGCCCGAGGTGGCGGTCGCCTCGACCAAGGCGTTCCTGACCCAGCTGGTGGCCTGCTATCTGGTCGCCCTCTACCTGGGCCAGGTGCGGGGCACCAAGTGGGGCGACGAGATCTCCGACGTGATCCGGGACCTGTCGCAGATCTCCGGCGAGGTCGAGCGGGTGCTGGAGACGATGGAGCCGGTCCGGGCCCTGGCCAGATCGCTGGCCGCGAAGGACACGGTGCTGTTCCTGGGGCGGCACGTGGGCTATCCGGTGGCGCTGGAGGGCGCGCTGAAGCTGAAGGAGCTGGCCTACATGCACGCCGAGGGCTTCGCGGCGGGCGAGTTGAAGCACGGGCCGATCGCGCTGATCGAGGAGGATCTGCCGGTGGTGGTGGTCGTGCCGTCACCGCGCGGCCGGTCCGTCCTGCACGACAAGATCGTGTCCAACATCCAGGAGATCCGGGCCCGGGGCGCCCGCACCATCGTGATCGCGGAGGAGGGGGACGAGGCGGTGGTGCCGTACGCCGACCACCTGATCCGCATCCCGGCCACGCCCACGCTGCTCCAGCCGCTGGTGGCCACCGTGCCCTTGCAGGTCTTCGCGTGCGAGCTGGCCACCGCCCGGGGCAACGAGGTGGACCAGCCGCGGAACCTGGCCAAGTCGGTGACGGTGGAGTAGGCGACCGGCGTCCGGGGCCTGGTCATAGGGTGCTGCGCATGAGCATCATCGGCGTCGGGATCGACGTGGCGGAGATCGAGCGGTTCGCGGCGTCGCTGGAGCGCACCCCCGCGATGGCGCGACGGCTGTTCCTCGACAGCGAGTTGCTGCTGCCCAGCGGGGAGCGCCGGGGGATCGCCTCGCTCGCGGCGCGGTTCGCCGCGAAGGAGGCGCTCGCCAAGGCCCTGGGCGCGCCCGCCGGGCTGCTCTGGACCGATGCCGAGGTCTACGTCGAGGACAGCGGGCAGCCCCGCCTCCGGGTCACCGGGACGGTCGCTGCGCGGGCGGCCGCGCTGGGGGTGCGGTCCTGGCACGTGTCGCTCAGTCACGACGCCGGGGTGGCCTCGGCGGTGGTCGTCGCGGAGGGCTGAGCGCTCTGCGGCGTGTCAGCAGATGGACTGGGTCGTGTTGACCCGCGTGATGTTGCGGAACGTCGTGTTGGTGCCGCACGGGCTCTCGCGGATCGAGGAGTTCGTCACCGTCAGGTTCTGCACGGTGATGGTGTCGTTGCCGGGGAACTCCGAGCGGGCCGCGAGCCGCAGTTCACCGCCGCCGGTGATGGTGCCGCTCCGGGCGGCGAGGGTGACGTTGTAGCAGTTCTCGATCAGCACCGAGTTGTTGCCGGTGTTGTTCAGGGTGACCTTGTCGATGACGGCCCCGCCGCTCTCGGAGACGCAGAACACGCCCCGGCCGCCGCCGCGGGCGATGACCTCGCCGACCCGGATGTTGGTCGGATAGGCGCTGCCCACGCGTCCGTTGCGGTTGGCCATGCGGAAGGCCGCGTACCCGGTCCCGGTCCCGGCGTTCTCCGCGTCGACCTTCGTCACCGTGGCGTTGATGGTCTGGTTGAGCAGCAGCCCGGACTCGCCGACGTCGCGGGCCGTCACCGTGCCGACGGTGAGGCCGTCCACGCCGTAGGGCTCCACCGCGTGGCTGGAGGCGCCGGAGACGTACGCGTTGTCGATGCGGACGTTGCGCGTCCACTGGCTGGTGTCGCCGCGGTTGTCGATCCGCACGCCGAGCCCCGCCGACAGGCGCATGTCCAGTTGGCCGAGGACGACGTTCTGGACGTTGCGCAGGAAGACGCCGTAGAGCGGGCTGCCGGTGAGGGTGAGGTGCTGGACCTCGATGTCACGGGTGCCGCGGGAGTAGACCGGGGCCTGGTCGCCGCTGCCGGTGCCGGTGACGTTGATGGTGCCGCAGACGTCGAGGACCGTGTAGCTCGGCAGGGAGATGCGGGAGCCGGCCGACATCGAGCCCGAGCCGCGGACGACGACGCGCTCCTTGGCGGTGCGGCCGGCGGTCAGGCTGTTGACCGCGGCCTGGGCCGCGGCGCGCAGGTCCGTGCCGGTGTAGACGGTCGTGCCGCCGCGGCGGGCGGTCCAGGTGCCGCCGCTGAGGACGGCCTCGGCCTGGTAGGAGCCCTCGCCGCAGGCCGCCGCGGCGGCCTCGGGGGCGGTGGTCGCGGTGACGCCGGTGGTGAGGAGGGCGGCGGCTGCGATGCCGGCGATCGTTGCGGCTCTGCTGCGCATGGGGGTCCGTCCTGTCGTCGAATCCATTCGACTGAATCGATTCACCATGGGGGTGGGGGAGTTTGGCAAAGGCCCGGTAAAGCGTCAATGGCCGCGGCGAGGTTCGTCACGCACGGGGGAGACTCGGAGCCATGCGTACTGCGTACAGCGTGGAGACGGTCAGGGCGGCCGAGCGGGAGCTCATGGCGCGGTTGCCGGAGGGGGCGTTGATGCAGCGGGCGGCGGCGGGGCTGGCCGCGGCCTGCGCCGATCTGCTCGGCCGGGTGTACGGGCGGCGGATCGTGCTGCTGGTCGGCAGCGGGGACAACGGCGGGGACGCGCTCCTCGCCGGTGCCCGGCTGGCCCGACGGGGCGCCGGGGTCGCCGCCGTGCTGCTGACGCCCGAGCGGGCCCATGCCGGCGGCCTGGCGGCGCTGCGGCGGGCGGGCGGCGCGGTGACCGGTGTCGGCGGCGCGGAGGCTCTGATCGAGCGGGCCGACCTCGTCCTCGACGGCGTCGTCGGCATCGGCGGCAAGGGCGGGCTCCGGCCGGAAGCCGCCGCGCTGGCCTCCGTGGCCGAGACGTCCCGGGCCGCCGTCGTCGCCGTCGACCTGCCCAGCGGGGTCGACGCCGACACGGGCGAGGTGCGGGGCACCGCGATCCGCGCCGACCTCACCGTCACCTTCGGCACGCACAAGCCGGGGCTGCTGGTGGACCCGGCGCGGGAGTACGCCGGGTCCGTGCGGCTCGTCGACATCGGGCTGTCGCTGCCCGTGGAGGCCGAGCTGGAGGCCTTGCAGCACGCGGATGTCGCCCGGCTGCTGCCGGTGCCGGGCGGAGAGAGCGACAAGTACCGGCGCGGGGTCGTGGGCATCGCCGCCGGGTCCGCGCGCTATCCGGGCGCGGCCGTGCTCGCCGTGGCCGGGGCGCTGCGGGGCGGGGCCGGTGCCGTGCGGTACGTCGGGCCCGCCGGGGACGCGGTCCTCGCCCGCTTTCCCGAGACGCTCGTGTCGGACCAGGGGCCCGGGAAGGCCGGGCGGGTGCAGGCCTGGGTCGTGGGACCCGGGGCGGGGGACGACTCGGCGAGCGTGGCGGAGGTGTTGGACGCGGACGTGCCGGTGCTGATCGACGCCGACGGGCTGCGCCTGGCGGACATCGACGCCGTGCGGGGGCGGAGCGCGCCCACCCTGATGACGCCGCATGCCGGGGAGGCGGCGGCGCTGCTGGGAGTGGCGCGGGAGGAGGTCGAGGCGGCCCGGCTGGAGTCCGTACGGGAACTGGCGGGGCGGTACGGGGCGACGGTGCTGCTCAAGGGGTCGACGACGTTGGTCGCGGACTCCGGGGGCGGTGCGGTGCGGGTGAACCCGACCGGGACGGCGTGGCTGGCCACCGCGGGGAGCGGGGACGTGTTGTCGGGGCTCGCGGGGTCGTTGCTGGCGGCGGGGCTCACGGCGGTGGACGCGGGGAGTGTGGGGGCGTATCTCCACGGGCTGGCGGGACGGCTCGCGGCGCGGGGGGCGCCGGTGGGGGCGCACGACGTGGCGGACGGGATCCGGGGGGCGTGGCGGGATGTGCGGGCGGGCTAGGTGGGGTCCTCACCGTGCCGCCTGCCGTGCGACGGCAGGGTCTGGGCGCGAGGGGCCTCCCGGTGGTGGCCCCTCGACCACCTGGCACGGTGAGGCGCGGGGCGCTCGGCAATAAGGGTGACCCCTCCGCGCGGCACCCCCGGCGTCCTCCGCGTCCGCGTTTCTCTGATCGCATGATCAGCAGACGTATCGCGTACCGAGGTGTGGCCGTGCTGCTCGCCGCCGCCACCGCGCTCCCCGCCGGAAGTGCCGTCGCCGACCCCGCGCCGCCCACCCGCGGCCCCGAGGCCCAGCTCGTCCCCGGGGTCTACCAGCCCTGGCAGACCGACACCCCGGACCAGGTGCTGGCGCCGAAGGTGTACACGCCGACCGCCGAGGAGGACGCCGTCGAGCCGGCCGAGGCCGCCCCGGGAACGTACGACCTCGTCGAGTACGTGCCGCTCGCCGACGCCGTCGCCCGGGTCTCGTGCACCAAGTCCACCGGGCCGTTCCAGCGGCAGGTGGAGAAGTGGCTGAAGCTGACGGCGGACGGAAAGCAGTCCAAGGCGGACTGCAAGGTCATCCGGGCCTTCCAGCGCGAGCAGAAGATCAAGCCGGCCATCGGTTTCGCCGGGTTCGTCACCTGGTCGCGCATGCAGTACCTGTCGGCGCGCAAGGACCCCAACGCCGCCCAGAAGTGCCCCGAGCGCAGCTACCGCGTCGCCTGCGTCGACCAGGATCGGCAGATCACCTGGGTCCAGAAGGGCAAGAAGGTCGTCTTCGGGCCGGTTCCCATGCGCAGCGGGCGGGCCGGGTACCGGACCCGTGCCGGCTGGTTCAAGGTCTACTGGCGGCACAAGAACCACGTCTCCACCCTCTACCACCAGCCCATGCCCTACGCGCAGTTCTTCAGCGGCGGACAGGCCTTCCACGCCGTCTACGGCAGCATCTTCACCACCGTCGGCTCGATGGGCTGCGTCAACCTGCGGCTCGGCGACGCGCGGAAGCTGTGGGGTGTGCTCAAGCAGGGCGACCGGGTCTACGTCTGGGGGCGACGATCCGGGGCGTAGGCGTCCGGAAGGGCCGCCCCGCCCCTCTGAGAGACTGGGGACGCCATGAGTGAGACACCTGCCCCGCGCGGCACGCACCCGCGCGCCCGCGCCGAGATCGATCTGGCCGCCCTGCGGGCCAACGTGCGGACCCTGCGCGCCCTCGCGCCGGGCGCGGCCCTGATGGCCGTGGTCAAGTCCGACGCGTACGGCCACGGGGCGGTCCCGTGTGCCCGCGCGGCCGTCGAGGCCGGGGCGACCTGGCTGGGCACGGCCACCCCGGAGGAGGCGCTGGAGCTGCGCGCCCACGGCATCACCGGGCGCGTCATGTGCTGGCTGTGGACGCCCGGCGGGCCGTGGCGGGAGGCCATCGAAGCCGATCTCGACGTCTCCGTCAGCGGGATGTGGGCCCTGGAGGAGGTCGTCGCGGCCGCCCGGGGCGCCTCGCGTCCCGCGCGCGTGCAGCTCAAGGCCGACACCGGCCTCGGGCGCAACGGGTGCCAGCCGGGGGACGACTGGGCCGAACTGGTCGCCCACGCCCTGCGCGCCGAGGAGGAGGGCCTGCTCCGGATCACCGGGCTCTGGTCGCACCTCGCCTGCGCCGACGAGCCCGGGCATCCCTCCATCGCCGCCCAGCTCACCCTGTTCCGGGAGATGCTCGCGCACGCCGAGGGGGCCGGGGTCCGCCCCGAGGTGCGGCACATCGCCAACTCACCGGCCACGCTCACCCTCCCCGAGGCGCACTTCGACCTGGTGCGCACCGGGGTCGCCGTCTACGGCATCTCGCCCAGCCCCGAGCTGGGCGCCCCGCAGGAGTTCGGGCTGCGCCCGGTGATGACGCTGAGCGCGTCGGTGGCCCTGGTCAAACGGGTCCCCGGCGGACACGGCGTGAGTTACGGCCATCACTACGTCACCCCCGGTGAGACCACCCTCGGGCTCGTGCCCGTCGGCTACGCGGACGGCGTCCCGCGCCACGCCTCCGGCACCGGGCCCGTCCTGGTCGGCGGGAAGTGGCGGACCGTCGCGGGACGGATCGCGATGGACCAGTTCGTCGTCGACCTGGGCGGCGACGAGCCCGCTGTCGGCTCGGAGGCGATCCTCTTCGGCCCCGGCGACCGCGGTGAGCCCACCGCCGAGGACTGGGCACAGGCGGCCGGGACCATCGCGTACGAGATCGTGACCCGGATCGGAAGCCGTGTCCCGCGCGTCTACGTGAACGAGGGACTGACGGGGTAACCGCCCCAGCAGCAAGCGACCGCGGTCGTGTAGGCCTGGAGTCGTGCGGTCCTGTCGTAGTCGGCGGAGAGGGAGCGGTACGTGAGCGAGAGCAGCGCGGAGGCTGTCGTGGCCGTGGCCTCCGTCACGGGGGCGGCCGGGACCTGGCGCAGGGCGACCGGCATCGCGGGCACCGCGATAGGCGTGGTCGCCGCCGGCGCGGCGGCCGGTGTCGCCCTGGAGCGGATGACCGTGGGACGCGGTATGCGCCGCAGGGCGCGGCTGGCGCTCGACGCGGCGGGACCGTACGGCGCGCTGCGCGGGATGCCCGGCAAGGCCGTCGCCGACGACGGCACCGAGCTGTACTACGAGGTCGACGAGGTGGAGCCGGAGGGCGGCTCGGCCCCTCGGCGGCGCCGGCTGTTCGGGCGCAAGGCCCCGCTGCCCGTCACCGTCGTCTTCAGCCACGGCTACTGCCTCAGCCAGGACTCCTGGCACTTCCAGCGGGCCGCGCTGCGCGGGGTCGTGCGGACCGTGCACTGGGACCAGCGCAGCCACGGGCGGTCCGCGCGCGGGGTGGAGCAGGTGCGGGACGACGTGCCGGTCACCATCGAGCAGCTGGGGCGCGATCTGAAGGCCGTCATCGACGCCGCCGCGCCCGAGGGGCCGATCGTGCTCGTCGGGCACTCCATGGGCGGGATGACCGTGATGGCGCTCGCCGACCAGTACCCCGAGCTGATCCGTGACCGGGTGGTCGCCGTGGCCCTCGTCGGCACCTCGTCGGGGCGGCTCGGCGAGGTCAACTTCGGGCTGCCCGTCGCGGGGGTGAACGCCGTCCGGCGGATCCTGCCGGGCGTGCTGAAGGCGCTGGGGCAGCGGGCGGAGCTGGTGGAGAAGGGGCGGCAGGCCACCGCGGACCTGTTCACCGGGATCATCAAGCGGTACTCGTTCGCGAGCCGGGACGTCGACCCGGCCGTCGCCCGGTTCGCCGAGCGGATGATCGAGGGCACGCCGATCGACGTGGTCGCCGAGTTCTACCCGGCGTTCACCGACCACGACAAGACCGAGGCGCTCGCCCGCTTCCGGGACCTGCCGGTGCTGGTGCTCGCCGGGATCGGGGACCTCGTCACACCCAGCGAGCACAGCGAGGCGATCGCCGGGCTGCTGCCGGACGCCGAACTGGTGCTCGTGCCGGACGCCGGGCACCTGGTGATGCTGGAACACCCGGAAGTGGTCACCGACCGTCTCGCGGACCTCCTCACCCGCGCGGGTGCCGTGCCCGCAGGGGCTACCGTGGGTGGCTATGGAAGCACCAGCAGCACCGCACAACCCGGTTGAGACCGAGCTGACCGTCACCTCCCCCGAGCAGATGCGCGAGCTGGGCCTGAAGCTGGCCAAGCTGCTGCGCGCCGGGGACCTCGTGATGCTCAGCGGGGAGCTCGGCGCGGGCAAGACGACGCTGACCCGCGGTCTCGGTGAGGGGCTCGGGGTCCGGGGCGCCGTCACCTCGCCGACCTTCGTCATCGCCCGGGTGCACCCGTCCCTCGGCGACGGTCCGCCGCTCGTCCACGTCGACGCGTACCGGCTCGGCGGCGGGCTCGACGAGATGGAGGACCTCGACCTCGACGTCTCGCTGTCCGACTCGGTGATCGTCGTGGAATGGGGCGAGGGCAAGGTCGAGGAGCTCACCGAGGACCGGCTCCAGGTGTGGATCCACCGCGCCGTGGGCGACACCACGGACGAGGTGCGGCAGGTGACCCTGACGGGTCTGGGGGACCGCTGGGCGGCCGTCGACCTGGGCGCTCTGTCGGCCTGAGGGGCTGTCCGGGCAGGCGCGGATGAATATTCCGACAAGACGTCGGCAAGATATTGCGTTCGCGGTCGTGCGCGTGGTCACATGGTACCCAGTTCGTAGTTAGGTCTACCTAACTACGTCCGCCCCCGGATCCTCAGGAGGCGTCCATGTCGGCCACGGAACGACACGAGCCCGTACCGCGCGCGATGTCCGCGGTGCCCATGCGCGACCTGCTGGCGGCATGCGCCGCGGCGCACGCGATCTCCACACCCCCGCGTGTCCCGGACCGCGAGACCCTCCCGCCACACGTCACCGAACACCGCGAAGCGGCCTAGGAGACCCGGGCGCCATTCCCGCCGACCGCGCCGGGCCTGGCGCGTGCCCTCGCCGGCCCTAGCGGATCACGATCACCTTCTGGCCGATCGTCGCGAAGTCCCACATCGCGTCGCCGTCCTCGCGGGACTCGCGGATGCCGCCGATGCGGGTGGCGGGGTCGGGCGGCCGGGGCGAGCCGTCGACGGCCGCGCTGAAGCCGACGGTGACACCGCCGACGGCGGTGAAGCGGACGACGTGTTCGATGGGGGTGCCGTCGGTGCCGGTGACCGTGTTCGACCGGGACGTGACGTAGTAGGAGCCCGGGGCCGGGTCCACCGTGCCGGGGGTCACGTTGAAGGTGCGCCGGACCGCGTCGCCGGCGCCGACCAGCCAGACCCGGTCGTCGTCCACCGAGTACACGACCCGTTCACCCTTTCCGGAACCCTCGGGCAGCGCCGCCGGGTGCCGGGTGTCGCGCGGCGCCTTCGAGGCGAGCGCGACGGGCTGCTCGCCCTGCCGTGAGGTGCCGAGCGAGGCCGGGACGGTGGCCGAGGCCTGGTAGGCGAGGACCCCGACGGTCACGAGTGCGGCCGCGGTGAGCCCGGTCACGATCCCGGCGCTGGTGCTTGGCACGGTCGTCCACCTTGTTCTCGTTTGGGCGTGATCTTCCGTGACGTTAGCAGTTGCCCCCGGACCGACCGGAGCGGCGATGCGCGCGCCGCGGGAGCCGTAGGCTGTTTGCGTGCTCTTGCTCGCTCTGGATACCGCCACCCCCGCCGTGACCGTCGCGCTGCACGACGGTACGGACGTCATCGCCTCCTTGAGTCAGGTGGACGCGCGCCGGCACGGCGAGCTGCTGCTGCCGGCCGTCGACCGCGTCCTCGCCGAGGCCGGGCTGAAGCTCGACGCCGTCACCGACGTCGTCGTAGGGACCGGGCCCGGCCCCTACACCGGGCTGCGCGTCGGACTGATGACCGCCGACACCTTCGGGCTCGCGCTCGGCGTCCCCGTGCACGGCGTGTGCACCCTCGACGGACTCGCCTACGCCGCCGACCTCGACGAGGGCCCCTTCGTCGTGGCGACCGACGCGCGGCGCAAGGAGGTCTACTGGGCGCGCTACGCCGACTCCCGCACCCGGCTGACCGACCCGGCCGTCGACCGGCCCGCCGAGATCGCCGACCAGGTAGCGGGCCTGCCCGCCGTCGGCGCCGGTGCGCTGCTGTACCCCGACACCTTCCCGAACGCGCACGCGCCCGAGCACGTCTCGGCCGCCGCGCTGGCCGCGCTCGCCGCCGAGCGGCTGGCGGCCGGCGAGGAACTGCCCGCCCCGCGGCCGCTGTACCTGCGCCGGCCCGATGCCCAGGTGCCGAAGAACTACAAGGTGGTCACCCCCAAGTGACCTCCGTGCTGCGCGAGATGCGCTGGTGGGACATCGATCCCGTACTGGAGCTGGAGAAGGACCTCTTCCCCGAGGACGCCTGGTCCAGGGGCATGTTCTGGTCCGAGCTGGCCCACGCGCGCGGCGCCGCGGCGACCCGGCGCTATGTCGTCGCCGAGGACGGCGAGCGGCTCGTCGGGTACGCCGGGCTCGCCGCGTCCGGGGACCTGGCGGACGTGCAGACCATCGCCGTCGCCCGGGACCACTGGGGGACCGGGCTCGGCGGAGTGCTGCTGACCGAACTGCTCCGGGCGGCCACCGCCTTCGAGTGCGGCGAAGTGATGCTGGAGTGCCGGATCGACAACATCCGCGCGCAGAAGCTGTACGAGCGGTACGGCTTCGAGGCGATCGGCTTCCGGCGCGGCTACTACCAGCCGGGCAACGTCGACGCCCTGGTGATGCGCCTCAACACGCGGTCCGACAGCGGCCCCGCCGCCGGACCGACCTCCGAACAAGGAACCGAGATCAATGGCTGACGAACCCCTGGTCCTGGGGATCGAGACCTCCTGCGACGAGACCGGCGTCGGCATCGTCCGCGGCACCACCCTGCTCGCCGACGCGATCGCCTCCAGCGTCGACGAGCACGCCCGCTTCGGCGGTGTCGTGCCCGAGGTCGCCTCCCGGGCGCACCTGGAGGCGATGGTGCCGACCATCGACCGGGCGCTGAAGGAGGCGGGGGTGAGCGCGAAGGACCTGGACGGCATCGCCGTGACCGCCGGTCCCGGTCTCGCGGGCGCCCTGCTGGTCGGCGTATCGGCCGCCAAGGCGTACGCCTACGCCCTCGGCAAGCCGCTCTACGGCGTCAACCACCTCGCCTCCCACATCTGCGTGGATCAGCTGGAGCACGGCGCGCTGCCGGAGCCGACGATGGCGCTGCTGGTGTCCGGGGGCCATTCCTCCCTGCTGCTGTCGAGCGACATCACCTCCGATGTGCGGCCCATGGGCGCGACCATCGACGACGCGGCCGGCGAGGCCTTCGACAAGATCGCCCGCGTGCTGAACCTCGGCTTCCCGGGCGGGCCGGTCATCGACCGGTACGCCAAGGAGGGCGACCCCTCGGCGATCGCGTTCCCGCGCGGTCTGACCGGGCCGCGCGACCCGGCGTACGACTTCTCCTTCTCCGGACTGAAGACCGCGGTCGCGCGCTGGATCGAGGCCAGGCGGGCGGCGGGCGAGGAGGTGCCGGTGCGGGACGTGGCGGCGTCCTTCCAGGAGGCGGTCGTGGACGTGCTGACCCGCAAGGCGGTCCGTGCCTGCAAGGACGAGGGCGTCGACCACCTGATGATCGGCGGCGGTGTGGCCGCCAACTCCCGGCTGCGGGTGCTCGCCCAGGAGCGCTGCGAGGCGGCCGGCATCCGGTTGCGGGTGCCGCGGCCGAAGCTGTGCACGGACAACGGGGCGATGGTGGCGGCCCTGGGCGCCGAGATGGTGGCCCGGAACCGGCCCGCCTCCAGCTGGGACCTGTCGGCGGACTCCTCGCTGCCGGTGACCGACCCGCACGTGCCCGGCCACGACCATGTGCACGAGGTCAGCAAGGAGAACCTCTACTCGTGACGGTCGCGTTGATGTGGGAGGCGCGGGCGGTCGACGGGCGGGGCGGGCACCTGCTGGCCTGGGCGCGGGAACAGCGGCTCACGCCCGCGCCGCTGCGCCGGGAGACCTTCCGGGCGCCGCAGGACCGGGTGCTGGTCATCACCTGGTGGGACGCGGCACTCGACACCGACCTGCCCGAACTCCCGGAACCGGACGGGGAGTTGGTGACCCGGGCGGTGCATCGGTGGCGGTTCGAGTCGGTGGAGTCCTAGCGGAGGGGTTGGGACTCAGTCCCACCAGAAGTACCACTCCCGCCGGGTCATCAGTTCCCGCGGGTAGGTGTTCTCCCAGTCGTCGAAGGTGTTGTGGAAGACGTCGGGGCAGGCCAGGTAGTGCTCGCCGGCCAGGACGTGGGCCTCGTGCAGGTCCCTCGCGGGTATGGCGACCGAGACGAACAGCCCGCCGTGTGTGAGGGCCACGACCTGGGCGCCGAAGCGGTCCTCCCAGGAGTGGAGCAGAGCCGTCAGCGCGTCGTCGGCAGGCGGCCAGTGGAGGGCGGCCGGTGCGTCGGCGGCTCGCTCGACCTCGACCAGGGCCAGACCGCGGGCCCAGTCGTCGCGTACGACGCCGGTGGCCGCCTCCGCCGCGCACGCACCCGGGGCGAGCCCCGTCGCGGCCGGTGCGGCCAGGCCCGGCCAGTGCGGGAACTTCGGCCAGGAGCGGGGCTCCCACAGGCCGCGGAGGTGTTCGGCGGCGTCCACCGGGGCACGCGGGCCGCGCGTGGCGTCGTACCAGTCCTCGCAGTACTCCAGGAGCACGGGGTACAGCCCGGTCCTGGGGTGTTCCGCGTACAGACGGCTCCACCACACGTCGGCGTCCGGCAGCCTGCGGTCGCTCATCCACACCAGACGGGCCGAGCGGCCGTACGACTCGATGATCCTGCCCGGCGGCAGGGACTGCGGGAGTGTCGCTTCCATGCACGGAATCTAGGCGGCGCCACTGACAACGGGGCCACGGCCGAGCAGCCGGAAGTCCTGGCGCGGACCTACGCCGACGTGGTCTCTCGGGGGGCCGGGCCGGGGGAGTACGACAGCTTCCAGGGGGCGTCCTCGTCGTGGCCGCGCCACAGGACCCTGCCGTGCCTGCGCTCCCAGTCGGCGGCCAGCCAGGCCTGGCCCGACCAGGCGAGCACCCACCACAGGGGGAGCAAGGCGATCCAGGGCTCATAGGCGATGGCGAAGACCACGGTCGGGACCAGCATGGCGGTGAACAGCCACCAGTTGAGGGGGTGGCGGCGCAGGGAGACGGCGTTCTCCGGCGCCGCCGCCAGGGGGGCCGCGGCCTCGTAGTCCCGTATCTCGCCGACCCACTTGAGCCGGGTCGCCCCGAGCAGGGTGTACACCACGGTGAAGCCGACCATGCACAGGAGGAACCGGCCCAGCCCGAAGGCCGTCATCGGGGCGCCGCGCACACCGGTCGTCACCGCCACGGCGATGGCGAGAGCCGCCGACGCGGTGTACACGGACCTCAGTTCATGGTGGACGTATCTGTCCATGGTGCCCTCCCCCAGGCGCGGAGGGTCAGGCCGGTCCCGACACCTCCGTCTCGCAGCGCAGCACGCGGTCGGGGCCCAGCACCCGGACCGGCCCCGTGAGCCGGAGTCGGGCCGTGTGCCGCACGTCCGCGCTGGACGCCCCCAACCGCAGCTCCAGAATGCCCGGTTCGACGATCCGGCGGAGTGAACGATCGGTGAAGGACGACAGGTCCGCGTGGAAACGCAAGGTGACCCGTGCCGCCTCGCCGGGCGCCAACTCCACGCGCTGGTAGCCGATCAGGCGCATGTCGGGGCGGGTCACCGACGCCACCGGGTCGTGCAGATACAGCTGGACGACCTCGGCGCCCGCCCGTTCGCCGGTGTTGCGGACGGTCACCGTCATGTCGTAGCCGCCGTCCGTGCCGATCTCCGCCCCGGTCGACTCCGACTCCCAGGTGAACGTCGTGTACGCGCGCCCGTGCCCGAACGGGTACAGCGGTGTCGGGTCCAGGTTGCTGACCTCGCCCGCGAGACCCAGGGGCGGCTGGAGGTAGGTCCAGGGCTGCCCGCCGGGCACCTGCGGGACGCTCACCGGGAGCCGCCCCGAGGGGTTGACGCGGCCCGACAGGACCCCGGCGACCGCCGGGCCGCCCTCCTCGCCGGGGAAGAACGCCTGGACCGCGGCGGCGAGCCGGCCGTTCCAGCGGCCCAGCGCGTAGGGCCGGCCGGTCAGCAGCACCAGCACGACGGGGACGCCGGTGGCGATCAGGGTGTCCAGCAACTCGCCCTGTACCCCGGGCAGTCGCAGGTCCGTCACATCGCAGCCCTCGCCCGAGGTGCCCCGGCCGAACAGGCCCGCCCGGTCGCCCAGGACCGCCACGCACACATCCGCCTCGGACGTCCGCGCCACCGCCTCCGCGAAGCCGGACCGGTCGGGGTCGGAGGTGTCGCAGCCGGCCGCGAACGTCACCTTGGCGTCGGGGAGTTCGGTGCGCAGCGCCTGAAGGACGGTCGGGATCTCGATGCCCGTCGGGACGGCCGGGTGATGGGTCAGGACGTGGGAGGGGAAGGAGTAGCAGCCGAGCATCGCCAGCGCGTCCGCCGCCCTCGGGCCGACCACGGCGATCCTCAGGTCGGGGGAGAGCGGGAGCACGCCGTCGGGGTTGTCCAGCAGCACCACCGACTCCTCGGCCAGCCGGCGGGCCAGGGCACGGTTCGCCGTGGAGTCCAGGTCGATGCGGCCGGCCGGTTCGGGGGTCCAGTCCTCGTCGAGCAGGCCCAGTTCGCACTTCTGCAGCAGCACCCGGCGGGCCGCGCGGTCGATCAGCTCCTCGGGGATCTCGCCCGCCCGGACGGCCTCGAGGAGCGGCCTGCCGTAGCACTTCAGGGTGGGCAGTTCCACGTCGAGGCCCGCCGCGAGCGCCGCGTGGGCCGCCTCCGCCTCGGTGCCGGCGACCCGGTGCTGCGACTGGAGGAAGCCGACGCCGAAGTAGTCGGCGACCACCGTGCCGGTGAACCCCCAGCTCTCGCGCAGGAGTTCGGTGAGCAGTCCGGGGTCCGCCGAGGCCGGCACGCCGTCCGTCTCGTTGTACGCCGCCATCACCGAGCGCGCTCCGCCCTCGCGCAGCGCCATCTCGAACGGCGGCAGCGTCACGTCGGCGAGCTCCCGGGCGCCCGCCCGCACCGGGGCGTGATTGCGGGCGCCCGCCGAGGAGGCGTAACCGGCGAAGTGCTTGAGGGTGGCGACGATCCCGGTCGACTCCAGGCCCCGGACATAGGCGGCACCGACCGTGCCGACCAGGTACGGGTCCTCGCCGATGGTCTCCTCCACCCGGCCCCAGCGCGGATCGCGGACGACGTCCAGGACCGGGGCGAGCCCCTGGTGGACGCCCACCGCGCGCAGGTCCCGGCCGATGTGCCGGGCCATCTCCTCGACGAGCGGCGGGTCGAAGCTCGCGCCCCAGGCGAGGGGGACCGGGTAGGCGGTGGCCTGCCAGGCGGTGAAGCCCGCCAGGCACTCCTCGTGGGCGAGCGCCGGGATGCCGAAGCGGCCCGCCGACGCGATACGGCGCTGGGCGCGGGCCAGTGCCTGCGCGCCCAGCGCCGGGTCCACCGGCGCGGTGCCGAAGGGGCGGGTCAGCTGGCCGAGGCCCTGGGTGATCAGCTCGTCCCAGTCGTAATCGGCGGTCATCTCGCTCTGGAGCGGGGCGACCCCGTCGCCGTCCGTCTCGGCGCCCACCCACACGCCGTACAGCTGGGCGGTCTTCTCCGCGAGGGTCATCCGGGAGAGGAGGTCGTCGACGCGGGTGGCCGCGGGCAGGGCGGGGTCACGCCAGGGGGCGGTGGTCATGAAACTCCTGTCAGGGTGAAAGCCCTCACGAATGTCCCTAATCGAATGGCCCTAACGAATGTTTCGATATGTATGCCGAATGTTTTGGGAACCTAGGCGGGCCGGGAGGGTTCGTCAAGAGGTCGTGCAGGGATACGATCGCCGCCATGACACCCCCGGAGCCCGCTGAATCCAGGGCGGCAGCCCCAGCAACCGGCCGTTCGGCGCAGATCGCCACCCTCGCCGAGATCGCCCGCGAGGCCGGCGTCTCGGCGCCGACTGTTTCGAAGGTGCTGAACGGCCGCGCCGACGTCGCCCCGGCGACCCGCACCCGCGTGGAGGAACTGCTGCGCGCCCACGGCTACCGCCGACGGCGGGCCGAGGCGAGCCGTTCGCCCCTCATCGACCTGGTCTTCCACGAACTGGAGAGCGCCTGGGCGATGGAGGTCATCCGGGGCGTGGAGAACGTCGCCCGGGACGCCGGGCTGAGCGTCGTGCTGAGCGAGAGCGCGGGACGGCTCACCCCCGGGCGCACCTGGGCCGACCAGGTCGCCGCCCGCCGCCCGCACGGGGTGGTCCTCGTGCTGTCGGGGCTCGACGAGTCCCAGCGCGCCCTGCTCACCAGCCGCGCCATCCCGTTCGTCGTCATGGACCCGGCCGGCGACCCCGGCGCCGACGTGCCCTCCATCGGCGCGACCAACTGGCAGGGCGGACTCGCCGCCACCCGGCACCTCGTCGACCTCGGGCACACCCGCATCGGCGCGATCAGCGGCCCGTCCCGGATGATGTGCAGCCGTGCCCGCATCGACGGCTACCGGGCGGCCCTGGAGACCGCCGGACTGCCGGTCGACCCCGCGCTGATCAGGAACGGCGACTTCCATCACGAGGCCGGCTACCGGCAGGGCCTGGAGCTGCTGCGCCGGGAGGACCGGCCGACCGCGGTCTTCGCCGGGAACGACTTGCAGGCGCTCGGGCTGTACGAGGCGGCGCGCGAGCTGGGGCTGCGCATCCCGGAGGACCTGAGCGTGGTCGGCTTCGACGATCTGCCGGTCGCGCCCTGGGTGGGGCCGCCGCTGACGACCGTACGGCAGCCGCTCACCGAGATGGCCGAGGCGGCGGCGAAGCTGGTGCTCGACCTGGCGCGCGAGGAGGGCACCCCGGCGGCCACCCGGGTGGAGCTGGCGACGAGCCTGGTGGTGCGCAGCAGCACGGCCGGGCCGCCCCTGGCCGGAAGGTGACGTCTTGACGGGTGGGGGTCCCGCCTCCACACTCCTCCGAAGTCAATCGGTTGCACGACCGAAACTTTCGGAGGCACCCGCAGTGAGATCCTCCAGAACCTCGCCACGTGCACGACTCGCCGCTCTGCTGGCCGGAGCGGTCGCGGTCGGCGCCCTGGCGACCGCCGGCACGACCACCGCGCACGCCGCCGACACCCCGCTGCGCGACCTCGCGGCCGCCCAGGGCAAGGCCATGGGCACGGCGGTCACCGGCTCCAAGCTGACCGGGACCTACGGCGACATCGCCGGGGCCCAGTTCAACTGGCTCACCCCCGGCAACGCCATGAAGTGGGAATCGGTCGAGCCGACCCGGGGCAGCTACAACTGGGCCGAGGCGGACCAGATCGTCGCCTTCGCCGAGGCCCACGACCAGGACGTGCGCGGCCACACCCTGGTCTGGCACAGCCAGAACCCGAGCTGGCTGGCGAACGGCAGCTGGACCCCGGCCCAGCTGAGCACGCTGATGAACGACCACATCGCGCTGGAGGTGGGCCGCTACAAGGGCCGCGTCGCCGCCTGGGACGTCGTCAACGAGCCGTTCAACGAGGACGGCACCTACCGTCAGACCCTCTGGTACAACGGCCTCGGCAGCGGCTACATCGCCCAGGCCCTCACCGCCGCCCGCGCCGCCGACCCGGCCGCCGACCTGTACATCAACGACTACAACGTCGAGGGCGTGAACGCGAAGTCCACCGCCCTGTACAACCTGGTCAAGTCGCTGAAGGAGCGGGGCGTCCCGATCGACGGCGTCGGCCTCCAGGCCCACCTCATCCTCGGCCAGGTGCCCTCCACGCTCCAGCAGAACATCCAGCGCTTCGCCGACCTCGGCGTCGACGTGGCCATCACCGAGCTGGACATCCGGATGAACCTCCCGTCGGACAGCGCCAAGCTGGCCCAGCAGGCCGCCGACTACAAGGCCGTCATGAACGCCTGCCTGGCCGTCACCCGCTGCACCGGAGTCACCGTCTGGGGCTTCACCGACTCCGATCCGACTCCGACTCCTGGATCCCCAGCACGTTCCCCGGCCAGGGCGCGGCGACGCCGTACGACGAGAACTACGCGCCGAAACCGGCGTACCGCGCGATCGCGGAGGCGCTCGGCGGGACGACCACGCCGCCGACGGGTGCGTGCACGGCCGTCTACAGCGTCAGCAGCCAGTGGAACACCGGCTTCACCGGCCAGGTGAGGATCTCCTGCTCGGGCGCGGCGCTGTCGGGCTGGAAGGCCGGCTGGACGTTCGGGGCCGGGCAGAAGCTCACCAACGTCTGGAACGCGAGCTGCACCCAGACGGGCGCGACGGTCAGCTGCGCCAACGCCTCCTACAACGGGACCGTCCCGGACGGCGGCTCGGTGACGTTCGGCTTCAACGGGTCATGGAGCGGGAGCAATCCGGTACCGAGCGTGACGCTGGGCTGAGAAGTCTGAGATTTTCCCAAGAAAACCGCCCCGGAGGCGTTCCTCGTAATAATTCGGACTTACGTTCCTCCCCGTGACGGGACACCGAGAGAGCGGGGACGCGGGCAGAAGACCGGGCCGGCGGCCGAGAGCGCTGAAGGCCGCCGGTATCGCCCTCGCGGGCGTCCTGGTGCTGGGCGCGGCCGGGGCGGGGTTCGCCTACTGGCATCTGAACGACAACATCAAGAGTGTCGACATCAACTCCGCGCTCGGCGACGACCGTCCGGCGAAGGCGGTGACGACCCCCGCTCCCTCGGCGTCGGCCACCGCCTCCCCGCTGCCCTCCGAGGCCCTCAACATCCTCGTCCTCGGCTCCGACTCGCGCAGCGGCGAGGAGAACCAGGAACTCGGCGGCGGCGACAGCACGGGGGCCCGGTCCGACACGGCGATGGTCGTCCACCTCGACGCCGGCCGCACCGGGGCGACGGTGGTCAGCATCCCGCGCGACACGCTCGTCACCCGTCCCTCGTGCCCGCTTCCGGGCGAGGGCTCGACGGCGGTGGCCTACAACGCGATGTTCAACAGCGCGTACTCGGTCGGCGGTCCCGTCTGCGCGGTCAAGACCGTCGAGTCGCTCACGAACGTCCGGATGGACCACTACATCGAGATCGACTTCTCCGGCTTCGCGCGGCTCGTGAACGCCCTCGGCGGGGTCACCGTCACCACGGACGAGGACATCGACGACTCCAGCAGCCATCTGACCCTGGCGGCCGGCACCCACCGCCTCGACGGCAAGCAGGCCCTCGCCCTCGCCCGCACCCGGCACGGCATAGGCGACGGCAGCGACCTCGGCCGGATAGGTCTGCAGCACAAGCTGGTGAAGGCGCTGCTGGCGCAGATCTCCGCGACCGACCTGCTCACCAGCCCGGCCAGGCTCTACACGGTCGCCGACGCGGTCACCGGCAGCCTCACCACCGACACCGGCCTGGACTCCCTCGGTGAACTGACGAGCCTCGGGCAGAGCCTGAAGGGCCTGTCCGCGGACCAGGTGAGGACCGTGACGATGCCCGTGGTGCCGGCCCCCTCGGACGGCAACCGGGTGGTGGCGGACGAGCCGGAGGCCCACGAGCTGTGGGCGTCACTGCGCTGAGAAAGCCCCCAGGAACCCTCTGTGAGCTGCGGAAACGTACGGCCGGAAAAATTCCTCGAAAAAATCCCGCGCGTCTGTCGATCCCTGGGCCCGTCGTTCGACGCATGGATGGGAGAGGCCGGAAGGACCGGCCGACCGAACCGAGGGAGTCACCATGCCGCGCTACCTGTCGCTCGTGCAGATCGACGAGTCCACCGCCCCCGCCGAGGGCCCCAGCCCCGAGCTGATGCAGCGCATGGGCGAGCTGATCGAGGAGATGACCAAGGCGGGCGTCCTGCTCGACACCGCCGGGCTCACGCCGTCCGCGCAGGGCACCCGGGTGCACTACAGCGGCGGCCGGACCTCCGTCACCGACGGGCCGTTCACCGAGTCCAAGGAGGTCGTCGGGGGATACGCCATGATGCAGTGCAAGGACATGGCCGAGGCCGTCGAGTGGACCAAGCGGTTCCTCCAGGTGCACGAGGAGCACTGGACGGTCACGTGTGAGGTGCGGGAGATCGCGGAGGGCTGACCCGCTCGCCTTGGCCGCGGGCGGGCGGGGGTGTTGCATGGAGGACTGTGAGCCCACAGTCCTCCGGCGACCCCCGGCACGCCATCGAGACCGTCTTCCGCATCGAGTCCCCGCGCGTGGTGGCCGCCGTCGCCCGGGTCGTCCGTGACGTCGGCATCGCCGAGGAACTGGCCCAGGACGCCCTCGTCGCGGCCCTGGAGCAGTGGCCCCGCGACGGCGTCCCCGACCACCCGGGCGCCTGGCTGACGACCACCGCCCGGCGCCGCGCCGTGGACCTGGTCCGGCGCCGGGAGAACTACGCCCGCAAGCTCCAGGAGATCGGGCGCAGCCTCGACACCACCGTCCCGGCGCAGGAGCCCGCCGACCCCGAGGACATCGACGACGACCTGCTCCGCCTGGTCTTCACCACCTGTCACCCGGTCCTGTCCGCCGAGGCCCGCGTCGCCCTGACCCTGCGGCTGCTCGGCGGTCTGTCCACCGCCGAGATCGCCCGCGCGTTCCTGGTCCCGGAGCCCACGATCGCCCAGCGCATCGTCCGCGCCAAACGCACCCTCGCGACGCGCGACGTCGCCTTCGAGGTGCCCTACGGCCCCGACCGCGAGGCCCGGCTGGGCGACGTCCTCGACGTCATCTACCTGATCTTCAACGAGGGGTACGCCGCCACGACCGGCGACGACTGGCTGCGCCCCGGCCTGTGCGAGGACGCCCTGCGCCTGGCCCGCCTGCTGTCCGCCCTGATGCCGAAGGAGGCGGAGGTGCACGCCCTGGTCTCGCTGCTGGAGTTCCAGGCGTCCCGCGCCGCCGCCCGCACCGGCCCCGCCGGCGAGCCGGTCCTGCTGGAGCACCAGAACCGCCGCCGCTGGAACCGCATGCTCATCGCCCGCGGCATCAAGGCCCTGGCCCGCGCCGACGCCACCCGCACCGGCGCCCCCGGCCCCTACGCCCTCCAGGCCGCCATCGCCGGCTGCCACGCGCACGCGTACACCTACGAGGAGACCGACTGGGCGAGCATCGCGACCCTCTACGGCCTGCTCGCGGTCCGCGCCCCCTCCCCGGTCGTCGAACTCAACCGGGCGGTCGCCGTGTCGATGTCCGAGGGCCCGCAGCAGGCACTGCGGATCGTCGACACCCTCACCGCCGAACCCGCCCTGCGCGACTACCACCTGCTCCCCAGCGTCCGAGCCGACCTCCTGGCCCGACTGGGGCGCACGGCGGAGGCACGGGCGGAGTTCGAACGGGCGGCGGGACTGGCGCGCAACGGACGGGAGCGGGAACTGCTGACGGCGCGGCTGCGGTCACTGTAGGGGCGCGGTCGCGGTCACCGGAGGGTCGCGGGGGCCCCGACCAGCATCGTCGGGGCGCCCGCGACCCGGGTGAGGAACACGGTCGCGGCGTTGGACCCCTGCGGTTTCGGGAGCGCCTTCCTGCGCAGTTCCTCCGGCTCCACCGCCGACCCGCGCTTCTTCACCGTCAGGATCCCGACCTCGCGCTCCCGCAGCAGGGACTTCAGCTTCTTGACGTTGAAGGGGAGCCGGTCGGTGATCTCGTAGGCCGTGGCGTACGGGGTCGGGAGCAGTGCGTCGGCGGTGATGTAGGCGATGGTCGGGTCGATCAGCCCGCCGTTCAGCTCCTCGGCGACCTCGGCGACCAGGTGGGCGCGGATGACGGCGCCGTCGGGCTCGTACAGGTAACGCCCCACGGGGCGGGCCTCGGGGTCGGGCAGGCCGCGGCCGAGGAGGGTGCGCGGGCCCGGCAGCAGGGTCGCGCGGACGGTACCGGGCGCCGTGCCGAACCAGAGCACCGCCTCCTTGACGTCACCGCCGTCGGAGATCCACTCGGCCTCGGCCTCGGCGGGCACGGTCTCGTGCGGGATGCCGGGGGCGATCTTCAGCGCGGCGTGGGGCGCCCCGCGGGCGGTGTCGATCGCCCAGGACAGGGGCGGGGAGTAGGCCTCGGGATCGAAGATCCGCCCGCGGCCACCGCGCCGGGCCGGGTCGACGAAGACGGCGTCGTACGAGGAGGTGTCGACGTCCGTGACGTCCGCCTCTCGCACCTCCATCAGGTCGGCCAGCCCCAGCGCCTCGGCGTTCGCCCGGGCCGCGGCGGCGGTGAGCGGGTCGCGGTCCACGGCGAGCACCCTGATCCCGGCCCGCGCCAGCGCGATCGCGTCTCCCCCGATCCCGCAGCACAGGTCGGCGACCGACCGCACCCCCAGCGCCACCAGCCGTTCGGCCCGGTACGCCGCCACGCTCGCCCGCGTCGACTGCTCCACCCCGTTGGGCGTGAAGAACATCCGCCCCGCGTCCTCGGCGCCGAACTTCACCGCCGCCCGCTGCCGCAGCCGCGCCTGGCCGAGTGCCGCGGAGACCAGTGCGGCGGGGTGCTCGCGGCGCAGCCGGGTGGCGACGGCGAGTTCGTCGGCGGGGGCGGTGCCGCGCACGGCGTCGAGGAGGGCGCGGCCCTCGGGGGTGAGGAGGGGAGCGAGGTCGTTCACCCGGTCATTGTGGGCCAGTCGGTGGACGGTCCGCCCCCGGCGGCGGTGTCGGGCCGGGATCGGGGCGGTGGCTTGCCAGGATGCGGGGCCATGGGATCAGTAGGACAAAATGACAAAAGTCGGGCGGCTCGCAGGGCGGGAGTCCGTGGCGGCCTCGCGGCGCTCGCCGTCGCCGCGCTCGCCTCGGGCTGCACCCAGGGCGACGGCGAGACCGTCCGCCCGGCCCTCGGCCAGCAGCCCCTGAAGGCGGCGCCGGCCCGGGCCCTGGACGCGTACGCCACCAAGCTCCGCGCCTCCGCGAGGGTCGCGAAACGCTGGGGCCTGGCCAGAACCCCGCTCGCGCCCCCGGCACCGCCCGCGCGGAAGCCGCGGATCACCACCCGCAAGGGCTTCGAGGTGGCCGGGCACGAGGAGCAGGGCCTGCCGCCCGTCTTCACCACGATCCCGACCGATCGGAAGATCGTCTTCCTCACCATCGACGACGGCGCCGAGAAGGACCCCGCCTTCCTGCGGATGATGACCGAGCTGAAGATCCCGTACACCGCCTTCCTCAGCGACTACCTGGTCAAGGAGGACTACGGCTACTTCAAGAAGATGCAGGACGCCGGCGTGGTCCTCAACAACCACACGCTCCACCACCCCTACCTGCCGGGGCTGTCCTACGCCCGCCAGAAGCACGAGATCTGCGGCATGCAGGACATCATCGAAAAGCGCTACGGCAAACGGCCGCTGCTGTTCCGCCCGCCGTACGGCAACTACAACAAGGACACGCTGCGCGCCGCGAAGGCCTGCGGGGTGAAGTACGCGCCGATCTGGAACGAGGAGGTCTTCGTCGACCGCTGGGACTACCGCGAGTGGGACCGCGAGATCCACCCGGGGGACATCGTGCTGAGTCACTTCCGCGGCCGGGAGGACTGGAAGGGCACGATGCCCGACATGATCCGCCGGTTCCTCGACAAGATCACGGCCGAGGGGTACGCGGTGGCCCGGCTGGAGGACTACCTGTGAGGACGCGGGGCGCGGTGGCCGCCGCCCTGGCCGCCCTGCTCCTCACCGGCTGCGCCCGGACCGCCGCCGACCCCACCGGCCGGCCGGGCGGCACGAGGGCGCAGGGGGTGCGGCCCCTGGCCGGCTCGGCCGCCGGAGAACCGCCGTACGCCCGCTGGGGCCTGCGCGCCCCGCTCGCCCCGGCACCCCGCCCGGCCGCCCGCCCGGCCCTGACGGGTACCCCGCTGCCGGTGCTCCGGCGCGTCCCGACCCGCGACAAGGTCGTCTTCCTGACCTACGACGACGGTGCCGAACAGGACGAACGCTTCGTCGACATGGTCCGCACCCTGCGCCTGCCGGTCAGCATGTTCCTCACCGACAGCGTGGTGGGACCCGGCTACGGCCACTTCGCGCGGCTGCGCTCGGTGGGCGCCTCGATCCAGAACCACACCCTCGACCACCCCGCCCTGCGCGGCCTGCCCTACGCCGGGCAGCGCGCCGAGATCTGCGGCCAGCAGGACAAGCTGAGGTCCCGCTTCGGCCTGCGCCCCCGCCTCCTGCGCCCGCCCTACGGGACGTACGACGACACCACCCTGCGGGCCGCGGCCGACTGCGGCCTCGCGGCGGTCGTGCTGTGGCGCGCGTCCATGGAGGACGGCGAGCTGACGTACCCGCGCGGGGAGCGGCACCTGGCCCCCGGCGACATCGTGTCCGTGGCGTCCCGCGGGACGACGGGCCTGACGCTGGTGGAGCGGACGGCGCGGCTGCTGCGCGAGATCCAGGGGGCGGGCCTGTCGGTGGGCAGGCTGGAGGACTACGTCTGACGCGTCGAATTAGCAGTCCGCTTGACCGAGTGCTAATCGCGGTCATAGTCTCAGGTCTGGCACTCCCCCCTGGAGAGTGCCAATAGCGACGGGCAGGTCCGGCACCCGCGACGACGGATCCACCTGGTCGCCACCTCAGACAGTTAACCCCGTGAGATCTCCGAAGGGGGAGGTCGGATCGTGACGACCACCAGCTCCAAGGTTGCCATCAAGCCGCTCGAGGACCGCATTGTGGTCCAGCCGCTCGACGCTGAGCAGACCACCGCCTCTGGCCTGGTCATTCCGGACACCGCCAAGGAGAAGCCCCAGGAGGGCGTCGTCCTGGCCGTGGGCCCGGGCCGCTTCGAGAACGGCGAGCGTCTTCCGCTCGACGTGAAGACCGGCGACATCGTGCTGTACAGCAAGTACGGCGGCACCGAGGTGAAGTACAACGGCGAGGAGTACCTCGTCCTCTCGGCTCGCGACGTGCTCGCGATCATCGAGAAGTAATTCACCCGCTTCCCTGCGAAGCACCGTTTTTCTGAGCTGCGCCCCGGGCCCCCGCGACCTTATGAAGCCGGGCGTCAGGGGCGCAGTTCGTTTCACCCACGTTTTCCGAGAGGGCTGAACCGCTCCCATGGCGAAGATCCTGAAGTTCGACGAGGACGCCCGTCGCGCCCTCGAGCGCGGCGTCAACAAGCTTGCCGACACGGTCAAGGTGACGATCGGCCCCAAGGGCCGCAACGTCGTCATCGACAAGAAGTTCGGCGCCCCCACCATCACCAACGACGGCGTCACCATCGCCCGCGAGGTCGAGCTCGACGACCCGTACGAGAACCTCGGCGCCCAGCTGGTGAAGGAGGTGGCGACCAAGACCAACGACATCGCGGGTGACGGCACCACCACCGCCACCGTGCTCGCCCAGGCGCTGGTTCGCGAGGGCCTGAAGAACGTCGCCGCGGGTGCCTCCCCGGCGCTGCTGAAGAAGGGCATCGACGCGGCCGTGGCCGCGGTCTCCGAGGAGCTCCTCGCGACCGCCCGCCCGATCGACGAGAAGTCCGACATCGCCGCCGTGGCCGGTCTGTCCGCCCAGGACAGCCAGGTCGGCGAGCTCATCGCCGAGGCGATGGACAAGGTCGGCAAGGACGGTGTCATCACCGTCGAGGAGTCCAACACCTTCGGTCTGGAGCTGGACTTCACCGAGGGCATGGCCTTCGACAAGGGCTACCTGTCCCCGTACTTCGTGACGGACCAGGAGCGTATGGAGGCCGTCCTCGACGACCCGTACATCCTGATCAACCAGGGCAAGATCTCCTCGATCCAGGACCTGCTGCCGCTCCTTGAGAAGGTCATCCAGACCAACTCCTCCAAGCCGCTGCTGATCATCGCCGAGGACGTCGAGGGCGAGGCCCTGTCGACCCTGGTCGTGAACAAGATCCGCGGCACCTTCAACGCGGTCGCGGTCAAGGCCCCCGGCTTCGGCGACCGCCGCAAGGCGATGCTCCAGGACCTGGCGATCCTCACCGGCGCCACCGTCATCTCCGAGGAGGTCGGCCTCAAGCTCGACCAGGTCGGCCTGGACGTGCTGGGCTCCGCCCGCCGCGTCACCGTCACCAAGGACGACACCACGGTCGTCGACGGCGCCGGCAACTCCGAGGACGTCACGGGCCGCGTCGCCCAGATCAAGGCCGAGATCGAGAACACCGACTCCGACTGGGACCGCGAGAAGCTCCAGGAGCGCCTCGCGAAGCTGGCCGGCGGCGTGTGCGTGATCAAGGTCGGCGCCGCCACCGAGGTGGAGCTGAAGGAGAAGAAGCACCGTCTGGAGGACGCCATCTCCGCGACCCGCGCCGCGGTCGAGGAGGGCATCGTCTCCGGTGGTGGCTCCGCGCTCGTCCACGCCGCGAAGGTGCTGGAGGGCGGCCTCGGCAAGACCGGCGACGAGGCGACCGGTGTCGCCGTCGTCCGCCGCGCCGTCGTCGAGCCGCTGCGCTGGATCGCCGAGAACGCCGGCCTGGAGGGCTACGTCATCACCTCCAAGGTCGCCGAGCTCGACAAGGGCCAGGGCTTCAACGCCGCCACCGGCGAGTACGGCGACCTGGTCAAGGCCGGCGTCATCGACCCGGTCAAGGTCACCCGCTCCGCCCTGGAGAACGCCGCCTCCATCGCCTCCCTCCTGCTGACGACCGAGACCCTGGTCGTCGAGAAGAAGGAAGAGGAGCCCGCCGAGGCCGGTCACAGCCACGGCCACGGCCACTCCCACTGAGCCCACCAGCTCACCGAAGGCCCGGCACCCGCGAGGGGGCCGGGCCTTCGCCCTGTCCGGCGGCCGCGCCGCGCCGCCCTACTGCTCCAGCGCGTCCAGCGCGCCCAACTGCGCCATCAGCCCCAGCCGGTCGTACTCCCACCAGCCCTCGGCGATCTTCCCGTCCGCCGAGCACCGGTGGATGGTGGTCCCGGTCATGGACGCCCGCCTGCCGCTCGCCGGGATCCCCAGGAAGTCGCCGACATGGGTGCCGTTCCAGGTCCACCGGGTGCACACCCGGTCGCCCTGGGCGAGCTGATCGTGGACGGTGAACCCGAAGTCGAACGCCCCCCGCCACCTCTCGACCTCCTCGCGCACCGCGTCGCGCCCCACCACGTCCTGGTCGTTGGCAGGATCGTGGTCGTGGTACTCCGCGTCCAGCAGGTCGTCCAGCGCCGGCAGCGCCCCGCTCCCGGACAGGGTCTCGAAGAACCGCCGAGCGGTGGCCGCGTACAGCTGCTCGTCCCGCACCACGTCCAGATCGGTGAAGGTCGGCATCTCGTCACACAGGGCGACGATCTCCTGGAAGATCTCCTCGGTCTCGGGCAGGCCGGAGTTGCGCATCGCCTCCTCGTACGAGGGGAACTCCACGATCTCGACGAAGTGCGACGCGTCCGACCGGTCCTTGCCGACGAGGTCGTGCGTCGCCGTCCGCTTCCCCCTGGTCTGCTCGACCCACCTGTCCATCAGCCGGTTCATCTCCTCGAACCGGCTGGTCCTGCAGTCGATGAGCTGTACGAACGTCATGGTGCCGCCTCCGGTCCAGTCCCCCTGGGTCCGGTAGTACGGGACCATTCTCCTCCCGTCCGGGGTCCCCGTGCAGAGCTCGGCCCCCGGGGCGGCCGTGCCCTACCGAGGCCCGTACTTCCGGCCCGTCCTGGACGAGATCCCCCCGAGCAGGTTCCGGGGCACCACCTTCGCCATGCCCATCAGCGCCTTGTAGCGAGGGTCCGGGATCGACAGGGACTTGCCGCGCGCGAGGTCGTGCAGCGCGGCCGCGACCAGCTTGTCGGCGTCCAGCCACATCCAGCCGGGGATGTTGTCCGTGCCCATCCCGGCCCGCTGATGGAACTCGGTGCGCACGAACCCCGGGCACAGCGCCATCAGCCGGACCCCGCTGCCCGCCAGGTCCCGGGCCACCCCCTGGGTGAACTGCACGACCCACGCCTTGGAGGCGCCGTAGGTGCCGCGCGGGACGAAGGCCGCCACCGACGCGACGTTGACGACACCGCCGCGGCCGCGCTCCCGCATCCCCTCCGCCGCCGCCGACGTCAGCCGGAGCACCGCCTCGCAGTGCACCTTGAGCATCCTCAGCTCGTCGGCCATGGTGACGTCGAGATAGCGGCCCTTGTTGCCGAAGCCCGCGTTGTTGACCAGCAGGTCGACCGGATTCCTGCGGTCGGCGAGACGGGCGGCCACCGCCTCGATCCCGGCGTCCTCCGCCAGGTCCGCGGTGAGGACCTCGGCCTCGATGCCGTGCCGGTCGTGGAGCTCGGTGGCCTGCTCACGCAGCCGCTTGGTGTCGCGGGCCACCAGGACGAGGTTGTGGCCGTCGGCGGCGAGGCGCCGTGCGAACGCGGCACCGATGCCCGCGGTCGATCCCGTAATCAATGCCGTTGTCATGACGCAAGGTTAATGACCGGGGCCGACAGCCTCCGCCTGCCGAGGGCCCGTCAGGCGCCGTGCTTCTCCACATAGTCGAGCGCCCACTGCCGCACTTCCGGATGGAGCGCCTCGCCCGCCGCCAACAGCCGCGGCTGGAGCGGCCGTTCGGTGGTCATCGCCCGGAACGCCAGGGCGACCGTCACCTCGTGGCCGGGCCGGTGCACGATCTCGACCGGGTCCCCGGTACGGATCTCACCGGGCTGTATCACCCGCAGATACGCGCCCGGCGCGCCCTTCCGCGTGAACCGCTTCACCCACCGCTCCTCCTCCATATGGCCCTGGAAGGTGCCGCACGGGATCCGCGCGCTGGTGACCTCCAGCACCACCTCGGGCCCGATCCGCCAGCGCTCGCCGATCCGCGCGCCGGAGACGTCGACGCCCTCGGTGGTGAGGTTCTCGCCGAACGCGCCGTTGGCCAGCGTGCGGCCCAACTCGCCCTCCCACTCGTCCAGGTCCTCGCGCGCCATCGCGTACACGGCCTGGTCGTCGCCGCCGTGGTGCTGCCGCTTGCACACCGCGTCCCCCGCGAGCCCGCTGCCGCCGATGCCCTTGGGGCCAGGCGCGGCCACCCGCACCGGTGTGTCGACCGGGCGTTTGTCGATACCGGTGACGCCTTCGGGGTTGTCCGTGTACGAAACGGCCTTCTCGCGGCCCAGATTCACCGACAGAAGCTTCATAGCGGCACGGTAGGGGACAGGCACTCAAAGATGCCACGCATTATTCGGCGCCATGTCAAAGCATGGCTTATCCTCGTCGGGTGATCGAAGCCCGCCATCTGCGCGTCCTGCGCGCCGTCGCCGCCACCGGTTCCTTCTCCGCCGCGGGGCGCGAACTGGGCTGCACCCAGCCCGCGGTGAGCCAGCAGATGAAGGCCCTGGAGGCGTCCGTCGGCACCCCGCTGCTGGTCCGCAGCGGGCGCGCGATGCGACTGACCCAGGCGGGGGAGGCGCTGGTGCGGCACGCCGCCGGGATCCTCGCCGGACTGACGGCGGCGGAGGAAGAGGTCGCCGCCATCGCCGGACTGCGGGCCGGGCGCGTGCGGCTCGTCTCCTTCCCCAGCGGCAGCTCCACCCTCGTACCGACCGCGCTCGCGGCGCTGCGTGCCGCGCACCCGGGGACGCGGGTCTCCCTGGAGGAGGCCGAACCCCCGCAGTCCGTCGCCTTGCTGAGGGAGGGTGACTGCGATGTCGCCCTCGCCTTCCGGTACGAGGGGGCCGCCCAGGAAGGCGAGTGGGACGACCTCGTCGTACGCCCCCTGCTGCTGGACCGTCTCGTCGCGCTCGTGCCGGAGCGGCACCGGCTCGCGGCCACCGGGTCCGTCGCCATCGGGGAGCTCGCGCGCGAACCCTGGATCGCCGGATGCCCGCGCTGCCGGGGGCAGTTGGTCGAGGTGTGCGAGGACGCCGGGTTCACGCCCCGCATCGACTTCGCGACCGACGACTACCCGGCCGTGGTGGGACTGGTCGGCGCCGGCCTGGGGGTCGCCGTGCTGCCCCAGCTCGCCATCGAGTCGGTACGGCCGCGAGGCGCGCGGGTCGTCACGCTGGAGCCGGCCGTGCGGCGGGAGATCGTCGCGCTGACCCTGCCCGATCTGGCGCAGGTGCCCGCGGTGGCGGCCACCCTGGACCGGCTCGCGGAGGCGGCGGGACGCAAGCAGTAAGGGCACGCGTGCGCGTGCCCTTATCGCAGAAACGTTCCTTCAATTGTTCGAGACGGCATGCCCCCCGACCGACGACGCCGTCACCAGCCGGTTGCGGGCCCGCCCCATGAGCTCCTCGCGCTCGTCCTCGGTCAACCCGCCCCACACGCCGTACGGTTCTCTCACCGCCAGCGCGTGCGCCGCGCACTGGGCGCGGACCGGGCATCGCATGCAGACCTCCTTGGCCGAGTTCTCACGAGCGCTCCGGGCCGCTCCTCGCTCGCCCTCCGGATGGAAGAAGAGCGAGCTGTCCACCCCGCGACAAGCGGCCAGAAGCTGCCAGTCCCACAGGTCCGCGTTCGGTCCGGGAAGGCGGGAGAAATCTGCCATTGCGTGACCCCTTGTAGCCGTTCTGTGGCGGAATCGGTGTCTACGACCGTACATCTCCGATCTAAGGAGATGAAAATATGACTCATTGCGAATCTAGCCTCAGACACCAGAAAAAGGGAAGAAATGGGGCTAAATGGGGCACTGGTTGTGATGAAACGTTGTGGGTCCGTCGTGCATGTCTGCACCGTGTCCGCGCCCTCACGTAGAGTGCCGAAGATGGCACACGGCCCCGTAACTCTTTCGAGTGACCGTCGTTGAGAGTGCGAGGCGGTTGAAACAAGAAGTGCTCGGGCTAGTGTCCGAGACGGTCGACCGCACAGGTGACGATTTCGTACCAGCCTGGAGGCTCAAGGTGACGTGCATCAGCTGCGGAGGGCGGCCATGACTTCCGTCCTCGTCTGCGACGACTCCCCGCTTGCCCGAGAGGCGCTCCGCCGCGCGGTCGCGACCGTGCCCGGCGTCGAGCGCGTGACGACCGCGGCCAACGGCGAGGAAGTCCTCCGCCGCTGGGGCGCCGACCGCTCGGACCTGATTCTGATGGACGTACGCATGCCCGGTCTGGGCGGCGTCGAGACCGTCCGCCGGCTGCTGTCCGCCGACCCCGGTGCGCGCATCATCATGCTCACCGTCGCGGAGGACCTCGACGGCGTCGCTCTCGCGGTGGCCGCGGGGGCGCGCGGCTATCTGCACAAGGACGCCTCACGCGCCGAGTTGCGGGCCACGGTCACGCAGGCCCTGGCCGACCCGACCTGGCGGCTCGCCCCGCGCCGGCTGCGGTCCGCCGAGATGGGTGCCGCGCCGACGCTCACCGCGCGTGAGATCCAGGTGCTCGAAGGGATGAGTCACGGGCGGTCCAACGCGGAGATCGGGCGGGAGCTGTTCCTGTCCGAGGACACCGTGAAGACCCACGCGCGGCGGCTGTTCAAGAAGCTGGGCGCGTCGGACCGGGCGCATGCCGTGGCCCTCGGGTTCCGCTGGGGTCTGGTGCGCTGAGCTGTCGTAGGGCTGCGGGTCCTCCGTGGCTGGTCGCGTGGTTCTCCGCGCCCCTGGAGGGGCGCGGTCGCGACGCCGGTCAAGCAGTCCATTCGGCGCCCGCTGCTCGTTTCGGCGCGGATGCCGCATCCTTGAGGTGTGGAGTCTCTCGGGGACGATTCGGTCGAGCGGAAGGGGAGGGCGCAGGGGATGAGTTCCGGCGCACCTGCTCATAACGCTTCGGTGCACAACATCGGGCGCGGTGCCACAGAGGAATCGGCCACAAGGCACCATGGGCCGATGCGCGAGGACGAGACGACGGTGATCGGTGGGCTCGTCCACCGCGCCGTCGACGGGGATGAGCAGGCCACACATGACCTGCTCGCCCATGTCCACCCACTGGCGCTGCGCTACTGCCGCACCCGTCTGTCGCGGTTGCCCGGCGACGCCCGTCACTTCGTGGAGGACCTGGCGCAGGAGGTCTGTGTCGCCGTCCTCCTCGCCCTGCCGCGCTACCGGGACACCGGTCGGCCCTTCGAGGCGTTCGTCTTCGCCATCGCCGCCCACAAGGTCGCCGACCTGCAGCGCGCCGCGATGCGGGGCCCCGGGTCCACGGCCGTCCCGTCCGACGAGATGCCCGAGCGGCCGGACGACTCCCTCGGCCCCGAGGAGCGTGCCCTGCTCAGCAGTGACGCCGAATGGGCCAAGAAACTGCTGGCCAACCTTCCCGAGAACCAGCGGGAGCTGCTGCTGCTGCGGATCGCCGTCGGGCTGACGGCCGAGGAGACGGGCCAGATGTTGGGAATGTCACCGGGAGCCGTCCGGGTGGCCCAGCACCGGGCGCTGAGCCGGCTGCGAGCCCTCGCCGAGCAGTAGTCGGCCGTAGCCCCTTGCCGTGGCGCCTTGGTGTCTTCGGTGAACACGTCATACCTCGGTTCCGTACGAACATACGAAGCCGGTAGCCGGACGGAACCGTGGAATTCGGGACCCATCCTTCCCGTTAGCATGGACATCCGCACCGATCAAGGCCATTGGGGAAGGTGTCATGACTGCCAACGTCGACGGAGTGCCTGACAAATTCGCGACACTCGGGCTGACCTACGACGACGTGCTGCTGCTGCCGGGCGCGTCGGACATGGCGCCCGACGAGATCGACACCGCCTCGTACGTCTCCAAGAACGTGCGGGTCAACATCCCGCTGCTGTCCGCCGCCATGGACAAGGTCACCGAGTCGCGCATGGCGATCGCGATGGCCCGCCAGGGCGGCGTCGGCGTGCTGCACCGCAACCTCTCCATCGAGGACCAGGCCAACCAGGTCGACCTGGTGAAGCGGTCGGAGTCCGGCATGGTGGCCGACCCGATCACCGTGCACCCGGACGCCACGCTCGCCGAGGCGGACGCGCTGTGCGCCAAGTTCCGCATCAGCGGCGTCCCGGTCACCGACCCGGGCAAGCGGCTCCTCGGTATCGTCACCAACCGCGACATGGCCTTCGAGAGCGACCGCTCCCGCCGGGTCCGCGAGGTCATGACGCCGATGCCGCTGGTCACCGGCAAGGTCGGCATCTCCGGTGTCGAGGCCATGGAGCTGCTGCGCAAGCACAAGATCGAGAAGCTGCCGCTCGTCGACGACGAGGGCGTCCTCAAGGGCCTCATCACCGTCAAGGACTTCGTCAAGGCGGAGAAGTACCCGAGCGCCGCCAAGGACGCCGAGGGCCGGCTGCTCGTCGGTGCCGCGGTCGGCGTCGCCGGTGACGCCTACGAGCGGGCCCAGGCGCTGATCGAGGTCGGCGTCGACTTCATCGTCGTGGACACCGCGCACGGCCACTCCCGGCTGGTCGGCGACATGGTCGCCAAGATCAAGTCGAACTCCTCGGACGTCGACGTCATCGGCGGCAACATCGCCACCCGGGACGGCGCGCAGGCGCTCATCGACGCCGGTGTGGACGGCATCAAGGTCGGCGTCGGCCCCGGCTCGATCTGCACGACCCGAGTCGTCGCCGGCATCGGCGTCCCGCAGGTCACCGCGATCTACGAGGCCGCGCTGGCCGCCAAGGAGGCCGGCATCCCGGTCATCGGCGACGGTGGCCTGCAGTACTCCGGCGACATCGCCAAGGCCCTGGTCGCGGGCGCCGACACCGTGATGCTGGGCTCGCTGCTCGCGGGCTGCGAGGAGTCCCCGGGCGAGCTGCTGTTCATCAACGGCAAGCAGTTCAAGTCGTACCGCGGCATGGGCTCGCTGGGCGCCATGCAGACCCGTGGCGACCGCAAGTCCTTCTCCAAGGACCGCTACTTCCAGGAGGGCGTCGCCTCCGACGAGCAGCTGGTCCCCGAGGGCATCGAGGGCCAGGTGCCGTACCGCGGCCCGCTGTCCTCGGTCGTCCACCAGCTGGTCGGCGGTCTGCGCCAGTCGATGTTCTACGTCGGCGGCCGCACCGTGCCCGACCTCCAGGCCAACGGCCGGTTCGTACGGATCACCTCGGCGGGCCTCAAGGAGAGCCACCCGCACGACATCCAGATGACGGTCGAGGCGCCGAACTACAGCCGTAAGTAGTCACCAGGCTTCCCCAGGGGCGGTCCCGGAGCATCCGGGGCCGCCCCTGCCGTACCCGTCGGGGATACTGGGAGGCGCTGCAACGCATCAGGGAAAGGCCACACACGTGACTGAGATCGAGATCGGGCGCGGCAAGCGCGGCCGCCGGGCGTACGCCTTCGACGACATCGCCGTCGTCCCCAGCCGTCGTACGCGCGACCCGAAGGAGGTCTCGATCGCCTGGCAGATCGACGCCTACCGCTTCGAGCTGCCGTTCCTGGCCGCCCCCATGGACTCGGTCGTCTCCCCGGCCACCGCGATCCGCATCGGTGAGCTCGGCGGCCTCGGCGTGCTCAACCTCGAGGGCCTGTGGACGCGGTACGAGGACCCGCAGTCGCTGCTCGACGAGATCGTCGGCCTGGACTCCGAGACGGCCACCCGGCGCCTCCAGGAGATCTACTCCGCCCCCATCAAGGAGGAGCTGATCGGCGCGCGCATCAAGGAGGTGCGCGACTCGGGCGTGGTCACCGCGGCCGCGCTCTCCCCGCAGCGCACGGCGCAGTTCTCCAAGGCCGTCGTGGACGCGGGCGTGGACATCTTCGTCATCCGCGGCACGACGGTGTCGGCCGAGCACGTCTCCGGCTCGCACGAGCCGCTGAACCTGAAGCAGTTCATCTACGAGCTCGACGTCCCGGTGATCGTCGGCGGCTGCGCCACGTACACCGCGGCCCTGCACCTGATGCGGACCGGCGCGGCCGGTGTCCTCGTCGGCTTCGGCGGCGGCGCGGCGCACACCACGCGCAACGTGCTGGGCATCCAGGTCCCGATGGCGACCGCGGTCGCGGACGTGGCGGCGGCCCGCCGTGACTACATGGACGAGTCCGGCGGCCGGTACGTGCACGTCATCGCGGACGGCGGCGTGGGCTGGTCCGGCGACATCCCCAAGGCCATCGCCTGTGGCGCGGACGCCGTCATGATGGGCTCCCCGCTGGCCCGTGCCACGGACGCGCCCGGCAAGGGCCACCACTGGGGCATGGAGGCGGTGAACGAGGAGCTGCCGCGCGGCAAGAAGGTCGACCTCGGCACCGTCGGCACCGTCGAGGAGGTCCTGGCGGGCCCGTCGCACACCCCCGACGGCTCGATGAACCTCTTCGGCGCGCTGAGGCGGGCCATGGCCACGACCGGTTACAGCGAGCTGAAGGAGTTCCAGCGCGTCGAGGTGACGGTCGCGGACTCTCAGCACAAGCGGTAGGGGCTTACGGCGACTGCAGGGCCGGCCACCCGGGTGGGGTGGCCGGCCTTTTGCGTGCCTGGGCCTGTCGTGCGTCACCCAGGAGCCTGCCGCAGTAGCCGCTGCGGTGGGCTCCACCTGTAACCGTAAGGACCCGCGGCGCACCCCGCATGCCACGGCTCCGGGGCCCGTCGCGCTCGCGCGCCCCCCTTCACAACCGGTGCGCCGCCCCGGTGGGTGTCGCCCCCCGCGTGTCCAGCAGCAGCTGCGCCTTCACCGACAGGCCTTGCAGGTCGTACGTCCGGTGCTGCTGGAGCAGGATCGTCAGGTCCGCGTCGGCCGCCGCCTCGTAGAGGGAGTCCGCGCGGGGGACCGGGCGGTCCAGGACGTTCCAGGAGGGGACGTGGGGGTCGTGGTAGCTGACCGCGGCGCCCAGCTCCATCAGGCGGATCGCGATCTCCCGTGCGGGTGTGGCCTGTTGATCGGCGAGGTCGGCCTTGTAGGTGACGCCGAGGAGCAGCACGCGCGCGCCCCGCGCGGACTTGCCGTGCTCGTTGAGGAGCGTGGCGGCGCGCTGGACGACGTAACGCGGCATCTGGTTGTTGACCTGCTGGGCCAGTTCGACCATGCGGAGTGTGCGGCCGCCGGGGCCGCCGGTCAGGTCCTGCGGGACCGCGTGGCCGCCGACGCCGGGGCCGGGGCGGAAGGTCTGGAAGCCGAAGGGCTTGGTCTCCGCGCAGCGGACCACGTCCCACAGATCGACGCCCAGCTCGTGGCAGAGCACCGCCATCTCGTTGACGAGGGCGATGTTGACGTGGCGGAAGTTGGTCTCCAGGAGCTGGACCGTCTCCGCCTCCCGGGGGCCACGCGCGCGTACCACCTTGTCGGTGAGGCGCGAGTAGAACGCGGCGGCCGACTCGGTGCACGCGGGGGTGAGGCCGCCGAGCACCTTGGGGGTGTTGGCGGGGGTGAAGTCGCGGTTGCCGGGATCCACCCGGCTGGGGGAGTACGCGAGGTGGAAGTCGCGGCCCGCGCACAGGCGTGAGCCCTCCTCCAGGAGGGGGCGCAGGAAGTCCTCCGTGGTGCCCGGCGGGACCGGCGACTCCAGGATGACCGTGGTGTGCGGGCGCAGATGGTCGGCCAGGGTGCGGGCCGCGGCCTCCACCTGGGTCAGATCGAGTCCGCCGTCCGCCCCGCGCGGGGTGGGCGCGCAGATGACCGCGGTGCGCACCCGGCCGAGCTCGGCGGGGGAGGTGGCCGGCCGGAAGCCCCCCGAGAGCATCCGGCGCAGTTCGGCGGGGCTGAGCGAGCCGGCCTCGGGGCCGGTGCGGTAACCGAGCGTGGGGATGCCCGCGGCGACGGCGGCCTGGGCCAGGGGCAGTCCGTACGGACCGAGTCCGATGACGGCGAGATCTGCGGGCATGGCGTGGACCGTCCTTCCCAATAACCGAAGCGGGACAGGCGCACAAGCCCGGTGGACAGAACGGGCGAGCGCAATGTCAGACTAAGAGTAAATCTGACCGAAATACGAGATTGATTCCTTGTGTCTTCCCGCAGGGTGTCTTCCCGCCGGGTTCTCGAGCTCTGGCACAGGTGATGTGGAAGTTGTCCACAGGCTGGGGGTGACTGGTGGCTGAAGTCGGGCAAGCCGGTCAGAATTTGGGCATGGGGGATACGGACCGGGTCACTCCTCACGGGTGACCGGCGCGACCGACAGCGGGAGGCAGCGGTGAGGACAGCGACACTGGGGCCGGTGCAGCGAGCCGAGGCGCTCGCCACCATGGCCGAGCGAGAGCTGGACCTACTGGTGGTGGGCGCCGGTGTGGTCGGTGCCGGGACCGCCCTCGACGCGGTCACGCGCGGGCTGTCCGTCGGCCTGGTCGAGGCGCGCGACTGGGCGTCGGGCACCTCCAGCCGGTCGAGCAAGCTCATCCACGGCGGCCTGCGCTACCTGGAGATGCTCGACTTCGCCCTCGTCCGGGAGGCACTGAAGGAGCGCGGCCTGCTGCTGGAGCGGCTCGCCCCGCATCTGGTGAAGCCCGTGCCGTTCCTGTACCCCTTGCAGCACAAGGGCTGGGAGCGCCTGTACGCCGGGTCCGGCGTCGCGCTCTACGACAGCATGTCGATGGCCCGCGGGCACGGCCGGGGCCTGCCCATGCACCGGCATCTGAGCCGCCGTCACGCCCTGCGCGTCGCGCCCGCCTTGAAGAAGGACGCCCTGGTCGGCGCCCTTCAGTACTACGACGCCCAGATGGACGACGCCCGCTTCGTGGCCACCCTCGTGCGCACGTCGGCGGCGTACGGCGCGCAGGTCGCCAACCGCGCGCGGGTGACCGGGTTCCTGCGCGAGGGCGAACGGGTCGTCGGCGCCCGGGTGCAGGACGTCGAGGCGGGCGGGGAGTACGAGGTCCGCGCCAAGCAGATCGTCAACGCCACGGGCGTGTGGACCGACGACACCCAGGCCCTGGTGGGCGAGCGCGGGCAGTTCCACGTCCGCGCCTCCAAGGGCATCCACCTCGTGGTGCCCAAGGACCGCATCCACTCCTCGACCGGGCTGATCCTGCGCACCGAGAAGTCCGTGCTGTTCGTCATCCCCTGGGGCCGGCACTGGATCATCGGCACCACGGACACCGACTGGGACCTCGACAAGGCCCATCCCGCCGCGTCCAGCGCCGACATCGACTACCTGCTGGAGCATGTGAACTCCGTGCTCGCCGTCCCGCTGACCCGGGACGACGTCGAGGGCGTGTACGCCGGACTGCGGCCGCTGCTCGCCGGGGAGTCGGACGCCACCAGCAAGCTGTCGCGCGAGCACACCGTGGCGCATCCGGTGCCCGGTCTCGTGGTCGTGGCGGGCGGCAAGTACACGACGTACCGGGTGATGGCCAAGGACGCGGTCGACGAGGCGGTGCACGGGCTCGACATGCGGGTCGCCGAGTGCGTCACCGAGGACGTGCCGCTGCTGGGCGCCGAGGGGTACCAGGCGCTGTGGAACGCGCGAGCGCGGATCGCCGCCCGGACGGGCCTGCACGTGGTGCGGGTGGAGCATCTGCTGAACCGATTCGGTTCGTTGGCGGAGGAGGTCCTCGACCTCATCGCCGCGAACCCCTCGCTCGGGGAGCCGCTGCCCGCGGCGGAGGACTATCTGCGCGCGGAGATCGTGTACGCCGCCTCGCACGAGGGGGCGCGGCACCTGGACGACGTGCTGACCCGGCGGACGCGGATCTCCATCGAGACCTTCGACCGCGGGACGCGCAGTGCGCGGGAGGCCGCCGAGCTGATGGCGCCGGTGCTGGGCTGGGACAAGGACCACATCGAACGGGAGGTCGAGCACTACGAGAAGCGGGTGGAGGCGGAGCGGGAGTCGCAGCGCCAGCCGGACGACCTGACGGCGGACGCGGCTCGGTTGGGGGCGCCGGACATCGCGCCGTTGTAGGGGGCGTGCGGGGGTGCCTGTCGGCGGGCGCTGTTGGGTGGGTGCCGGGTGCCGGGTGCCGGGTGCGGGGTGTGGGCGAAGGGCCCGTGGCGTCGGGCGGGTGTCGGGGGTGCCGACCGGTGCGTGCTGGGGTCGATCGGGGCCTGGTGCCGGTGGGCCGATCGGGGCCTGATGCCGGTGGGCCGGTGAAGCTCACTCGAACGAGTGTCGTTGGGTGGGATCTTCGTTCGGAACCCGGTCGTTCTACGAGGTGCGGGGGCAGAACTCGGCGGCGAGCAGGGCCGGTTCGAGGTCGGGGTCTGCGATCGCGGTCGTGTTCACCCGGAAGGTGAGGACACGACGGCCGTCGACGGTGGCCGCGGTGCGCACGTAACTGCCGGCGATCCGGCCGTTGTGCCCCCACACCGTCGTGCCGCACGGCAGCTTCACCGGAAACAGCCCCATGCCGTACAGGCCGTGTGCGGTGCGGGTGTCGCGCATCTCGCGCAGCCGGCGCGGGGGCAGCAGTTCACCGCCGAGCAGCGCCGCGTAGAAGCGGTCCAGGTCGGCGAGCGTGGTCACCAACTCGCCGGCGGCCCCGGCGACCCGCGGATCCAGAGCGGTGACATCGGATCCGTCGGTGTCGTAGGCGCGGCCGTGCGGGGCGGGGAGGGAGGTGCGGGAGCCAGGGAAGGAGGTGCCCGTCAGACCGAGTGGGGCGATGATGCGGCGCTGGGCCTCGGTCGCGTACGAGTGGCCGGTGACCTCGGCGACGACCATGCCGAGCAGGACGTAGTTGGTGTTCGAGTAGGTGTAGCGGCCGAGGCCGGCAGAAGGGTGGGTGAGCGCGGTACGCACGGCTTGACGAGGGGAGAGGGGGACCGCGCCCCGGGTGTAGGTGGTGAAGTCGACCAGGCCGCTGGTGTGGGTGAGCAGGGCGCGCAGGGTGATCGCGCGGCCGTCGTTCCCGGCGTCCCGCACCAGGCCGGGCAGATGCCGCTCCACGGTGTCGGACAGGGACAGCCGGTGCTCCTCGGCCAGTTGGAGGACGACGGTCGCGATGAAGGTCTTTGTGATGCTGCCGGCGCGGAAGTGATCGGCGCGTGCGATGCCGTGTCCGGCCCCGGCGTAACGGGAGTCGGTCCCCTCACGGGCCAGTAGCGCGGCGGCGGGTGCCTCGCCCTCGGTGACCAGCAGCGGGAGGAGCCCGTCCGTAGGGGGCGTCACGGGAGCGGAGGAGGCGGTCGGGGCGAGGGCGAGCAGCGCCAGGCACACCAGCAGGGCGAGCAGCGTCCGGAGCGGCGGCATCGGGGTCCCTTCGGTGGGGCGGGCCTGGTGGGTGGTCCATCGTGCGGGGCGGGGCTGGCGGGGGCGGTGGGGCGGGTGGGGCGGTTGTGTGGGCCGGCAGGGCGGTAGTTCGGGGGCTGGCAGGGCAGTTGTGAGGGGTGCCCTTTTGCAGCGGGCGGTGCCGGCAGGTGGGGCGAGCGCCTTTCGGGGCGGTCCCTCACGTGGGGCGAGCTCATCGTGAGGGGCGAGCTCATCGTGTGGGCCAGCGCCGTGTGGCGTGTTCGTGCGGTGCGGGCCGTGTGGTGCGGGTCGTGCGGGTCGTGCGGTGCGTGGCGTGTGCGGTGCGTGGCGTGTGCGGTGCGTGCGGGGCATGGCTTGTGCGGGGCGCGTGGCTTGTGGCCGTGTTCCTCGTGGGGGTGGGGCTTCGTGCGGGTGGGTCGTCGTGCGGGTGGGTCGTCGTGCGGGGTGGTCCGTCGTGCGGCCCATCATGCCGTGGGGCGGAATCTGGGGCTCCGGGGGGCTTTCGGTGGGTGCGGAGGGTGGGGTGGGGTGGGTGGTCGTCACCGTGGTGTGAGGGGTCGTGGCGCGGTGTGGTCATGGTGGCGCGGGTGAGCGGGTCTCGGGGCGGGCCGCTGGTCCACAGGGGCACCCTGGGCGTCGGGCACTTGTCGGGTGAGGGACAATGAAGGCTCTGTCAGGGCGGGTTGTATGAGGGGACGCATGTCGGAGGCGGAGCGGGCGGGGGCATCCCGTCAGGGCAAGAGCGAGCGTCTCCTCGCCGGGCGGTACCGGTTGGGGGCAGTGCTCGGCCGCGGCGGCATGGGCACGGTATGGCGCGCCGAGGACGAGACCCTGGGTCGGATCGTCGCGGTGAAGGAACTGCGGTTCCCCTCCAGCATCGACGAGGAGGAGAAGCGCCGGCTGATCACGCGTACGTTGCGTGAGGCCAAGGCGATCGCGCGGATCCGCAACAACAGCGCGGTGACGGTCTTCGACGTGGTCGACGAGGACGACCGGCCGTGGATCGTGATGGAGCTCGTCGAGGGCAAGTCGCTCGCCGAGGTCATCCGGGAGGACGGCCTGCTGGAGCCGAAGCGCGCGGCGGAGGTCGGGCTCGCGGTGCTCGACGTGCTGCGCTCGGCGCACCGCGAGGGCATCCTGCACCGGGACGTGAAGCCGTCCAACGTGCTGATCTCCGAGGACGGCCGGGTCGTGCTCACCGACTTCGGCATCGCCCAGGTCGAGGGCGACCCGTCGATCACCTCCACCGGCATGCTGGTCGGCGCCCCCTCCTACATCTCCCCGGAGCGGGCCCGCGGTCACAAGCCGGGACCGGCCGCGGACCTGTGGTCGCTGGGCGGGCTGTTGTACGCGTCGGTCGAGGGTCTGCCGCCCTACGACAAGGGCTCGGCGATCGCGACGCTGACCGCGGTGATGACCGAACCGCTGGAGGAGCCCAAGAACGCGGGCCCGCTGCGGGACGTCATCTACGGGCTGCTCACCAAGGACCCCGACAAGCGGCTCGACGACGCCGGTGCGCGCAAGATGCTCAACGCGGTCATCCACGCGCCCGAGCCGAAGGCGGACGAGCCGGATCCGGCGCCGGACGCGACGAAGGTCGTGCCCTTGCCTCCGCAGCCCGACCGGGGCGCGGGGGAGGGCGGGGAGCGGCTGCGCGGGGCGCTGCGTTCCGTGCGGAAGGCGGCCGTGGCCGCGGGGGCGGCGGGTACGGCGGCCGCGTCCCGGGCCAAGTCCGGCAGCGGTACGGCGAGTTCACCGGCGGCGCCGGCCTCGGGGGCGGCCGGGAACGCGGCGGCTTCGGGCCCCGCGGGCGGCGCGACGGCTTCCGGGCCGGGCGCGTCCGGGCCGGTGACGTCGGGTTCCGGCAGTGTGGGTGCGCCCGGTGCGGGTGCCGGCAGCGGTTCGGGGACGGCGTCGGGGGCCGACGCGGCCAGCGGTGGCCGGAGTTCCGGGTGGCCCGTGATGACGCCGCCGGCGGATCTGCCGCCGCGGCCGGTACCGAGGGCGCCGCTCACCGATGTGGTGCCCAGGCGGACGCTGGTGATCATCGCGGTGGTCGTGGTGCTCGCCCTGGTCGCGGTCGTGCTGGCTGTCGCGTTCAGCGGCGACGACGACCCTTCCGGCAACGCTGCGGGCAGCGGCGCCAAGTCCTCCGCGAGTGTGAGCGCGAGCGCCTCCCCCAAGGAGGACCCGGGCGGTGGCACCCAGCCGGACGGCAAGGCGACCGAGTCCGCGGGCTCCGGGTCGGCGACCGGGAAAACGCCGAGCAACAGCCCGTCCGCGACCCGGAGCAGCGAGGCCGGCGGCTCCTCCGACGGGGGCGGCGGCACGGCGAAGTCGACGTACAAGGGCGGTCAGGGCTACTCGATCGGGCTGCCCGCGGGGTGGAAGTTCCAGACGTCGGCCTCCGCGGGGGATCGTTTCACCGGCCCCGATGGGCAGAAGCTGCTGGTGGCCTGGACGTCCACGCCGAAGGGCGACCCGGTGGCGGACTGGAAGAGCCAGGAGCGGTACATGGTGCGCTCCCAGTACGACCGGGTGCGCATAGCCAAGGTGGACTACCGCGGCTGGTTGGCGGCCGACTGGGAGTTCACCTATGTCGAGGGCGGGACGAAGTACCGGACGATCGACCGGGGCTTCGTCGTCAACGACCATCTCGGATATGCGCTGATGTACACGGCGAAAGCCGCCAATTGGGGCAGCGAGTCGCGTAAGGACACCTGGCAGACCCTCACGAAGACGTTCGAACCGAAATCGTGAAGTGACCGCGCGGTGACCCGTTCCGCGTTTGGGGAGTGAGATGTCGCATCCTCTCTTTGCGGGTTGCCTCCGGCACGTATCGTGAGTGGTTGCGGACGGTACGCATCCAGGTCTGGGCGGAACGGCACGCGAGGCGAACGGAATTGACCGATCCGGAGGGGCCGGGGGAGGCAACGTGGACGACTATGCGGGACGGGTACTCGCCGACCGCTACCGCCTGCCGCTGCCGCCCTCCGACGAGTACGAACTGACCGAGAGCCGGGCCTTCGACACCTACAGCGGGCAGGAAGTCCTCGTCCGGCAGGTGCCGTTGCCCGAGGTTGTCGAGGCCGAGGTGCTCGACGCGGAGGGACTGCCCGACGGTTTCACCGCAAGGGACCCGCGGGAGCGGGGAGTTCGGCGGCCGGCCTCGCGGACGAGCACGCGGCGGCCCACCGAACCGGCGGTGCGACGGGCCGTGGAGGCCGCGCAGGCCGCCGCCCGGATACCCGACCATCCCCGGCTCGACCAGGTCTTCGACGTGTTCGCCGAGGGCGGGTCGCTGTGGGTCGTCAGCGAGCTGGTGGCCGCGCGGCCGCTGGCGGCGCTGCTCGCGGAGAAGCCGCTGACGCCGTACCGGGCGGCCGAGGTCGCCGCCGACGTCCTCATGGCCCTGCGGGTGCTGCACGCCCACGGCTGGGTCCACCGCAACATCACCGCCCGCACGGTCCTGGTCTGCGACGACGGCCGCATCATGCTGACCGGCCTCGCGGTCGGGGCGGCGGAGGAGGCGCTGTGCGGATACGACCCGGTACCGGCCGAGGACGGCGACGAGGGGTTCGGAGACCGTCGCGGGACGGGTGACGCGGGAAGTCTCGGCGGACCTGGAAGCGTCAACGGACCCGGGAGCGTCGGCGGAGGCGTCAGCGGACCACGTGGTGTCGGCGGGCCCGGAAGCGCGGGTGGGCCCGGAGGTGAGGGGCGCCCCGGAGGCGAGGGCCGTCCCGGAGGCGTCGGTGCGGAGGCCGGGGGCGTCGATCCCGAGGCCGCGCGGCGGGCCGCCATCGAGGCGCGGGAGGCCGGTGGGCTGCCGGGACTCGGCGAGGACGCCACGAACGGCGCCGGCACGTCGGCCGCGGTCGCGCGCGGGGCCGTGGAGACCGGCGGTGACGTCCGGGCCGCGCGGGCGGGGGCGATCGCCGCCTATCGCGCGGGCGCCCGGGCCGCGGCCCGGGTCCAGGAGGCCCAGCAGCACGGCCGGGCGGCCCTGCCGGGAGCCCGGCCGACACCCGAGGCCGACCCCGCGGGCAGGGCCGAGGGCAGGACCGCGGGCCCGACCTCGCCGTACGGCTCGGGCAGCGGTGTGCGGCAGGGACCGTACGCCCTGGGCAACGGGGGCGAGTCGCCGCCGGGTTCCGCGCCCCTGAGCGGTGCGGTGCAGCCCGGTCGTGGTGAGCGGCACGCCTCGGTGCCGCCGGGACAGATCGCCGAGCCCTACGGCGTACGGGCCGGTGCGGGGCGCCCGCCGGGCGGGCAGGACCGTACGGCCGCGCTGCCGCCCGTCCCCGGCCCCGCGCCCACGCCCGGCCGTTGGGACGAGCTCGCCGCCGCGGCCCCCGCTCCCCGTGGTCCCGCCACCGCGCTCGCCGCCGAGCGGGCGCGGCAGGCCAGGATGGCCGTGGTCGGGCCGGTCACCGAGCGATGGGCGCCGGAGCAGGCCGGGCCGGTGCACGAGAACTGGCAGCTGGCCGCGCCGATCGGGCCCGCCACCGACCTGTGGGGGCTCGGGGCGCTGCTCTTCAGGGCCGTGCAGGGGCACGCGCCGTACCCGGAGGAGTCGACGGCCGAGCTGGTGCAGATGGTGTGCGCCGAGCCGCCCGCCTTCGCCGAGGAGTGCGGTCCGCTGCGTCCGGTCGTGGAGTCGCTGCTGCGTCAGGACCCCACCGAGCGGCTGGACTTCGAGGAACTGCGGGGCTGGCTGCGCTCGCTGGTGCGGTCCGCGCCGGAGCCCGAGGCCGGCGCCCACGTCATCGCCGCCCCGCCGATCGACTCCAGCCGGCTGCCCGTCGTACGGCGGCGGGGCGAGCTGGTGCGCCGACGGCGTGCCGGGCTGCCCGCGACCAGCGCGCACGGACGGCACAAGCGGGCCAAGCAGGAGGCGACGGGGTCACCGCGCCGGCTCGGTCGTACGTTGCTGCTGCTGGTGCTGTTCCTGATGGCCGGGGCGATCGCGTACGCGATGCTTTTCATGCCCAAGTCCGGTGAGTCGACGAACGGTTCGGGAGACACCGACCGGACCGGCACCGCCGGTGAGGTCAGTGAGGCACCCGCGAGCAGCGAGCCGCGGCCCGACCAGACCTCGCCGAAGCCCGAGCCGAAGCCGAAGGACAGCTCCTCGGGTTCCACCGACACCCAGACCTCCGGCCCCGAGGTCGCCGACGGCTTCTCGTTGCGTTCGGACTCCGCCGGGTTCCGGGTGGCCGTCGCGAGCGGCTGGGAGCACACCCCGGAGAACGGCCGCGGCCAGGTCGTGTACTCGCACGGCGACTTCGACCTGATCGTCGTGGCCGGGAGGGACAGCGCGGACGAGTACGGCGAGGACCCGATGGCGTACCAGCGGGAGGACGAGCGCGAGCTCCAGCCGTACCGCGACTCCAGCTGGGCCAGCGCCTCGGGGCTGAAGACGATCCAGGTGGGCGGGCGGACCATGGCCGAGGGGCAGTTCACCTGGACCGACGACGCCGGGCGGGAGCTGTTCGTGCGCAACCTCGCGATGCTCGTCGCCGGCAAGTACCACGTGGTGCAGGTCCGCGGGCCCGAGGCCGAACGGGACGAGGTGACGCGGCTGTTCGAGCAGGCGGCGGCGACCTACACGGTCACCGGCTGACCCACGGCCTCGGTACGGGCGGGTCACGGCCGGGGACGACCGGTCACGGCTCGGTACGGACGGGTGATGGGGCGGTCCGACGGGTGGCGGGTCGGTTCGGTTCCCGGAGGCGAGAACTGTCACAACAGCGAAACCTTGGCACCCCCGTGGTTCCCAGCGTCCCGGCCGGTCCCTAATCTGACCTTGTCAAGACCATTGCGGGGCAACGTGAATCAGATGCAGGGCCTGCTCCTCGCGGGCCGCTACCGGCTGGCCGACACCCTCGGCAGCGGCGGCATGGGGCGGGTGTGGCGTGCGCATGATGAGGTGCTGCACCGGGCCGTCGCCATCAAAGAGCTGACCGCCGCGCTCTACGTCTCCGAGAGCGACCAGGAGCGGCTGCTCCACCGCACTCGTGCCGAGGCCCGCGCGGCCGCCCGGATCAACCACTCCGCCGTCGTCACCGTGCACGACGTCCTCGACCACGACGGGCGTCCGTGGATCGTGATGGAGCTGGTCGAGGGCCGCTCGCTGGCCGACGCCGTCAAGGCGCAGGGGCGCGTCGAGCCCACCGAGGCCGCCCGGATCGGGCTGTGGGTGCTGCGCGCCCTGCGCGCCGCGCACTCCGCCGGCGTCCTGCACCGCGACGTGAAGCCCGGCAACGTCCTGATCTCCCACGACGGCCGGGTCCTGCTCACCGACTTCGGCATCGCCCAGATCGAGGGCGACACGACGATCACCCGCACCGGAGAGGTCGTCGGCTCCGTCGACTACCTCGCCCCCGAGCGGGTCCGCGGCCACGACCCGGGCCCGGCCTCCGACCTGTGGGCGCTCGGCGCGACGCTGTACACGGCGGTCGAGGGCCGTTCGCCGTTCCGCCGCACCTCACCGATCGGCACCATGCAGGCGGTCGTCGAGGAGGAACCCGCCGAGCCCGCCCACGCGGGTGTGCTGGGGCCCGTCCTCGCCGCGCTGCTGCGCAAGGATCCGGCCGAGCGGCCGAGCGCGGCGGAGGCTGAGCGGATGCTGGCCGAGGCGGCGGAGGGGCGGCTGCCTACCCCGCTGCGGCCGTACGCCCCGACAGGGCAGCCGGGAGCGACGGGACAGTTCGGGCAACCGGGGCAGCCGGGGCAGCCGGGGCAACCGGGGTACGACACCGTGGGCACCGGCACAGGGACCCGCGCGCAGACGGCCGCCGCCACGCCGTATCCGCCGGGGACGGCCGTGCCCGGGCCCGCGCCCGCTTCGCCGAAGCGGCATCGCCTGCGTACGTTCGCCCTGGTCGTCGCCCTCGCGGCGATCGTCGGCGGGGGCGCGGCGGCGGCGTGGCAGCAGTTCGGCACGGGCAGCCCTGCCGTCGCCGCCTCGCAGTCCCCGAGCGCCACGCCCACCGAGCGGGGCAACGGCAACCAGGCGCCCGCGGGTTGGGAGAAGCGTGTCGACCCCTTCGGCTTCACCATCTATCTGCCCAAGGGCTGGCAGCGGCGGGTCTCCATCGACGCGGACGGCCTGCAACAGGTCGACTACTCGCCCGACAAGGGCAAGCACCTCGTGCGCGTCGCCGTCGACACGGCGCCGGACTTCGACAGCTCCGACAAGCACATGCGCGACCTGGAGAGGCAGATCTCCCCGTCCCTGGTGGCCTACGAGCGGCTGAGCATGAAGCAGGAGCTCTACCGCGACCTGCCGAGCACCCGCTGGGAGTACACCTGGACGGCGCTGGCGAAGGACGGGCCGCACTTCACCGCGGGCCCGTACCGGGCGATCGACGTCGGCTACATGGCGCGGGACGGCATCGAGTACGCCATCTACTCCGCCTCGCCGGTCGAGGACTGGGCCACCACGCGTGCGCAGTTCAACCGGATCCTGCAGAGCTGGCAGCCGAAAACCCGCTGACAACTTGGCCGGTCAGTGCCCCGGAAGGGGTCCGTCCGGCGCGGCATCATGGGGCGCATGGGGACCCCGGGGGACAACTTCCGTGTCATAGCGGGTCGTTACCGCCTGGAGGTGCGGATCGGGCGGGGCGGTATGGGGGTCGTGTGGCAGGCGACCGACCTGTTGCTGGGGCGGCGGGTGGCGGTCAAGGAACTGCCCCTCGACGAGCCGCTGTCCGAGGCCGGGGACCGGCGGCGGCGTGACCGCGTGCTGCGTGAGGCGCGGGCGGTCTCGCAGTTGCGGCATCCGCACATCGTCGTCGTCCATGACGTCGTGGAGCACGACGAACGGCCCTACCTGGTGCTGGAGTTGATCGACGGCAGCTCCCTCGCCGACCGGATCGCCGAGCACGGGCCGGTGGTGCCCGCCGAGGCCGCGCGGATCGGTGTGGACCTGCTCGGCGCGTTGCGGGCCGCGCACGCCGCCGGGGTCCTGCACCGCGACGTCAAGCCCGCGAACGTCCTGCTGGAGACCGGCACCGGCCGGGTCGTCCTCAGCGACTTCGGCGTCGCCCAGGTCGCGGGCACCCCCACGCTCACCGAACTGGACTCCTTCGTCGGCTCGCCCGAGTACACCGCGCCGGAGCGGGTGTCCGGGCTGCCGACCGGACCGGCCTCCGACCTGTGGTCCCTGGGCGTGCTGCTGTGCACGGCGGTGAGCGGCGAATCGCCGTTCCGCCGCGACTCGTTGAGCGGCGTCCTGCACGCCGTCCTCGCCGCGGAGATACGCCCGCCCGCGCAGGCCGCGCCGATCCTGCCCGTCGTACGGGGGCTGCTGGAACGCGATCCGGAGCGGCGGCTGGACGGGGAGCGGGCGGAGTGGATGCTGCGGGTGTTCCTGGAGACGGGCCGGATGCCGGACCGGGAGCCGCGGCGCTCCAGGCGAGGGGTGCTCGTCGCCGTGCTGCTGGTCGCCGCGATGGCCGGGGCGGGGGTGTCGGGGGCGGCGCTGATCATGCATCAGGAGGGGGGTGGGGGGACTCCGTCACCGCCACCGCCGTCCGTCAGCGGCTCGGTGAGCGGGTCGGCAAGCGGCTCGACCGGCGCCCCCACCAGTGCCTCGACCGGAGCTTCGACCGGCGCCCCCACCCACGCCTCGACCGGAGCTTCGACCGGCGCCCCCACCCACGCCTCGACCGGCGCCCCCACCAGTGTCTCCACCAGCGCCTCGACCGGCGCTTCGGTGAGCGCCTCGATGAGCACAAGGTCCCCGGTGACGCCCACTCCGACCCCCACCGGGCGCCCAAACGGGAGATAAGCGACCTCCTCGGTCACGGGTCTGTGACCGCGGCGCCTTCTGGGTGGATCCGGACGCGCCTGGCGCGATAGGAACGGACCCATGAGCAGCAACGGGGGAGCCCCTTATGGGTCCGACGAGCCCACCAGTTTTGGACTGCAACCGCCGAACCCGCCCGCGGCCGTGCCGCACCCTGACAACCCGTACGCGGCACCCACCCAGGTCGTGCCGCACCAGGCGGCGCCCGCGCAGGACCCGGGCACGGGTCGTCTGATCGCGGGTCGTTACCGGCTGCTGGCCAAGCTCGGACACGGCGGCATGGGCACGGTGTGGCGTGCCAAGGACGAGACGGTGGACCGGGAGGTCGCCGTCAAGGAGCCCCGCGTACCGGACCACCTTCCCGAACGTGAACGTGCCAACGCCTTCGAGCGCATGCGTCGCGAGGCCCGGGCCGCGGCCCGGCTGGATCATCCCTCCGTCGTCAACGTCCACGACGTCGCGGTCGTCGACGGCCAGCCCTGGATCGTCATGGAGCTGGTGCACGGCCGTTCGCTCGGCGACGCCCTGCAAGAGGGCACCCTCGGGGCGCGCGACGCGGCCAGGATCGGTCTGGAGGTGCTCGGCGCGCTGGAGGCCGCGCACGCGGCGGGCATCCTGCACCGGGACGTCAAGCCGGACAACGTGCTGCTCGGCCGCCACGACCGGGTCGTCCTCACCGACTTCGGGATCGCCCAGATCGAGGGCGAGACCAGTCTGACCGACACCGGCGGCTTCGTCGGCTCGCCCGAATACATCGCGCCCGAGCGGGTGCTGGGGCAGCGCCCCGGCCCGGCGTCGGACCTGTGGTCGCTGGGCGTGGTGCTCTACGCGGCGACCGAGGGCGTCTCGCCGTTCCGCCGCAGCAACACCCCGGCCACGCTCCAGTCGGTCCTCAACGCCGCGCCCGCCGCACCGGCCTCCGCCTCCGGTCCGCTGGCCGAGGTCATCACCGGTCTGCTGCACAAGGACCCCGTGAGCCGCCCGAACGCGGCCCAGGTGCGTGCCCTGCTGGAGGCGGCCGCCCACCCGCCGATGCCGGTGCCGACACAGGTCGTGCACCGTGAGGAGGGCGCCCCGAAGGGCGGCGTACGGCTGGGCCGCAAGACCCTGCTCGGCATCGGTGCCGCCGTCGTCGCGGCCGCGGTGGCGGCGTACCTGGTGATCGCCGACCCGTTCGCGGGCCCGCTCCCGGACGGCTGGACGACGAAGAAGGTGGAGGACGTCGCCGCGTCACTGGCGGTGCCCGGCCACTACAAGGAGCGGGTGCCCGACCGGGAGACGGACGAGGGGCACTGGGTCACGTACACCGACCCCAGCGGCGCCGTCTGGATCGGGCTGCGGCTCGACAGGAAGGCCGAGGACCCGGGCAACACCATCGCCAGTTCGGCCGCCGCGGAGATGTACGAGGACAACAAGACGTTCGAGGAGAGCGGCAAGTACGACTACGACATGCCGGAGAACCCGACGACGAAGACCGAGGACGAGACGACCTACCAGGGCAAGCCGGCCGCCAGGAACACGATCGTCTACGACACCGACGACACCGAGAACCCCCTCCCGCGCGAGATGCAGATCTTCTACTACAAGACCTCCAAGGGGGACATGTACAAGCTCACCGTCAGCTATCCGGGCGAGGGCGACTTCACGCACCGAGGGCAGGAGGTCGCCGAGACGGCGATCGCGAACCTGGACGTCGATGTCCTCTGACCCGCGTCGACAAGCGAGGCTCCCGCACGGTACTGATGGGACATGAGCAACGACGGGGACGGCGCCGGCCCCAAAGGACGGCTGATAGGCGGCCGTTACCGGCTGACCGAGCGCATCGGGTCGGGCGGCATGGGCACCGTCTGGCGGGCGCACGACGAACGCGTGGACCGCGAAGTCGCCGTGAAGCAGCCGCGGTTGCCCGGCGACCCGGAGGACGAGGTCCATCAGCGGGCCTCGCACCGGCTCTACCGCGAGGCCCGTGCCGCGGCCCGGGTCGACCATCCCGCCGCGGTCTCCATCCACGACGTGGTCGTCGAGGACGGACTTCCCTGGATCGTCATGGAGTTGGTGCGCGGGGAGTCCCTGCACGAGCTGCTCCGGCGCGGTCCCGTGGCCCCCGCCGAGACCGCCCGGATCGGTCTCGCCGTCCTCGGCGCGCTGCGCGCCGCGCACGCCGTGGGGATCGTGCACCGCGATGTGAAGCCCGCCAACGTGCTGCTCGGCCCCCATGGCCGGGTCGTCCTCACCGACTTCGGCATCGCCCATGTCCAGGGCGAGGAATCCCTCACCGTCAGCGGCGAGTTCGTCGGCTCCATCGAGTTCGTCGCCCCCGAGCGGATGTCGGGACGCGGCGCAGGGCCGGCCTCCGACCTGTGGTCCCTGGGCGTGCTGCTGTACGCCGCCGTGGAGGGCGAACCGCCCTTCCGCCGTACGACGTTGGAGTCCACCCTCGCCGCGATCCTCTCCTTCGACCCGCCCGAGCCCCGACGGGCCGGCCCGCTCACCCCCCTGATCACCGGGCTGCTGGGGAAGGACCCCGACCTGCGTCCGGGTGCCGAGGAGGCCGCAAAGGTCCTGGAGGCGGCGGCGGAGGGGTGGCCGGTGCCCCCGCTGTCCGAGACACCGGCCCCGCAGACCCCCGACCGCCTCAGCGAGTGGGGGGAGGACTCCGGCACCGTACGCCTGCGGGACAGCGGGCCCGCGCCCGTGCCGGAGGCGCACACCACCGTCGTACCGACGTCGAAGGCGAAGCCCCACCTCCTGCGCCGGCCGCTGCCCGCCGCCGTGCTCGGGGTCGTCCTCGCCAGCGGTGCGTGGCTCGGTGCGTCGTACGCCCTCGCCGAGCCCGAGGCGACCGGGGTCGCCACACCACAGGTGGCCTCGGTCCCCGCCGTCTCCGCCACGGACATCGCCGACGAGTCCTGGGACACGCACGAGGAGAAGGCCCTGAAGGCCACGCTGGCCGCCCCGAGCCGGTACCGGGAGACCCACCGGCAGGGCAGCGCCACCGACCAGCCGCGGATGGTGAGTTACGGAGACGGCGGCATCGATCTGCGTCTGAGCCTGTGGGACCGGACCGCCGCCACCCCCCTGGGCCGGGCGTACCAGCAGAAGAAGGCCTGGGCGACACACGAGGAGGCCGACACCCAGCTCACGCAGACCAGCCTCGGGGGTGACTACGCCGTCCAGGCCGACACCGCCTACGACGACAAGGGAGCCGCCCCGGCCCGGGTCATGCAGCTGTTCGTCAGGACCGACGACGGCCGTCTCTACGAGCTCCGGGTCGACATGCCGAAGGGGACGGCCGCGGAGAAGGAGGGCATGGGCCTGTTCAAGGCGGCGCGTGACCGGCTTGTGATCGGAAAAGAGTGAGCGGTGGGTGATCGTCCCCGCACAACGCGCTGATCAGCGGCTTTTGCGCCAGTGATCGCTGGCAGCGTGTGAGTACTCGGTGAATCACTATTACCGACGGGTACCCAAAGTCCCCGCCCCGGCATACTCTGCGCGTCATGACGGACACGAAGGCTTCGGAGCAGGCCACCAACCCCCTCGCCCCCGCGCCGGAGGGCGCGCGTACCGCCGCCGACGTGGTCACCCCGGAGCTGGTCGCCCAGCTCACCAAGGGTGTGGTCGGCTCCGGTCGTACCGCCAACCACACGCCGTTCACCGGCGAGAAGCTGGCCGACCTGCCCGAGTCGACGCCCGAGGACGTCGAGAAGGCCTTCCAGGCGGCCCGCAAGGCGCAGGCGGTGTGGGAGCGCACACCCGTACGGCAGCGCGCCGCCGTCCTGCTCCGCTTCCACGACCTCGTCCTCGAACGCCAGGCCGAGGTCCTCGACCTGATCCAGCTGGAGACCGGCAAGGCCCGCCTGCACGCGCACGAGGAGGTGCAGGCCGTCGCGGTCGCCGCCCGCCACTACGGCCGCAAGGCCCCCTCCTATCTGCGGCCCAAGCGGCACGCGGGCGCCATGCCGACCCTCACCAAGGTGACCGAACTGCGCCACCCGCGCGGTGTCGTCGGCCAGATCGCCCCCTGGAACTACCCGCTCGAGCTGTCCGTCGGCGACGCGCTGCCCGCCTTCGTCGCGGGCAACGCCGTGGTGATGAAGCCGGACACCGAGACCTGCCTCACTGCCCTGTGGGCGCGTGACCTGCTCGTGGAGGCCGGCCTGCCCGCCGACGTCTTTCAGGTCGTCCTCGGTGAAGGTCCCGTCGTCGGCCCCGAGGTCGTCCGGCACGCCGACTACGTCTCCTTCACCGGCTCCACCCGCACCGGCCGCGAGGTCGCCCAGGGCGCCGCCGCCCGCCTGGTCGGGGTGTCCCTCGAACTCGGCGGCAAGAACGCCATGCTGGTCCTGGAGGACGCCGACATCGAGAAGGCGGCCGCCGGCGCCGTTCGCGCCTGCTTCTCCTCCGCCGGTCAACTCTGCATCTCCATCGAGCGGTTGTACGTCCACGAGTCGATCGCCGACGCCTTCCTGGAGCGCTTCGCCGCCCGCACCAAGGCCATGCGGCTCGGCACGTCCCTCGCCTACGGCGCCGACATGGGCTCCCTGGTCGGCGAACGCCAGCTGGAGACCGTCACCCGGCACGTGGAGGAGGCCGTCGCCAAGGGCGCCACGGTCGTCGCCGGCGGTGTCGCGCGCCCGGACATCGGCCCGTACTTCTTCGAGCCCACCATCCTCGACGGCGTCACCGAGCCCATGGCGATCTGCACCGAGGAGACCTTCGGCCCGGTCGTCTCCCTGTACCGCTTCACGACCGACGACGAGGCCGTCGCGCAGGCCAACTCCACCGCGTACGGCCTCAATTCCTCGGTCTGGACGAAGGACGGCAAGCGCGGCCGCGAGATCGCCGCCCGGCTGCGCACCGGCACGGTCAACATCAACGAGGGTTACGCGCCCGCCTACGGCAGCGTCCAGTCCCCGATGGGCGGCATGAAGGACTCGGGCCTCGGCCGCCGGCACGGCTCCGAGGGCATCCTCAAGTACACCGAGGCCCAGACCGTCGCCCAGCAGCGGCTGCTGCCGATGGCGCCGTCGCTGGGGATGAGCGACGAGGCGTACGCCCAGTTCATGAGCCGCAGCCTGCGGCTGATGAAGGCGTTCCGGTTCCGGTAGGGAGAGCGCACGTGCCACAGGACGACTACGACTACGACGTCATCGTCGTGGGTTCCGGATTCGGCGGCTCGGTCAGCGCCCTTCGCCTCACGGAGAAGGGCTATCGCGTGGGTGTCCTGGAGGCGGGCCGCCGCTTCACCAGGCAGACCCTCCCGAAGAACTCCTGGGACATCAAGAACTACCTCTGGGCCCCCAGGCTCGGCATGTACGGCCTCCAGCGCATCCATCTGCTGGGCAACGTCATGGTCCTGGCGGGCGCGGGCGTGGGCGGCGGTTCGCTCAACTACGCCAACACCCTCTACGTACCGCCGACCCCGTTCTTCCAGGACCCGCAGTGGCGTGACATCACCGACTGGGAGGAGGAGTTGAAGCCGTACTACGACCAGGCCCAGCGCATGCTCGGCGTACGGCTCAACCCGACGATGACCCCGTCCGACGTCCATCTGAAGGCCGCCGCCCAGCGGATGGGCGTGGGCGACACCTTCCACATGGCGCCGGTCGGCGTGTTCTTCGGCGACGGCAAGGACGCCGACGGGACGACGAGGGCGAAGCCCGGCGAGACGGCCGGCGACCCCTACTTCGGTGGCGCCGGCCCCGCCCGCACGGCGTGCAGCGAGTGCGGCGAGTGCATGACCGGCTGCCGGCACGGCGCGAAGAACACCCTCAACGAGAACTACCTCTACCTCGCCGAGAAGGCGGGCGCGGTCGTGCACCCCCTGACGACGGTCGTGTCGGTCACCGACGACTCGCAGGGCGGGTACGCGGTCACCACCCTCCCCACGGACCAGCGGCGCAAGGCCAAGGGCCGGATCTTCCGTGCCCGTCGTGTCGTCCTCGCCGCCGGCACCTACGGCACCCAGACCCTGCTGCACCGGATGAAGGCCGGCGGCCAACTGCCGTACCTCTCCGGCCGGCTGGGCGAGCTGACCCGCACCAACTCCGAGGCGCTGGTCGGCGCGCAGACCGACAACCGGCGCTATCGCAAGGCAACGGGGGAGAAGCGGGTCGACTTCACGCGCGGGGTCGCCATCACGTCCTCCATCCACCCGGACCCCAACACCCATATCGAGCCGGTCCGTTACGGCAGGGGCTCCAACTCGATGGGCAGCCTGTCCATCCTCCAGGTCCCCTACGCCGAGGGCTCCTCACGCGTCCTCGGCTGGATGGCGAACGCGGCCCGGCACCCGGTGCAGGTCCTGCGGTCCCTGTCCAACCGGCGCTGGTCGGAGCGGACCATCATCGGCCTGGTGATGCAGTCGCTGGACAACTCCCTGACGACGTACCTGAAACCGGACGGCGTCGGCAAGGGCCTGCTCACCGCCCGGCAGGGCCACGGCAGCCCCAACCCCAAGCAGATCAGGGCCGCTTCGGAGGGCGCCGCCGCGATCGCGGCCGAGATCAACGGCTTCGCGGGCTCCAACGTCGGCGAGTTGATGGGCACCCCGCTCACCGCGCACTTCCTCGGCGGCTGCCCCATCGGCGCCGGCGCCGAGGACGGCGTGATCGACCCGTACCACCGCCTCTACGGCCACCCCGGCATCTCGGTCGTCGACGGCGCCGCGGTCTCGGCGAACCTCGGGGTGAACCCGTCCCTGACCATCACCGCGCAGGCCGAGCGGGCGATGTCGTTCTGGCCCAACAAGGGCGAGTCCGACCCGCGTCCGGCGCAGGGAGCGGCGTACGAGCGCCTGAAGCCGGTCGAGCCGCAGGCACCGGTGGTCCCGGCGGAGGCGTTCGGCGCGCTGCGGCTGCCGTTCCTCGGGATACCGGCCGTACCGCCGAAGAAGTAGCGCCCACCCGCAGGAGCGCGAAGTAGCGCACACAAGAAAGAAGGACCTGCGTCCCCCTCCGAACGCAGGTCCTTCTCTCTGATCAGCGGCAAGCTCCGGTGCTGGGCCTCAGCCCTGCGCACCGACCTTGCGGCGGCGCATCGCGAACACGGCACCGGCGCCGGCGACGATCGCGACACCGCCGACGAGACCGATGGTCGGCAGCGCCGAGCTGGAGCCGGTGTCGGCGAGGTTGCCCGTCGGCAGCTCGGAGACGTCACCCTGCGGCTTCTTCACCGAGTCCTTGGGGCCGTTGTCGCTCGGGCCCGCGTCGCCCGGGTTCGGGTTGGGCGTACCGGCCTTCAGGACCGTGAAGTCGTACTGGGCCCAGCCCTCGGCGATGCAGTCCTGGCCGTCGACGTTGTCCAGGTAGGCGCCGGAGCCGAAGGAGTAGGCGTCGCCGGCCGGGGCCTTGGCGTCGATGCTGACGCGCAGGGCGACCGACTTGCTCTTGCCGGCCTTCAGCGCGTCGGCATAGAAGAAGTAGTCACCGGCGTAGGTCTCGTCGCCGATGCGGTCCCAGGAACCCGTCTCGGGGTTCTTGAACTCCAGGTCGACGTAGGGGCTGAGGAACTTCGACTCGTCGAGCTCGTAGTTCTCGACCTCGGCGTAGAACGCGACGCCGTCGACCGTGGTGCCGGAGTCGTTGGTGACGGTCAGCTTGAAGTTGTGGAAGCCGTCACCCGCGACGATCTTGCCCGGCAGGCCCTTGATGTCCGCGGACACCTTGGGGTCCGCGTACTCCTTGTCGAGCTCCTCGCAGTACGGGACCTCCGGGTCGGTCGGCTCCTCGCTCGGCTCGGCGGAGTCGGTGGGCTCGGGCTCCTCCGGCTCGGTGGCCGTGGCGGTGGCCGTCGCGGTGTCGGTCGCCGTGGCGGTGGCCGTCGCCGTGTCGGTCGGGAGCGCGGTGTCCGTGGGCAGCGCGGTGTCGGTCGGCAGCGCGGTGTCCGTCGGGGTCGGCTCGGCCGTGTCGGTCGGCGTGCTGGTGACCGTGTCGGTGGGCGCCGGAGTCGTCTCGTCCGCGAACGCGACAGGCGCGGACAGCAGCGCGAGAGGGGCTATGACAGCCGTCGCGGCCGCTGCGGCCATGGCACGGCGAAGCTTCATGAAAGACCTCAGGAAGTCCGGTGTGCTGCTGCGCAGCACGCGAGTGGGGCGGGTTCCGCCCCGCGTGTGGGGCGCGGGTGTGGCCCTTGGTTCGCCTGGTTTGATTCGTGAAGCCTGTGAATGGTTGCCCCTGCATTCACACAAAACTTATGTGGCCTGAGTCACACCTCGATTTCGCTTGTGAAAGAGCTTTCTCTGCCCATAGAACTGCCGTCGTGTCTGACAAGCCCTCCGAGGACTCCTCCTCGTCACCCGACGCCCCCGACGACATCTGGGCCCAGTTCGCCCGCGCCAACGAGAAGGACGCCCCGAAGGAACCCTCCGCGCGCGCCCGCATGGTGACGGAGCGGCTCCGGCAGCAGGAGGCCCGGGGTGACGCGCCCGAGGGCTGGCGCACGGGGCCACCGGTGCTGGAGAGGAAGCGCGGCCGGGCTGTCTGGAAGATCCTCGGTGTACTCCTCGCCATAGCCGTGGCCGTCGTGGCGCTCAAGCCGTCCCTGATACCGGGCGACCCCTTCGGCAGTGGCGGCTCCGGCTCCGCCGCCGGGTCGCCGCTCCCCGACGAGACCGCGGCCCCGACCGCCCCGCCCGCCACCGCGGCACCCGCGACCCCCACCCTGGACGACCCCTTCGCCGGGTCCCCGGCCAAGCGCTGGGCCGACGGGCGGGCCGGCATCCTCGCGCCGAAGGCAAAGGCGGTCGGTGGCCGGTCCGAGGCGGAGGTCGCCGAGGCCCTGCGGATGACCCGTGAACTGCTGATCGACGCGAACCTGGACCCGGCGACCCTGCGCGGCGGGCGCCCCGAGAAGGCGCTGGCCGTCCTCGACCCGAAGCAGCCGGACGTCCTCTCCGGGCTGACGGCCGGTCTGAGCGAGCCGACCGAGAAGCACGACCCGCTGGCGATGTTCACCCGCTTCGACCCGGACGAGGTCCGAACCGTCGGCGACGTCGTGAAGACCCGCGGCCGGATCACCTTCGAGGCGGGCCGGGGCCGGGCCGTCGCCGTCCACGCCGACTACACCTTCGTCTACCCGGTGGTCCGCACCGACGGCTCGACCGAGGTGACCCGCACCATCGTCCGCCGCGTCCTCGACCTCGAACTGTCCGACCCGGCCACGTACGACGTCACCCCCGGAAAGCTCAGCGTCGTGCGGTACGACCGGGACGCCGGCAACTCGGCCTGCGACGTCCACGACGGCTGGTTCCACCCGCGGTTCCCCTCGGAGACCGACCCGAGCGCGCCCCCGTCCGGCCCGACCAGCGACCCGTACGACCGCAGCAAGGACATCCGCGGGGACCAGGACTGCGGGACGGTCACCCGCGTCTGACCGCGACCGGCCGGCACCCTGGGCGCGCGGCGAAGGGCCCCGCGGGACGGATCCGCGGGGCCCTTCTTTCGCCGGCACCGGCGTCAGGGCAGCGCCGGTGCCTCTGGGGAGCGGCGCCGGGGGTCGCGCCGCCTGCCTCGCATGCCCCGGGTCGGCGCCCCGGCGCGACCGGGGAGCACGGCCGGTCCCGACCTCTGGCAGTGCGGGAGGACAAAGGCAATGTGGTGGTCGACGAGGGGACTTGGGCTGTTAGGCATCGTGCTGGACGGGCCCGGCCACCGCAACCGTTTCGCCCAGCCTGGTACGTGTTCCTGTACTTTGCCCGATAGCTGTTGTGCATTTTCCGTCGGCCGGCCCCGGGCGTCCCCGGAGCCGACCGTTCTCTTGGGTGACCGGGCTAGCTGTCCCCTGCCGTCCGGTCACTTGTCTGGAGCGAGGTCCCACGACGCACGGCGATCCGTACGTCTCATCGCTCCAGCGAGCCACGCGTGGTTCTTTCGGGCCCGCCCCTGGCTGGCGCGGACACCCCACCAACGAAGCGGTTCCCGTCCCGGTCACGCGCCGTACGGGTGAGACGGGGACCGAACTCAGATGCGACCCCGGCACAGTTCGAGCAACGTCATCGCGACGGACGTGCCCGGCCTGCCCAGCGCGTCGCTGTAGTGGCCGAGGACCTGCATCTCGCGGGAGAGGTTCACCCGCCGGCCGCCGGAGGTGATCCGGGCCTCCTGGACGACGGCGGACACGGCCATCCGTTCCTGGATCAGACCGATGATCCGGTCGTCGAGCGCGTCGATGCGCTCACGGGCGCCGGCGATCACCTCGGCGGCCTCGGGGGTGCGGGCGCCGGTCACGTCGATGGCGGTCATGGAGGGCTCCTTCGTCGGATCTTGTGTCGGGCGGAGGCGCCCCGGAGCGGCAAGATCCGGAAGGAGACGACAGACGCCCCGGACCTTGTCGGCCCGGGGCGCCTGGGAAGTCGCTTGTCAGTAGCTCAAGCAGCACGACCATGGCAGCCGGCGGGCCGGGTGCCATAGGTAAACAGGAAGGTCGGGTGCGTGAGCATGGCAGCAGTATGCCGCGCCTCCCGGGGACGTCCAACCCGGTTCGCATCCTGAGACGAGGGCCGCGCGGGATCGCCCCGGGTACGGCACCGCCGGGCCCGGTAGACTCGGCAACACACACCCCTCGCTCACCGCCGGAAGGCAACCCGTGTCATCAGCGAACCCCGCCGCCGCTCCCGACACCGTCCTGGTCGTCGACTTCGGCGCGCAGTACGCCCAGCTCATCGCCCGTCGCGTCCGCGAGGCGCGGGTCTACAGCGAGATCGTGCCGAGCACCATGCCGGTCGCGGAGATGCTCGCCAAGAACCCGGCGGCGATCATCCTCTCCGGCGGCCCGTCGTCGGTGTACGCGGAGGGCGCCCCGCGCCTGGACCGCGAGATCTTCGAGGCCGGCGTCCCCGTCTTCGGCATGTGCTACGGCTTCCAGCTCATGGCCACCACCCTCGGCGGCACCGTCGACAACACCGGCGCCCGCGAGTACGGCCGTACGCCCCTGCACGTCTCGAAGTCCGGCTCGACCCTCTTCGAGGGCACCCCGGACGAGCAGTCGGTGTGGATGTCCCACGGCGACGCCTGCTCCGCCGCCCCCGAGGGCTTCACCGTGACCGCGTCCACGGACGTCGTCCCGGTCGCCGCCTTCGAGAACGACGACAAGAAGCTCTACGGCGTCCAGTACCACCCCGAGGTCATGCACTCCACGCACGGCCAGCTGGTCCTGGAGCACTTCCTGTACCGGGGCGCCGGTCTGAAGCCGGACTGGACCACGGGCAACGTGATCGAGGAGCAGGTCGCCGCGATCCGCGAGCAGGTCGGCGACAAGCGGGCCATCTGCGGTCTGTCCGGCGGCGTCGACTCGGCGGTGGCCGCGGCCCTCGTCGCGCGCGCCATCGGCGACCAGCTGACCTGCGTGTACGTCGACCACGGTCTGATGCGCAAGGGCGAGACCGAGCAGGTCGAGAAGGACTTCGTCGCCGCGACCGGCGTCAAGCTGGTCGTCGTCGACGCCGAGGAGCGCTTCCTCACCGCGCTCAAGGGTGTCTCGGACCCCGAGGAGAAGCGGAAGATCATCGGCCGGGAGTTCATCCGGGTCTTCGAGCAGGCCCAGGCCGAGATCATCGCGGACGAGGGCCCGGCGGTGGAGTTCCTCGTCCAGGGCACCCTCTACCCGGACGTGGTCGAGTCCGGTGGCGGCACCGGCACCGCCAACATCAAGTCCCACCACAACGTGGGCGGCCTGCCGGAGGACCTCGAGTTCCAGCTGATCGAGCCGCTGCGCAAGCTGTTCAAGGACGAGGTCCGGATGGTCGGCCAGGAGCTGGGCCTGCCGGAGGAGATCGTCCAGCGCCAGCCGTTCCCGGGCCCCGGCCTCGGCATCCGGATCGTCGGTGAGGTCACCAAGGAGCGGCTCGACCTCCTGCGCGACGCCGACGCCATCGCCCGCGAGGAGCTCACCGCGGCCGGCCTCGACCGGGACATCTGGCAGTGCCCGGTGGTCCTCCTCGCGGACGTCCGCAGCGTCGGCGTCCAGGGCGACGGCCGCACCTACGGCCACCCGATCGTGCTGCGCCCGGTGTCCTCCGAGGACGCCATGACCGCCGACTGGTCGCGCCTGCCGTACGAGGTGCTCGCGAAGATCTCGACGCGGATCACCAACGAGGTGGCTGACGTCAACCGCGTGGTCCTCGACGTGACGTCGAAGCCGCCGGGCACCATCGAGTGGGAGTAGGCCTGGTCCGAGGCTCCGCGGCTCAGGTGCGCTTGATCACGCGCACCGGCTCACCGGGCTTCCAGACCTGGACGACCAGGTACGTGTCGTCCTCGACGTAGGTCCGCACGACCTCCGTCAGCTCGGTGCGGAAGAGGTGGAACGGCTCCGGCGGTTTCACCTCTTCGACGTATCCGGCCTTCGTCGCGGCGTCATGGACCTCGATCGCCCGCCCGCTGATCCGCACATCGCCGCCGCCCAGCCCCTGTCCCTCCCCGGGGTTCGCCTGGAGGGCGAAACGGGGGTCCCGGGCCAGGTCGAGCGCCTTGAGGGAGCCCGGCATCATGCCGAGCCACAGCTCGCCGTTCAGGAAGCGGACCTCCAGGCCGCTCGTGCGGGGGGAGCCGTCCTTGCGGAGCGTCGCGAGGACATGGTGCCTGAAGGCACCGAAGCGCTCCTCCACGCGCTGGGCGAGCTCGGGCTCGGCGTCGGTGAAGGTCGACCAGTTCGCTGTCATACGACGAGTGTGGCGCCGATACCCGACAGCCGCTGTCCGCTATTGCGCGGGGTTCGGCACCGGACGCACATACCGCTCCCGGCCCGCGTCGTCCCGCACCTGCGCGCACCCGGCCGCCGTCAGCTGTGCGGCGAGCTTCGCGCGGCGGACCGTGTTGACGCGCAGGGCGCCGAGCAGGAACGCCGGCGTCAGCACGGCGAGCGGGAGCAGCACGGCGTACACGCCGGTCAGCAGCGCCAGCAGCAGGAACAGGACACCGGAACCCCAGCCGATGGTCAGCAACTGCCTGCGGTTGCCGGCCTCCAGCAAGGCGTCGTACTTGATGATCGCCACGATCAGATCGACGTCCGCCTGGGCCTCGGGCACCGGAGTGAGCGAGTTCAGATACATACCCGGCACCGGCCCGCCCGCGCCCACCTGCGGGAACGCGGCGATGTTCGCCGCGGCGCGCTGCTGGGCCCAGGGCTCGGGGGAGCGGACGAGGTGGACGTGCAGGAACTTGTGGCGGCCGACGAGGCGGACACCGGCGTAGCGGAAGCCGAAGCACTCGGCGACGTACACGAGCGCGCCGAAGGTCTTGTGCTCGGCGAAGGGATGGACCAGCTCGACATGGTCCTGGGTCGCGAGCTGCCGCATGAGGGAGCTGAGGTGACGTTCGGCGATGCTCAAGGAGGACTCCGGGATGGCTGAAAACAGGTGCTGAACTTCTCGTTCCGCATCACAGACCCCTGAGCGCCTGGGACGGTTGTGCACGGCATCGTTACCTCACACGCCTGTTTTCCCGCGCTGACCGACGGTAACTTCCGCCCCGTAGAGCAACCCCAGTGCTGGAGGACAGATGCACGGGACGTATGGGCCCAAGCCGCCGACACCCCTGCCCACCGACCGCCTCCAGTTCGCCATGCCGCCGATGCACGAATCGGTCGAGGACGAACGCCGGCACCGCAGGGAGCGGCTCGCCGGGGCGCTGCGGATCTTCGGGCGGATGGGCTTCGAGGACGGCGTGTCCGGGCACATCACCGCACGGGACCCGGAGTTCAGCGACTGTTTCTGGGTCAACCCGTTCGGTATCCCCTTCAAGCACGTGACGGTCAGCGACCTGGTCCTCGCCAACGCCGAGGGACAGGTGATCGAGGGCCGCTATCACGTCAACCAGGCCGCCTTCACCGTCCACGCCCAGGTCCACGCCGCCCGGCCCGACGTCGTCGCCGTCGCCCACTGCCACTCGGTGCACGGCCGCGCGCTCGCCGCGCTCGGCGACCTCCTGGACCCGATCACCCAGGAGAGCTGCGCCTTCTACGAGGACCACGCCCTCTACGACGCCTACACCGGGGTGGCCGTCGACGCCGCCGAAGGACGCCGGATCGCCGCCGCCCTCGACTGCCGCAAGGCCCTCATCCTGCGCAACCACGGCCTGCTGACCGTCGGGGACTCGGTCGACGCCGCCGCCTGGTGGTTCCTCTCCATGGAACGCTCCTCGCAGGTCCAGCTGACCGCCCGGGCAGCGGGACGACCGGTGCTGATCGAGCACAAGGCCGCCGTGGCCACGCGGGAACAGGCGGGCGGGGACCTGGTGGCGTGGATCAACTACCAGCCGTTGTGGCAGGACATCAGCCGCAGCGAGCCGGATCTGCTGAGTTAGCAAGCCGCGCCAGCCATCAGAAGCCGCGCAGTACCGCCGCCTTGGTCCTCGCGAACTCCTCGTCCGTGAGCACGCCGTCGCGATGCAGCTCGCCCAACTCGCGCAACCTGCGCAGGAGTACGTCGTGATGGTCCGGCCGGTCGGCCTGCGGGGTCCGCGTGGCCTGGGGCGGGACGGCCGCCGGAAGGTGGCGCGGGAACTCCTCCCGGTCGTTCCCGGTACGGGTCGAGGGGTGGGGGAGACGGGCGGTGACCGCGGTGGCGACCAGCGCCGTGAGCAGGTCGCGGCGGGCGCTGCCCCACAGGTCGAGGGCGTAGGGGTCCTTCTCCGGCGGCAGCTTGGAGAACACCGTCTCGCCGGTCACGAACCGCAGGAAGCCGTCCTCGTAACCGGAGTTGGGCAGCCACTCGACACCCACCAGGTCGCCCACCGCGATGATCCGCGGCCCGGTCGCCCGCTTGACCCGCTCCGAGGTGTCCGACCAGTCGATACGGACCGTCAGACCGTCGAAGGAGACCGTCCCGTCGGAGGACCGCACCGAGACCGGGACCGGCGGACCGGCCAGCAGATACGCCTGCGTCGGCTCCTTGGGGATCCCGTCCAGCAGCAGCGCCCGGCGGATCTCCTCCGCCATGTACTCGGCCACCCCGGACCGGTCTACGTCCACCAGCAGCCGATACGGATCCGCCGCGTCCGGCAACCGCCCGCCCGTCGCCTGGAGCAACGGGTCCGCGCCCTCGCGCAGCCGCATCCGCAACCGCCCCCGCTTGCGTTCGGGTTCGTAGACGACGCTCGAGACGGCCTCCAGAGGCACCGCGATCTCGCCGTACGTCTGCCGGAACAGCGGCACGGAACGATGGAGTCCCGGCGTGATCCTGACCGTCGTGCCGTCGAAGGCCCAGGTCCCGTCGCGCTGGATGATCTCGGCCATAGGGAAATTCTCGCAGCCGGGTCAACACGGCGGCCCGGGCTTCACCCGCCCTGACCAGACCTGCCGGACCGGCGCCCAGTGGCGTAGGGCACAATTCGCTGTCATCGCACGGGAGTTGCCGGGCGGCCGCCGAGGGCTCGGCAGGGGCCGCGACACATGGAGATCGCGGGGAAGGCGGGCGTCGGAGGTGGCGGTGCAGGAGGCGAGACAGAGCGCGGAGACAGGCGCGCACGGAGGCGGCTGCACCTGCGGGGACTGCCCGCACGGAGCGCGGGAAGGCCATCGGCGGGCCGTCGCCGCATTCCTCCTGAAGCGGGACGAGTTCGCCGCCGGACAGGGCCTCCCGGCCGCCGTGGCCCACTCCGCCTCCGCCTCCCGCCAGTGGGTCTCGGAGGAGCTGACCCAGTCCGCGGAGGTCGTCGCCGCACGCGGCCGCGCCGAGGGCGAGGCGTGGCTGGCCCGCCTGTGGCGCCGTACCGCGTACACCGTGTGGGCCGGCGTGGTCCTGCTGCTGCTCGTCCAGGCGCTGACGGCCATCGGCGCGGGCTGGAGCACCGCCCGCACGGCCGGACTGCTGGCCGGGCTGGTAACAGCGGGCGCGCTGACGGCCGCCTCCTGGTTCCACCGGGCCCGCGGCGGCGCGCTCGCGCCCGTGATCGGCGAGGACAACCGGCTCTCCACCTCGCGCGCGGTCGCCGTGTCCTGGGTGCTGTTCGTCGCCTACGCCGTGCTGGTCCTGGCCGGCCGCCTCGCCGCCACCTCCTCGCCCAAGGAACGCGACGCGCTGATCTCCGGGCTCGACCTCGCGCGCGGCGCCGGCGCGGTGACCGTCCTCGCCGTGGTGTGCGCGATCGCGGTCCTCGTACGGCGCGTGGTCGGCCTGCGCGTCCTGGGCCAACGGCTCCAGAAGGTACGCGCCGACCGGCCGCGCGCCGCGGACCTGCTGACGGACGACGCCGGCCGGGGCACCTTCGCCGACATCCAGTACGTCGTCATCAGCGCCGTCGCCCTGCTGTTCGCCGCGGTCCGGCTGGCCCGCCGCCCCGACCAGCTCCCCGATCTGCCCTGGGGCCTGGCCGTCGTGGTCCTGGTCTCCGCGGCGACCTACGTCGCCGGGAAGTACGCCGAGGGCGGCCGGCCGGTCATCCTCTCCGTCGTCCGCGCCCGTGAGGCGGGCGACCTCGACGGCCCCATCCGCACCGGCGACGACATCGAGATCCGCGGCGCCGGTTTCGTGCCCCCGGGCGCCCAGGGCGCCGACCGCCTCTCCCGCATGACGGTCCGCGTCGGCACCGTCCACGTCCACGTCCCGCTCGTCCCGGTCCCCGGAGGCTTCAGCAACCCGACGGACGCCGTCCTGACCGTGCCGGTCCCGGCCGACGTGGAACCGGGGCGGGTGGAGGTGCAGGTGATCACGGCCGCCGGGGTGGAGACGAACCGGTACGCGATCGATGTGACGGACTGAGGGGGCGTGAGGAACCCGGAGCCCGACCGGCTCACCGACGAACAGCTCGCCGCCGTCGCCAAGGCACTCGGGCACCCCGTACGCCAGATCCGGGCCTACATCTGACCCCGCGCCCGGGCCGGGAAAACGGTCGCGCCGGCATTGAGCGGCCCTTCCCACTCGTGCGTATCGTCTTTCGAGGGGCCACGGCACGCTGGGTTGAGAGGCGGCTCGAAGTGATGACGCACAGCTTCCGTACGGACACGCACACCCCCTACTACGACGGCGACCGGAGCCGACGGGACACCGCCGGCCGGTACGCCCTGCTTCCCCTGCGACTCTTCCTCGGCGTCACCTTCATCTACGCCGGCCTGGACAAGATCACCGACAGCGCCTTCATGAAGTCCTCCGGCGCGGGCTCCATCGGCGAGCAGATGCGCAACGTCCGGGACTCCGCGGCGATCCCCGACCTGATCGACATGGCCCTGAAGAGCCCGGTCGGCTTCGGTTACGCCATCGCCTTCGGTGAACTCGCCGTCGGCATCGGCACCCTCCTCGGCCTCCTCGCCCGCCTGGCCGCGCTCGGCGGAGCGCTGATCTCCCTGAGCCTGTGGCTGACGATGAGCTGGGCGTCGGACCCGTACTACTACGGAAACGACCTTGTCTACCTCATGGCCTGGCTCCCCCTGGTCCTGGCGGGCGCGCCCTACCTCTCGGTGGACGCGGCGCTGAAAGCCCGGCGGCGAGAACGAGCGGCGGGGTATTAGGCGTCGACGCGTCTGACCCGCCGGGCGGCTGGTCCGGGGGACGCCTGGTCCGGCGGGACGCCTGGTCCGGGTGGATGCTTGGTCCGCTCGATACGACGGCACCGCCGCCATCCACCTTGCCGGACTCCACATCGCCGCCGTCATCAGCTGGTCGGCGAGGTGATCCGAAACATGCGCTCCAGTGCTGTCGGTGGCCGTTGATAACGTGCTCCGTCCAGTCGTGGAGTTCATGAAGGGGCGGGGTACGTGCGGAATGTGACATGCCATCAGGTCGGCGAGCAGCGGTTGGCCGAGGCGCTCGACGACATCGACGGGCGGGCCTTCACACAGTGGCACTGGCTGCGGTACGGCAGCATCTCGCCGGCGCTGATCCGGGACATGGCGGACCAACTGCTCGACCATGTCGCCGCGCGAGCGGTGACGGAGCCGGGACTCGACGCTGCGGCAGGCATGGTCGCCGTCACCGCCGCGGAGTGTGTGCACGGAGTGCTGAGCATCATGTGCTTCCCGGGCGGGGACCAGGAACTCCGATTCCCCCTCCTCGGGCGGCGGATCAGCACGGACCCGGACGACGACGAGTTCGGGGACGGGCCCATCACCTTCCAGGACGTCGTCAAGGAGGCGCCCACCGCGCGGACCTGGCTCGACATGTTCGAGATGTGTGTCGTCAGCGGGCACGTGTGGGACTGGGAGCGGGTCACCGGGCTGCTGCTGCGCGGTGACTACGCGCCCGCCATCCGTGACGGCGTGCCCCACAACAGGTACACCGCCGTCTCCGACCCCGCCGACCTCGCCGCCATGGACGCCCTGTGCCTCTATCTCACCGAGGCGGCCGGGCATCTGCCCCGTGACTGGCCCACGGTTCCGCTGCGCAAGCCGGACGCCGGGGAGCGCACGGAGGCCGCCCGGCGGCTCGTCGAGGTCGGCGACGCGTTGAGCGCGGACCAGCGGCTGCTCCGCGTACTCCTGGACGACGACCAGCGCGCCTTCGAGGACGCCCTCGTCGCCCGGCTGGCCGCGTACCGGGAGAGCGTCGAGGCCGATGCCGGTGATCCCGCGCCCCGGTCCCTCCTCCCCCTCGGCCCCCTCGCCCTGGCCTGCCTCGCCGTCCAGGTCCACGGGTGGGAACTCGGTGTCCGCTCCGGGTATCTGCCGTACGGCCTGCTGGGCTCGCCGGACGCACTGCGCCGGGCGGCGGAGGGGCAACGGAACGCTTTGGGCTGCTGGGCCGCCAAGTAGGCCAGGCCACCCGGGGCGCCGGAGTGCGTCTGGCCCGACGACCAGGCCATCGGCGGGGAGATGGACTCGTCCCCAGGGTCGGCCCTGGTGGGTGCCGGGCCCGGGTATGACCTCGCGTGGTCGCGTGGTCGCGTGATCGCGTGATCGCGTGATCGCCTGAGGTTCGCCGTGTGAGGTTGGCCGGGTGAGCAGGGTGTGTGGGCCGCTCCCTGGCGGTGGCTCGCTGGAGATGGTCGCGAGCCTCCGGTCCGGCTTGGCCCAGGAGGGCTGAACCGGGCGGTCGCGAGCCGTGCGGCTCCGCTTGCCCCATTAGGGCCGAGCCGCTCCCTCGACCCGTGCCGACCGTCTGGCTCAGCTCGGTATCTCCGTCTCGCCCCCCGCTGCCGTGCCCGGAGCAGGCGGAGTGCGTCGGCGGATGGCCCGGGTCAGCAGGCCTGCGGTGGCCGCCAGGAAGAGGCCGCCCGTGACCAGGGGGATGACCGCGAACCACGGTGTCTCCCAGGCGTCCCCCGCGTCGCCGGCGTAGAGGATGCCGGTCAGGGCGAGGAAGAGGCCGGCGAGCAGTTTGCCGGGGCGGAACTCATGACGTAGCACGGCTCACCTCCGCCTGGCCGACGCCGACCTGGAGGTCGAGGTCGAAGGTGCCGGAGGACTTGGTGCCCTTGGGCGGTGTCAGGGTGACCTCCTTGTACTTGCCCGGTGCCACGTCCACGTCCTCCTGGTTGTCGCCCGGGAGCTGGATGTCGCCCACCCCGACGTCGATGGTGACCTTCACCGTCGCGTCGCGCGGCACGACCACCTTGAGCTTGCCCACACCCACCTCGGCCCTCGCGCTCACCGTCTGTCCCCGGGTGACCGCCAGCTTGGTCAGGTCCAGGGTCCCTACGCCGGTGCCGAGGTCGTACTTGTGCCGCACGTCAGCCACCGCGACCGGCCGCCAGGTCTCCTCGACCCAGTGCGTGCCGATGTCCTTGGGCAGCGCGGCCGAGCCGGCGAGCAGCCCTGCCGTGAGCACCGCCAGGAAGATCGACCCCGCTCCCGTGCGCCCGAGGAACGAGCTGAGCGCTATGCCGAGGCCGATGACCATGAGGGCACAGGCCAGGCCGGTCTGGAGGCTGGTGCCGAGCGGGTGCCCGTCCCACGTGAGGCTGGTGCCGAGACCGCCCGCGAGCAGGGCGAACAGGAACACCCAGCCGCCGATCCAGCGGGGGCCGCGGTTCCTGGGCGGCTGGGGGTGCGTGACGCGGGTGGGGACGCGGCCCTCACCGTACGTGCCGCGGGCGATGTTGACGGCCGCCATGACGTCCCGGTCGCGGGAGTCGCGGGGGCCCCACAGATAGCCGGTGCCACCCTCGTGCGTGCCGTCCTTGACGATGGGGTCGCGCCACCAGGACGGGTATCCGGCGGCGACGGGCGGCGCCTTGGCCTCCGGCGGGGCGTCCGCGGCGGCCTGTGCGGCCAGTGGGTCGGTGTCGGGGGCGCCGCGTCGGCGCGACCAGTACCCGGCGCCGGCCAGCAGGAGGGAGAGGACGACGGCGAAGGTGAGGACCCCGCCGTTGTTCAGCAGGGTCAGGAACACCCCGCAGCCGACCAGCGCGAACAACACGGCTGTCAGGGCCTGGCCGTCGACGCGGCCGGTCAGCAGCTTGCGGACCTCGTTCTCCTCCTCGTCGTCGTAGGGCACGAACAGCCAGGCGAAGCCGTAGAAGATGAGGCCGATGCCGCCGGTCGCGGAGAGCACGGCGAGCGTGATGCGGAAGATCACCGGGTCCATGTCGTACTGCCGCCCGAGCCCCGCGCACACCCCGGCGAGCACCTTGAACCGCCGGTCCCGCCGGAACCTCTCGGGAGGCGCGGAGGCTCCGGCCGGAACGGGTTCCTCGGCATCCGCGTCGGCCCGGGCGCCGGGGGCAGCGCCGGACGGGGTGCCGGGGGCAGCGTCGGCCGGGGTGCCGGGGGCAGCGTCGGCCGGGGTGCCGGGGGCAGCGCCGGACGGGGTGCCAGGGGTGCCAGGGGTGGCGGAGGTGTCTGGGGTGCCGGGTGCCGTGGCGGTCCAGTCGCCCGTCCCCGTTCCCGTCCCCGTTCCCGCTCCCGTCCCCGTTTCCGCCCGTGCGCCCGTCCCTGCGCCCGCCCGCGCATCCGCCCGCTCGTGCGCGCGCGGTTCCTCACCTGCGTCGGCCGCAGTGGGCACGGCGGACGAGGCACCCTCGTCGGGCGCCGGGTCCGCGGCGTGCTGGTGATCTGTCATGTGTCCATGGTGACGGGCGAGCCGCTCCGATGGGAGTCGGAACGACCCTGGCCGGACCCTGATATCGCCCCTGAGCCGGCGCCGGGGAAGCGTTCGACGGCCCGACGTTTCTGCACATGTCGAAGATCAGGGGCGTCTAGGGGACGGACCCTGATGCCCCGGCATCCGCGCCGTGTGACCATCGATGGCATGCCGGAAGCCGCAGCAGCGCCACTCGTCGAACCGCGGCCGCCGCGCAAGCTCTACCGCAGCAGTGACGGACGCTGGCTCGGTGGTGTGGCGCGGGGGCTCGCCGGGCATCTCGGGCTGCCTGTGATCTGGGTGCGGCTCGTCTTCGTGGGCCTGTTCATGGCGGACGGGCTCGGGGCCCTGCTGTATGCCGCGTTCTGGTTCTTCGTGCCGCTCGGGATCGGCGGGGTCGGGGTGGGTGGGGAGAAGCCGCCCTCCCTCGTCACCGCCGAGACCTCGCCGGACGGCCGCCGCAGACTCGTCGCGCGCAGGCCCGACAAGGGGCAGATGGTCGCCCTGCTGCTGATGGTCGTCGTGGCCATGGTCTTCGTGGGCAACGTCAATCTGGACGCCGGTGCCAAGGCCTACCTCTGGCCCGCCGTGCTCGTCGGCGCCGGTGTGGCCCTGGTCTGGCGGCAGGCCGACAACGCCCGCCGGGCCCGTTGGGTCGAGGTCGGCCGCCGCAAGCGCACCCTCAGCCTGTTGCGCGCCGCGGGTGGTGTCCTGCTGGTCACGGCCGGGGTCTCCGGCATCTTCGTCCTTCAGGGTTCCGCGGCCCACCTCGGCTCGGTCCTCCAGGCGGCCCTGGCGGTCCTGGTCGGCATAACGCTCCTCGCCGGCCCTTATCTCGTGCGCATGACCCAGGACCTCTCCGAGGAGCGCCTGATGCGTATCCGCGCCCAGGAGCGCGCCGAGGTCGCCGCCCATGTGCACGACTCCGTGCTGCACACCCTGACCCTGATACAGCGCAACGCGGAGAACGCGAGCGAGGTGCGGCGCCTGGCCCGGGCCCAGGAGCGCGACCTGCGGACCTGGCTCTACAAACCGGAGGGCACCGGCAAGGACGAGGCCGACGAACCCACCACCCTCGCCGAGGCGGTGCGGCGCAACGCCGCGGAGGTGGAGGACAAGCACGGCGTGCCCATAGAGGTCGTCATAGTCGGTGACTGCCCGCTCGACGAGAGGATCGGTCCGCAGATGCAGGCCGCGCGCGAGGCGATGGTGAACGCCGCCAAGTACGGTGGCGAGGGCGGCGCGGTTCAGGTCTTCGCCGAAGTCGAGGGGCGGACGGTCTTCGTGTCGGTCCGGGACCGCGGGCCCGGCTTCGACCTCGACTCGATACCCGCCGACCGCATGGGTGTCAGAGAATCGATCATCGGCCGCATGGAGCGCAACGGCGGCACGGCCCGGTTGCGGGCGGTGCCGGACGGCGGCACGGAGGTCGAGCTGGAGATGGAGAGGGCGGAGAAGACGTCATGAGCGACGAGGCGAACGATACGGCGGAGGCCACCACCGGCAGCGCGGGCGGGCGCAGGGTGCGCGTGGTCCTCGTCGACGACCACCGGATGTTCCGTACGGGCGTCCAGGCCGAGATCGGCCGGACCGAGGAGACCGGCGTCGAGGTCGTCGGCGAGGCGGCGGACGTCGACCAGGCGGTCACGGTCATCACCGCGACCCGGCCCGAGGTGGTCCTTCTCGACGTCCACCTCCCGGGCGGCGGTGGCGTCGAAGTCCTGCGCCGCTGCGCTCCGTTGATGGCCGACGCCGAGCAGCCGGTCCGTTTCCTCGCCCTGTCCGTCTCGGACGCGGCGGAGGATGTGATCGGCGTGATCCGGGGCGGTGCGCGGGGATACGTCACCAAGACGATCACCGGTAAGGATCTGGTCGACTCCGTCTTCCGGGTCCAGGACGGGGACGCGGTGTTCTCGCCGAGGCTGGCCGGCTTCGTGCTGGACGCGTTCGCCTCGACGGACGCCCCGCCGGTGGATGAGGACCTCGACCGGCTCACCCAGCGCGAGCGGGAGGTGCTGCGGCTGATCGCCCGTGGCTATGCCTACAAGGAGATCGCCAAGCAGCTGTTCATCTCGGTGAAGACGGTCGAGTCCCATGTCTCGGCGGTGCTGCGGAAGTTGCAGCTGTCGAACCGTCATGAGCTGACCCGGTGGGCCACGGCGCGACGGCTGGTGTGAGGCGCACGGGCCCGGTCGCCGAGGAGGCCGTTCACGCTCGCTGAGGGGACAGAGTGATCTCGTGGCGGCAGAACGGAACCGTCCCCTCCCTGCCAGGGGTCTCGGGTGAACGGCCTTACCGCTGCGTCGCGCCGGGTCACACCACCCGGGTCGCCCCCGCGAACGGCATCTCGTCGAGCGGCGCGACCCGTACCGGTGCCGAGGGGTTCGGGGCGTGGACCATCTGGCCGTTGCCGACGTAGATGCCGACGTGGCTGATGGCGGAGTAGAAGAACACCAGATCGCCCGGCTGGAGTTCGGAGCGGGAGACGCGGCGGCCGGCGTCGATCTGGGCGTAGGTGGTGCGGGGCAGGGAGATGCCGGCGGAGCGGTAGGCGGCCTGGATGAGGCCGGAGCAGTCGAAGGCGTCGGGTCCGGTGGCGCCCCAGACGTAGGGGCTGCCGAGCTTGGAGTAGGCGTACGAGACGGCGGCCGCGGCGCGGGAGTTGGGGGCCTGGACACCACCGGTCGCGTGTCCGGCCGCGGTCAGTCCGTCCCGTGTTCCGGTCCCCGCGCGGGACGCGTGCCGTACGTCGGTCGCCCGGTCCTCCTCCGGCAGCTGGGACAGCAGTTGCCGCGCCGCGTCCAGTTTCCCGGTGATCGTCTTCTTGTGCCGCTTCAGCTCCGCCTGCCGTGACTTGAGCGAAGCCAGCTCGACATGAGCGGCGCCGCGCAGTTGCTCGATCTCCCGCAGCTGTCTGCGCACGCTGGTGACGGAGGCCGCCTGTCGGGTGCCGGCCCGCTCGACGAACTCGGCGCCGTCGAGGTAGCGGTCGGGGTCGGCGGAGAGCGCCAGTTGCAGCGCGGGGTCGAGGCCGCCGTCGCGGTACTGTGCCGCCGCCATCGAACCCAGCGCGTCCCGCTCCGAGTTGAGCTTGTCCGTCTTGCGTGCCGCCTCGTCCCGCAGCGACTTCAGCCGCGTCTCGGCCGCGTCCGCCTTCTCCTTCGCGCCGTTGTACTTCTCGGTGGCGACCTCCGCCTCCTGATACAGCTTGTCCACCTTCGCCTTGACCTGCGCCGGTGTCAGGTTCGGCTCGGCGTGTCCGGTCCCGTCGAAACCGGTCGCGGTCGCCGCGCCCGCGAGGGCGATCGTCGCCGCGGTACGGGCCGTGGTGCCGCCGGCCGAGCGCTGCCTGGGCTTGCGGTGCGCTGCCACGTGGACTTGCACGTCCTTTCGTACGACCGCCTGGTTCGGGCGGGACCGCCCCGGACGTGCTGTGGGCCGTACGGGCGCCAGGGGAAGCGGACGCACGGCCCGCCCGGGGCGGTTCACGCGTCCGGCGGCGGCCCGCACAGGGGGAGCGGGCCGCCGCCGGATTTTCTCGGCGGTGGTGTCCGACTGCCGCCCCTGGCCCGGGCGGCGGTGGGGAGCCGGTCACCTGGGGAAGGACGCTAAACCTCACTGTGTCGCCGGGGTAACGGGATGCGCGGAAGTGGTCCGAGGGGATCGCCAGGTGACCGCATGCGACCGTGATTCCGTTCTCGGGCCGTCGACTTCACGCAGGGTGATGACCGAAGTGCGGATTCCGGAACGGATGGGGGTGCCGGGGTGCTATGGGGCGCATATATGCAAGATCGTGACGGAAACGACAGGGCGGTGTAGGGCGGCTCAAGCGCCTCTGACTAGGCTCCGGCCCCATGGACGTACTCATCCATCTCTTCGTGGGCCTGCACATCATCGGCATCGCCTCGCTGCTCGGCGGCTTCCTCACCCAGATGAAGGCCATGGGTCAGGGCACCGCCCGCTTCGTTCCGGCGATGCTGCACGGCGCGCTCACCATGCTGGTCACCGGGGTGATCCTGGTCGGCCTCAACCAGGCGGACGACCAGTCCGTCAACAACGTGAAGATCGGCATCAAGCTGGCCCTGCTGGTGGTGATCCTCGGCCTCGTCTATGTGAAGCGGGACGACGAGAAGGTGGAGAAGGGGCTGTTCGGGCTGGTGGGCGCGCTGACCATCGCGGACATCTTCATCGCGGTGCTCTGGACGTGAGTCTGGCGGTGCTCTGGACCTGAGTCTCGTGCTCTGGGCTTTCGTACTCGCGGTGCCCTGGACCTGAGTCTCGTGCTCTGGGCCTTCGTACTCGCGGTGCCCTGGACCTCAGGATGCCGGTCGCCATCACGGCCGCTCCGGCGGCAGGCGGCCGCTGGGCCCACCAGACGCGGAGGGGGGAGCGCGGGAGGTGAGCGGCGGGACCGGACATGGGGGCGATGCTAAGGAGCGCGGGAGGAGGCGAGGGCGGGGCACGCGCGCGTGCGCGGAGAAGTGCGCGCGGGCGCCGGGCAGGACTGGGGCGCGCGCCGCACGCAGAGGGTGCGGGCAGGGACCGCCCTCGGGGAAGCCCGGCCAGGAGGGCGGAGCAGCGGCGGGGATCTGAGTAGTTGCGCTCATGACACTCGGCCTCCGCCCCGCGAGACTCTGCCCATGTCCTTCGGAAGACCAGCCACAGCTGCCCCGGCCGCCACAGCCGCCGTAGTCGCCGCCCTCATCGCGCTCACGGTGACGGCGTGCGGAAGCCAGAAGGGTGGTGTGGGGGCGGAGTCGAGCCCCGGCGCGCGCTCGGGCAGCGCCTCGCCCTCCTATCCGCCCCCGCCCCGGTGCGCCCAGGCCGCGAAGACGCCCGTGGCGGTGCCCTCGTCGCCGAGCCCCCGTGCCGACACCGCCACGCCGGAGGAGAACATCGATCAGCCCCCGAACTACGCCGACAACCACGCGTACCGCATGCGGACCTCCCTCAGCGCGGAGCAGCAGGCCAGCGGGCAGGCGTCGGCGGAACTCATCCTCGCGGAGCTGGCGAAGGTCAGGAAGGAGGGCGGTTCGGGGGAGTACGGGAGCTTCAGTGATGAGCGCGTCGAGACCGCGCTGGCGCGCCTCGGCTGCGGCGAGGAGCACGGGGTCTCCGTGGGGAACGGCTACTACGCCGTCTACACGGGCGTCGTGTGCGTGTCGGGGCGGGTGACGAAGGACGAGCTGACCGGCGAGGTGCACGGCGTCTACGCCGAGCCGCAGCCCGGCGAGGGGCCCTGTGTCGAGAACCGGGGAGGTCACTGACGCCAGGGCCGCGCCGCGCGTCAGGCCGGCCGCACCACGCTTGTGGATCGCCGGCCGTGCCGCGCGTCAGGCCGGCCGCACCACGCTGTGGATCGCCGACTCACCGTCGTAGAAGAGGGACTCCTCGCGTACGTACGCCCCCGGCTTCGGCGCGTGGATCATCTTGCCGTTGCCGATGTAGATGCCGACGTGGGTGACATCGTCGTAGAAGAAGACGAGGTCGCCGGGCCGGGCGTTGGAGAGGGAGACCGTGGTGCCGGCGTTCACCTGGTCGTAGGTGGTGCGCGGCAGGGAGATGCCGGCGGCGTTCCAGGCGGCCTGGGTGAGGCCGGAGCAGTCGTAGGAGTCGGGGCCGGTGGCGCCCCAGACGTACGGCTTGCCGATCTGTGAGCGGGCGTAGGCGAGCGCCTTCTCGGCCTTGGTGGCGTACGAGGAGTCTGTGGTCTGCGAGGGGTCCGTGGTCTGCGAGGGGGAGGAGGACGACGAGCCGCTCGCCACCCCCTGGGCCGCGGCCTCCTCCTTCGCCGCCTTCTGCTCCGCCGCCTGCTGCTTCGCCAGCTCCGCGGCCTTGCGGGCGGCCTCCTCCCGCTTCTCCTTCTCGATCGCCGCGAGCCGCGCCTTCTCCTCGGCGGTCAGCCGCGACAGCAGCTCGCGCGCGTCGGAGAGCTTCTTCTGGACGGTCGCCTTGGCGGTCTTGAGGTCGCTCTGTGTGTCGGTGAGCGTCTCGAGGCTCTGGGTGGCCTCCTGACGCTTCTTCATCGTCGCGGCCTGCTCGGTGACGTAGTCGTCGACCGCGCCCTTCTGGCGGGACGTCATACGGCCCATCAGCTGCGTCTGGTCGAAGTAGTCCTGCGGGGAGTCCGCGAGCAGGAAGGTCGCCGTGTCGGGCGCGGAGGCGCCGGTGCGGTACTGGGCCGCGGCGAAGGTGCCGAGTTCCTCGCGGGCCTCGTTGAGCTTCTGGGTGCGCTTGGCGACGTCGTCGAGGAGGGTGTCGACCTCCTTGCGCTGCTTGGCGGTCTTCTCCTTGGTCGCGTTGTACTTCTCGGTCGCCGACTCCGCCTGGCGGTAGAGGTCGTCGACCTTCTTCTCGACCTCCTCGATGCTCGGCTTGTCGTCGGTCGAGGGGGCGGCGGTGGCCGTCTGGGAGAGCAGTGCCACGGAGGTGAGGGCGGCCGTGGCGAGAGCGGGGGTGCGTATGCCTCCCGCGGCGGACGACTTGCGGTGCGACGCCAAGGTCGGCGACTCCTTCCATGCTCCGCCTACCGAGTTAGCTGTCGGGTTCGGGCGGGTGCTTCGGAAGGTGTGCCCTACGGCCGTCCCCGGAGGGGAGTGGGGCCGATTCACCCCGGATCGGTGTGGGTCCCCGGCTCCGGCTGCCTGGAGAGGCGTACCGGACTCGGCGGAGGCCGCGCGGCCCGGCGACGTTCGCCGGTGGGGGTCGTACGGCCTGCCCGGCACGGTAGCCAACTCGCGTGGCCCCTGTGAAGGTTGATGGTCGATATGCCCGATACATTTTCGTGACCTTGGGGCGGGGCGCGGCAGGGCGCGGGCAATGCGGGCCGATCTGGCGGGGCTTGTTCGCATTTCTGGCGGAGTGGCCGTGCCCGGCCGCCGGCTTCCCGCCGCGCCGCGGTCGCCCGGGCGGCGTGACCGGCGCCTGTGCCCGCTCACGGCGAGCTGTGGGGCGTGCGCCGCCCCTGTCTTCCCCTGTCTTCGGGTCTTCCCCTGCCTTCGGGTCCGACGGCAAGATCTGCTGTCTTCGGGTCCGACGGCAAGATCTGCTGTCTTCGGGTCCGACGGCAAGATCTGCGCCTCGGCCTGCCTGGTCGCGAGCCGTGGCCGGACGGTCACGGAGGGCGAGGGGGCCTCGGGGCGGTCAGGTCCTGTGCGCGGGCCCGCGGGCTGTCTTTCCCGCGACTTCTCGGGGTGGCGGCGGGGTGTCAGTGGGGAGCCCTAGACTCGGAGAGCGATGAGCAGCCTCTTTGATGACAGCTTCCTGGCGGACCTCCAGGCCCCTAAGGGCCGCGAGGAGGAGCACCCGCCGCCGCCCGAGGACGAGCACGGACCGGAACCCGTTCCGGACGATCTGTTCGGCGGGAAGTTCGACGTGCCACCGGACCGGGACGGCTACTACCGCGACGGCGCCGCCCGCCCGGTCCTGGACGCGGCAGCCCTCGTCGAGGGGCTCAACGAGAACCAGCGCGCCGCCGTCGAGCACTCCGGCACCCCGCTGCTCATCGTGGCCGGCGCCGGCTCCGGCAAGACCCGTGTGCTCACGCACCGCATCGCGTATCTGCTGGCCGAGCGGGACGTCCACCCGGGCCAGATCCTCGCGATCACCTTCACCAACAAGGCCGCGGGCGAGATGAAGGAGCGGGTGGAGCAGCTCGTCGGCCCGCGCGCGAACGCGATGTGGGTGATGACCTTCCACAGCGCGTGCGTGCGCATCCTGCGGCGGGAGAGCAAGAAGCTCGGCTTCACGTCGTCGTTCTCGATCTACGACGCCGCCGACAGCAAGCGGCTGATGGCCCTGGTCTGCCGCGACCTGGACCTCGACCCCAAGCGGTTCCCGCCCAAGTCCTTCAGCGCCAAGATCAGCAACCTCAAGAACGAGCTGATCGACGAGGAGGACTTCGCCGCCCAGGCCACCGACGGCTTCGAGAAGACCCTCGCCCAGGCCTACGCCCTGTACCAGTCGCGGCTGCGCGAGGCCAACGCCCTCGACTTCGACGACCTGATCATGACGACGGTCAACCTGCTGCGCGCCTTCCCGGACGTCGCCGAGCACTACCGCCGCCGCTTCCGGCACGTCCTGGTCGACGAGTACCAGGACACCAACCACGCTCAGTACGCGCTGGTCAGGGAACTGGTCGGCACCTCCGAGCACCCCGTCGACGTACCGCCCGCCGAGTTCGACCTGCCGCCCGCCGAGCTGTGTGTCGTCGGTGACGCCGACCAGTCGATCTACGCCTTCCGCGGCGCGACGATCCGCAACATCCTCCAGTTCGAGGAGGACTACCCGCAGGCGACCACGATCCTGCTGGAGCAGAACTACCGCTCCACCCAGACGATCCTGTCCGCCGCCAACGCGGTCATCGAGCGCAACGAGTCCCGCCGCCCCAAGAACCTGTGGACCAACGCGGGCTCGGGCGCCCGCATCACCGGCTATGTCGCCGACACCGAGCATGACGAGGCGCAGTTCGTCGCCGACGAGATAGACCGACTGACGGACGCGGGCGAAGCGAAGGCCGGCGACGTCGCCGTCTTCTACCGGACCAACGCCCAGTCCCGGGTCTTCGAAGAGATCTTCATCCGCGTCGGCCTGCCCTACAAGGTCGTCGGCGGCGTCCGCTTCTACGAGCGCAAGGAGGTCCGGGACGTCCTGGCCTACCTGCGTGTGCTGGCCAACCCCGAGGACTCGGTGCCGCTGCGCCGGATCCTCAACGTCCCCAAGCGCGGCATCGGCGAGCGCGCCGAGGCGATGATCGACGCCCTGTCCCAGCGCGAGAAGATCAGCTTCCCGCAGGCGCTGAAGCGGGTCGACGAGGCGTACGGCATGGCCGCGCGGTCGACGAACGCCGTGAAGCGGTTCAACGTGCTGATGGAGGAGCTCCGTACCATCGTCGAGTCCGGCGCGGGCCCCGCGACCGTCCTGGAGGCGGTGCTCGAACGCACCGGCTACCTCGCCGAGTTGCAGGCCTCCACCGACCCGCAGGACGAGACCCGGATCGAGAACCTCCAGGAACTCGCCGCCGTGGCCCTGGAGTTCGAGCAGGAGACGGGCGAGGGCGAGGAGTCCGCCTCGCTCTCCGAGTTCCTGGAGCGGGTCGCACTCGTCGCCGACTCCGACCAGATCCCCGACGAGGACGAGGACGGCTCCGGCGTCATCACCCTCATGACCCTGCACACCGCCAAGGGTCTGGAGTTCCCGGTCGTCTTCCTGACCGGCATGGAGGACGGCGTCTTCCCGCACATGCGCTCCCTCGGCCAGACCAAGGAGCTGGAGGAGGAGCGGCGGCTGGCGTACGTCGGCATCACGCGCGCGCGGGAGCGGCTGTACCTGACGCGCTCCTCGCTGCGCAGTGCGTGGGGGCAGCCGTCGTACAACCCGCCCTCGCGCTTCCTGTCGGAGATCCCGGAGCAGCACCTGGAGTGGAAGCGCACCGGCGCCGTCTCGGCCCCGGCGGGCCCGACCTCCGGGATCGCCGCCTCGCTGTCGTCCTCCCGGTCCCGCTCCTCGGCGTCGGGCGCCTCCGGCTTCGCGACCCGCCGGGCCTCGGAGAAGCCGGTGGTCTCGCTGACGGTCGGCGACCGGGTCACGCACGACCAGTTCGGGCTCGGCACCGTGACGGCGGTGAAGGGCACGGGCGCGAACGCGGAGGCGACGATCGACTTCGGCGAGGCCAAGCCGAAGCGGCTGCTGCTGCGCTACGCGCCGGTGGAGAAGCTGTAGCGGGCTTGGCCAGGGGCCGTCGCATGACTGAGCCCCCGCCGCTGTGAAGCGCGGGGGCTCGCAAGGCGGTTGAGGCCTACGTCGGGTCGAGCCCGTGGCTGCGCAGCCACGGCAGCGGGTCGATCGCCGAGCCGCCCGCCGGACGCACCTCGAAGTGCAGATGCGGGCCGGTGGAGTTGCCGGAGTTCCCGGAGTACGCGATCGGGTCGCCGGCCTTCACGGTCGTACCGGAGGCGACGCGGTAGGTGGAGAGGTGGCAGTACCACGTCTCCGTGCCGTCCTTCGCGGTCACGATCATCATGTTGCCGTAGGCGCTGTTCCACTGCGTGCGCACCGTGCCGTCGGTCGCGGCCATCACGGTGGCGCCGTACGACACGGGGAAGTCGATGCCGGTGTGCACGGACATCCAGTTCACGCCGGCCTGGCCGTAGTAGGCGCTGAGGCCGTGCTGCGCGACCGGGAGGGCGAACTTGGGGCGCAGCCGCTCCTTGCGGGCCGCCTCCTCCGCCGCCTTCTTCTTCTCCGCCACCTGCTGGGCCTTGAGGTCGATGCGCTCCTGCGTACGGCTGGCCCGGTCGGCGAAGTCGTCGGCGCCCGCGGAGAGGCTCTCGAGCTGGGTGTCCAGCGTGTTGTTCGCGGCGGACGGCTGGACGGACTTGGTCGCCACGTCGGCCGCCGCCGCGGAGGTCTTCTGGTCGTCGCTCAGGCCACCGACGGAGGCGGCGGCGATCCCCGTCACGCCCATGACACACGCGGACGGCACGGCGATCTTCATCAGCGCGGAGCGCTTGGGGGGCGTACGGCGGCGGGAACGGCCGGCGTTGCGGGCGGCCATGCGCGAGCCCGGCACCGGGGCGGGGTCCTCCTGGCCGTCGAGGAGCGGGGCGTCGTCCTCGGTGAAGGCGTCCTCGGTGAAGGCGTCGTCGGCGAAGGTGTCCTCGGAGAGGGCCGGCAGCTCGCCGGTGGCGCTCAACTCGGTGTCGTGCGAGGCGGGTTCGTCGTAGTCGACCTGCTCGAACACCGCTGTCGACTGGTGGTCGACGGCCTCCTCGTGGACCGGCGCGGCGCCGTCGGAGTTCCACTGCGTGGCGTCGTAGGTGCCGGTGTCGAAGGTCTGCGTGCCCCATTCCCAGTGCTGGGTCTGGTCGGCGGCGTTGCCGCACTGGTCGGGCTGGAGCCAGGCGTTGGCGTCCCAGTGGCCGCTGACGTCTGCCGCACCGGCCTGCGGCGGGATCGCGGAGAGCTGCTGGTGCTCGCCGGTCCAGTTCGTCGTGTCGTACGCGCCGGTGTCATGGGCGGCGTGGTGCTGGGCCGCGTAGGCGTCGTAGTTGAGGGTCTGGTGGTTGCCCGTGGACCACTGACCGGCGTCGTACGACCCGGTGTTCTCGCCGGGGAGACTGCCGAAGAGGGGGTCCGTCTCGAAGTGCGTGGTGGTGTGGGCGCCCGTGTCGTAGCCGTAGTCGGCGAAGTCTCCGTACTGGGCTTCCTGGGCGCCGGGGGACGCGTAGTGCGTCGAGGCATCGGAAGCGGGGGTCGGGGTGGTCATGGTCCCCGACGGGTACGGGTCGTTCACCAACTTCTCTTTCGCCTCGACAACAGGGGCTGCCAGAGCAGTGCGGTGACTGTACCCGGCGGTACGCGGGCGCGACAATATTCGGCAGGTTTCAGCACTTCAGGAAACGGGCATCCGGGCGTGTTTCGGGGGACTGCGGGCGCGACCTTGGCTTTGTGTTCGAAGATTGTTCGATGTTGGACGGCTGTGGATCGCCTGTGACGTGTGGATCGCGTGTGCAGCGGGTCCAGTCGCGTCACGCCACGGTCAGGCCCCCGGCGCTCGCACCGGCCGCGGTCCCGGTTCCGGTCTCGGTTCCGGTCCGATCCGTGTCGAGGGCCTGCCGTATCCCGGTCGCGACCGCCGGGTGCACGGGGAGGGCGAGATGCCCGATCCCGCTCACCTGGACGTTCTGCGCCATCAGGTCGGGGTGGTCGATACAGGCGGTCTCCAACGGGTCCATCAGATGGTCCAGGTCGCTCCAGAAGCTCACGAAGTGCGTGCGGCAGCCCGGCGCGGGGAGGGTCAGCTCCGTCAGGACGTCCGAGTCGGGGCGCATCTGCCGCACGATCGGGTGCGCGTCCGCCAGCGGCACCACCCGGGTGCCGGAGTGCGGGGTGCCCAGCGTGACCAGCGTGCGCACCCGGAGGTCGCCGCCGAGACGCTGCACGTAGTACCGCGCGATCAGCCCGCCCAGACTGTGCCCGACGACGTCGACCCGGCTGCTTTCGGTGCGCTCGCAGATCTCCTCGATGTGCCGGCCCAACAGCTCGGCAGCGGTGCGGATGTCGCACGTCAGCGGTGAGTAGTTGAGCGACTCGACCCGCTGGTGGCCGTTCTGGAGGAGGCTGCGGCGCAACATGACGAAGACCGAGCGGTTGTCGATGAAGCCGTGCAGCAGGACGACCGGGGGCCTGGTCCCTGTCGGCAGCTGCGCGGGGCCGTCCTGGGAGGGGACCGGGACGGCCGGCGCACGGCGTTCCTGCAGGATGCCGGAGGGATAGAGGACGAGGTGGCCGGCGAGGATCGCGATCTCCAGGGCGGTCGCCTTCAGCAGCGCCACGGGCAGCCCCGCCAGCCTGCTCGGGAGCAGGCGCTCGCACAGGGGAAGAAACGGCGCCACTGCCCTGGTGACCTTCATGGCCGACCTCCTGTCGGCACACATGAGGAGAACGCCTCTGTCCCCCGTGTGCCCTCGTGGGAGGTCGCGGCGAAACTCTTCGGCGCGGCATGAGCAGGGCGCGTGGGGCGAGCGCGGCGTGTGGCGCGAGTGGAGCGTGGTGCGCCGATGACCTGACGAGGCTCCCTGCCGGTGTGGCGACGAGGCTCCCCGCTGTCGTGCCTTACCTGCCCTACGTGCCCTTCGTGCCACCGTCGACACGCCGTACCGCCACGGCGCGCGGCCCGCGGCGCGGTGGTGCGGCGACCTCGTTGCGGCTCCCGTTGCGCTTGCTCCCGCTGCGGTACGGGGGCCGCAGGGTGGTCCTGCGGTCCGGGTGCCGCAAAGACTCGGAACGGTGCGCGGCGAACGTGTCCCACCATGTGATTTCCCCCTCGGTCCGCACCGCGAAACTGCCGGTTGCGGGATGCTGGAGATAACGTTCGTTCACTTCCTCGCACAACGTGGTGTGAGGACGTCCGTGTCGTATCGACGCCGTCCAGGTGGCATACATGGCCTGTGTGGTACCTGTCGGTACGGATGGATGCAGTCGCTTCATGGAGGCAGTGATGGGTGTGGCAGCCGGTCCGATCCGCGTCGTGGTGGCCAAGCCGGGGCTCGACGGCCACGATCGCGGGGCCAAGGTGATCGCGCGGGCGCTGCGCGACGCCGGTATGGAGGTCATCTACACCGGGCTCCACCAGACTCCCGAGCAGATCGTCGGCACCGCGATCCAGGAGGACGCCGACGCGATCGGCCTCTCCATCCTCTCCGGCGCCCACAACACCCTCTTCGCCGCCGTGATCGACCTGCTCCAGGAGCGGGACGCGGCGGACATCCTGGTCTTCGGCGGCGGCATCATCCCCGAGGCGGACATCGCCCCGCTCAAGGAGAAGGGCGTCGCGGAGATCTTCACGCCCGGGGCCACGACACAGGAGATCGTGGACTGGGTGCGGGCGAACGTACAGACGCCGGCCGGGGCGTAGCCCGTCGCTGTACGGGGGTGGGGTGTGGATCGCGGGTCGATCGAGGCGGCCAGCGGGTGGGTCGAGGTGGCGTGCGGGTGGGCCGGGACGGCTCGTGGGTGGGCCGAGGTGGTGGCTCGCGGATGGGCCGAGGCGGCTCGCGGGTGGGCTGAGCAGGCCGAGACGACGGACTGCGGGCCCGGAGTGACCCGCGGGTGCGGGACCGAGGTGGCTCGCGGGTGCGGGCCCGAGGCGACCCGCGGGTGGGCCGGAGCGGCTGTTCGCGCGCGCCTTGGCGACGGTGGGTGGTGTGGTCAGGCGGCTCCCAGTTCCTCGGTCATGGCCGCCCGCAACCGCAGGGTCGTGACCAGCCGTTGGAACGCCTCCGCCCAGTACCCCCCGGCCCCCGGACTCGCGTCCTCCGACTCGTCCGGAACCGCCAGCAGCCCATCGAGCCGTCCCGCCTCCGACGGGTCGAGGCACCGCTCGGCCAGCCCCATCACACCACTGAAACTCCATGGGTAACTCCCCGCGTCCCGCGCGATGTTGAGCGCGTCGACCACAGCCCGCCCCAGCGGCGCGGCCCACGGCACCGCACACCCTCCGAGCAGCTGAAACGCCTCCGACAGACCATGCGTCGAGATGAAGCCGGCCACCCAGTCGGCCCGCTCGGCGGAGTCCAGCGTGCCCAGCAGCTTGGCGCGTTCGGCCAACGACACCGCGCCGGGCCCGCCCGCCTCGGGTGCCCCGGGCGCTCCCAGCAGCGCCCGCGCCCAGGCCGCGTCCCGCTGCCGTACCGCCGCCCGGCACCACGCGGCGTGCAGTTCGGACCGCCAGTCGTCCGTCACCGGCAGCGCCACGATCTCCTCGGGCGTACGCCCGCCGAGCCGCGCCGACCAGGTCCCGAGCGGCGCCGCCTCCACCAACTGGCCGAACCACCATGACCGTTCACCCCGTCCCGCCGGAGCCTTGGCCACCACACCGTCCCGCTCCATGCTCGCGTCGCACTCGAACGGCGCCTCCACGGTGATCGTCGGTGTCTGCCGCGTCCGGTCCAGGGCCACGCACGCCGTCGCCCTGACCGCCATCCTCGCGGCGAGCGCGGAGCCCGGCAGCGCCGAGAGCAACTCGGCCGCCGTCGCCCGGACGTTACGGCTGCGGTCGGTCAGGGCCTGCTCCAGGAAGGGCTCGTCGTCCGCGCCGAGTCCCGTCCGCAGCGAGTCGAGGAACATCAGCCGGTCCTCGGCCCGCTCCGTCGCCCACGTCGTCGTCAGCAGCTCCCGCGCGGCGCCGGGCTCACGGGCGCGTATCGAGGCGAGCAGGGCGACCCGTTCGGCGAAGAGCCCCTCCTGCCACAACCTCCGGACCCGGTCCGCGTCCTCCGGGTGCGGCAGGGAGGGGTCCCCGCCGGGTGCCGCGCGCAGGGCGAACCGCCAGTCCGGGTTCAGCCGCGCCAGCCACACGGCACGCGGTCCCGCGAACGCCAGTGCCGCCGGACGCAGGTCCGTACGCCCCCGGGCCGCGTCCAGCAGCGCCGGCAGCATCTCCGGGGGTGCCGCGAAACCCCGGGCGTTCGCCGCCGCGAGCCATTGCGGCAACAGCTCCATCAAATCCGGTGCGGTGCCGCGGCGACCGCTGCCGCCCGCGCCCGGACGGTCGGCCAGCAGCATCGAGAGCCTGCGGCCCGCCGCGGCGGGCAGGGCGGGGCGGGGGTCCTCAGGAGCCGGTTCCGGCCGCGCCGCCGCGGGGGCGGGCCGCAGCCCGGCCCGCCGCCTCACGGTCTCCGTCGCCGCCGCGTCCAGCAGGACGACGGGCGCGGGCGTCTCCCGGCCCGGCGCCGCGCCCGGCGGGGTACGCCGGTCCGTTCCGAGCAGGGCCGTGGTGACGAGCTCCTCCCAGGCGTCCGGCGCGGGCGAATCCACAGGTGTGGACGTGCTGTTCATGCGGGTCCCTTCCGTGGGGTGCGTCGGTGGGTGGGGCGGACGGGCCGGCGGCTGCTTGGCCCGGCGTGAGTCTGGGGGCGGGAGTCGGAGTGGGGCTCGGTCGGGGCAGGAGGCCGAGGCGGGTGACGTGGATGTCGTCGCCCGTGTGTGCCGTGCGCGCTGTGCGTGCCGTGCGTGCTGCGATGGCTGTGCGTGCTGTGAGTGCTGCGGGCGCCGTCTGTGTCGTGTGTGCTGTCGTACGGGTTCGTGTGGCGTGGACGTTGGTGTCCGTGTCTGCTCCCAGGTCGATGAGAGGGGGCTCGGCACGGGGCGCGGGTCGCCGCGAGGCCGTGCCGGTGGTGCGGGCACGCTGTGCGGGGCCGGGCCGGTCAGTACAGCGGTACCGGCTCTCCCGGTCCCTCCGGCCAGGCCGTCAGCGGGGTGAAGCCACGGTGGCCGCACTCGCCGAAGACCTTGACCGGGGCGCCGCCCGAGAGGGCGACCAGGCGCCACAGGCCCGGTCGGGAACGGGCCGTGGGGGTCAGGGGCAGGGCCGTGTCCCCGTCGGCGTCCGCGAGCTGCCAGGTGTCGCCGTGCGGCGTGGGGACGACCCGGTCGAGGGTGACCGGGACGGACTCCAGCCACGGGTCGTCGCGCAGCGCCTCGCCGTAACGCACCGCCGCCCGGGCCGTCGTGATGCCCGGCGGCCGTATGGGAGCGGGCGCGGGCGGTGCGAACTGTTCACCCAGGGCGGCCCGCACCTGTCCGGCGCCCGGGTAGGCGGACACCTCCGCCTCCAGGACCAGCCCCACGGGCAGGGCCAGTTCGGGGGCGCGGCCGGCGGCGCCGTAGGAGAGGAGCAGGGCCGCGCGGCCGGAGTCGGCGCCGTGCAGCCAGATCCGGCGGGTCGTCAGGCGGGTGTCCGCCGTGTCGTACTGGGCGAGCACCAGCCAGCGGTCGCGCACCGCGGGCCCGTCCGGCGAGGCGGGCAGACCGATGCGGGAACGGACGGTCGCCGCCAGCCCGTCCGGCAGCGACTCGCGGCGCAGCCACCCCTGGTCGAGAAGGTGGAGCAGGGCGCACTCCTCCAGCAGCCGTACCGGCCAGCCCGGGCCGGACGCCGGTATGGACCCCAACTCCCGCACCCGCGCCGCCAGTCCGGGGGCCTGGGCGTCGACCATGCGGGCCGCCGTCTCCTCCCACAGCGCGTACCCGGTCTGTTCCGCGCCGGCCAGGCCGCCACGCAGCAGGTCCGCGAGGCGCTGCTCCAGCTCCGTCACCCCCGCCGTGACCAGCGCGGCCCGGCGCTCCGACCTGCGTCGCGCCGCTTCCGGGTCACCGGCGCCGGTGCCGGACGGTGCCGTGGCCCTCTCCTGCGCGCGCTTCCTCCTCCCCTCCATCCACTGCTCCGCCCAGTCCGGCGCCTGTCCCCGCGGCACCGCGCCGTCCTCCCCCGCCCAGAGCAACAGCAGCCCGAGGGCGTGCTTGCACGGGAATTTCCGGCTCGGGCAACTGCACTTGTACGCCGGCCCGGACACGTCCGCGATGTCCACGACCGTCTGATACGGCTTGCCGCCACTGCCCTTGCACAGCCCCCACACCGCCCCCTCGTCGGAACTCCCCGCCTCGGACCACGGCCCCGCCGCCCCGAGTTTGCTTCCCGCTTTGCGTGACGCGGCGTCAGGCGCCAGCGCCAGCACCTGGTCCGCGCTCCAGCGCACCCCCTGCTGAGTCATGTCATCGAAGGTAGATCCCCCCACTGACAATCGGGTCGGCAGCGGCCCTGGCGAGTGCGTTTGCGCAGGTCAGATCGGATTGTCAGTGGCATGGTGCAACGTGGTCCCCAGATCCGAACCGGCCGAGCTGGAGGGGGACTCAGCCATGCCTGTGTCCGTAGAACCGACGACCGTCGACCCGAGCCAGAACGGGTCCGCGCCCGCGAACACGCCCGCGTCAGAAGCCGAGGCGCTGCGACCGCACGCCGAGCACGCCTTCGCCGCCGAACTCGCCGCGCTGGCCGCCCAGGACGACCGTCCGCGCCCGGCCCGCTGGAAGCTGTCGCCCTGGGCGGTGGCCACCTATCTGCTCGGCGGCACGCTGCCCGACGGCACGGTGATCACACCGAAGTACGTGGGACCGCGCCGCATCGTCGAGGTCGCCGTCACCACGCTCGCCACCGACCGCGCCCTGCTCCTGCTCGGTGTGCCCGGCACCGCGAAGACCTGGGTGTCCGAGCATCTGGCGGCGGCCGTCAGCGGCGACTCGACGCTGCTGGTGCAGGGCACGGCCGGCACGCCGGAGGAGGCGATCCGGTACGGCTGGAACTACGCGCAACTGCTGGCGAACGGGCCGAGCCGGGACGCCCTCGTCCCCAGCCCCGTCATGCGGGCCATGGCGGAGGGGATGACGGCGCGGGTGGAGGAGCTGACCCGTATCCCCGCCGACGTCCAGGACACCCTCATCACGATCCTGTCCGAGAAGACGTTGCCGATACCGGAGTTGGGCCAAGAGGTGCAGGCCGTCCGCGGCTTCAACCTCATCGCCACCGCCAACGACCGCGACCGCGGGGTCAACGACCTCTCCAGCGCTCTGCGCCGCCGGTTCAACACCGTCGTGCTGCCGCTGCCGGCGAGCGTCGAGGCCGAGGTCGACATCGTCTCGCGGCGCGTCGACCAGCTCGGCCGCTCCCTCGACCTGCCCGCGGTGCCGGAGGGGATCGACGAGATCCGCCGGGTCGTGACCGTCTTCCGCGAGCTGCGCGACGGCGTCACCGCGGACGGCCGTACGAAGGTCAAGTCGCCCAGCGGCACGCTGTCGACGGCGGAGGCCATCTCCGTCGTCACCAACGGTCTCGCCCTGGCCGCCCACTTCGGCGACGGAGTGCTGCGGGCCGGCGATGTGGCCGCGGGCATTCTCGGCGCGGTGGTCCGTGATCCGGCGGCCGACCGCGTGATCTGGCAGGAGTACCTGGAGGCGGTCGTCCGTGAACGCGACGAGTGGAAGGACTTCTACCGCGCCTGCCGGGAGGTGAGCGTGTGAGCGGGGACGACCTGGGGTGGGGGCGGCCCGGCGGGTGCCAGGGCGCGAGCGGCTCCGGGGGTTCGGGGGGCTCGGACACCTCCGGTGACGGCCGGGCGGCGGGCGGCTCGTCGCTCGTACGGGGCGCGGGCGGGGCCGCCGGCAGCGGTGGTCGGTGGTTCTGGAGGGGAGGGGGACGGCGTGACGGGACATGAGGGGGACGAGGGGATCGTGACCGTGGGGGACGGGAACGGGGTGACCGGGCGTGCCGTCGGCGGGACGGCCGGGTCGGTCATCGGCAGGGAGCCTCTGCTGCTCGGGGTGCGGCACCACGGGCCCGGTTCGGCGCGGGCCGTGCGGGCGGCGCTGGACGCGGCCCGGCCCCGGGTCGTCCTGATCGAGGGCCCGCCCGAGGCGGACGCGCTGATCCCGCTGGCCGCCGACGAGGACATGCGACCCCCGGTCGCGCTCCTCGCCCACGCCGTCGACGAGCCGGGCCGCTCGGCGTTCTGGCCGCTCGCCGAGTTCTCCCCGGAATGGGTGGCCATCCGCTGGGCGCTGGCGAACGAGGTCCCGGCGAGGTTCATCGACCTGCCGGCCACGCATTCGCTGGCGTGGGGGAGGGAGGCGACGGCTGACGGGATCACCGGGACTGAGGGGACTGACGGGACTGACGGGACTGACGGGACTGAAAGTTCGGGTGAGGCCGACGGGATCGACGGGACCGACGGGACTGAGCAGTCCGGCAAGCCCGATGTCCGTATCGACCCCCTCGCGGTGCTCGCCGAGGCCGCCGGTTACGACGACCCCGAGCGGTGGTGGGAGGACGTCGTCGAGCATCGGGGCGCCGGGACCGGGGACGTGTTCGCGCCGTTCGCCGCGCTGGAGGAGGCGATGGGGGCGCTGCGGGAGGAGTTCGGCAGTGGTGGGCACGAGCGGGATCTCGTGCGCGAGGCGTACATGCGGCTCCAGGTGCGGTCGGCTCGGCGGGAGTTCGAGTCCGGTGTGGCCGTGGTGTGCGGGGCGTGGCATGTGCCCGCGCTGCGGGAGAGGACCGCTGTCGCCGCCGACCGAGCCCTGGTGAAGGGGCTGCCCAAGGTCAAGGCGGACATGACCTGGGTGCCGTGGACGTATCGGCGGCTGGCCCGGACCAGCGGGTACGGGGCCGGGATCGACTCGCCGGGTTGGTACGGGCATCTGTTCGGCGCACCGGACCGGCCCGTCGAACGGTGGCTGACCAAGGTGGCGGGGCTGCTGCGGGAGGAGGACCGGCTGGTCTCCTCGGCCCATGTCATCGAGGCGGTACGGCTGGCCGAGACGCTGGCGGCGATGCGGGGGCGCCCGCTGGCGGGGCTCGGCGAGACGACCGACGCGGTGCGCGCGGTGATGTGCGAGGGCTCGGACGTACCGCTGTCGCTGGTGCACGACCGGCTCGTCGTCGGGGACGTGCTGGGGGAGGTGCCGCAGGGGGCGCCCGCGGTGCCGTTGCAGCGGGACCTCGACCGGACGCAGCGGCGCTTGCGGCTCAAACCGGAGGCGCTGGAGCGGGAGTTGGAGCTCGACCTGCGCAAGGAGACCGACGCGGGCCGCGGCAGGCTGCTGCACCGGCTGCGGCTGCTGGGCGTCGGATGGGGCGAGCCCGCGGTGTCACGGGGGAGCACCGGGACGTTCCGGGAGACGTGGCGGCTGCGGTGGGAGCCCGAGTTGTCCGTGCGGGTCGCGGAGGCCGGGGTGTGGGGGACGACGGTGCTCGCCGCGGCGACCGCCAAGGCGGCGGCGGACGCCGTCAGCGCGCCGGGCCTCGCCGACGTCACCGCGCTGGCCGAGCGCTGTCTCCTGGCCGAACTGCCCGAGGCGCTGCCGGTGGTGATGCGGGTCCTCGCCGACCGCGCCGCCCTCGACGCCGACGTCGGCCACCTCGCCCAGGCCCTGCCCGCCCTGGTCCGTGCCCTGCGCTACGGCGACGTGCGCGGCACGGACACCCACGCCCTGACCGAGGTCGCCGCGGGCCTCGCCGAGCGGGTCTTCGTCGGCCTGCCCCCGGCCTGCGCCGCGCTCGACACGGACGCGGCGGAGGAGATGCGACGCCATGTGGACGCGGTCCACGGGGCGGTGGGGCTGCTCGCGGACGCGGTGGCGGCGGGGCCGTCGGTCGGACATGCCGATTCCCCCTCTCCCCACGGTGACCTACGGCTGCGCTGGCGGTCGGTGCTTCGGGTGCTGTCGGGACGGGACAGCGTGCCCGGGGTCATCCGGGGGCGTGCCGTGCGCTTGCTGCTGGACGAGGGGGAGTTGGGGCAGGACGAGGCGGCTCGGCTCATGGGGCTCGTGCTGTCACCGGGGACGCCACCGGCGGACGCGGCCGCGTGGATCGAGGGGTTCGTCGGCGGCGGCGCCGGGGGCGGGATGCTGCTCGTGCACGACGAGCGGTTGCTCGGGCTGGTCGACGCCTGGCTGACCGGGGTGCCGGCGGAGGCGTTCACGGACGTGCTGCCGTTGCTGCGGCGGACCTTCTCGGCGTACGAGCCGGGGGTGCGGCGGACGCTCGGCGAGCTGGTCCGGCGGGGGCCGGGCGAGCGGGGTGGCGTGGTGGGCGGGGGGTCCGGCATACCCGGCTTCGGGGCGGACCTCGACCTGGAACGTGCGGATGCGGTGCTGCCGGTGATCCGGCTGCTGCTGGGACTGGACGGCGACCCTGCGGGCGCCGCGGACAACGACCTTGTGGGGGTGGGGCGATGACGACCGATCGGCCGGGTGCACCGAAGGAACGGGCGGGAGCGACGGGCGCGGGGGGAGACGCGCGAACGGCGGGCGAAGGGCCGGCCAGGACTGTCCGAGTGGTTCCGCTCTGGGCGCGGCCGCGGACGGGGGTGGCCGGATGACGACCGAGGCCATGGACCCGGCGCAGGAGCGGCTGCGGCGCTGGCGGCTCGTGCTCGGGGGCGACACCGCCGACGGCACCGGCTGCGCGCTCGGCGGACGGGACGCTGCGATGGACGGGGCGCTGACCGCGCTCTACGGAAAGGGGGACAGGCAGGGCAAGCAGTCGGGGCGGGAGCGTTCCGCGGGGCTGGGGGCGTCCGCGCCGTCCGTGGCGCGGTGGCTCGGGGACATCCGGACCTACTTCCCGTCCTCCGTCGTACAGGTCATGCAACGCGACGCCATCGACCGGCTCGGCCTCGCCACGCTGTTGCTCGAACCGGAGATGCTGGAGGCGGTCGAGGCCGACGTGCATCTCGTCGGCACGCTGCTCTCCCTCAACAAGGCGATGCCGGAGACGACGAAGGAGACGGCACGTGCCGTCGTCCGCAAGGTCGTCGATGACCTCGAGAAGCGGCTCGCCACCCGCACCCGGGCCACCCTCACCGGCGCCCTCGACCGCAGTGCCCGCGTCAGCCGGCCGCGGCACCACGACATCGACTGGAACCGCACGATCGCGGCCAACCTCAAGCACTACCTGCCGGAGTACCGGACGATCGTGCCGGAGCGGCTCATCGGGTACGGGCGGGCCTCGCAGTCGGTGAAGAAGGAGGTCGTGCTCTGCATCGACCAGTCGGGATCGATGGCGGCGTCGGTGGTCTACGCGTCCGTGTTCGGCGCGGTGCTCGCCTCCATGCGGTCCATCGACACCCGGCTCGTCGTCTTCGACACCGCGGTCGTCGACCTCACCGACCAGCTCGACGACCCCGTCGACGTCCTGTTCGGCACCCAGCTGGGCGGCGGTACCGACATCAATCGGGCGCTGGCGTACTGCCAGTCGCAGATCACCCGGCCCGCGGAGACGGTCGTCGTGCTGATCAGCGACCTCTACGAGGGCGGCATACGCGACGAGATGCTGAAGCGGGTGGCGGCGATGAAGGCGTCGGGGGTGCAGTTCGTGGCGCTGCTCGCGCTCTCCGACGAGGGGGCGCCCGCGTACGACAGGGAGCACGCGGCCGCGCTCGCCGCCCTCGGCGCACCGGCCTTCGCCTGTACGCCCGATCTGTTCCCGGAGGTGATGGCCGCGGCGATCGAGAAGCGGCCGATACCGATCCCGGACACGGTGTAAGCGGGCGGGCGGACGGGCGGGTGTGCGGGTGTGCGGGGACTGGAACGGCGGGCCGTGACGAGGATCGAGCCCCATCGGGCAACGAACCCGGTCAGGCAACGAACCCGATCCGGCAACGAGCCCGGTCGGGCGGTGATTTGTCGATCCGGCGACATCCGGATGCGGCCGGCAAAAGGGACATGAGGTGCATCGGTAACGGGGGGCTTGCGTAACCTCCGCACTCCCGTGCGAGTATCGGTGCCGCGTCAGCGGTGCCCCGCGCACCGCCCGTCCCCACTGCACGTCCGAACCGCTCGCTCGTACCGCGTCGCACCGACTGGTTGCTCGACACGCGTGATGCGTTGCGCCCCACGGGAGGACCCGTCCCCTTGACCTGGCCGGCCACACTGCCTGGTGCCGCTCTGCGCAGTCTGCGCACCGCGGCTGGGCGGCGTGCGCTGCACCTGGTGCTGCTGGTGGGCGGGTTGTGCGCACTCGGGTTCCTCTGCGGAGGACAGGCGAGTGCGGCGGATGGCCTGACGGCAACCGCGACGGTGAGGTCGGGGACGACGGGGACGGTTGCCGCCACGCCGACGAAGGCGACCTCGGCCAAGCCCGCTCCCGCGGTCCCTGTTGTTCCGATCAGCCCGACCGTTCCGACGGGCCGGGCGGACACGTCGCTGTCGGCGAGCCCGGAGAACGACCTCGTCGAGGACGTGGTCGGCGCCGTGGACGGAGCTGTGCTGCGACCGGTCGGCGATCTCGTGGAGACGGTGACCGAGGAACTCGCGCAGCCGCACGCCCAGACGCCGCCGCTGCCGAGCCTGCCGCCCCTGCCCGCGCCCGAACTCCCCGACACCCCCGAACTCCCCGACGCCCCCGAACTGCCCGGAGCCCCTGGCCTGCCCGAGCTTCCGGGGCTGCCGAACCTGCCGTCCGGGTCCGAACTCCCCGGCCAGACACCGCCGGTCACGGCGGCGCCCGCGCCGAAGTCACCGGCGGCCGGCACGCACCCAGGTGACGACTCCGGGAAGGCCGCGGCGACGGCCACCGCGAGGTTCGCCGGTCCGCGCTCCGTCGCCGGTTCGCCCACGGCGGGTACGGCGACGCGGTCCGGCGGCCACCCTGCCGTGCGGGGCGCGCACGCACCCGTGCAGCAGGTGCCCGGCGATGACACGGATGGGCAGTTGGGCCACCGGTCGGTGGCGGACGGCGGTTCGTCGCGGCACGGGGACGCGCAGGCGGTGTCCCTGAACCACCGGGCGGCGGTGCGGCTCGTGGCCGGTGCCGCCGACCGGGCCGAGGCCTTCGAGACCCGGGACCGGTACCGGGACGTTCCGGTTTCCCCGGCGTAGGGCAGGACCTCCCCCCGCGCTGGATCTGTCGCGCGGGGGCGGAACCGGTCTACCCCTCGTCGAAGCCCTATCCGACGCCGCAGCGCCCGACCCCCGGGCAGCGCGGTCGGACCGGCACCGGAAGTGTCCCCAGCCCTCCGAAAGCACCCGAGTTCCGTCGCGGACGCGCCCCAGAGGCTCAGCCCAGGGGCTCAGCCCAGGGGCTTGCCGCAGAGGCCAGAGCCCCTCGCGGATCTCCCGGGAGCCTCGGACCCCCAGGATTCAAGGATCTGACGTACGCATGAACAAGAACATCCGCCGTTCCATCGTCATAGCCGCCGGCGTCACCGGCGCGTGGGCGCTCGGCTCCAGCGTGGCGAGCGCCGACGAGCTCCCCGCCTCCTCGCTGTCCGCGTCGGACACGACGACCGACGTCTCGGACGCCGTGACGGGCACGGTCGACGGCGTTGTCCCCGATGCGCGGGACACCGTCTCCGGAGTGACCTCGACCGTGGAGGACACCACCGCGGCCGCCGACACCGCAGGCCCCGTCGACCAGGCCGGCCACTACATCGCGGCGAAGGTCACCGCCCCGCAGACCACCACGGTCCCCAAGACCACCCCGGCCCCCAAGACCGTCACCGCCGCCCCCACCACCAACGCCGCCGCGAAGCTCAAGGGCGCCGCAGCCATCCAGGGCGCGAAGGCCGCCCGCGCCGCGCAGGCACAGGCCGGGGCCGCCCACGGGACCGCCGAGACCGCCCGGGTCACCGCCTCCGACGCGATCACCGACCCGACCACCCCGCAGGATGAGGTCGACCACCTCTTCGGCCCCCTCGCCGCTTTCGCCCCGGAGCTCGAGCGGGCCCTCGCCGCCGCCCAGACCAGGCTCCCGGCCGCGCGGTCGGCGGCCCGTACCGCCACCGGAGTCACCGGCGCCGCGCACGTCACCGGCACGATCGACGCCATACGCCGGCAGGTGACCGCCACCGCCTCCGCCGTCCCCGGCACCGTCTCCGCCGTCCCCGGCACCGTCACCCCGATCGTCGACGAGACGGTCGCCGCCGCCGGGCCCCCGGTGGCCGTTGCCGCCGTGGACGGGGTGCGGCCCGTCGCGGACCAGGTGGTGGCCGGGGTCGCCCCGGTCGCGGAGCGCACGGTGGGGGGAGTGGTCCCGGTCGCCACGCACACCGTGCGGGGCGTGGGCCCCGTGGCCACCGGCGCGGTGAGCGGGGTCGTCCCGATCGTCGGCGGCACCGCCGAGGCCGCGACCGCGCTCGCGTACGGCGTCGTGGCCGACGTCCTGCCCGTCGTCACCGCCACCGTCGATGACGCCCACGACCTCGTCGGCGCGGCGGCGCATGGCGTGACCCCCGTCGCCACCGGTGCCGTGGCCGGGCTGCACCCCGTCGTGGACGGGGTCGCCGCCGACGTGCCCGCGTACGGCGCCGGTCTGGCCGGACGGGTCGCCGTCGATGCCACGGGTGCCGTGCTGCCGCCTGTCGCGAACGCGGCGGTGCAGGGCGTGGTCCCGGTCGCGGGGCGGGCCGTCGCGGACGCGGGTGGTCTGGCGTACGGCGTGACCACCGGCGTCCGGCCTGTCGTAGGTGCCGTGCCGCCGCTCGCGTCCGGCGTGGGAGGGCACACCGCGGATCTGGCGTACGGCGTGACGGACGAGGTCGGGCCCTTCGCGGACGGTGTCACCGGCGCCGTCCGGCCCGTCGTCGGCACCGTGGCCCGGACGGTCCAGCCGGTGTCCGAGGGCGCCGGGGACCTCGCGTACGGCGTGACGGGCGAGGTCGCCCCCTTCGCGTACGGCGTGGTCGGCGATGTGCGGCCCGTCGTCGGCGGGGTCGCGCCGGTCGTCGGTCACACGGTCGACGGCGTGACCCCCCTGGCCCACAACGCCGTCACCGGTGCGTGGGGCGTCACCGAGGCGGTCACGCCCGCCTACGCCCAGCCGTACGGCATCTCGTACGACGCATGACCCCACCCCGTCGCAGCCGCGGCGGACAACAGACTCCGTGAGGACGTAGGACCCGGACGGCCGAAAGCCGTCGGTCTGTCCGGTCGAAGCCTCACGGTCGGGGAGGCGCGGTCCCCATTGGGGTGGGGACCGACCGCCCCGCGCCCCCAAAGGGGCTGTTCAAGGGGCCTCACCGGGTCAACCCCAGCCCGGTGAGGCCCTTCCCTCTGTGGCCCCCGACCCCTCACACCTGGCACACCGTGCCGGTGAGGGCGGCATCATGTGACAGGTATCACCGCTCAGGTGTGACCCTCGATTTAGGGGCCCTCCGCAACCAGCGATAACCTGCGAGACGGACATGCCGCGCGCTCGGACACCGTGTGCGCCTCCCTTGTGACAGACACGGTCGGACGTCACGTTGCCCTCGCGGCACGCCCACGCAGACAACGAACCGCGAGATCACTGATAGGGACGGAAGCGCGTGGACCTGTTCGAGTACCAGGCGAGGGACCTCTTCGCCAAGCACGATGTACCGGTGCTGGCCGGTGAAGTCATCGACACGCCTGAGGCGGCCCGCGCAGCCACCGAGCGTCTTGGTGGCAAGTCCGTCGTCAAGGCCCAGGTGAAGGTCGGCGGCCGTGGCAAGGCCGGTGGCGTGAAGCTGGCCGCCACCCCGGACGAGGCGGTCGAGCACGCGACCAACATCCTCGGCATGGACATCAAGGGCCACACGGTCCACAAGGTGATGATCGCCGAGACGGCGCCCGAGATCGTGGAGGAGTACTACGTCTCCTTCCTCCTCGACCGTGCCAACCGCACCTTCCTCTCCATCGCGTCCGTCGAGGGCGGCATGGAGATCGAGGAGGTGGCGGAGACCCGCCCCGAGGCCGTCGCCAAGACGCCGATCGACGCCAACGAGGGCGTGACCGAGGCCAAGGCCCGCGAGATCGTCGAGGCCGCGAAGTTCCCGGCCGAGGTCGCGGACAAGGTCGTCAACGTCCTCGTCAAGCTGTGGGACACCTTCATCAAGGAGGACGCCCTCCTGGTCGAGGTCAACCCGCTGGCGAAGGTCGCCTCCGGTGACGTCATCGCCCTGGACGGCAAGGTGTCCCTGGACGAGAACGCCGAGTTCCGTCAGCCGGAGCACGAGGCCCTCCAGGACAAGGACGCGGCCAACCCGCTCGAGGCCGCTGCCAAGGCCAAGAACCTCAACTACGTCAAGCTCGACGGTGAGGTCGGCATCATCGGCAACGGCGCGGGTCTCGTCATGAGCACCCTGGACGTCGTCGCGTACGCCGGTGAGAACCACGGTGGCGTCAAGCCGGCCAACTTCCTCGACATCGGCGGTGGCGCCTCCGCCGCCGTCATGGCGAACGGCCTGGAGATCATCCTCGGCGACCCCGACGTCAAGTCGGTCTTCGTCAACGTCTTCGGTGGCATCACCGCCTGTGACGAGGTCGCCAACGGCATCGTGCAGGCGCTGCAGCTGCTCGCGGACAAGGGCGAGGAAGTCACCAAGCCGCTGGTCGTCCGGCTGGACGGCAACAACGCCGAGCTGGGTCGCAAGATCCTCTCCGACGCCAACCACCCGCTGGTCCAGCGCGTGGACACCATGGACGGCGCGGCCGACAAGGCCGCCGAGCTCGCGGCTGCGAAGTAAGGAAGAGGGACAGACACAGCCATGGCTATCTTCCTCAACAAGGACAGCAAGGTCATCGTCCAGGGCATGACCGGTGCCACGGGCATGAAGCACACCAAGCTCATGCTGGCCGACGGCACGAACATCGTCGGTGGCGTGAACCCGCGCAAGGCGGGCACGTCGGTCGACATCGACGGCAACGAGATCCCGGTCTTCGGCACGGTTGCCGAGGCGATCGAGAAGACGGGCGCGAACGTATCCGTCCTCTTCGTCCCGCCGGCCTTCGCCAAGGCCGCCGTGGTCGAGGCGATCGACGCCGAGATCCCGCTCGCGGTCGTCATCACCGAGGGCATCGCGGTCCACGACTCGGCGGCGTTCTACGCCTACGCCGTCTCGAAGGGCAACAAGACCCGGATCATCGGCCCGAACTGCCCCGGTCTCATCACCCCGGGCCAGTCGAACGCCGGCATCATCCCGGGCGACATCACCAAGCCGGGCCGCATCGGTCTGGTCTCGAAGTCCGGCACGCTGACCTACCAGATGATGTACGAGCTGCGGGACATCGGCTTCTCGTCCGCCGTCGGCATCGGTGGCGACCCGGTCATCGGTACGACGCACATCGACGCGCTCGCCGCGTTCGAGGCCGACCCCGACACCGACCTGATCGTGATGATCGGTGAGATCGGCGGCGACGCCGAGGAGCGGGCCGCGGCGTTCATCAAGGAGAACGTGAAGAAGCCGGTCGTCGGCTACGTCGCGGGCTTCACCGCGCCCGAGGGCAAGACCATGGGCCACGCCGGCGCCATCGTCTCCGGCTCCTCCGGCACGGCCGCCGCGAAGCAGGAGGCCCTCGAGGCCGCCGGCGTCAAGGTCGGCAAGACGCCGACCGAGACGGCGAAGCTGGCGCGCGAGATTCTGGCCGGCTGAACAGCCGTTGCCTAACTGAGCGTTTGTGGGCCCGTTCCCCGGAGTGGGGGCGGGCCCACAGTGCGCTCAAGCATCTGCCTCGCGTCGTGGTCTGGCGGCTGCGGGCGCGTCGTGGCCGTTCGCGCGGTTCCCCGCGCCCCTGAGGTGCGTGCACCGGACCCACGCTTTCAGGGGCGCGGGGAACCGCGCGACCAAGCTCCCACCGGCCCGCGGGCTAACGACTCAGCGGTAGCACCCTCTCCGGGCCGCTCGTCATCGCGCCCCGCAGCTTCTCCCGCAGCTCCACCTCCGCCTCCGACAACGCGCCCTGCGCGACCCGCGGCGGCACGCCCTGGATCTCCGCGCCCGGGGCGATCGGTGGCTCGTAGTGCGTCGGAGCGGTCCGCACCGTCAACGCCGTCGTCCCGATCAACGCCACCGTGAACGCGATGGCCGCCCGCGTCCAGAAACGTGCCCGGCGTTCACCGCCCGTGCGCACCGTCGGCGGCTTCGCGGCGCGCAGCCGCTCCGTGGAGGCGAGTTCGGCCAGCCGTCGGTGCAGAGCGGCGGGGTCGGCCACTTCGGGGACGCGCGTGGCGACGACCTCGCGCGCGTGCAGCAGCCGGCCGGCCGCCGCCGGCGTGCTCGCCTCCGTCTCCGCGGCGGTCTCCGGCAGGTCGAGGCCGACACCGTCGTAGAGCAGAAGCGTGCGGCGGTAGGGCGGGGGGAGCTTGAGGAGTACGTCGAGCAGGGCGCGGTCGGAAGCGTCGGCGGGGGGTGGTTCGGGGTGCCGGTAGCGGGGGCGGAAGCGGTGCCAGGGGGAGAGGGCGTACTCGTACGCCGCGGCCCGGACCCAGCCCGCCGGGTCACGGTCGACGGCGACCTCGGGCCAGCGCTGCCAGGCGAGCTGGAAGGCCCGTTCGACGGATTCGCGGGCGAGTTCGCGTCGGCCGGTGAGCAGATAGGCCTGCCGCACGAGGGCGGGCGCGCAGAACGCGTAGAGCGCGTCGAACGCCTGAGCGGGCGTCAGGGGCTTGGCGGGGGGCGACTCGGCCCCGGCGGGAGTCGACTCGGGCTCGGCGGTGAGCGGCTCGCCCCCGCCCGTGGGCCCCATGGGCGCCTCGGGCTCGGGTCCCGCGACCGCCTGCGCGACCGCCACCGCCTGCGCAACCGCCACCGCCTGCGCGACCGCCACCGTCTCCGCGACGGCCGCCTCCCGCGCGCCCGCCCCCTCCTGTGTGACCGTCACCGTCTGCACGCCCGCCACCTCCTGAGGTGCCGTCACCTCGGCCCGCTGCCGCTCCTCCGCCAGGGTGCTCAGCAGGTGGGCGTACGTCTCCCGCTTCCGGCCCCGCGGGTTCGTGCGGCCGGACTCCCACGCTCGGACCGTCTCGGGGGTGACGCCCATCCGCTCCGCGACCTGAGCCCGCGTCAACGACCCGGCCTCGCGCAGGCGTCGGCGTTCCTTGGGTGGCGGCAGCGGGGTGGCAGGGCCCTGAGTCACAGCACGCCCCTTCGTACGAAAAAGTACATAGTCGTATATTGAGCGACACATCGGGGGTTCGCCTGTTACGACGAGAAAGCGCGTGTCGTTGGGAGCATGACGGTCGTGAACCAGATGACCGTTCGCCGATTTCCCCTGTCGTCCGTGCTCACCCGGGTGCGCGACCGCTCGCCCGGACTGGCCGCGGGCCTGCTGGGCGGCGTGTTCGCGGCCGGGCTCGGGCTCGGCTCGCTCGCCGTGCTGGTGATGGTGCTGTGGATCAGTTCGCCGTATCCCGACAGCGGCCCGGACGGGGCGCTGCACGTCGCCGCGGCGCTGTGGCTGCTGGCGCACGGGGCGGAACTGGTGCGCACCGACACGCTGTCCGGGGTCCCGGCACCGGTGGGGGTGACGCCGTTGCTGCTGCTCGCGCTGCCGGTGTGGCTGGTGCACCGGGCCGCGCGGGACGCGGTGGACGACGCCCCCGAGGCCACGGGAGGGGCGGCGTTCACGGGCGTGGTCCTCGGCTATCTCACCGTCGGGACAGGGGCCGCGCTGTATGCGGCCGGCGGCGAGCTGCGACCGGCGTGGGTGTGGACAGTGGTGTGCGTGCCCCTGGTCGTGGTCTCGGCGGCGGGCGCGGGGGTCTGGACGGCGTACGGGCGCCCACGCGAACCCGTGGACGACGTGCTGCTGCCACTGCCCGCGGGGATTCGGCGGCTGCTCCTCGACCCGGACGCCCGGAACCGTCTCGCTGCGGCGGTGCGCGCGGCCGGCGCGGGTGTGGTGGTGCTGGTGGGCGGTGGCACGCTGCTGCTGGGAACGTCCCTGGTGTGGCACGGCAACGCCACCCGGCTCTCCTTCCTCCAGCTGACGGAGGGCTGGTCGGGCCGGTTCGCGGTGCTGCTGCTGTGCGTCGCGCTGCTCCCCAACGCGGCCGTCTGGTCGGCCTCGTACGCGCTGGGGCCGGGCTTCGTGCTCGGGGCGGGGCATGTGGTCGGCCCCCTGTCGTCGGCGCCCGCGCCGCTCCTGCCGCCGTTCCCGCTGCTGGCGGCGGTCCCGGACGCGGGAGCGGGGACATGGCCGAACTGGGCCGCCGCCGGGGTGCCCCTGGTGGCCGGGGTGACGGTGGGCTGCTTCGTGGGACGGGCCGGGAGCCGACGCTCGGCCGGCGCCGGGTCCGGGGTGCCGACGATGAGAGGCGACGAGAAGAGGATGGGGGGAGAGGAGAAAGGGAGCGCCTCGCCTGCGGTCGCTCCCTGGTCCCGAGGTCGGACCGCCGGTACCGCCTGGCTGGCCGGCGTCCTGTGCGCGGCCGCGGTCGCGTTGCTCGCCGCGCTCGCGGGCGGTCCGCTCGGCGTCGCCGCGCTCGCCCGGTTCGGACCGGTGTGGTGGCTGACGGGTGCGGCGGCGCTGGCCTGGGTCTCGCTGGCGGCCATCCCGACGGCCGTGGGGGTACGGGCGTGGCGGTGCCGGGAACGGCGGGAGCGCGGGCCCGGGACGGAGGCGGTGTCCACCGGGCTGACGGCGGTGCCGGTGGTGTCGGTCGGTGCCCTACCGCCGCGGGGGGCCGGCGAGGAGCGGTTCGCGTCGGAGCCCGGCATCCGGGTGCCGCGGACACAGTCCCCCGCACCCGGTGGCTGGTTCTCGCGCAAGAAGGGCGCCCGCCCACCCGTACCGCAGTCCGCGACAGGCGGCGGCCGCCCCACGGCACCGTCGGACGAGGGCGCCACCCCGGCCGCCGCGAGAGCGACCTCTTCGCGCCGCTGGTTCTCCCGCGGCAAGCACGCCCGGCCGGCCCCCGCACCCGCAGCGCCGTACGGCCACGGCGAGGACGACCCCTCCTTCGAGCCGTACGACTTCCTGCCCGCCGACCCGCGGGCCTGGCCCGACGACGCCGAGCGGGACGCCTCCCGGCAGGCCCGGTGGGCGGCGCTCAAAGAGGTGTCGGCGCCTCCCGAGCCGCCGGAGTGAGGGTCAGCCGGTGCCGAAGACGTCCCGCAGCTGCTCCGGCAGCAGACGGTCGCAGGACTGCTTCGCCTCGTTGGTGAGAGCGTCGTTGGTGCAGGTGTAGAAGTCGCTGTAGACGAGCTGAAGCGCGAACGTGCCCGCCACCAGGGCGATCGCCAGCGACGAGGTGACCAGTCCGCTGATGGCCGCCGTCCGCTGCGGGCGGCCCCCCGTCTCAGGCGCCGAGGCGTCCGGGTCGGAGGTGCGCGGCTTGGCGCGCAGGGCGCTGATGCCCCAGTACAGGGCGAGCGCGCCGAGCAGCAGCGCGACGTACGGCCAGCTGAAGAGGGCGAAGAAGAACGCCCACATACCGCTCAGCAGGGAGTACCGCGCGTGGCGCTGGGCCGGGTCGGTCGGGTCCCAGCGCATGCCCCCGCCCTGGCCGGGACCGCCCTGGCCCTCGGGGCCGGAGCCGCTGCCGGGGCGGTCGCCGAAGTTGCCGGAGGAGCGGCCGGGCTGGCGGTCGCTCCACTGGCTGCCCCACGGCGACCGACGCCCCTCGTCGTCGTCGGACGAGTCGCCCGCCGGGCGGCGCGGCTGCCAGGGGCGGTCGGGGGTGCCCTCCGGCGGCGGCGCGAAGGGGTTGTCCTCCTCCGCCTTGCGGTCCGGCTGGTCCGAGGGCGCGTCGGGCGGTGAGGCGGGGCGCTCCCGCAGCAGCACGCCGCGGTGCTCCCCTCCCTGCGCCTGCTGCGGGGGGAGCGAAAGGAGTCGCAGGCTGCGGTCCGGCATCAAGTGAGCGTCTTCCCCTAGGTGATATGACGAGTGACGGCGACGATCGGACGGTGGAACGGCTGTCCGGTGTGGGCCTTCATCCGGGAAACGCACCGCACGACGACCACGTTCCCGACTCGGGCCGTAGCAGACGCTACCTCCCGGCCCCGCCCCCGTCCCGTGGGGGCCGCCCGGAGTGCCGGTATCGTTGCTGGCGTTCGGCCGCTTCGTAGACTTCCCCGTATCCCGGGGCGCGAAGCATTCGTACGAACGTACATAACGCACGTCCGGACGGCCGACCGTACGGAAAACGCTCCCCCGAGAAAGGGCCCCACCGTGGCCGCCAAGCCCGTGGCCAAGCGCCTCGTCGTGCTGGTCTCCGGATCAGGCACCAACCTCCAGGCGCTGCTCGACACCATCGGCCAGGTCGGCACGGACGCCTACGGTGCCGAGATCGTGGCGGTCGGCGCCGACCGCGACGGCATCGAGGGGCTCGCCCGTGCCGAGCGGGCCGGCATCCCGACCTTCGTCCGCAGGGTCAGGGACTACGGGACCCGCGAGGAGTGGGACGCCGCCCTCGCCGAGGCGACCGCCGCGTACGAGCCCGACCTGGTGGTCTCCGCCGGGTTCATGAAGATCGTGGGCAAGGAGTTCCTCGCGCGCTTCGGCGGGCGGTTCGTGAACACCCACCCCGCCCTGCTGCCCAGTTTCCCCGGCGCCCACGGCGTCCGTGACGCGCTCGCGTACGGCGCCCGGGTCACCGGCTGCACCGTCCACTTCGTCGACGACGGCGTCGACACCGGACCGATCATCGCCCAGGGCGTGGTCGAGGTCCGGGACGAGGACGACGAGAACGCTCTGCACGAGCGCATCAAGGAAGTCGAGCGAAGGCTGCTCGTCGATGTCGTGGGGCGGCTCGCCCGCAACGGCTATCGCATTGAGGGACGAAAGGTAGTTATCCAGTGACCGCCGAGAGCAACAAGCGGCCCATCCGACGGGCGCTCGTCAGCGTCTACGACAAGACGGGTCTGGAAGACCTCGCGCGCGGGCTGCACGAGGCGGGCGTGGAGCTCGTCTCCACCGGGTCCACCGCCGGCCGGATCGCCGCCGCCGGTGTCCCCGTCACCAAGGTCGAGGAGCTCACCGGCTTCCCCGAGTGCCTGGACGGCCGCGTCAAGACGCTGCACCCGCGCGTGCACGCCGGCATCCTCGCCGACCTGCGCCTGGAGGACCACCAGCGCCAGCTCGCCGAGCTGGGCGTCGAGCCGTTCGACCTGGTCGTCGTCAACCTCTACCCGTTCCGCGAGACCGTCGCCTCGGGCGCCTCGCCGGACGAGTGCGTCGAGCAGATCGACATCGGCGGCCCCTCGATGGTCCGGGCCGCCGCCAAGAACCACCCCTCGGTCGCCGTCGTCACCAGCCCCGCGCGGTACGCCGACGTCCTGAGCGCCGTCCAGGACGGCGGGTTCGACCTCACCACCCGCAAGCGGCTCGCGGCCGAGGCCTTCCAGCACACCGCGTCCTACGACGTGGCGGTCGCCTCCTGGTTCGCCTCCTCCTACGCGCCCGTGGACGAGTCGCGGTTCCCCGACTTCCTGGGCGCCACCTGGGAGCGCAAGAACACCCTCCGCTACGGCGAGAACCCGCACCAGCCGGCTGCCCTCTACGTCGACGGCAGCGACGGCGGCCTGGCCGAGGCCGAGCAGTTGCACGGCAAGGAGATGTCGTACAACAACTACACGGACACGGACGCCGCCCGCCGTGCCGCGTACGACCACGACGAGCCCGCCGTCGCGATCATCAAGCACGCCAACCCCTGCGGTATCGCGGTCGGCGCGGACGTCGCCGAGGCCCACCGCAAGGCACACGCGTGTGACCCGCTGTCGGCGTTCGGCGGCGTGATCGCGGTCAACCGTCCGGTGTCGAAGGAGATGGCCGAGCAGGTCGCCGAGATCTTCACCGAGGTCATCGTCGCGCCGGACTACGAGGAGGGGGCCCTGGAGGCCCTCGCCAAGAAGAAGAACATCCGCGTGCTGAAGGCCCCGGCCGCGCCCGCGAACCCGGTCGAGCTCAAGCTCGTCGACGGCGGCGCGCTCCTCCAGGTCACCGACCGCCTCCAGGCGGACGGTGACGACCCGGCGAACTGGACGCTGGCGACGGGTGAGGCGCTGAGCGCGGCCGAGCTCGCCGAGCTGTCGTTCGCCTGGAAGGCCTGCCGCGCGGTGAAGTCCAACGCCATCCTCCTCGCCAAGGACGGCGCCTCGGTCGGCGTCGGCATGGGGCAGGTCAACCGTGTCGACTCCGCCAAGCTGGCCGTGGAGCGGGCGGGTGCCGAGCGCGCGCAGGGCTCCTACGCCGCCTCCGACGCGTTCTTCCCCTTCCCCGACGGCCTGGAAATCCTGATCGAGGCCGGCGTGAAGGCGGTCGTGCAGCCGGGCGGCTCGGTCCGTGACGAACTGGTCGTGGAGGCCGCGAAGAAGGCGGGCGTGACGATGTACTTCACGGGGACCCGGCACTTCTTCCACTGAGCCCGATCCCGCTGCTTCCACTGTGCCGCGGCGCCCGGTCCTCGTGACCGGGCGCCGTTGTCAGTGCCGGATGAGAGCCTGGCGGCATGATCGTGGAACGCGCGTACGCCCATGTCGCCGAGGCGGCGGAGCCGGCCGGCCCCGCCCACTGGCCCTGGTCGGTGCCGTGCGTGCGGCAGCTCCTCGACGACGGCCTGCGGTTCACCGCCCCGGTCACCTTCCTGGTCGGGGAGAACGGCTCGGGCAAGTCGACCCTCGTGGAGGCCCTGGCGGAGGCCTTCGGACTCGACCCCTGGGGCGGCTCGGCGGGCCATCGCTACGCCGGTCCGCGGGAGCGCTCGCCGCTCGGCGACCGGATGCGGTTCGAGGCCACCAGGGCTGGACGCCGGATGCTCCAGGGCCCGCACACCCGGCGCCGGGGCTTCTTCCTGCGCGCCGAGACCGCGCTCGACGCGCTCGGCAGGGAGCAGCGCACCGGCCGTCTCACCGGCACCCCGGAGGAGATGAGCCACGGCGAGGGCTTTCTGATGGCGTTCCGCGAGCGCTTCCGCGAACCCGGCCTGTACGTCCTGGACGAGCCGGAGTCCGCGCTGTCCTTCGCCTCCTGCCTCGAACTCGTCGGCGTCCTCGACGACCTCTCCCGCGCGGGCGCCCAGATCATCTGCGCCACCCACTCACCCCTGCTCACGGCCCTGCCCGGCGCCGAGATCATCGAGGTCGGCGAGCACGGCATGCGGTCCGTGGAGTGGCACGAACTGGAGCTGGTCGAGCACTGGCGGCGCTATCTGGACGACCCGCGCGCGTATCTGCGGCACATAGTCGGCGGCTGAACCGCGCCCATCGCCCCTCGCCCCGCGCACCCGGCGGCCGGCCCGCACGTCGGCTCGCGTGCCACGCCCGTCGTCGTCAGGTCGAACTCCGCAGCGCCGCCCAGGTCTCGGCGCCCACCTCCCCGTCGGCCTCCAGCCCCTTCGCGCTCTGGAACTGCTTCACCGCGGTCTGGGTCCCCTTGCCGAACTTCCCGTCCACGCCCGAGTCGCCGACGGCGTAGCCGCGCCGGGTGAGCATGCACTGGACCTGGACCACGCGCTCGCCCTTGTCGCCCCTGCCGGTGAGCTCGGTGCCGGAGTAGTACGTGCACTCGGAGATCCAGGGCGGGTCGGCGGGGGCGGCCGCGGTCTCGCTGGCCGTGGCGGTGGGGGCACCGCCGTCACTCGTGGCTCCGCCCCCGCCCTGGGTGACCGTCGCGGAGGGGGTACGGCCGACCGGGCCGTCGTCGGAACCGGCCGCGGTCTCCCTGTCCCCGCCCGTCTCCTGTGCCGTGCCGCCCGGCCTGCCCGCGGAGCCGCTCGCGGCGGGCGGGGCGGAGGCGCGGGGCAGGGCCGAGGCGGCGTCGGCGTCGGAGGGGGCGCCGGCGGAGACCGTGGGGGACGGTCCGGCTGTCTCCTCGTGGGAGGAGCGGGTGAGTAAGAGCGCGCCCACGACCCCGACGGCCACCGCGAGGGCGGCGGCGAGGGCTAGGTAGGGCTTCCTCCGATTGCGGGGAGTGGAGGGCGCGGAGGGGGCGAACTCGCCCGGCGGGGTGGGGCCGGAGGGCGCGAACTCGCCCGGCGGGGTGGGGAGGGATGTCGCGTAGTGGTGGGCGGGCGGCCGTGGGGGAGCGGGGGTGGGGTCGGGTGCCGGGTCCGAGGCCGAGCCCGGGGCGGCGGGACCCGCGTGAGGCGCATCCGTACGCGCCCCCGCCACGCCCGGCGCCTCCGCCGCCCCCGGCACGCCCGACGCCCCCGGCACCCGGCCTCGGGCGCTCTGCCGTGTCGAGACCCTCTCCAGCCGCGCGCATGCCTCCTGCTGCTCCAGCAGGCGGGTGGCCAACGGTTCCTGCCAGGGCTCGGTGTCCCCGGGCCGTGCGCGCGCGGCGGCCTCGATCAGCTGCGCCGGGGTGGGACGCCCGGCGGGGTCCTTGGCGAGGCAGGCGGTCAGCAGCGCGGCCAACGGTTTGTCGACGGAGGTGAGTTCGGACATCACCTCCGCCCTGGGCTCCTCGAAGGCCACCCGGTGCATGACGCCGACGCCGGTGCCGTCGCCGAACGGGGTGTGCCCGGTGGCGGCGTAGATCAGTGTGCCCGCGAGGGAGAAGACGTCGGAGGCCCCGTCGCAGCGGCCCTCGCGCAGGTACTCGGGGGACATGAACGCCGGGGTGCCCACCCGGCTGCCGGTGCCGGTGATGGTGCTGCTGTCGACGGCCCGGGAGATGCCGAAGTCGATGACGTGCACGCCCCGCGGGGACAGCAGCACGTTGGACGGCTTGAGATCCCGGTGGACGACACCGGCGTCGGCCAGTGCCGCGAGGGCCTGCCCCAGCTCCGCCACCAGCCGCCACACACCGGCCTGTTCGAGCCTGCCGCCGTTGCGTACGGCGTCGGCGAGGTTGATGCCGGGGACGTACCGGGTGGCCATCCACAGCAGCTCGTCCTCGGACTCGAACCCGGTGCCGAGCAGCCGCGGGGCGTGCGGGGTGCTGACCCGCCCGTGCACGGCGGCCTCCCGCTCGAACCGCCGCCGGAACTCCGGGTCCTCGGCGTACTCGGGCCGGATCACCTTCACCGCGGCGAGGCCGGGGCCGTCGTCGGCGGGGCGGGCCAGATGGACCCGTCCCATCCCGCCGCTGCCGAGTCGCCCGAGCGGCACATACGGTCCGATGCGGGCGGGGTCGGCGGGCTGGAGCGGAGCGGCGCCGGCGCGTATGAGCTCGGCGTGGTACGGCGGCGTGGGGTGCCGCTGGTCCGTCATGAGTCCCCCGAGTGCTGTTCTGCCTCAACGCCCAGTGGCGTCACGCGAGTTGGATGAGGCTAGCGTGCCGGGGCGGCCTTGGACCCGCCGGTGACGGGACCGGCGGCCCGCAGTTCGGCCAAGGGGGAGGGCAAAATGCGCGGGGCGAGCAGCCCGCTGCGGACCAGGGCCGTGTCTCCCCGTGCGGATGAGACACGGCCCGGATGAGACATGACCCGGATGAGACACGGCCCGGATGAGACACGGCCCGGACGAGACACGGCCCGGACGAGACACGGCCCTTGGACAGGATCGGCGTGAACTGTCCGTTCGCGAACGCGAGTCCGGCGCGGTCGCCGTGCGGGTCAGTAGCGCGGGCGGGCGAACCAGGCAGTGCCGCTGGGGACGACCGGGGCGGCCGCGATGATGCCGCCGAACGCCAGCCACAGCAGCGGGCCGACGACCGCCGAGGCCAGACCGGAGTCGAGACCGACGAACAGGCCGAGGATGCCGACGATGGCACCGAGAGCGCCGTAGATCACGGTGGTGATCCGGATGCCCTGGCCGCCCCGGCTGAACTTGACGCCAAGGGTGATCGACAGGGCCGCCAGACCCGCGGCGAGCAGGGCGAAGACGCCGAAGACGCCGGCCGCCATGTCGGCGCCGTCGCTTCCGGTGCTGAACCCGAGCTCGTCGGCGCCGTCCGACACGTCGCTCGCGAACGCGGCGAAGTAGAGGAAGACCAGGGCGCCGATGATCTGCACGGCCGAGATGATGAACAAGAAGACGCGGGCCGTCACCAGCAGGCCCGGCATCGACTGCGGCACCATGTTGGCGCCCCCCGGGTAGCCGGGGTACGCCGGCTGCGGCGGGTAACCGGGGTAGGCCTGCTGCGGCTGCGGCGGATATCCGGGCGGCGGTCCCTGCTGCGGGTAGCCGTAACCGGGGGGAGCGGCGGGCGGCTGCTGGGGCGGGGGCCCATAGGGGTTGTTCGGGTCGCCGAAACTCATGGCGGTGTTTCCTCCGTAGACCGAATGTGCGGGGACGACGAGCGGCACGGTCGGAGGAAGGTTCTACAGATGCGGTTCGTCCCCCCGGTACAGCCCGCGGCACTGTGGCCACAATCGTTCTTCAGTGGCCGGTTCGTTGTCCAGCCGCAATCCCTATGTGTTGTGCAAGTGCAACATCGCTGATCATGAGTGGATACGCCGGGACAGGCGCCCGGGGACCCGGATTGGAACCGGGACCCCGTCATCCGCGAGGATGGGGTCATGACCGCCCAGATTCTCGATGGCAAGGCCACCGCAGCCGCGATCAAGTCCGATCTGACCGCCCGCGTGGCGGCGCTGAAGGAGAAGGGCGTCACGCCCGGCCTCGGCACGATCCTCGTCGGGGCCGACCCCGGCAGCCAGAAGTACGTCGCGGGCAAGCACCGCGACTGCGCGGAGGTCGGCATCGCCTCCATCCAGCGCGAACTGCCGGAGACGGCGACGCAGGAGGAGATCGAGGCGGTGGTGCGGGAGTTGAACGAGGACCCCGCCTGCACCGGCTACATCGTCCAGCTGCCGCTCCCCAAGGGCATCGACGAGAACCGCATCCTGGAGCTGATGGACCCGGACAAGGACGCCGACGGCCTCCACCCGATGAACCTCGGCCGCCTGGTCCTCAACGAGCCGGCCCCGCTGCCCTGCACTCCCAACGGTGTGCTCACCCTGCTGCGCCAGTACGGCGTGGAGATCAAGGGCGCCGAGGTCGTGGTCGTCGGCCGCGGCGTCACCATCGGCCGCCCGATGCCGCTGCTGCTGACCCGACGCAGCGAGAACGCGACCGTGACCCAGTGCCACACCGGCACCCGCGACCTGTCCGCGCACCTCAAGCGCGCCGACATCATCGTCGCCGCCGCCGGGTCCGCCCACCTCATCCGTCCCGAGGACGTGAAGCCCGGCGCCGCCGTCCTCGACGTCGGTGTCTCGCGCAGCGCCGAGGGCAAGATCGTGGGCGACGTGCACCCCGGCGTCGCCGAGGTCGCCGGGTTCATCTCCCCGAACCCCGGCGGTGTCGGCCCGATGACCCGGGCCCAGCTGCTCGTCAACGTGGTCGAGGCGGCGGAGCGCAGTGTCGGCTGACCAGGAGCAGAACGACATCGAGGTACGGGACGCGATCAGCGCGCCCGACGCCGAGGGCAGGCCGCGCCGGGTCACTCGCCGCTTCCCGCTGTTCACCAGGGACACCGCCCGTCCCGAGGGTGGCGGCCGGGCCGCGCCGAGCGACGCCCCGGCGCCCGCCCGGCAGTGGCCGATCCTCACGGTGCTGGCCGTGGTGGCGCTCGGCCTGCTGCTCACCGCCCTCGACGTCTTCCGCTACGGCACCCTGCTGATCGGCGCGGCGCTGGTCGCCGGTGCCGTGCTGCGCTGGATGGTGCGGGACGTGGGCATGCTCGCGGTGCGCTCCCGCTTCACGGACATCGTCACCTACGGCGTGCTGGGCACCGTGATCGTCCTGCTGTCGATGATGGCCCAGCCGGATCCCTGGCTGGAGATCCCGTTCCTGAAGGACACCCTGCACTTCACGGTCGACAGCTAGCCGCGCGGCCCACTGCCACGGCAACGGCGGCCCGTCCTCTCCCCCGAGCAAGGACGGGCCGCCGCCTGCGTCCACCTTCTTGCACGGCGAACGCCCTGTTCAACGCCTGTCAGTGCGCTGTGCCACGGAAGTGACCGTTCCGCTACGGTGTCCGGTCCCTGTCACCACGGGAACCGATCACCTCCCCGATGTCGTCCGACAGCGTGGAGGTGGGCTGGATGAGTGCCTGGCAGCCACTGCCGGACGAGCTGCCGCCGGAGGTGCGGCACTTCGTGGAGCAGCTGCGGCGGCTCAAGGACCGCACGGGCCTCAGCCTGGCCTCGCTGGGCGCGCGCACCGCGTACAGCAAGTCCTCCTGGCACCGCTATCTCAACGCCACGCAGCCACCACCGCGGCAGGCGGTGGCCGCCCTGTGCCGGGTCGTCGGGCTCGCGGCCCCGGACGTCGAACGCGTCAACGTCCGCTGGGAGCTCGCCGTCCAGGCCTGGCCCCGCCCGGCCGCCGCGCCGCCCCCGGCGGAGGGTGCCGAGGAGTACGAGGACGATCCCACGCTCCCTTGGTGGGACACCCCGCCGGCGGAGCGGCGGGAGGAGACGGGCGGCCGGCTGCTCCGGTACGCGGCGCTGCTGTTGCTGGCCCTGCTTGTCGTGACCGGCGTCGTCGTAGTGGCTTTTGGGTGAGTTTCCTGATAAGTGGCGAGTCTTACGGATTGTGTGCCTTCTGTGTGTCGATGTGCGGACAAGTTCGCGGATGTGTGACGAAGTCGCTCAACAACCGGGTTAGCGTGTCCGATCGGGATGGTCCGGGACGTCCCGTCGCGTGCAGACTGGACCGCGGCATGGTGAGCGTGCGACGGTGCATGCCCACAGCCCCGATGCACCCGTGCGCCCCCACCCCGGGAACTGAGATCCTTAGCGGGCGCATCCCTTTGGGTAGCCAGACGGGGACCTGAGCAGAGGGCACATGCGCGGGGGGAACACACCAGCACCAACCGGGGGGAAGAGGGGGGAAGCAATGCCTCGTTGGAGGGCCTTGCCCGATGAACTTGATCCACAGGTCAGGGAGTTCGCCAGCCAGCTCAGGCGGCTCGTGGACCGCAGCGGTCTGAGCGTCGCGGCGCTGGCCGACCGCACGGGTTACAGCAAGACGTCCTGGGAGCGTTATCTCAACGGCCGGCTGCTCGCGCCCAAGGGTGCGATCGTGGCGCTCGCCGAGGTCACCGGCACCAATCCGATCCACCTGACCACCATGTGGGAGCTCGCCGAGCGCGCCTGGAGCCGCTCGGAGATGCGCCACGACATGACCATGGAGGCCATCCGCATCTCGCAGGCGCGCGCCGCGCTCGGTGAGTTCGGGGCGCCTCCGGCGAGCGCCAAGGGCGGCAGGACGGCCCGCAAGAGCACCAGCGCCACGGCGACCCCGGGGGTGGCCGGGCCCGCGGGCGTGGCCCCGACGGTGCCGCCGCAGCCGACGGCGCCCGAGGTCAGGGACGCCACGCCCGGGAACCGGGACGGCGGCGACAGCGCGAACTCCTGGGGCCTGGCCGGATACAAGGGACCTTCCCCGACGGGCGGACGCGCCCCGGAGGGTACGGCCCGACCGGCACCGGCCTCGGCACCGACGCCCACGCCGATGCCGACCTCGGCCCCTGGCCCGTCGTACGGCGAACCCCCGCAGGGGCCCCGTCCCGCCGCTCGCGGCGGTGGCGGGGGCAGGCGGCGGCTGACGATGTTCCTCGCGGGCGTCGTCGGTGTGCTCGTGGTGGTCGGCGCCGCGTACTTCCTCACCGAGGGCGGCGGCGACAAGGAGAACGAGGGTCAGGGCGCCTCGCCCTCCCCGACCGCCACCACCTCCGTCGACCTCCCGCCCGGCGTCAAGTGCAGCGGCGACTCCTGCACCGGCAAGGACGCGGAGGCCATGGGGTGCAGCGGGGACCTGGTGACCACCGCCTCGACCGCCACCGTCGGCACGACGGTCGTGGAGGTCCGCTACAGCAAGACCTGCGGTACCGCGTGGGGCCGTATCACCCAGGCCGCGCAGGGCGACGAGGTCGTGGTGAGCGTCGGCAAGGCCGACAAGAACAAGCAGAACGGGTCGATCACCGCGGCCGGCGACACCATCGCGTACACGCCGATGGTCGCGGTGAAGGACGCCGGGGACGCCGTCGCCTGCGCCACGCTCGCGGCGGGGGAGAAGGGGTGCACCCGGTAGTCGCCGGGCCTTCGAGAACAATTCCGGGGCCGTCGGCATGGCCGGGCCGATCGTGGGCACGCGAACCGTACCCCCACGGGAATCCGGCCATGTCGGTACCCCCTTCGGCGGCCGCTCCCGTCCCCCTCTCCCGGACGGGCGGCCGCTTTTTTGCGTCTCTGTGGGGTGGGCCACAGGAACCCGGCGGTCCGTGATCCCGGATGCGCGATAGCCTGACCGGTGGATCTCTTGATGCCGAGAGATCGATCATTTGTACGTCCCGCACCCCGGGGCAGGGACGCCACCACCGACAGCTGTCATACGGAGAACTCCATGACCCGCACTCCCGTGAACGTCACCGTCACCGGCGCGGCCGGCCAGATCGGTTACGCCCTGCTCTTCCGCATCGCCTCCGGCCAGCTGCTCGGCGCGGACGTGCCGGTCAAGCTCCGCCTTCTGGAGATCACCCCGGCGCTCAAGGCCGCCGAGGGCACCGCCATGGAGCTGGACGACTGCGCGTTCCCGCTGCTCCAGGGCATCGAGATCACCGACGACCCGAACGTGGCCTTCGACGGCGCCAACGTAGCCCTGCTCGTGGGCGCCCGCCCGCGCACCAAGGGCATGGAGCGCGGTGACCTCCTGGAGGCCAACGGCGGCATCTTCAAGCCGCAGGGCAAGGCCATCAACGACCACGCCGCGGACGACATCAAGGTCCTCGTCGTCGGCAACCCGGCCAACACCAACGCCCTGATCGCCCAGGCCGCCGCCCCGGACGTGCCGGCCGAGCGCTTCACCGCGATGACCCGCCTGGACCACAACCGCGCGCTGACCCAGCTCGCGAAGAAGACGGGCACCACGGTCGCCGACATCAAGCGTCTGACGATCTGGGGCAACCACTCCGCCACGCAGTACCCCGACATCTTCCACGCGGAGATCGCCGGCAAGAACGCCGCCGAGGTCGTGAACGACGAGCAGTGGCTGGCCGACACCTTCATCCCGACCGTCGCCAAGCGCGGCGCCGCGATCATCGAGGCCCGTGGCGCGTCCTCCGCCGCCTCGGCCGCCAACGCCGCCATCGACCACGTCCACACCTGGGTCAACGGCACCGCCGACGGTGACTGGACCTCCATGGGCATTCCGTCGGACGGCTCCTACGGCGTCCCGGAGGGCCTGATCTCCTCCTTCCCCGTCACCGCCAAGGACGGCAAGTACGAGATCGTCCAGGGCCTGGACATCAACGAGTTCTCCCGCGCCCGGATCGACGCCTCCGTCGCCGAGCTCGCGGAGGAGCGCGAGGCGGTCCGCGCCCTCGGCCTCATCTGAGCCGACCTCTTCGAGAAGCGGCTTCCTTCGGGGGCGGCTTCTGTCACGAGCTTGCACGGGCCGTGTTCCGGTTTCTTCCGGAGCGGGGCCCGCGCCCGTTTTCACCGCTACCGTCAAGAACGTTACCCGCCAAGGTGATTCGGGGGGTTCGCGATGAACAGCGGATGGCACGGGAACGGCAACGACAGCGGCGACGCGAACGGCTACAGCTCGGGCTCCGACGAGCACGAGCCCAGCGAGGAGAGAGGCCAGGCGGCCTGGGGCCCACACGGGCAGACCGGCGCCGCGCCGCCCTGGGCCTCGGCGGAGACCCAGACCTCACCGGCGCCGCCGCCCTGGGCCGCGCCGCCGCAGCAGTCGCCGCCGACCCCGCCCTGGTCGTCGGCCCTGCCCCGGACGGGCGGCACACCGCACCCGCTGCCGCCCCCGCCGTACCCGCAACCGCCGCCCCCGGCCTACGTACCGCCGCCCTCCGCGCCGCCGTCCGTCAGTGGTCCGCGCCGGGTCCTGCTCGTGCTCACCGCGACGGCCGTGCTGGGGTCCGGCATCGGCGCCGGTGTCTGGTTCCTGACCCGGGAGGGGTCGACCGGCCCGGGGGCGACCCCGGGGGCGAGCGTCGCGGTCACGACCTCCGCACCGACCGAACCGTCGGCGCCGACCGAGCCGTCAGCGCCGTCCGGGACCACGCCCGCCGGGACCACCCCGTCGGCCTCGCCCCTCGCGTCCCCGTCGGCCACACCCGGTTCCGGTTACCGCCTGGCCGAGGACCCGGTCGGCTACAGGGTCTTCGTTCCCGAGGACTGGGCCCGCCGGCAGAAGCAGGGCGAGAAGGCCCCGGTGGTCTTCTACGACGCCCCCGCCGACGGCCGTCAGCTGCAGATCTTCCGGTTGTCGGAGGACAGCCCCGCCGACTCCCTGCGCCTGGCCGAGAAGGACCCGGGGTTCGGCTTCGCCCGCCAGCCCGGTTACCAGGCCCTCGGTCGCGACGAGGGCGAGACCTGGTCCGAACTGACCTACCGCTACACCGACGAGGCCAGCGGCGCGCGCCAGGTCATCGACCACCGCTTCCGGGCGGCCGACGGCGAGTCCTACGCGATCCGCGCCAGCGGCCCCGAGGAGCTGTCCCCGGCACTGGTCCGCGCGCCGCTGACCGCGGCGCTCGGCTCGTTCTGCCCGGGGGAGGGGCCCTGCCTCTGACCGGCACGGCCGGTGTCGGAGAGCCGAGGGCACAAGGCCCCGCGCTCCAGGGTCCTGGCCGGTCCGCCGAAGCGTGTCAGGTGCCCCGCAGTTCGTCCTGGAGCTTGCCGACGTCCACCGACTCGTCCGCCGAGGGTGTCGCGGTCGGCACCGGCTTGTCGTAGTCGGTGAAGGTCAGCGTCAGGTCGGTGCCGTCGCCTCGCTGGATCGCCTTGACCAGCCGGTGCGGGGAGTCCGAAGTGACGTACAGGACCGCCCTCTTGCCGTCCTCGGTGCCGGTCAGTGGGATCACCTTCGTGCCGTCGACGGTCGTCTTGTCGCCCTTGGTCAGCTTGCCGCCGTCGGAGGTGTCACCGCCGACGTCCCGCTGGAAGGCGGTCAGGTCGCAGGTGTCGGCCATGCCCTTGAGCATGGCGTCGTCCGTGGAGCCGTGGATGTAGCGGTTCTTGAAGAGCTCGGCGACCGCCTCGCCCTGACTGCCGGGCACCTGGGCCTTCCAGAAGGTCCGGTCCGGTTTCATCCACACCTCGTCGCCCTGTTTGACGATCTTGACGCTGCCGCCGCCCGAGCCCATCCGCATCGACCCCACGCAGTCGCCGTCCTGGTCGAGGGCGAGGTCCATCGACGTCGGCTGGGTCCTGCTGGTCGTCGCGCTCGTGCCGCGGTCCGTCAGGCGCAGCCGGACCGACTTGGCGTCGAGCAAATTGTCCTGGGCCTGGTCGGCCAGTTGCCGGGCGGTCAGATCGTCCCCGTCGTCGGCGCCGACGAGCACCGGCGAGAGCAGCAGTACGGTCGTCGCGCAGATCAGCGCTTTGCCTGCCATGCGTCACCTCCTGGCGCGCACGTGGTGGCCGTCACATGACCACCGTGCGCGGACCACTGTCCAGCGTACGGTTCGCCCGTATTTGTCCGCATGTCCAGTGACACGGCGCACTTTCGGGCATTGATTGCGCATGCAATTCCGGGCCGCGGGAATGCGACGACGGTCCTTGTGAGTGACACCCGTGTGACTCACGGGAACCGAACAGGAACGGAAGGCAACACCGATCATGGCCGGAGAACACGCACGACAAGCGCGACAGACGATCCACGCGGGCGGCGAGTGGCGAGAGGCCGCCTCGGGCGCGACCCGCGACATCATCGACCCGGCGGACGCCCAGCCCTTCGCCGTCGTCGCCGAGGGGGACGAGCAGGACGCCGACCTGGCGATCGCCGCCGCACGGCAGGCCTTCGACCACGGCGACTGGCCACGCACCCCCGTCTCCGAACGCGCCGCACTGCTGTACCGCGTCGCCGATCTCCTGGTTCGCGACCGCGAGCGGCTCGGTCTGCTGGAGAGCCGTGACGCGGGCAAGACCCTCGAAGAGGGCCGGGTCGACATCGACTGTGTCGCCGACGCCTTCCGCTACTTCGCCGGGCTCGTCGCCGCCGAGGCCCCCGGCCGGGTCGTCGACGCGGGCTCGCCCGACATCCACAGTGTCGTGGTCCACGAGCCGGTCGGCGTCTGCGCGCTGATCACCCCCTGGAACTACCCCCTGCTCCAGGCCAGTTGGAAGATCGCGCCGGCGCTCGCGGCCGGCAACACCTTCGTCGTCAAGCCGAGCGAGATCACGCCGATGACGACGATCGCGCTCATCGAGCTGCTGGTGGAGGCCGGTCTCCCCGCCGGTGTCGCCAACATCGTGACCGGGCCCGGCCATTCGGTCGGCGCCCGCTTCGCCGAGCACCCCGACGTCGACCTCATCTCCTTCACCGGCGGGCTCGTCAGCGGCACCAAGGTGGCGCGGGCCGCGGCTCCTTCGGTCAAGAAGGTCGCCCTCGAACTCGGCGGCAAGAACCCCAACGTGGTCTTCGCCGACGCCTGCGCCACCGAGGAGGGCTTCGACACCGCCGTCGACCAGGCCCTCAACGCGGCCTTCATCCACAGCGGCCAGGTCTGCTCGGCGGGCGCGCGACTCATCGTCGAGGAGTCCGTCCGGGACCGCTTCGTCGCCGAACTCGCCGCACGGGCCGGCCGCATCAGGCTCGGCCGCGGCACCGACGCCGACGTCGAGTGCGGGCCGCTCGTCTCCGAGCAGCAACGCGACAAGGTCGAGGGGTACGTCGCCTCGGCGCTGGCGGAGGGCGCCGTCCTGCGCACCGGCGGCAAGCGGCCGGAGGGCCTGGGCGCGGGCTACTTCTACGAGCCGACCGTCCTGGACGCCTGCCACCGCGAGATGCGGGTCGTCCGCGAGGAGGTCTTCGGTCCGGTCCTCACCGTCGAGACCTTCCGTACCGAGGACGAGGCGGTCTTCCTCGCCAACGACACCGAGTACGGCCTCGCCGGCGGCGTCTGGACCTCCGACGCCGGACGCGCGCGCCGGGTCGCCGGCCGGCTGCGCCACGGCACCGTCTGGATCAACGACTTCCACCCCTATCTCCCGCAGGCGGAGTGGGGCGGCTTCGGCAAGAGCGGCACCGGCCGTGAACTGGGCCCCGCCGGACTCGCCGAGTACCGCGAGACCAAGCACATCTACCAGAACCTCGCGCCCAAGCCTGTCCGCTGGTTCGCCGGCTGAACCCTTGCTCGTCCCCCCTGCACGTCCCTGGAGTACCCCCATGCACCAGTACGAATACGACTATGTCGTCGTCGGCGGTGGCACCGCCGGCTCCGTCATAGCCTCCCGACTCACCGAGAACCCCGACGTCACGGTCGCCGTCATCGAGGGCGGCCCCAGTGACGTCGGCCGCGACGACGTCCTCACCCTGCGCCGCTGGATGGGCCTGCTCGGCGGCGAACTCGACTACGACTACCCGACCGTGGAGCAGCCACGCGGCAACTCCCACATCCGGCACAGCCGCGCCCGCGTCCTCGGCGGCTGCTCCTCCCACAACACGCTGATCGCCTTCAAGCCGCTGCCCTCCGACTTCGACGAGTGGGAGGCGAACGGCGCCAAGGGCTGGGGCGCGGTGTCCATGGAGGCGTACTACGCGCGCCTGCTCAACAACATCGTCCCCGTCGACGAGAAGGACCGCAACGCCATCGCCCGCGACTTCGTCGACGCCGCCCAGACGGCCACCGGCGTCCCGCGCGTCGAGGGCTTCAACCGCAAGCCCTTCGACGACGGCGTCGGCTTCTTCGACCTCGCCTACCACCCCGAGAACAACAAGCGGTCCTCGGCGTCGGTGGCGTACCTGCACCCCGTGATGGACGAGCGGCCCAACCTGACGATCCTGCTGGAGACCTGGGCGTACCGGCTCGACCTGGACGGCACGCAGGTCCGCGGGGTGCACGTCCGGGACAAGGACGGCGAGGAGTACGTCGTACGGGCCCGCCGCGAGGTCGCCCTGTGCGCGGGCGCCGTCGACTCGCCCCGGCTGCTGCTGCACTCCGGCATCGGCCCGCGCGAGGACCTCGAGGCGCTCGGCATCCCCGTCGTCCACGACCTGCCCGGCGTCGGCGAGAACCTCCTCGACCACCCCGAGTCGGTGATCGTCTGGGAGACGAACGGCCCCATCCCCGAGAACTCCGCGATGGACTCCGACGCGGGCCTGTTCGTCCGCCGCGATCCCGCCCACCCGGGCCCTGACCTGATGTTCCACTTCTACCAGGTCCCCTTCACGGACAATCCTGAACGTCTGGGTTACGAACGCCCCTCCCACGGCGTCTCGATGACCCCGAACATCCCCAAGCCCAAGAGCCGCGGCCGGCTCTACCTGCAGAGCGCGGACCCCGCCGAGAAGCCCGCCCTCGACTTCCGGTACTTCACCGACGAGGACGACTACGACGCCCGCACGCTGGTCGACGGCATCCGCATCGCCCGCGAGATCGCGCGGACCGAGCCGCTGGCGGGCTGGCTCAAGCGCGAGGTGTGCCCCGGCCCGGACGTCACCGGTGACGAGGAGCTGAGCGAGTACGCCCGCAAGGTCGCGCACACCGTCTACCACCCGGCGGGGACCTGCCGGATGGGCGCCGTGGACGACGAACTCGCGGTCGTGGACCCGGAGTTGCGCGTTCGTGGCCTGGACGGCATCCGGATCGCCGATGCCTCCGTGTTCCCGACGATGACGGCCGTCAACCCGATGATCGGGGTGCTGATGGTCGGGGAGAAGGCCGTGGACCTGATCGGAGGTGGTGCGTGATGAGTACGACTGTCGAGACGACCGCGACCAGTGGAACCGGTGCGACCGGTACGACCGGCGAGAACCCGGTGTTCTCCGTCGACGGACTGTGGAAGGTCTTCGGACCGAAGGCCGACCGCGTCCCCGCCGACCCGGAGCTGACCTCCCTGACCCCCGCCGAACTCCGCTCCCGTACCGGTTGCACCGCCGCCGTCCGCGACGTCTCCTTCGACGTCCGCAAGGGCGAGGTCTTCGTGGTGATGGGCCTGTCGGGCTCCGGCAAGTCCACCCTGGTGCGCTGCCTGACCCGGCTCATCGAGCCGACCGCCGGCACGATCGCCATCGACGGCGAGGACGTCCGCGCCATGGACCGCGCCCGGCTGCGCGAACTGCGCCGCCACCGTGCCGCGATGGTCTTCCAGCACTTCGGCCTCCTCCCGCACCGCACCGTCCTCGACAACGTGGCCTACGGCCTGGAGATCCAGGGCATGGGCAAGGCCGAGCGCCGGGCCCGCGCCGCCGAGGTCGTGGCCAAGGTCGGCCTGGAGGGCATGGAACAGCGCCGGCCCAGCCAGCTCTCCGGCGGCCAGCAGCAGCGGGTGGGGCTCGCCCGCGCGCTCGCCGCCGACCCCGAAGTGCTGCTCTTCGACGAGCCGTTCAGCGCCCTGGACCCGCTGATCCGCCGGGACATGCAGGAGGAGGTCGTCCGGCTGCACCGCGAGGAGGGCCGCACGATGGTCTTCATCACCCATGACCTCAACGAGGCGCTGAAGCTGGGCGACCGCATCGCCCTCATGCGCGACGGGCGCGTGGTCCAGCTGGGCACCCCGGAGGAGATCGTGGGTTCCCCGGCCGACGACTACGTCCGCGAGTTCGTCCGGGACGTCCCGCGCGAACAGGTCATGACGGTCCGCAGGGCGATGCGGGCCGTGGCGGCGGGGGAGGCGGGCAGCGGTCCCGCCGTCGCGCCCGACGCCACGGTCTCCGAGGCCATCGAGGCGGTCGCACGGGCCGGGGCCCCGGCCCGGGTGGTGGACCAGGGCCGGTGTGTCGGGGTGGTGGACTCGGACACGCTGCTGGAGGTGGTGGCCGGCACCGCCGAGGAGAAGGAGGCGGTCTGATGGCTGCGATCAGCGCTCCCGCCCCCCGCACGCTCCCCGCGGTTCTCAAGAAACGCGCCGTCCACAAGCTCCTGCTGCTCGCCGCCGTCGCCGCGGTCCTCGTGCCCCTGGCGAACGCCCGCTGGGCCAGCGGCACCTGGCCGGACGCGCTGACCGTCGACCTCACCGACCCGCTCAGCCGGGCCAGCGACTGGATCGTCGACAACCGCGACAGCCACCCGCTGTTCCTCTACTTCTTCGGCCACGTCAGCAACGTGGTCGTGCTCTCCGTCCGCGCCGTCTACCTGGTGCTGCTGGCGGCCGGCTGGGCCGGGGTGACCGCGCTCGGCGCCCTCGTCGCCTGGCGGGTCGCGGGTCTGCGGCTCGCCCTCGGCACCGCGGTGGCGTTCCTCGCCTGCGGTCTGCTCGGCATGTGGGTCGCGACGATGCAGACGCTCGCCCTGATGGTCGTGGCGGTGCTCGCCTCGGTCGTCGTGGGCGCGTTCCTCGGACTCGCCGCCGGCCTGTCCGACCGCCTCGACCGCGCCCTGCGCCCGCTCCTGGACACCATGCAGGTGCTCCCGGCGTACGCCTACCTCCTCCCCGTCGTCATGGTCTTCGGCATGGGCGTCCCCGCGGCCGTCCTCGCCACCGTCGTCTACGCCGCCCCGCCCATGGCCCGCCTCACCGCCCTCGGTCTGCGCGGCGCCGACAAGTCGGTGCTGGAGGCGGTCGACTCGCTCGGCGCCACCGCGCGCCAGCGGCTGCTGACCGCCCGTATCCCGCTGGCCCGCAAGGAACTCCTCCTCGGCCTCAACCAGACGATCATGATGGCCCTGTCCATGGCGGTCATCGCGTCCGTCATCGGCGCCGGCGGCCTCGGTGACCGCGTCTACCAGGCCCTCGCCTCGGTCGACGTCGGCGCGGCCCTGGCGGCCGGCATCCCGATCGTGCTCCTCGCCGTCGTACTGGACCGCGTCACGGCCGCCGCGGGCAGCGGCTCACCGGAGCCCCGGCGCACCGCGGGCTGGGCCTACGCCCTGGTCGCCGCCCTCGCCGTCGCCGTGGCCGGACGTCTCCTCGGCCGGCTCGACTGGCCCGACGCCTGGGTCGTCCAGATCGCCCAGCCCGTCAACCGCGCCGTCGACTGGATGACCGCCCACCTCTACTCCGGCGTCCCCGTCATCGGCGGCACCGCCGACTGGGCCGCGCACTTCACCACCTGGGTCCTGGACCCGGTCCGGGACGGCCTGCAGTGGCTGCCCTGGTGGTCGGTGCTGCTCCTGGTCGCCACCCTCGCCTGGCTCATCGGCACCTGGCGCACCACGCTCACCGCGGTCCTCGCCATGGCCGCGATCGGCGTGCTCGGGGTGTGGGAGCCGGCCCTCGACACGCTCTCCCAGGTGCTGGCCGCCGTCGCGGTCACCCTCGTCATCGGCGTCGCCACCGGCATCGCGGCCGCCCGCAGCGACCGGATCGACCGAGTGCTCCGGCCCGTCCTGGACGTCTTCCAGACGATGCCGCAGTTCGTCTACCTGATCCCCGTGGTGGCCCTCTTCGGCGTGGGCCGGGCCCCGGCCGTCGCGGCCGCCGTGGTCTACGCGCTGCCCGCCGTCGTCCGCATCACCGCCCAGGGCCTGCGCCAGGTCGACCCGGCCGCCCTGGAGTCCTCCCACTCCCTCGGCGCGACCAGCTGGCAGCAGCTGCGCCAGGTCCAACTCCCGCTCGCCCGCCCGGCGTTGCTGCTCGCCGTCAACCAGGGCGTGGTCCTGGTCCTCGCCGTCGTCATCATCGGCGGCCTGGTCGGCGGCGGAGCGCTCGGGTACGACGCCGTCTTCGGCCTCGCCCAGGGCGACCTGGCCACCGGGCTGGTGGCCGGCGCGGCCATCGTCTGCCTCGGCCTGATGCTCGACCGGGTGACCCAGCCGACCGAACGCCGCGCGAGGAAGGGAGCCTGACATGCGCGTACCTACGACCGCCGTGGTGGCCGGCGCGGCCTCCCTGCTGCTGCTCACCGGCTGCGGCGCCGCCGACATGACCCAGCAGGCCTCGCCCTTCGCCAACGCGCAGGGCGCCAAGACCGTGAACCTGTCCGTGCAGTCCTGGGTCGGCGCCCAGGCCAACGTCGCCGTGGCCCAGTACCTGCTGGAGCACGAACTCGGCTACCGCGTCGACACCGTCCAGGTCGACGAGGTCCCCGCCTGGGACGCGCTCAGCCAGGGCCGGGTCGACGCGATCCTGGAGGACTGGGGCCACCCCGAGCAGGAACAGCGCTACGTCAAGGACAAGAAGACCATCGTCAACGGCGGCGGCCTCGGCGTCACCGGGCACATCGGCTGGTACGTCCCCACGTACTTCGCCAAGGAGCACCCGGACGTCACCGACTGGAAGAACCTCGACAAGTACGCCGACCAGATGCGCACCGCGGAGAGCGGCGGCAAGGGCCAGCTGATGGACGGCTCGCCCTCCTACGTCACCAACGACAAGGCGCTGGTGAAGAACCTGAAGCTGGACTACCAGGTGGTGTTCGCCGGTTCGGAGGCCGCGCAGATCACCCAGATCAGGCAGTTCGCCAAGGAGAAGAAGCCCTTCCTCACCTACTGGTACGCCCCGCAGTGGCTCTTCAAGAAGGTCCCCATGACCGAGGTGAAGCTGCCCGCGTACAAGGAGGGCTGCGACGCCGACCCGGAGAAGGTCGCCTGCGCCTATCCGCACACCCCGCTCCAGAAGTACCTCAACGCCGACTTCGCGAGCACCGGCGGCAAGGCGGCCGCGTTCCTGAAGAAGTTCAAGTGGACGACCGAGGACCAGAACGAGGTCTCCCTGATGATCGCCGACCAGAAGCTGACTCCTGAGCAGGCGGCGAAGAAGTGGGTGGAGGGGCACGCCTCCACCTGGAAGGCGTGGATCCCGTAAGAAGGCCACGCCTTCACCCTGGTGGCGCTCACCGCCCTCTCGCTCGTGGGGCGGGCCGCGCCGTCCGCGGAGCCGCAGGCAGGTGGACCTGCCGCGGCAAGCGGACGGCGCGGTGCGTCGGCACGCCGGTCACGCCGGCGGCTGGTCACGCCGTCGGCCGGTCACGCCGGCGCCCGGCCCCTCGGCGCCCGGTCACGTCGGCGTTCGGTCCCCCCGGCGTCCGGTCACCCCAGCTGGGCGGCCAGGTCGGCGAGGATCTCGGAGGAGCGCCGCTGGAGACCCGGCCCGAAGGTGATCCGGGTGGCGCCCCGCTCGCCGAGCTCGGCGGGGGTGAGGCCCGCACCGACCTGCGCGATCATGTTGATCGGGCCGTGGATACCCGACCGCAGCAACGGCAGCACCTTCGCCGGGGCGCCGATCGGGTACACGCAGTCGGCACCCGCGGCCGTGTACAACGCCGCCCGCTCGATGGCCGCTTCGGGATCGTCGACCCCGCGCACGAAGGTGTCGATCCGCGCGTTGACGAACAACTCGTCCCCCGCCGCGTACCGCACCTCGGCGAGCCACTCGGCGTGCTGGTGCGGGTCCTTGAGGACACCCCCGTTGGAGTCCTCAAGGTTGCAGCCCACGGCACCCGCCTCCAGCAGCCGCTCCACCAGCTCCTTCGGAGCCAGCCCGTAACCGCCCTCGACATCCGCGGACACCGGCACGTCCACGGACCGGGCGATCCGCGCCACCGCCGCGAACATCTCCTCCGCCGGGGTCTGCCCGTCCGCGTGCCCGAGCGCGGCGGCCACCCCCGCGCTCGGAGTCGCGAGCGCGGGAAAACCGGCGTCGACGAAGACCCGCGCGCTGGCCGCGTCCCAAGGTCCGGGCAGGACCAGCGGGTCGTCGTGCGCGGGCCGGCGGTGCAGTGCGCGGAAGATCTCCACCTTGCTCATGCTGTGTGCCCTCCCGGCGGGACGCGGCGGCTCACCATCACCCGGTTCCAGTTGTTGATGGCGACGATCAGACCCAGGAGATGGGCGAGCCGGTCGTCGTCGAAGTGCTTGGCGGCCCGCTCGTACACCTCGTCGGGCACGAACCCCTCGGTGAGCACGGTCACCGCCTCCGTCAGCGCCAGCGCCGCCCGCTCCCGCTCGTCGTAGACGTCCCCGGCCTCCTCCCAGGCGGCCAGCAGATCCAACTGCCGCTCGCTCACCCCGTGTTCACGAGCGATCCGCAGATGCATGTCGAGACAGAAGGCGCAGTGGTTGAGCTGCGAGGCCCGGATCACCACCAGCTCGGCCAGCGCGGGGTCCCCGAGCCCCTTCTTCGCGGCGGCGCTGAGTGCGGACATGGCCTGGCCGACCGCCTGGTCCAGCAGCGGGGTACGGGCCGTCACCGGTGCCCCGGCCGGTAGTGCCCGGGAACCAGCCGACAGCTCACGCCGAACCGGTTCCACGCGTTGATGACGGCGATCGCGGCGATCAACTGCGCCAGCTCGGGTTCCGTGAAGTGCCGGGCGGCCCGCTCGTACACCTCGTCCGGCACGAACCCCTCGGTGAGCACGGTCACCGCCTCCGTCAGCGCCAGCGCCGCGAGCTCCCGCTCGGTGTAGAAGTGCTCGGACTCCTCCCACGCGCTGAGCTGCACGATCCGCTCCACGCTCTCACCGGCCGCGAGCGCGTCCTTGCTGTGCATGTCGACACAGAGCGCACAGTGGTTGATCTGGGAGGCCCGGACCTTCACCAGCTCCAGCAGCTTCGCGTCGAGGCCCTTCCGCGCGGCGGCGTCGAGCCTGACCATCGCCTTGAAGACCTCGGGCGCCTGCTCGGCCCAGTTCAGTCGGGGTGTGTGTTCAGGGGCGTACTCCACGGTCGTGGGACTGTCTTCGATGTGCGTCGTCATGAGATCGACGCTAGGCGTGAGGCTGCCCACCGGTATGGTCCATTTCCATGCCGAATTCCTGGGCCACCTTGGGCGTCGACCTCCACCTGGAACCCACCGGTCCGGGTCTGCGCCGCGGTCTGACCGACGCCCTGCGCGAGGCCGTCCGCACCGGCCGCCTCGCCCCCGGCACCCGGTTGCCCTCCTCCCGCTCGCTCGCCACCGACCTCGGTATCGCCCGCAACACCGTCGCCGACGCCTACGCCGACCTGGTCGCCGAGGGCTGGCTCACCGCCAGGCAGGGCTCGGGCACGCGCGTGGCGGACCGCGCGGTGGCCCCGCCCTCCGGCACCGGCCCCGGCCGCCGTACCGCGCACCGCCCCGCCCACGACTTCCGCCCCGGCACCCCCGACCTGACCGCCTTCCCCCGCGCCGAGTGGCTGAAGGCCGCCCGCCGCGCGCTCCTCGCGGCCCCGCACCACTCCCTCGGCTACGGCGACCCGCGCGGCCTCGTCGAACTGCGCACCGCCCTCGCCGGCTACCTGGCCCGGGTACGGGGCGTCCGCACCGACCCCGACCACATCCTGATCACCGCGGGCTGCGCCCACGGTCTGCGGATCCTCGGCACCGTCCTGCGAGCGCGCGGCGTCCGCTCGGTCGCGGTGGAGTCCTACGGCCTGGACGTGCACTGGGACCAACTGTCCGCCGCGGGCCTGCGCGTGGAGCCCCTCCCCTTCGACGAACTCGGCACCGACCCGGGCCGGCCGGCCGGTGTCGGAGCCGTCCTTCTCACCCCCGCCCACCAGTTCCCCATGGGCGTGCCCCTGCACCGCGACCGGCGCACCGCGGTCGTCGACTGGGCCCGGCGCACCGGAGGCCTGGTCCTGGAGGACGACTACGACGGCGAGTTCCGCTACGACCGCCAGCCCGTCGGCGCCCTCCAGGGCCTCGACCCCGACCGTGTCGTCTACCTCGGCACGGCCAGCAAGGCCCTGGCCCCCGGCCTCCGCCTGGCCTGGACGGTCCTCCCGCAGGATCTCGCCGAGGCGGCCGCGGAGGCGAAGGGCAAGGTCGACACCTGCGGGGTGCTGGACCAGCTGACCCTGGCCGAGTTCATCACCTCCGGCGCCTACGACCGCCACGTCCGCGCCTCCCGCCTCCGCTACCGGCGCCGCCGGGACGCCCTCGTCGCGGCGCTGGCCGAGCACGCCCCCGACGTCCACGTCACCGGCATCGCCGCCGGCCTCCACGCCGTCCTCCGCCTGCCACCCGGCACCGAACACTCCGTGGTCCGGTCCGCCGCCTGGCAGGGCGTCGCCCTCCACGGCCTGTCCTACTTCCGCCACCCCCAGGCGGTCGCCGAGCGCCTGGACGCCCTGGTGGTCGGCTACGGAGCCCCGTCGGACCGGGGGTGGGCGGGCGCACTGGAGGCGCTGTGCAGGGTCATGCCGTAGGTCTGGGGTGCGCTGAGGTGGGTGAGGTGGGTGAGGTGGGTGAGGTGGGACGGGGCGCGGAGGTGAGTCTCCGGCCGGCCGCGCCCACGGGCAACGGTCACCCGCCCGCCGGCTCCCGCCCGGGCACCGGTCACACACCCGCCGGCTCCCGCCCGGGCACCGGTCACACGCCCGCCGGCTCCCGCGCCGGCGCTTCCCCGAACCGTGCCAGCCCCAGGGCTCCCGCCACCGCGACCAGGAAGCCCAGTACCGCCAGCCAGCCCAACCCCTCCCGGGTGCGGTCTCCCAGCCACACCACCCCCACCAGCGCGGGCCCGACCGTCTCCCCGATCACCATCGCGGCGGTCGCCACCGTCACCGACCCCCGTTGCAGGGCCGAGGTCAGACACAGGAACGCGGCGCCACCGCCGAGCACCAGGGCGTAGGCCGCCGGATTCGCGAGCAGCTCCGCCGGCGCGAGCGAGTCGATCAGCCGTACCGCGACCTCGACCACCCCGAAGCCGAACCCGGCCCCCAGTCCGAGCAGCGACGACCGCCCCCGCTCCGGCAACCGCCCGGCGGCGAGCCCGAGCAACAGCACCCCGACGGCGACGGCGAGCATCACGTACCGCAACGCGCCCGGCCCGCTCCGATCCCCCTCCGTCCCCGACGCGATCCCCAGCATCGCGAGCCCGGCACAGACCACCCCCACCGCACCCCACTCCGCCCGGCTCAACCGCACCCGCAGCAACCGCGCCGCGACCACCGCGGTCACGGCCAGACTCGCTGCCAACGCCGCTCCGACCGCGTAGATCGGCACCGACCGCAGCGCCGCGATCTGCAACAGGAACCCCAGCCCGTCCAGCGCCAGCCCCGCCACATACCGCCACTGCCGCACCGCCCGCAGCAGCAGCGCCGCCTCCCCACCACCCCCGCTCCCCGCGGCCCGCGCGGCAACCGCCTGCAGCACCGTCGCCGTACCGAAACAGACCGCCGCACCCAGCGCGCACACCATCCCAAAGAGCACGAAGCGACTGTAGGGGAGGGGACGTGACCGACGGGGTGCCTGCGGGGCGCTTGCCACCGATCTCTAGGCTGACCGCCGGACAACCGACAGCCGGACGACCGGCGGACACACCACGGGGAGACGGGACATGGCGGAAACACGGCGCCGACTGCGTTCGAGCACGGTCGTGCTCGGCGGCATGGGAGTCGTCGCGGCGGCACTCACCTCCTGTGGCTCGGAGCCCGACCGCCGTTGCGTCGACCGCGACAGCTACACCTACGAGGGCTACAAGATCGTCGCCGACAAGAACTGCAACTCCGGCAGCTCCGGCTCCTCCTCCGGCAAGAGCCGTAAGAAGAAGACCGGCAGGACCGGCACCGCCGACGCCGCCTGGTACTACGACGGCGACGTCAGCGGCGGCTACGCCGACCGCGGCACCTTCAGCAGGAGCGAGGCCGTCGACCGCGGCGGCTTCGGCTGCTCCAGCGGCAGCGGCGGCGGCTGAGCGGGCGCAGGGCGACGAGCGGACGCGACCCATGGAACGCCGTACCACCGAACCCCGCCCCGGCTGGCAGCGGACCGTCGAGGAACAGGGGCTCATCTACCCCCTGACCCGCTACCCCGATGACTCACTGCGCCCCTACTGGGACGAGAGCGCCTACTACGTCTTCTCCCTCGACGAGATCGAGGCACTGGAGGAGGTCGTCGAGGAACTCCACCGCATGTGTCTGCGGGCGGCGGACCACATCGTGACGACCGGACGCTTCGCCGACCTCGGCATCACCGACCCGCGGGTCGCCGACGCGGTCGCCGAGGCCTGGCGCCGGCGCGCCGAACTCCCGTCCCTCTACGGCCGCTTCGACCTGCGTTACGACGGCACCGGCCCGGCCAAGCTCCTGGAGTACAACGCCGACACCCCCACCTCGCTCGTCGAGGCCGCCTCCCCCCAGTGGTTCTGGATGGAGGAGCGCTTCCCCGGCGCCGACCAGTGGAACTCCCTCCACGAGCGGCTGATCGCCGCCTGGCGGAAGCAGGCCGCGCTGCTCCCGCCCGGCAGCCCGCTGTACTTCGCCTACTCCTCGGCCGACGAACTCGGCGAGGACCTGATGACGGTCGCCTACCTCCAGGAGACGGCCGCACAGGCGGGCCTGGACACCGCCTGGATCTCCATGGAGGAGATCGGCTGGGACCGACTGTCCGGCCGCTTCGTCGACAAGCAGCTGCGGTTCATCCGCAGCTGCTTCAAGCTCTACCCCTGGGAGTGGCTGACCACCGACCGCTTCGCCGGCCACGTCCTGGACACGCTCGACAACGGCGGCGGCACCGGCACCACCCTGTGGATCGAACCCGCCTGGAAGATGCTGCTGAGCAACAAGGCGCTCCTGGCGATCCTCTGGGAGCTGTACCCGGGCCACCCGAACCTCCTGCCCGCGTATCTCGACGGGCCACGGGAGTTGGCCGGATCGAAGGGGTACGTCGCCAAGCCACTGCTGGGCCGGGAGGGAGCCGGGGTGACCCTCCACGCACCGGGTGCCCCTGCCCCCGCGCCGCGCGAAGAACCCTGCTGCTACCAGGAGTTGGCTCCGCTGCCGGACTTCGACGGCAACCATGTCGTGCTCGGCACCTGGGTCGTCGAGAACGAGTCCGCGGGCCTCGGCATCCGGGAGTCGGCCGGACCGGTCACTGACGAATACGCGCGCTTCCTGCCCCACGTGATCCTCTGACGCGACACAATGATCGGTTGGAGACGAACGGAGAGGGGCGATCGGTGAGCGACACCGCCACGGCGCAGAACGGATACGTGTTCGACCCGTCCTGGGAGCGCGAACACAGCCGACTCAGCGCGCTGGAGGAGATCTACGACAGCCAGAGCCGCCATCGGCTGTCCGCACTGGGGGTGGCCGAGGGCTGGCGCTGCCTCGAGGTGGGCTGCGGCGCCGGCAGCATCGCGCGCTGGCTGGCCCGGGAGGTCGGCGCCGCAGGACGGGTCCTCGCCGTCGACCTCGACACGCGTTTCGCCGCATCCCACGGGCTGTCCAACCTGGAGGTGCGACAGCACGACATCCTGGCGGACCCGCTCCACGACGAGCCCTTCGACCTCGTGCACGCGCGAGCCGTGCTGGAGCACCTCTCCGACCGCGACGAGGCCCTGCGCCGCATGACCGCCGCGACCCGCCCCGGCGGCTGGGTGGTGGTGGAGGACTTCGACATCGACGGGCCCATGTACCCGGCCGCCGCCCGCTACTACCCGCCCGAGTACATGGAGGTGGCCGAGCGCCTCGGCCGCGCGCTGCGAGCCGCCTTCGGCGCCGCGGGGGTGGACCCCGGCACCGGCCGCCGCCTGCCGCAGGCCCTGACCGACGCCGGGCTCACCGAGGTCCGCGCGGAGGTCTACGCCCCGGTCCTGACGGGTGGCACCGCCGCCTTCTTCCCCCTCACCCTGCGCTCCCTGCGACCGCGCCTGCTGGAGACGGGCGAGGTGACCGACGCGGACATCGAAGACGTGATCACCATGACCAAGCGCCAGGGCACCACCTACATCCCCAACTTCATCGTCGTCGCCTGGGGCCGCAAACCGTCCTGACCGGCGCCGCCCCGGAAGGGGCGGCCGCACGCTCGCATGGTGGACGCGGGACCGACGCCGCCCGGCGCGCCCGGTAGGCTGGCCGACAGGCCGTGACTGGCGCGCTGGGATGGGACGGACCATCGGGGAGCGGCCTGTGAGTGATCAAGTGCCGTGCGCCTGGGCCGAGCCGTGAATCGTGACCGCAACCCGCCACGCCATCCGGAGGCCGCACATGTCGGAGCAGCAGCCCCTCTCCACCCAGTCCACCGCCTTCCGCGCCGCCCTCGACGTGATCCGCGCCGTCGAGCCGCGCGTCGCCGACGCCATCGGCCAGGAGGTGCACGACCAGCGCGAGATGCTCAAGCTGATCGCCTCCGAGAACTACGCCTCCCCGGCCACTCTCCTGGCGATGGGCAACTGGTTCAGCGACAAGTACGCCGAGGGCACCATCGGGCGCCGCTTCTACGCCGGCTGTCGCAACGTCGACACCGTCGAGTCGCTCGCCGCCGAGCACGCCAAGGAACTCTTCGGCGCCCGTCACGCCTACGTCCAGCCCCACTCCGGCATCGACGCCAACCTCGTCGCCTTCTGGTCCATCCTTGCCGACCGCGTCGAGGTGCCCTTCCTGGAGAAGGCCGGCGTCCGTCAGGTCAACGACCTCACCGACGCCGACTGGGCCGAGCTCCGCCAGGCCTTCGGCAACCAGCGCATGCTCGGCATGTCCCTGGACGCCGGCGGCCACCTCACCCACGGCTTCCGCCCCAACATCTCCGGCAAGATGTTCGACCAGCGCTCCTACGGCACGGACCCGGCGACCGGGCTGATCGACTACGACGCACTGCGGGTGTCCGCCCGTGAGTTCAAGCCGCTCATCATCGTCGCCGGCTACTCCGCCTACCCCCGCCTGGTGAACTTCCGCATCATGCGCGAGATCGCCGACGAGGTCGGCGCGACCCTGATGGTGGACATGGCGCACTTCGCCGGCCTGGTCGCGGGCAAGGTGCTGACCGGCGACTTCGACCCGGTCCCGCACGCCCAGATCGTCACCACCACCACCCACAAGTCGCTGCGCGGCCCCCGCGGCGGCATGGTCCTGTGCGACGACTCCCTCAAGGACCAGGTCGACCGCGGCTGCCCGATGGTCCTCGGCGGCCCGCTCCCGCACGTCATGGCCGCCAAGGCCGTCGCCCTGGCCGAGGCCCGGCAGCCCGCCTTCCAGGACTACGCCCAGCGGATCGTCGACAACTCCCGCGCCCTCGCCGAGGGCCTGATGCGCCGGGGCGCCACCCTGGTGACCGGCGGCACCGACAACCACCTCAACCTGATCGACGTCGCCACCTCCTACGGCCTCACCGGACGCCAGGCCGAGGCCGCCCTCCTCGACTCCGGCATCGTCACCAACCGCAACGCCATCCCGGCCGACCCCAACGGCGCCTGGTACACCTCCGGCATCCGCATCGGCACCCCCGCCCTGACCACCCGCGGTCTGGGCACCGCCGAGATGGACGAGGTCGCCGGCCTCATCGACCGCGTCCTCACCACCGCCGAGGCGGGCACCACCAAGTCGGGAGCGCCCTCCAAGGCCGCGCACGTCCTCGACGCCAAGGTCGCGGACGAGATCTCGCACCGCGCCACCGACCTCGTGGCGGGCTTCCCGCTCTACCCCGAGATCGACCTGGGCTGATCAACGCTCTCTTGAGTTGTCAAAGACCGGCGACTCTCACAGGTCGATGAGTTCCTGACGTGGTTCCTCCCGCGGCGGTCCGGCTCCCCGCCGGCCCGCCGCGCGGCCTATCAGCAGCGTCCCGCCGACCCCGGCCGCGCACCCGACCGCGAGGCCCGGCAGCGACCACCACCAGTCGGTGTCACCGGACGCCCCCGGCTGCCGGGCCTGGGCCGCCGCCCGCGCCGACGCGGTCGCCTCCGGTGCCGTCCCGTCCGTCCCGTCCGTGTCCCAGGGCGGTGGGTACTCCACCGCGGACCCTCCGGCGGAGGAGGCTTTGCCCGTCACCCCCAGGTCCTTCAGGAGGTCCCGGAGCACGGCCGGCTGGTCCGCCCGGTGCCAGGAGCCGTTCGGCGAGGCGCCCCGGTTCGCCGCCGTGTGTATCCAGACCGCCTGGGAGTCCACCGCCGGGTAGACCCGGTCGACCCGATAGGGCGTCACGTCGTGCAGCATCCATGTGACGTTGATCTGCGGGCCGGTGACCAGATCGGCCTCGGGCGGCTTGCCCGCCGTGCCCTGACCCGCCGCACCGAGAACCCGCTGCAACACGTCGTACTCCCGGTCGGAGTAGTACAGCGACGCCGTCTCCGCGCTCTCCGGCGACACGATCAGCACGCTGGTCGGCCCGCCGGCCGCGGCGGACCCGGCGCCCCACAAGGTGAACCCGAACGCCGTCGCCCACACCCCTGCCAGCGACGCCAGGCGACGCCCGCCCCGCCTGCCACGCACCCATTCCTGCATCACAACCCCCGCCAGCCGATGCCCTGCGGCCCGCCCCCGTCGCCGCGAGCCGCGTGTCACTTCTGGTACACCGCCCGGCCCGCCGAGGTTCCCACCCGGCCCGCACTATTTCGGCGAGGTCGTCGGCGAGGTCGCGATCTCCACCGCCCGCGCGCTCGACGGCACGCCCTCCAGCCGCAGCGTCACCTGCTCGGTGCCCACCGCACGGCTCCACAGCAGCGTCGGACCGGCCGTCCGCTCCCGCCGCGTGTAGTGCTCGCCGTCCGCGTCCACCAGCCAGAAGCTCAGCAGGTGAGGGCGCGGAAACCACAGGGCCGTGTCGTGCACCGCGCCCGCGTCCGAGGAGGCGGTGTCGAGCGAGATCCACTCCGGCTGCTCCCGCACGGTTTTGGCGAAGGTGATGTCCAGACCCGCCGCGAACTGGTCCAGCCGGATCGTGTCCCCGCGCTCACGCCAGCACAGGCTGACCAGGAAGCGCCCCTGCCGCTCAGCGGTCACCGCCACCGCGTCCGGGGTGCCGAGCGCCTCGGGCACCAGCGGTGCGAAGCCGGCCCGCCGCTCGGCCTGCGCGAGGGACACCGAGTGCCCGCAGCCGGGCACCTCGGCGCCGGGCGAGGGCACCGCCGACGGGTCGTAGCGCACCTCGACGCCGCCGAAGCCGAACCAGTCGTAGACCGCGGCCCGCACCGGCGGTGTGAGGACGAGCACGGTCAGCACACCGCACAGGGCCGCGGTCAGGGAGCGCCACCGCAGCCGCGTCCACCGCCGCACCGCGGTCAGCCGCTCACGGCCGCGCGAAGGCTCGGCCACCGGGACCGGCACCTGCTCGGCGAGTATCTGCCCCAGTACCCGCTCCACCATCGTCTCGGAGTCGAGGGCGTCCCCGCCCCCGGGCGCGTCCAGGGACCTGCCCAGCGCCCGCAGCTCCTCCGGCAGCCCGGAGGCACCGCCCACGGGCCCCCGCGCGCGATCACGCCCCCCCGGCCCCGGGCCCCGGTCACCGCCGCGACCGCGGGGACCGCGGCCACCGGCGCCCTGGGGCCCACCGCCGCCCTCACCGCCGTACGGCTTCCGTCCCTCACTCACGGTCGTCACCTCCTTCCCGAGGCTCGAAATCCGGCAGCAACCGGCCCAGTTTCCGCAGTGCGCGGTTCAGCCGGGACTTCACCGTGCCCCGGGGCCAGCCCAGGGACTGGGCCGTCTCGGACTCGTCCAGCTCCAGCAGATAGCGGTGGATGACGACCAGCCGGTGCTCCTCGCTCAGCTTCTCCAGGGCGGACAGCAGGGCCACGCGACGCTCCGTCTCGAGGGTCGCGACCGCCGGGTCCGCCGATTCCGGTATCAGCGGCTCCGCCTCCACGAAGGCCGCCTCCCGGCCGGCGAGCGTGCGCTGCCGGGCCGCCGTACGCACTGTGTTCCTCGTCTCATTGGCGACGATCGACAGCAGCCACGGCCGGAACGCCGCCCCGTCCTTGAACCTGCCCAGCGCGCAGTACGCCTTGACGAAGGCCTGCTGCACCACGTCCTCCGCGTCCGCACCCGCCCCGAGTGCCGCGGCAGCCCGGAGCGCGATGCCCGTGTGGGCGCGCACCAGCTCCGCATACGCCTCCGGCTCCCCGGCGCGTACACGGGCGATCACCGCGGCCTCATCGACGATGCGGCCCCCCTCCCGCGTTCTCACACTCTTGTTACACCGCAGGAGAGGGATCGGTTCCCATCTGTTTCCGACCAGTTCCGGATCGGGGCCCGACACCTGAGAGAATGGTGAGCATGGCCTCTGATCGTCCCCGCGTGCTCTCCGGAATCCAGCCCACCGCAGGCTCGTTCCACCTCGGCAACTACCTCGGTGCCGTCCGTCAGTGGGTGGCCCTGCAGGAGTCCCACGACGCGTTCTACATGGTCGTCGACCTGCACGCGATCACGATTCCGCAGGATCCGGCCGAGCTGCGCGCCAACACCCGGCTCGCCGCCGCCCAGCTGCTCGCCGCGGGCCTCGACCCCGAGCGCTGCACGCTGTTCGTCCAGAGCCACGTTCCCGAGCACGCCCAGCTCGCCTGGGTCATGAACTGCCTGACCGGGTTCGGCGAGGCCTCCCGCATGACCCAGTTCAAGGACAAGTCCGCCAAGCAGGGCGCGGAGCGGGCCTCGGTGGGCCTGTTCACGTACCCCGTCCTCCAGGTCGCGGACATCCTGCTTTACCAGGCCAACGAGGTCCCCGTGGGCGAGGACCAGCGCCAGCACATCGAGCTCACCCGTGACCTCGCCACGCGCTTCAACGGCCGCTTCGGGGAGACCTTCACGCTGCCGAAGCCGTACATCCTCAAGGAGACGGCGAAGATCTACGACCTTCAGGACCCGTCGATCAAGATGAGCAAGTCGGCCTCCACGCCGAAGGGCCTCATCAACCTCCTCGACGAGCCGAAGACCACCGCCAAGAAGGTCAAGAGCGCGGTCACCGACACCGACACCGTCATCCGCTACGACGCCGAGAACAAGCCGGGCGTCAGCAACCTGCTCACCATCTACTCGACCCTCACCGGTGCGGGAATCGCGGAACTGGAGCAGAAGTACGACGGCAAGGGCTACGGTGCGCTCAAGACGGACCTCGCCGAGGTCATGGTCGAGTTCGTGACGCCGTTCCGGGAGCGCACCCAGCAGTATCTGGACGACCCCGAGACGCTGGACTCGATCCTGGCCAAGGGTGCGGAGAAAGCGCGCGCGGTCGCCGCGGAGACGCTGGCCCAGGCCTACGACCGGGTCGGTTTCCTGCCCGCCAAGCACTGAGGCGCGAGCCCGCACAGACGTACCACTGGACAGAGCGCTGCACATCACTACGGTTGCGCCTGCCCACAGCGCAGCCGTGGCCGTACAGTCGATAGCCGTACGGTCGGGACGAATCCGACAGAAGACCGTCAGAGGACAGTCCGAAGACAGTCCGACAGAAGACAGGGAGACGACGTGGGGACCGTAACGATCGGCGTGTCGATCGCGGTCCCGGAGCCTCACGGCAGCCAGCTCCAGCAGCTGCGCGCGGGCTTCGGCGACGCCGCTGCTCACGGCATCCCCACGCATGTCACGCTGCTGCCGCCGACCGAGGTCGACGACACCGCGCTGCCCGCCATCGAGGCGCACCTCACCGAGGTCGCCGCGACCGGCCGGCCGTTCCCGATGAAGCTGTCCGGCACCGGCACCTTCCGGCCGCTGTCGCCGGTGGTCTACGTCCAGGTCGTCGAAGGCGCCGAGGCGTGCACCTGGCTCCAGAAGCAGGTCCGTGACGCCTCCGGTCCGGTGGCGCGCGAACTCCAGTTCCCGTACCACCCGCATGTCACGATCGCCCATGGCATCGAGGACGAGGCCATGGACCGCGCCTACGAGGAGCTGTCCGGCTACGCCGCCGAGTGGCCCTGCACCGGCTTCGCCCTCTACGAACAGGGCGCCGACGGCATATGGCGCAAGCTCCACGAGTACGCCTTCGGCGGGACGGTGGTGCCCCAGCAGGCGTCGGCCCCGGCGGAACAGGGCACGGTGGAGCAGGGCACGACGGCCCCCTAGCGGCGCTGTCCCTGGTCGCTCCGCCCCTGGCCCTCCCGCCTCCCGCCGACTGGATCCCCACAGGCGTACGCGCTGCCTACGTGCTGCCGTCGAGCGACACCCGCGCGTACGCGCTCCCGGCCTCGCCGGGAGCCCTAGATCGGCAGCCGCCGGAAGACCTCCCGCGGCAGGTGCCGCAGCGCCGACATCACCAGCCGGAGCGCGCCCGGCACCCACACCGTCTCCGAGCGGCGCCGCAGCCCGAGCTCGATCGCCGTCGCGACGGCCTCCGGAGTCGTCGCGAGCGGCGACTCGGGGAGGCCCGCGGTCATCTTCGACCGTACGAACCCGGGGCGTACGACCATGACGTGCGCGCCGGTGCCGTGCAGCGCGTCGCCCAGCCCCTGGGCGAAGACGTCGAGGCCGGCCTTGCTGGAGCCGTAGATGAAGTTGGAGCGGCGGGCCCGCTCGCCGGCGACCGAGGACAGCACCACGAGCGAGCCGTGCCCCTGGGTCTGCAACGCGCGCGCGGAGACCAGACCGGCCGACACCGCGCCGGTGTAGTTGGTCTGCGCGACCCGTACCGCGCTCACCGGCTCGCGCTCGTCGTGCGCCTGGTCGCCGAGGAGCCCGAAGGCGAGCAGCACCATGTCGATGTCGCCCTCCGCGAAGACCTTGCCGAGGACCGCCTCGTGCGACTCGGGGTCGAGCGCGTCGAAGGCGACGGTGTGCACGTCGGCGCCCAGGGCGCGCAGCTCGGCCGCGGAGTGCTCCAGCGCGGGCGAAGGGCGCCCCGCCAGCCACACCGTGCGGAGGCGCCGGGCGACGAGGCGGCGCGCGGTGGCCAGCGCGATCTCGGACGTGCCGCCGAGGACGAGCAGGGACTGGGGGAGGCCGAAGGCGTCCTTCACGACAGCAGCTCCTAGAGGTTGCGCGGGTGGGTCAGAGGGAGAGGCGGCGCGACAGGTCCGAGACGAACACCGCGCGCGGGTCCGTCTCGGCGCGCAGGGCCCGGAAGTCGTCGAGGCGCGGGTACATCGCCGCGAGCAGTTCGGGTCGCAGTCGGGAGTCCTTGGCGAGGTAGACGCGGCCCCCGGCGGCGGCCACCTCCTCGTCCAGTTCGTCGAGGAGGGCGCCGAGGCCCGGCAGGCTCGCCGGGAGGTCCAGTGCGAGCGTCCAGCCGGGCATCGGGAAGGAGAGCCAGCCGGGGTCGGCGTCGCCGAAGCGTTTGAGGACGGCGAGGAAGGACGGGCAGCGGCGTCGTGAGAGGCGGCGCACGACCCGGCGCAGGGTCTCCTCCTGGCCGTACCCGACGACGAACTGGTACTGCACGAAACCGCCGCGCCCGTAGACGCGGTTCCAGTGCGGCACGCCGTCCAGGGGGTGGAAGAACGCGGCGAGGCTCTGGAGCCGGCCGGTACGCGCGCGGGGCGCCTTGCGGTACCAGAGCTCGTTGAACAGGCCCACGCTGGTCCGGGTGAGCAGGCGCTCCGGGAGGTGGGCGGGCACGGCCGGGAACCGGGGGGTGCGGAAGGCCAGGGGGTCTCTTCGCGCGCGCGTGCCCAGTGCCTCCAGGGGGGCGTGGTCGCCTCGGGTCAGCACCGCGCGGCCGGTCGCCGCGCCGCGCGCGAGCAGGTCGATCCAGGCGACCGAGTAGCGGTACTGGTGGTCGGTGGCCGACAACCGGGCCATCAGGTCGTCCAGGTCCCGGGCCCGCTCGGAGTCGACCGACATCAACGACGTCCCGACCGGCTGGAGTTGCACCGTCGCGGTCAGGATCACGCCGGTCAGCCCCATGCCGCCGGTGGTGGCGTCGAACAGGGGGGTGCCGCGGCCGACCGTGCGGATCTCCCCGTCGGCGGTGAGGAGTTCGAACGACAGGACGTGCCGCGAGAAGGAGCCGGAGACGTGGTGGTTCTTGCCGTGGATGTCGGCGCCGATCGCCCCGCCGACCGTGACGTAGCGCGTGCCGGGGGACACCGGTACGAACCAGCCGAGCGGCAGCAGAACCCGCATCAGGCGGTGCAGGGAGACGCCCGCGTCGCACAGCACGGTGCCGCCCGCGGCGTCGATGGCGTGGACGCGGTCCAGGCCCGTCATGTCGAGCACCGCGCCACCGGCGTTCTGCGCGGCGTCCCCGTACGCCCGTCCCAGGCCTCTGGCGATGCCTCCGCGGGCTCCGCAGCCCCGGACGGCGGCCGCGGCCTCCTCGTAACTCCGTGGGCGGATCAGGCGGGCCGTGGTGGGTGCCGTGCGGCCCCATCCCGTGACGGAAACGGTCTCGGCAGACATGCCGGTGACCGTATCGCCCTTAAGTGGGCAATGGTTTTCAAACATCCCGAGACATACATCCTCTCCCCGAAATGGGTGATTAATGGGATGTCGCTCAATATTGCCGGAGTTATGGCCGTGTTGACGTGAACAGTGACTCCACATGGACCCCCTCGACGACCTCGACGACATGGATCACCGAATCCTTTCGGCGCTCCGGGCGTGCGGTACCGACCCGCGCGTCGCGCGTGCCGCGCGGGCCCTGTCCCGGGCCGGCGAGCACGGGGCGCTGTGGCTTGCGGTGGGCCTCGCGGGGGCCGCCGTGGACGGCGCGCGGCGCGGTGCCTGGGTGCGGGCGACGGCCCTCACCGCGGGCGCGCACGTCGTCAGCATGGGCGTGAAAAGGGTGGTGCGCCGCCCCCGCCCCGCGCACGTCACCCCCCTCGTGCACACCCTCGGCCGGCACTCCTTCCCGAGCTCGCACGCGACCTCCGCCGCGGCCGCCGCGGTCGCCTTCGGCGCCCTGGGCGCGCGCGGGGCTCGGTCCGCGCCCCCTCGCCGCGCACCCCTCCCCGCAGGCACCGTCCCGGCCCGCACCGCAACCACCATTCCCGCCCTCGCCGTACGCGCCCTCCCTCCCCTCGCCGTCGCGATGTGCCTCTCCCGGCTGGTCGTCGGCGTCCACTACCCGTCGGACGTCGCGGCGGGCGCGGCCCTGGGGGCGCTCACGGCGTGTGCGGGCACGCGCTGGACGAGAGGGGGAGTGGATGCCTGAGACCGCGCCGCTCAGGAACAGCGCGCACCCCGACAACGCGGCGCTTCTGGAGCAGCGCACGTCCACGAGCCGCACCTCACCACCCCGTGACGGCTCCCTGCTGGGAGGTCTCGTCAGGACCGCCCGTCCCAAGCAGTGGGTCAAGAACATCCTCGTCATCGCCGCGCCGGCCGCCGCGGGACAGCTCTTCACCACGCACGCCCTCACCCGACTCGCCCTGGTCTTCGCCCTGTTCACGGCCTGCGCCGCCGCGATCTACCTGATCAACGACGCCCGTGACGCCGAGGCCGACCGAGCCCACCCCACCAAACGCCACCGCCCGGTCGCCGCCGGCCAGGTCCCCGTGCCCCTCGCGTACGCCGTGGGAGTCACCTTGGGCGCCCTGGCGCTCTCCGCGGCCGTCTGGCTCACCCCGCCCCTCGTCCCGGCGCTGCTGACCGCCTATCTGGGCATGCAACTGGCGTACTGCGTCAGCCTCAAGCACGTCCTCGTCGTCGACCTGGTCGTCGTCACGACCGGGTTCCTGATGCGGGCGATGGTCGGCGGGCTGGCGCTCGGCATCCCGCTGTCGCGCTGGTTCCTGATCACGACCGGCTTCGGGGCGCTGTTCATGGTGGCGGCCAAGCGCTACTCGGAAGCGGTGCAGATGGCCGGGAAGGCGGGCGCCACGCGCGCGTTGCTCACCGAGTACACCCCCGGGTACCTGCGGTTCGTCTGGCAGCTGGCGGCCGGGGTCGCCGTCCTCGGGTACTGCCTGTGGGCACTGGAGGAGGGCGGGGCGCACACCGGTCTGCTGCCGTGGCGCCAGCTGTCCGTGGTCGCGTTCATCCTCGCGGTCCTGCGCTACGCCGTCTTCGCCGACCGCGGCACGGCCGGCGAACCCGAGGAGGTCGTCCTCGGCGACCGGGCCCTCGCGCTGGTCGGCCTGGTCTGGCTCGCCATGTACGGGCTGGCGGTGGCCCATTGGTGAGCACACGCGCGTGCACCCGCTCCCGGGGTATCCGCACAGTGGTCTTCCGTATGTTCGGCACCGAGGTCATCGAGGGCAGAGTCGGATCATGGACTGGCTGAAGAAACTCCCCGTGGTGGGGCCCGCCGTGGCCCGGCTGATGGTCACGCACGCGTGGCGGTCGTACGAGCGTCTGGACCGGGTGAAGTGGACGCGGCTCGCCGCCGCGATGACGTTCATCAGCTTCGTCGCGCTGTTCCCGCTGCTGACCGTGGCCGCCGCGGTCGCCGCCGCGACCCTCAGCACCCAGCAGCAGAACACGCTGGAGGACAAGATCGCCGACCAGGTGCCCGGCATCTCCGAGCAGCTGAACATCGACGGCCTGGTCGCGAACGCCGGCACGGTCGGCCTCATCGCCGGCGCCGTCCTGCTGTTCACCGGCATCGGCTGGGTCGGTTCCATGCGCGAGTGTCTGCGCGCGGTGTGGGAGCTCCCGGACGAGGAGGAGAACCCGCTGCTGAGCAAGGCCAAGGACGCGGGCGTGCTGCTCGGCCTCGGCGGCGCGCTGCTCGTCACGATCGCCGCGTCCGCCGTCGGCTCCGCCCTGGTCGGCTGGATCAGTGACGAGATCGGCATCGACCGGGAGGGCTGGGGCGCGGTCCTGCTGCGCACCGCCGCGTTCCTGATCGCCGTACTCGCCGACTTCCTGCTGCTGCTCTACGCCCTCACCCTGTTGCCCGGCGTCCAGCCGCAGCGCCGCCGGCTGCTGGTGGCGGCACTGATCGGCGCGGTCGGGTTCGAGCTGCTGAAGCTGCTGCTGAGCGGCTATATGCAGGGTGTGGCCGCGAAGAGCATGTACGGCGCGTTCGGGGTGCCGGTCGCCCTGCTGCTGTGGATCAACTTCACCTCGAAGCTGGTGCTGTTCTGCGCCGCCTGGACGGCGACGCAGAGCAAGGAGGACGAACTGCCCGAGGTCAGCGCCGACGCCGTACCAGATCCGGCAGTGGCCACCGGCGGTTGACCAGGAACGCGCCCGCCGCCAGCAGCACCAGCACCCCGCCGGTGATCGCGAGCGCGACGCCGATGCCGCCCGAGCTCTTCTCCACCCCGGCGGCCACCGGCTTGCCCGCGTCGGACGCGGAGGCGGACGCCGAGGCGCCGCCGGCCTGGCCGCTGTCGTTCGACTCCGGCTGGGCGCTGGACCGCGCACCCTTGGGTGCCACCAGCTCACCCACCGGCTCGACCTTGCCCGCGGCCTGGAAGCCCCAGTCGAAGAGCTGGGCGGTCTCCTTGTAGACCTCGTTGTGCTCGTCCTTCTCCGGGTTCATCACGGTGACGAGGAGTACCTTGCCGCCCCGCTCCGCGACGCCGGTGAAGGTCGCGCCCGCGTTGGTGGTGTTGCCGTTCTTGACGCCCGCGATGCCCGGGTAGACGTCGATGTCGGTGTCACCGGCCAGCAGCCTGTTGGTGTTGCGGATCTCGAAGGACCCGCGGACCGTCTTGCCCTTCTTGGTCTTCTTCGTCTCGCCGGGGAACTTCGCCTTGACGGTCGAGCAGTACTCGCGGAAGTCCTTCTTCTGCAGACCGGAGCGGGCGAACAGCGTCAGGTCGTACGCGCTCGACACCTGGCCCTCGGCGTCGTAGCCGTCGGGGCTGACCACCGTGGTGTCGAAGGCCTGGAGCTCCTCGGCGTGGGCGTTCATCTCGGCGACCGTGTTCTTCACGCCGCCGTTCATCGCGGACAGCACATGCACGGCGTCGTTGCCGGACTGAAGGAACACGCCGAGCCACAGGTCGTGGACGGTGTAGCTCTCGTCCTCCTTTATCCCCACCATGCTGGAGCCGGCGCCGACGCCCGCCAGGTCGGAGGGGACCACCCGGTGCTTGAGCGTGCTGGGGAACTTCGGCAGGACGGTGTCGGCGAACAGCATCTTCAGGGTGCTCGCCGGGGCCAGCCGCCAGTGGGGGTTGTGGGCGGCCAGCACGTCCCCGGACTCGGCGTCCGCCACGATCCACGAGCGCGCGCTGAGGTCCTTGGGCAGCACCGGCACGCCGCTCGCCAGGTTCACCTGCGTCCCGGCCTGCCCGAGGCGGGCGCCGCCGACGGTCGACATGGCCGCGGGGGGCGTGGCCGAGGGGGAGGCCGAACCGGAGGGTTTCGGACCGGGGGCCGCGAAGGCGGGGGCGGCGGTGAGCGCGAAGGACGTCACGGCGGCGGAAACGACCAGCAGGGAGCGCCTGGCGGTCTTCAGGGGTGCGGGCACGAGCGGAAACGTACATGCCGGGGGCCGGGAAGTCCCGTCGCCCGCCCCACCCCGGACGCGGAACCGGACACCTGGCGGAGATACTGGGCGTATGAAGCTCAGCCGCCCCGTCTCCTGGTTCCTGCTCGCCTTCGGGGTGTGGAGCTGGGTCATCTGGATCACTTTCGTCAAGAATCTCGTCAAGGACGGCAGCGGGCTCGCGTTCGACGACGCGGGCGACCCGACCGCGTACTTCTGGGTGCACCTGCTGCTCGCCGTCGTTTCCTTCGTATTGGGGACGGTCGTCGGGGGCATCGGGTTGCGCGGAGTGCGCGCACTGCGCCGGACGTCATAGCCGGCGACCGGTCGGCAGCAGGTCCGCTCCAACCGACAACAGGGGGATACGACTCCGTGGTCTTCGTCTTCGCGCTGCTCGCCCTGGGCGTTCTGGTCGCGGGCAACTGGTATGTGTGGCGCCGGTTGTTCCGTGACACCACCGAGCGTCCGGGAGGGGTGCGCCGCGCGGGCGCGGCGCTGATCGCGGGCGGCTGGCTGATGGCGATCGGTGCCCTCGCGGCGGAGCGCGCCGGCGCGCCGTTCTGGCTCCAGCGGGTGCTGGCGTGGCCCGGCTTCCTGTGGCTCGCGCTGTCGATCTACCTGCTGCTCGGCGTGGTGGCGGGTGAGGTCCTACGCCCCCTGCTGCGCCGTCTCCTCGAACGGCGCGACCGGCGACGGGCGTCCGTCGAGGCGGCCCTGCCGCGGCCGGAGCCCGTACCGCGGCCGGAGTCCGTGCCGGTGGGCGCGCCCCCCGAGGAGCCGCGGGAGGCCGCCGCGCACGGCACCGTGGAATCCGAGGCGGGCGGGCCCTCTGAGGAGCCGCGGGAGGCCGCCTCGCAAGGCGCTGGGGCATCCGCCGCGGCAGGCGCCCCGGGGACGCCGCCGCCCTCCCGTCGCCTCTTCGTCTCCCGGGTCGCGGCCGGTGCCGCGGCCGCCGCCGCGCTCGGCACCGTCGGGTACGGGACGTACGGCGTGCTGCGGGGGCCGAAGGTCAAGCGGGTGACCGTACCGCTGGCCAAGCTGCCGCGCTCGGCGCACGGTTACCGCATCGCCGTGGTGAGCGACATCCACCTCGGGCCCGTCCTCGGCCGCGGTTTCGCGCAGACGGTCGTCGACACCATCAACTCCACCCAGCCCGACCTGATCGCGGTCGTCGGCGACCTGGTCGACGGCAGCGTGAAGGACCTCGGCCCCGCCGCGGCCCCTCTCGCCCGACTGCGGGCCAGGCACGGCACGTTCTTCGTCACCGGCAACCACGAGTACTTCTCCGGCGCCGAGCAGTGGGTGCGGGAGGTACGCCGGCTCGGCATGCGCCCGCTGGAGAACGACCGTACGGAACTGCCGTACTTCGACCTGGCCGGCGTCAACGACATCGCGGGCGCGAGCGAGGGGCAGGGCCCCGACTTCGCCAGGGCGCTCGGCGACCGGGACACGGCACGCGCGTGCGTGCTCCTCGCCCACCAGCCGGTCCAGATCCACGACGCCGTCGACCATGGCGTGGACCTCCAGCTCTCCGGCCACACCCACGGCGGTCAGCTCTGGCCCGGCAACTTCGTCGCGGCCGCCGCGAACCCGACCGTCGCGGGGCTGGAACGGTACGGCGACACCCAGCTCTACGTCAGCCGCGGCGCCGGCGCCTGGGGGCCGCCGACCCGGGTGGGCGCCCCGTCGGACATCACGGTGATCGAGCTGGCGTCGCGGCAGGCCTGAGAGGGCGTCCTGGAGGACGGCGCGGGCCTGGGGAGCACCCGGTGCCTCTGGACGTCGGTCCCGACGCCGGAGGTGGCCGTGCCTTTCGGGCGCCCGGGGTCTTCCGGCTGTGGTGGCTCACCTGGATCTGAGCCGATCACGCGGCATCGACATTCGCCGGAGTGACGCGGGGTACCACCCCTACGCGGCACCATGTGGCGGAGGTGTGTGCGGGGTGAGGAGCAAACGTGTTGAGACGCAACTCCTTCCGGCTGCCCCGGCATCCGGCTTCCGTCGGCCTCGCCCGGCGCCGGGTACGGGACCATCTGGCCGACTGGGGGCACCGGACCGACGATCCGGCCCTGGCGGACGCCGTCCTGCTGGTGTCCGAGCTGGCCACCAACGTCGTACGCCACGGGCTCCTGCTGGAGCGTGAGTTCGAGGTCGCGGTGACCGCGCTGGCCGACGGTTCCTGCCTCATAGAGGTCTCCGACGAGGGGCGGCTGGAGCCGCGGCTCAGGGTGGTCGGCGAGTTCGAGGAGGCCGGGCGGGGGCTGCACCTGGTGGAGAACATCGCCGCCGCGTGGGGCGTGTGGAGCCGGGGCCGGCACGGCAAGACCATCTGGGCCCTGGTGCCGGCCCACACCTGACGGCCCCCGACTACGCCCGCGCCGGCAGCAGGACCGTCACCGCCATCCCCTCGCCCGGTGCCGTGCGGACCGCCACCCGGCCGCCGTGGGCCTCGACGACCCCCTGCACGATCGCCATGCCGAGCCCGCTGCCCGCGCCCCCGCCGGCCCGGAAGAACCGGTCGAAGACGCGCGCGGCGTCCTCCTCGCGGAGCCCGGGCCCCTCGTCCTCGACGTACAGCCGCACCACCCCGTCCGCCCGCTCCACCCCGAGCCGGACCGGCACGTCGGCCGGCGTGTGGGTGCGCACGTTGCCCACGAGGTTGCCCAGCACCTGCCGCAGCCCCGACTCGTCGGCCCGCACCAGCAGCGCACCCCCGGCGTCCACACCGACGGGCCGGTCCGGCTGCTGCACCCGCAGATCCTCGGCGGCGTCCCGCACCAGACGGCTCAGGTCCACGTTGCGGAAGCGCAGTTCGGGCTGCTGGTCGAGGCGGGCCAGCATGAGCAGCTCGTCGACCAGCCGGCCCATCCGGTCCGTCTCCGCCAGCACCCGCTCCCAGGCCCGCTTGCGCTCGGCTTCCTCGCGCAGCATGCCCTTGTCGTACAGCTGGAGGTAGCCGCGTATCGCCGACAGCGGGGTGCGCAGCTCGTGCGAGGCGTCGGCGACGAAGCGGCGCAGCTGGGACGCGCTGTCCTCGCGCGTGCGGTACGCCGACTCCACCTGCTGGAGCATGGAGTTGAGGGCGACCCGCAGCTGCTCCACCTCCAGCGTCGCCTCCCGGCTGGAGGGCACCCGCCGGGTCAGGTCCCCCTCGGCTATCGCCGACGAGGTCTCCACCATGTCCTCCAGCGGCCGCATCCGGCGCCGCACACTGAACATCGTCAGACAGGCCAGTAGCACCAGCAGCAGCGTGCCGATGGCGAGATCGAGCTTGACGGCCTTGCCGACGCCCCGGTGCACGGCCTCGGTGGAGGTGGCCAGCAGGACGTACGTGCCGTCGGCGAGGCGGGCCGCGGTCGCCCGGTAGGCGTCACCGCGCACGTGGACGTCGTGCGGCTCGGTGTCGGCGGCCAGCGCGCGCGGGTCGCCCACGGCGGACGCGAGGTCCCGCTGGACGTCGCTCGGCGTGTACCCGGCCAGGGAGAGCGTCCCGCCCCGCTCGTCGACGAGCGTGAGCAGCTCGTCCGGCCGGGGGTCCGCCACGCTCTGCCGCATGAACTGCTCGCGCACTATCGCCAGCTCGCTCAGGCCCTCGATCATCTCCAGCGTGAGCTGCGAACCGCCGAGGGAGCTGCGGGTCTGGGAGAGTTCGCCGTCGATCTGGTCGAGCAGGTAGTACCGCATGCCCATCACGCTCACCGCGGTCGCCGCGACGATGCCGAGCGCCAGCACCACCACGTTGGCCAGCGTCAGCCGGGCGCGCAGCGAGTGCCGCGACAGGGAGCGCGGAAACCTCATGCGAGCCCGTATCCGACGCCCCGCCGGGTGGTGATGACCGGCGGCCCCAGCGCGTCCAGCTTGCGCCGCAGATAGCTGATGTAGGTCTCCACGACGGTCGACTCGGCCGGCGCGTGCTCGTACTGCCAGACGTGGCGCAGGAGTTGCTCCTTGGACACGATCCGGCCGCCGTTGCGTACCAGGAACCGCAGCAGCGCGTACTCGGTGGGGGTCAGCTCCACCGTCCGCCCCGCGCGGTGCACGCTGTACGTCGTCTCGTCCAGCTCCAGGTCGCCGTAGGTCAGCGGCGGCCGCTGCGGCAGCACGTCGGCGCGCCGGGTGCGGCGCAGGACGGCGGTGACCCGGGCGACGACCTCGTCGATGTTGAACGGCTTGGTGATGTAGTCGTCGCCGAAGCCGAGGGCGCCGACGATCTCGCCCGGCGCGTCGCGCGCGGTGAGGAAGACCAGCGCCAGGTCGGGCTGTTCGTCGCGCAGCCGGCGGCCGAGAGCGCGCCCGTCGCCGTCGGGCAGCATGACGTCGAGCAGCGCCACGTCGGGCCGGGTGCGCTCGGCGAGTGTCAGGGCCTCACGGACGGTGCCCGCGATCATCACCTCGAAGCGGTGGTAGCGCAGCGCGATGGCGAGGACGTCCGCGATGCTCTCCTCGTCCTCCACGACCAGCACGGTGCCAGAAGCCGTCGTCATGCCCCCAGTATCGGCGGCGCCACTGACAGCCGGGCCGCCTCGGCGCTTTGGAGTTCCTTGAGAGTCGCTCGCCCGCGGTGTGCACGGGTGCGTGCCGGAGCCAATCCTGGTGCCCAGGACCTGGGGGACCAACCGACGACCGACTGGGGAGTGTTGTTTCGTGGCGGCATTGGCACGGTGGTGCTATCGACACCGGCTGGTGGTCCTGTTCTTGTGGCTGGGGGCCGTTTTCGGTCTGGGCTTCGCGGGTTCGTCCGCGGGCACGGACTACGCGAACGAGTTCTCCCTCCCGGACACGGACTCCAAGCGCGCGTACGACCTGATGGAGAAGGCCTTCCCGCAGAGCGCGGGCGACACCGACACCGTGGTGTGGAAGGTCGACGAGGGTTCTGTACGGGACGAGTCCGTACGGTCCCGGATCGAACCCGCGCTCAAGGAGATCGGCGCGATGAAGGGGGTCGGCGAGGTCACCGACCCCTACGCGGCGGGCGGCGCGGCGCAGATCAGTGAGAACGGCCGGATCGCCTACGCCCAGGTGACCTTCGTCGAGCAGGCCAACGCCGTACCCAAGGAACTCGTCGAGGACGTCGTCGACACCGCCCAGGCGGCCGAACGTGACGGGCTCCAGGTCGAGTTGGGCGGGCAGGCGATCACCCGCACCCAGGAGCCGCCGACCGGGATCGCCGAGATGGTCGGCATCGTCGCCGCGGCGATCGTGCTCTTCCTGGCCTTCGGCTCGCTCTTCGCGATGCTGCTGCCCCTCGTGGTCGCCATCGCCGCCCTCGGCACCGGACTGATGGCGACCTCGCTGCTCAGCCACGTCACCGACGTCCCCGAAGTGGCGCCGCTGCTCGGCTCGTTGATCGGCCTCGGCGTCGGCATCGACTACGCCCTGTTCATCGTGACCCGGCACCGGCGGGGCATCCTGCGCGGCATGAAGCCCGAGGACTCGGCGGTCACCGCTCTCAACACCTCGGGCCGCGCCGTGCTGTTCGCGGGCGGCACGGTGTGCATCGCGCTCGCCGGCATGCTGGTGATGAACATGCGCTTCCTGGACGGCGTGGTCATCGCGACCTCGCTGACCGTGGTGCTGAGCGTGCTGGCCGCGGTCACCCTGTTGCCCGCCCTCCTCGGCCTGCTCGGCATGCGCGTCCTCAGCCGCCGCCAGCGGCGCCGGCTCGCAGCGACGGGACCGGAGCCGGAGCACACGAGCGGCCTCGCCGCGCGCTGGTCGCGCTTCGTCGAGAAGCGCCCGCGCGCGATCGCCGGACTCGCCCTCGTGGCCATGCTGTTCCTGGCGCTGCCCGTGCTGTCGATCCGGCTCGGCGCCACCGACCAGGGCAACCACCAGGAGTCGACGACCACCCGGCAGGCCTACGACCTGCTCGCCGAGGGCTTCGGCCCCGGCTTCAACGGCCCGCTCCAGGTGGTCGTCTCCGAGGGCGACGCCCAGAGGCTCGTGTCGGGCATCAAGGCCACCGAGGGCGTGGCGCAGGTGGCCGCCGTACCGCCCGCGAACGGTGTCACGCTCATCCAGGTCGTCCCGACGACCTCACCGCAGTCGGAGAAGACCGACCAGCTCATCGACCGGCTGCGTGACGAGGTGATCCCGGCCTCCGGCGCCGAGGCCCATGTCGGCGGTGTCACGGCCGTCTTCAAGGACTTCGCGTCCGTGACCGGCGAGCGGCTGCCGTACTTCGTCGCGGCGATCATCACGCTCGGCTTCCTGCTCCTGCTGGTCGCCTTCCGCTCGCTGGTGGTCCCGCTGACCGCGGCCCTGATGAACCTGATCGCCGCGGCCGCGTCCTTCGGTGTCCTGGTGGCGGTCTTCCAGTGGGGCTGGGGCACGGAGCTCATCGGCATCGGCAAGGAGGGCCCGATCACCGCGTTCCTGCCGGTCATCATGCTCTCCCTGCTCTTCGGCCTCTCGATGGACTACCAGGTCTTCCTGGTGAGCCGGATGCACGAGGAGTGGGTGCACACCAAGGACAACGCGCGCGCGGTCCGGGTGGGTCTCGCGGAGACCAGCAGGGTCATCAACTGCGCGGCCCTGATCATGATCTGCGTGTTCTCGGCGTTCGTCCTCAGCGGTGACATGGAGGGCGCGATGGCGGGCATCGGCCTCGCCGCCGCGGTCGCCCTGGACGCGTTCATCCTGCGCACGGCGCTGGTGCCGGCCGCGATGCACCTGCTCGGCACGTCCAACTGGTGGCTGCCGGAGGGGCTGGAGAAGCGGCTGCCGCATCTCGCGGTGGAGCCGAAGGAGGACGCCCTCGCACCGGCCGCCGAGGCCACGGACGGCCCCGCCTCGGCCGTCCACGGGTTCGTCCGGGACACCGACGGCGGGCCGGTCGGGGGTGCCGCGGTGACGCTGCTGTCCAAGGGCGGCCGCCAGCTGGACCGGGTGGTGACCCTGGCGGACGGCTCGTACATCGTCTCGGTCCCGGCACCGGGCACCTATCTCCTGGCGGCCTCGGCGTCCTCCTACGCCACGCGCGCGGGGCACGTCGTCGTCGGCGAGGGCCCGCTGGTGTACGACGTGGAGCTGGCCGAGGGGGAGCTGGACGCGGTGAACTGAGAGGGATCTAGGGGGTGCTGTCGGGGTCCGGCCCAGGTTTCCTGCCGGGGTCCGGCAGCATCTTCGTCATCCCCGGCAGGAAGTCCGTGAACAGCTCGTGCACCTCGCGGACGAGGGGCCTGAGCACCCGGAACCGGGCGAGCGCGACACCGCGCGCGGTGAGCCTGGCCCCGCGTGCGGCGAGCCGGTAGCTGCGCTCGCGCTCCTCGGTCCGGTCGAAGATCCAGTACAGCACGAGCCCCATCTGGGAGAGCCACATCAGCTCGGGCAGCACGTCCCGCAGCTCCTCCGGCACCTTGGTCCTGGCGCCGGCCAGCACCTCGCGGTGGACGCTGATCGCCTCCACGCGCGCGTGCTCCGCCTCGGGCGAGAAGGGGCTGAGCGGACTGTCCGGGTCGGCGGCGTTCTTGAAGAACTGCACCGCGAACTCGTGGTACGGCGTGGCGATGTCCAGCCACGCCCGCAGCACCCCCGCGAGCCGCGCCTCCAGGTCGGTCTCCCGCGCCAGGACCTCGCGGACCGCCACCTGGTGCTCGGCGGCGATCCGGTCGTAGAAGCCCTGGATCAGGTGCTCCTTGCCCTCGAAGTAGTAGTACGCGTTCCCGACCGAGACCCCGGCCTCCTTGGCGATGGCCCGCATGGTCGTCTTGTCGTAGCCACGCTCCCGGAACAGCCGCATGGCCGTCTCCAGGATCAGGGCACGGGTCTGTTCGGACTTGCTGGGCGAGCCGCCGTGGTCCTTGCCGGGCGTACCGCCGTGGTCCTTGCCGGGCGTACCGCCCTGGTCCTTGCCGGGCGAGCCGCCCTCTTCTTTGCCGGGCGTACCGCCCTCTTCGTTCTTCGCGGGCACGGAACGAGAGCCTAACGGGCCGCCTCTAGGGGCGACGCCCCAGCTCCGGGCGCTTGGCGTAGTCCGTGAGGCCGAGGACGTTGCCCCAGGGGTCGGCGATCTCGACGGTCCAGCCGGTGGCCACGGAGAAGGGCTCGTCCAGCAGCGCGATCCCCGCGCCACGCAGTTCCCGTGCCGCCACGCGCGCGTCCGGCACCTCCAGCCACACGCGCGGGGAGGGCCACGGCGGCGGACGGTGCCCGAACCCCTCCTCCTGCCGGAGCAGGATCCCCGGTGTCTCGCCCCCGACCTTCAGCAGCGCGATGCCCGCCTCGTCGAGCCGGAACGCCACCACGAACCCGGCGCGCTCGTAGAAACCGACGGCCTCACCGAGGTCGCCCACGGGCAACAGGACGTTGTCGAAACCGAGCAGTTCGTACGACTGTTCATTTGACATGCCATCAGATTAGGTGCGGGGGCGGTGGTTGCCCCAGAGGCCGACGACGGGGTCACTCATTGGGCCGAGAAGCGGCCGCCCGCCTCGGTACGCTGAGCCGTCGTCAGTGCCGTGAGGCCAAGGGGGCGGGAATGGTGGTGGAGGCAGAGACCTTCCTCGACGAAGTGCGGTCGGCCTTCGCGGACGTCGCCGCGAGACTCGGTCTCGACGGTCCGGGCGAGGGGGACCGGGACCGGCACCTCGCCGTCGCGACCTACACGGGTTCCGGGGTGCGCTACCGGGTCGTCCTCGGGTTGTGGGACGGGGACGTCGAGACACACGTCTGCCGTGCGACCGGGGCGACCGAGTGCAAGGTCGGCATCGGGAGGCTGGCGCTCGCCGCGGGCCTGGCCGAGGGGCGTGTCCCGTTCGGCGCCCGCGGTCTCCGGCAACTGCGCAAGTCGCTCGCCGCACAGGCGCGTTACGTCGAACTCGTGCACCCGCTGGTCTCCGGCGCCCCGGAGCCGGCCGTCGCGCTGATGCGGGCCGCGGGAGCCCGGGAGTGGAGCCGGCCCGCCCTGCGGTGACGGTGGGCCGGGGCCGGGGCCGTTGTCAGTGGCGGCCCGTACTGTCGACGGCATGGGAATCGTGACGTTCGTCGACGAGACGACCAGTGGGAGCCGTAGCGCCGGCTGGGGCCTGGAGATCGCCGAGGAACGGCTCAGCGTCCGGGAGTTGATCCGGCGCCGGGTCTTCCAGGAGGTCGCCGAGTACAACGCCGCCACGCCCGAGGTCTTCCAGGGTCTGGTCCAGCCCGAGGACACCGAGCGCGTCCGGAACGGCTACGCCCTGCGCACGCCCCGCCGCATAGACCCCGAGAAGCAGACCGCGCTGGCGCTCAGGGCCTTCGCGGGCAACGGCTTCCTGGTGCTCGTCGGCGACCGCCAGGTCACCGAGCTCGACGAGGAGGTCGAGCTGACCCTCGGCACCGAGGTCACCTTCCTGAAGCTCGTCGCGCTGGTGGGGGGATGACACCGGAGACGCCCGGTGACGTCCGGCGCCTCTGGGGGACCTGATCCGGCAGCGGTCCGCCGAGGGGGAGCCGGGGAACGCGGGAGGGCCCCGCCCCCGGCGCGAACCGGGAAGCGGGGCCCTCACCGCCGTAGCGGGAAACGACCTCAGAAGCGGCGCGTGATCAGCGCCTTCTTCACCTCGGCGATCGCCTTCGTCACCTCGATGCCGCGCGGGCAGGCGTCCGTGCAGTTGAAGGTGGTGCGGCAACGCCACACACCGTCACGGTCGTTGAGGATCTCCAGGCGCTGCTCCCCGGCCTCGTCACGCGAGTCGAAGATGAAGCGGTGGGCGTTGACGATGGCGGCCGGACCGAAGTACTGGCCGTCGTTCCAGAAGACCGGGCAGGACGACGTGCACGCCGCGCAGAGGATGCACTTCGTGGTGTCGTCGAAGCGCTCGCGGTCCTCCGCGGTCTGCAGACGCTCACGCGTGGGCTCGTTCGTGTCCTTCGTGATGAGGAAGGGCATGACGTCCCGGTACGCCTGGAAGAACGGCTCCATGTCGACGACCAGGTCCTTCAGGACCGTCAGGCCCTTGATGGGCTCGACCGTGATCGGCTTCTCGGGGTTGATGTCCTTGATCAGCGTCTTGCAGGCCAGACGGTTCTTGCCGTTGATCCGCATGGCGTCCGAGCCGCAGATGCCGTGCGCGCAGGAGCGGCGGAACGTCAGCGAGCCGTCCAGGTCCCACTTGATCTTGTGGAGGGCGTCGAGGACGCGCTCCTTCGGGTCGATCTCCAGCTGGAAGTCTTCCCAGACCGCTTCCGCCGAGACCTCGGAGTTGAAGCGGCGCACGCGGACGGTGATCGCGATGTACGGGGAGTCGGCGAAGCCGGGCTCGGGCTCGCCGGCCGCGTCCTTCTTGTCCAGAACAGGGGTTGCCATCAGTACTTACGCTCCATCGGCTGGTAGCGGGTCTGGACGACCGGCTTGTAGTCGAGACGGATGGACTCGGTGCCGTCGTCGCCGACCTCGCGGTACGCCATGGTGTGGCGCATGAAGTTGATGTCGTCGCGGTTCGGGTAGTCCTCGCGGTAGTGACCGCCGCGGGACTCCTTGCGGGCCAGCGCGGAGACCGCCATGACCTCGGCGAGGTCCAGCAGGTTGCCGAGCTCGATCGCCTCCAGCAGGTCCGTGTTGAAGCGACGGCCCTTGTCCTGGATCGCGACGTTCTTGTAGCGCTCGCGCAGCTCCGCGATCTTCTCGACCGCCGTCTTGATCGTCTGCTCGGTGCGGAACACCATGACGTTGGCGTCCATGGTCTCCTGCAGCTCCCTGCGGAGCGTCGCCACCCGCTCGGTGCCGGTGGAGGAGCGCAGCCGCTCGACCTGCTCGGCCACGAACTGCGCCGGGTTCTCCGGCAGCTCGACGTAGTCGGCGGTGTGGCTGTACTCGGCGGCGGCGATGCCCGCCCGGCGGCCGAACACGTTGATGTCCAGCAGGGAGTTCGTGCCCAGGCGGTTGGCGCCGTGCACCGAGACGCAGGCGACCTCGCCGGCCGCGTACAGGCCCGGGACGACCGTGGTGTTGTCCGCCAGGACCTCACCCTCGACGTTGGTCGGGATGCCGCCCATGGCGTAGTGCGCGGTGGGCTGGATCGGGATCGGGTCCGTGTACGGCTCGATACCGAGGTAGGTCCGCGCGAACTCGGTGATGTCCGGGAGCTTGGCGTCCAGCTGCTCCGGCGGGAGGTGGGTGAGGTCGAGGTAGACGTGGTCGCCCTCGGGACCGCAGCCGCGGCCCTCACGGATCTCCGTGTAGATGGAGCGGGACACCACGTCACGGGAGGCGAGGTCCTTCATGACCGGCGCGTACTTCTCCATGAAGCGCTCGCCGTCCTTGTTGCGCAGGATGCCGCCCTCACCGCGGGCGCCCTCCGTCAGCAGGATGCCCATGCGCCAGATGCCGGTCGGGTGGAACTGGAAGAATTCCATGTCCTCCAGCGGCAGCCCGCGACGGTAGACCGCGGCTTGGCCGTCACCGGTCAGGGTGTGCGCGTTCGACGTCACCTTGAAGAACTTGCCGGTGCCGCCGGAGGCGTAGATCACGGCCTTCGCCTGGAAGACGTGGATCTCGCCGGTGGCCAGCTCGTACGCCACGACACCGGCGGACTTCTTGACGCCGTCGACCTCGGTGATCAGCTGGTCCAGGACGTAGAACTCGTTGAAGAACTCCACGCCCTCTTTGACGCAGTTCTGGTACAGCGTCTGGAGGATCATGTGGCCGGTGCGGTCCGCGGCGTAGCAGGACCGGCGGACCGGGGCCTCGCCGTGGTTGCGGGAGTGACCGCCGAAGCGGCGCTGGTCGATCGTCCCGTCGGGCGTCCGGTTGAACGGCAGGCCCATCTTCTCCAGGTCGAGGACGGCGTCGATGGCCTCCTTCGCCAGGATCTCGGCGGCGTCCTGGTCGACCAGGTAGTCACCGCCCTTGACCGTGTCGAAGGTGTGCCACTCCCAGTTGTCCTCCTCCACGTTGGCCAGCGCGGCGGCCATGCCGCCCTGCGCGGCGCCCGTGTGGGACCGGGTGGGGTAGAGCTTCGTCAGCACGGCGGTACGGCTGCGCTTCGTCGCCTCGATGGCGGCGCGCATGCCGGCGCCGCCCGCGCCGACGATGACGGTGTCGTACTTGTGGATCTTCATCAGGAAATTCCTCAGCCCCGTGCCTAGCGGATGTTCGGGTCGAAGGTGAAGATCACCAGCGTGCCCAGCAGGATGGTGAACACCGAGGCGGTGTAGAGCAGGCCCTTGAGCCACAGCCGGGTGTTCGCGCGCTCCGCGTAGTCGTTGATGATCACGCGCAGGCCGTTGGTGCCGTGCAGCATCGCGAGCCACAGCATCAGCAGGTCCCAGACCTGCCAGAACGGCGACGCCCAGCGGCCGGCCACGAAGGCGAAGCCGATCTTGGAGACGCCGCCGTCGAGCACCAGCTGGATCAGCAGGTGGCCGAGGACCAGGACGACCAGCACGATGCCGGACAGGCGCATGAACAGCCACGCGGCCATCTCGAAGTTGCCGCGGGTGGACCGCGGGGTCTTCTTGGTGCGCTGGCGCGGGGCCTCGATGAGGGGGGCCGGGTTGTCGACGTCGTAGAGGGACTCGCCCTCGACGGGGCCGATACCGGACGCGGACTTCTCAGTGATGGACATACGCGTCAGCTCCCGAACAGTTCACGAGCGGCGTGGCCGAGGACGGGGTAGATCGCCCCGATCATCAGCACGACCCACAGGCCGACGACCGACCAGAGCATCTGCTTCTGGTAGCGCGGCCCCTTCGACCAGAAGTCGACGGCGATGACGCGCAGGCCGTTGAGCGCGTGGAACAGGATGGCGGCGACGAGGCCGTACTCCAGGCACGCGACGAGGGGGGTCTTGTAAGTGGCTACGACCCTGTCGTAGTCCTCGGGGGAGACACGGACGAGAGCGGTGTCCAGCACGTGAACGAACAGGAAGAAGAAGATGAGGACGCCGGTGACTCGATGAGCCACCCAGGACCACATTCCTTCCCGGCCGCGGTACAGCGTTCCAGCCGGCACGGAAGTCCCTCCGGGAGCGGGGATTGGGGCCGCCGGCTTGTGCTGTCGGCCTGGCCCGGCCGGGTACGGTCCACCGGCCCCCAGCATCGTAGCGACGTGTTGTCGGGATGCTGACAGCGGCCCAACCGATGTGATCAAAGTTGCACGGACGGGCTACTGGGGCACGTGGTTCCGTTGTCTGAGGGCATTGACCAGACGTCCCTTCGCCAGGCGCCGCAATTCGTCGGCCGCCAGCACCCGCTCCTCCTCCGGATCGTTTGTCAATCGTGACCGGATTCCGGCCAGGACGTGGTCCAGGGACTCGGTCGGCGGCAGCCCGTCGAGACAGATGACGAACGCGTGCCCGAACTTCGCCTCGTACGCGGCATGTGCGGCGTCCAGTGCCATATGGGCGGCTTCGTACGTCCCGTCCGGCAGGCTCGGCAGGGTCTCACCCGCCAGGGCCTCCGCCAGATCCCCCGGCGACAGGTCGTACGCGGCCTCGTCCGACGCCGCGAGTAGGGACTCCAGATCCGGGTACGGGCGGTGTTCTGCCACCCGACGGGACCAGCGGAGGCTGCGCAGGCAGCCGAGAAGGAGGCTGTGGGCCTCGTCCGGGGACGCGGAGTTGAAGGCGTCCAGCAGGCTGGGCGACGGTGAGGAGCGGATCTGCTCGGGCAGAGCCGGTATGGCCACTCGGCCAGGAAGGTGTGTGGGCGTCACGTGTGTTTCGGCAGGGGAAGCTGTGAGAGGGGTCGCGTCACGTTACCGAGACCGGGCGAGACGTGTCCGACGGATAACCGAATTTCACTCGAACGGCAGAGTTTCGGAACGTCTGGTGGACCCATTCGGCCATCCCTCATGCCTAGGTTGGAAACGTGAGCCAGCACAGGCGCCGCCCGTCGGCGCGCGAGGCACGGCAGCTGCGGACCCGGGTGGTCGTCGGCGCGGCGGTGGCCGTGACCGTCGGCGCGGGCGTGGGGCTCGGGCTGTGGGCCTCGGGGTACGGCGACGACAGCGGTCCGGCGGGGTCGGCGGCCCAGCGGCCGTCCGGCGACGCCGCGCGGAGCACGACCGGCGCGGCGCGCACCCCGAGCCCGACACCGTCGCCCACCCGCTCCTACCCTCTGTCGAAGACCCCGCGCACGATCCCGGCCGTCGGCGCGCACAAGCCGGAGCGCGGCCCCGGCTGGCGTCCGCGCGGCGGGCAGCGGGTCGTGGTGAACGACGCGGCGCTGGCCGACGAGGGCCGGCTGGTCGCCGGTGAGCTGGGACTGACGTACGCCGGCGAGAAGGCGGACGTCAGGGACGGCGACCTGCGGCTGGCGCTCGACGACGGCCAGGGGGGCGGCCCGGAGGCGTACACCATGACCGTGCGCGCGGGCCGGGTGGAGATCAGGGGGTCCGCCGACGCGGGGGTCTTCTACGGGACCCGCACCCTCAAGCAGGAGGTGCACGGCGGCGGCACCGCGCCGGAGGGCGTCGTACGGGACGGGCCGGCCAAGGCGGTGCGCGGGTTCTCCCTGGACATCGCGCGCAAGAACTTCACCGCGGGCTGGATCGAGGACCGGGTGCGCGAGCTCGGGGACCTGAAGTTCAACCAGCTCCAGCTGCACTTCTCCGACGACCAGGGCTGGCGGATCGCGTCCGACTCGCACCCCGAGATCGTCTCCCCGCAGCACCTCACCAAGGCCCAGGTCAGGTCCATCGTCCGGCTCGCCGCCCAGCGGCACATCGCCGTCGTGCCCGAGATCGACTCCCCGGGGCATCTGGGCGCCGTGCTCGCCGCGCACCCGGAGCTGCAGCTGCGCAACGCCTCCGGGGCCGCCGTCACCGGGGCCATCGACATCTCCAAGGCCGGGTCCGCCCAGCTCGTCGACGATCTGCTGAACGAGTACGCCGCTCTCTTCCCCGGCAAGCGCTGGCACCTGGGCGGCGACGAGTACCGGGCGCTGACGGTGAACGACCCGGAGGCCTCGTATCCGCAGCTGGCGGCCGCCGCGCGGGAGGCGTTCGGCGCCGGCGGGACCGTCGCGGACCTCACCACCGACTGGCTCAACGACCGCGCCGCCACCGTCCGCGCCCACGACAGGACCCCGCTCGCCTGGAACGACGGCTTCTTCCGCGGCACGTCCGTGCAGCCGGACAAGGACATCCAGGTCGCCTACTGGACCGGCAAGGAGATCGGGGCCCGCCAGCCCGAGGAGTACCTGAGCGCGGGCCGCCAGCTGATCAACTTCAACGACCAGTTCCTCTACTACGTCCTCGGCCAGCCCAACCAGTTCGTCTATCCCACGGGACAGCGGATCTACGAGCAGTGGACCCCGCGGGTGGTGCGGGGCACCCAGGCGGTCGACGCCGGGTACGACGACCAGATCCAGGGCGGCTACTTCGCTGTCTGGGGCGACTTCCCGAACGCGCAGACCCAGGACCAGGTCGCGGCCGGCGTCCGGCTGCCGCTGCGGGCCGTGGTCCAGAAGCTGTGGGACGCGGACCGGCCGCCGCTGTCCTGGGCCGGCTTCAAGGCGCTGGCGGACCGGCTGGACTGAGCCGGAAGTGGACGTACGGCGCTGGTGAACCGTATGTTCCGCTAGCCGCGCGTGAGGTTCTGGGGAGAGCCGGGTGTGGCTTTCCATGTCACGACCCAGGGGACGTCCTCACCATGCCCGACACCAGCCATGACCACTTCATCGCGCCGGCCGCCTGGCTGCGGTCGCCGATCGGGCTCGGGCGGGCCGCCGTCGCGGGACTCGGCGCGGTGATCGCCACCGACCTGTTCGCCGTCTGGGCGGACGTCGTCCTGTACGACGTGTCGGGCGACCTCGCGAGCGGCGCACAGCTCGGTGAGCGCGCCGAGCGCGCGGACCGGCTCTACTCGATCGCCGGCACCGTCCAGACGGTCGCGCTGCTCACCACCGCCGTGCTGTTCCTGTGCTGGTTCCACCGGGTACGCGTCAACGCCGAGGTGTTCCAGCCCCTCGGGCACACCAAGAAGCGGGGCTGGGCGATCGGCGGCTGGTTCGTGCCGATCGTGAACCTCTGGTTCCCGCGCCGCATCACGCTGGACATCTGGGACGCCAGCAGCCCCTGGGGCGCCCGGCGCTCGCACGGCCTGGTCAACACCTGGTGGACGTTCTGGGTCCTCTCGCTGCTCTCCGGCCGGGCCGCCTCCACCGCGAACCGCAAGGCCGACTCCGCCGAGGAGATGCACGAGGCGGTGACGCAGATGCTGTTCTCCGACGTCGTCGACGTCGCGGCCGCGGCTCTCGCCATCGCCGTGGTGCTGCGGCTGACGCGGATGCAGCACATGAAGGCCCTCCAGGGACCCGTCCCCGTGCCCGCCTGAGGCACCGGATACCCCGGATTGTCCGATACGGCTGCGAACTGCCGTACGGCTGTGGTGTATTCGGGCCCGAGCCGCAGCCAAGACGCCGGGGGGAACCGGAAATGGGCTACTGGGGGTATTTCGTCGTGGGCCGCAGCACGCGGGCGCTCGGGGAACTGGAGGCGCTCGCGGGGGCCGGGGAACTGAGCCCGCGGGCTCGGACGGCCGAGGGCTGGCAGGTGTGGGAGCACCCGGGCGCGCAGGGGGACGTCGGGTCCATGAACGCGCTGGCCCGGGAGACCGGGGCGCCCGCGCTGTTCGGGTACGTGATGGACAGCGACTGCGTGGTCGTGGAGGCGGCTGGGCCGGAGAGCGGGGCGTGGACGACCTGTCTGGCGCGGGCCGCGATGGCCACGTACCTCGGCGCCGACCAAGAGGGCCTCACGCTGGAGGACTACTTCCTGGAGCCGGGGGACGCCGCCGAGCGGGCCGTCGCCTGGGCCGAGGAGGCCGGGCACGCCGTCGAGGCCGAGCGGCTGCTGGAGGTGCTGACCGCGGAGGCCGATCCGTTGGCCGAAAACCTGTTCTTCCGACTGCTCGACCGGCTCGCCGTCGTGCCCCTGTGACACTCCGGCGCCGTCGCACGCAGTAAGGGGAAGTGCGGGCTCCGTTAGGGAAGTCCGCAGGCAAAGGGGTCCCGCGGCGCCGACACGTTCCGGACGGGACTGTCGAGGAGGCGTGGATGAGTCTGGTGGAGCTGATCGCTCAGGCGGACGAGCGCGGACTGGCCGCCAGCGGGTTGGCTTGTTTGGACCGGTGCGTGCCGCTGCTCGGCGGCGACGACGAGCTGCTGCGGCCCCTGTGGGCGAGCCTCGCCGACACCGGCGACTGGGCCGCGGGCCTGGAGGCCGCGCGCGACAGGCTCGGCGCCGGTCAGGGCACCGCCGAGGACGAGGCCGCCGTCCTCGCCCGCCGGATGCTCGACGCCGCGCCCGGCGCACCGGACGCCGCCGAGGTACGGCTCTGGGCGGACGCCTGTTCCGTCGCCTCGCTCCAGATCCACCGCATCCTCGACCCCGCCGTGGACGACGACTCCGTGGACTCCCGCCGCGAGGGCCGCACCGACGGCATGCCGCCGCTGGCCGCCGCCGAACTGCGCCGCCAGATCACCGTCCTGGAGGTCCTCGCCGGCCATGGCACGGCCGGGCTGCGTCGCGCCCTGGAGGTGTCCGTGGAAGGTCGGCGCGTGCTGCGGGCGGTGGTGTCCCGGCGCGCTCGCGGACGCGGCTGAACCGGGCGGCTGCACCGGGCGGGGGGCTACGACGACGGCAAGGGGCCGCGCCTCACGGGGCCGCGCGCCTGAGAGGGTCCTGTGACCGCCGTGGGGTGGAGCCGGGTCGGTTCTGCGACGGTCCGGCGAGGGGGGCCGGAACCGGGTGACGATCGGCCCTCCCCAAGCGCTCTTGAGGACGTGACGACACAGCACGCACAGCACGAGACCAGGCCCTCGGCGGCGATGAAGCCGGTGCGATGGGCGGCGGACGCGGTGGCGACCATGCGGGAGGGAGCGCGGGTACGGCTGGACTACTCGGCGCAGAGCCTGTGGCGCGTCGACCGGATGATCGACGACCTGCGGCGCGAGGAGCCCCCGTACGACGCCGTCGCGGCGGTGCTGCGCGGGTTCGGCGCGTACGCCGGTGAGGTGATCGTCCGTCAGGCCGGCGCCGAGTGGTGGGCGAGCGGGGGCGAGCACTGGATACGGACGCCCGACGGCCGGCTGTGGGACCCGATCGAGGAGGCGCGCCGGGGCTTCGCCGGGCACGGGTCGCTGCGGCTGCTGTGCCGGGACGCGGCGGGCGGCGCCGTGCGCGGGTGAGACGGCGCCGCGCGCGGGTGAGACGGCGCCGCGCGCGGGTGAGACGGCCGGGGCCCGTGCAGCGGGCGGGGCTTGTGAAGGGGCCGGGGCTCGTGCGGCGGGCGGGGCTTGTGAAGGGGCCGGGGCTCGTGCGGCGGGCGGGGTCGAAAGGCTGCACGCGGTCTGTGAGGCGTCTGTGTGGGCATCGCCACGCCCGTGACCCGTGATGTTCCCGGGGCGGCATCCGCTGGGACAGCGGGGAGTGCAAGCCGGACGAAGGGGTGGGGCCATGGGGAAGCAGATCGGGCGCGTGCCGTGCGCGAGCGGGATGCGGGCGGAGGCGGCCGCGTTCGTCGCCCGGGTCGGCGCGCGCGGCAGGCTGCCGCTGGACTACTCCGTGGCCAGCCTGCGGGTCGTCGACTTCCTCGTCGACGGCCTGCGCAAGGGCGGCGCCGACCGCGACCGGGTGCACGGGCCGCTGCTGGGGCTGGGCGCCTACGTCGGTGAGGTGCTGGTGCGCCGGGCGGGCGCGGGGTGGGTCGACCTGGACGAGACGCAGCGCGCGTACTTCGGCCAGCCGGTCGGCGTCCGGATGCCCGACGGCCGGGTCTGGAACCCGCTCGGCAAGGTCCTCAACCGCTTCGAGTCGGGCGGCCCCGAGGAGTCCCTGCGGACCTTCTACCTGACCCTGCACGGCCGGACCCGCGGAAGGAGCGCTGCCTGCTGACGAACGGCCGCGCGGCCGTCCGCGCCGCCGCGCCCACGGTCGTCCCCCCCGGCGGCGCGTGTGACGCAGTGACAGATCTGCGGCGTCCGGCGCTGTTGAGCGTGGGGGAGAACCCGCCAGAGCGCTCGCGCCGAAAAGGTGTGCGAGCGCCACGCAACCGTACGGACGAGGACAGTTCTTGGGTCGAGGAGGGGAACCCCGCCGCGTGCAGGCCTACGACGGGGAGCTGGGCGCGGCCGTCGCGCGGGCCCAGGAGGGGGACGAGGGCGCCTTCGCGGTGGCGTACCGGATCGTGCAGCCCGGCCTGCTCGGCTATCTCCGCGGGATCGTCGGCGACGACGCCGAGGACGTGGCCTCCGACGCCTGGCTGGAGATCGCCCGCGACCTCGGCCGGTTCAAGGGCGACGGGGCGGGCTTTCGGGGCTGGAGCGCGACCATCGCCCGGCACCGGGCGCTGGACCACCTGCGGCGGCAGAAGGTGCGGCCCCGGTCGGCGACGCTCGAACAGGACATGTTCGACCTGCCGGGCCCGCAGAGCACCCACGACCAGGCACTGGAGTCCATCTCCACCGAGTACGCGCTCGAACTGGTCCGAAGGCTGCCCCGGGACCAGGCCGAGGCGGTGCTGCTGCGGGTGGTCGTCGGCCTCGACGGTCCGGCCGCCGCGCGCGTCCTCGGCAAGCGGCCGGGGGCGGTGCGCACCGCCGCGTACCGGGGGCTGAGGCGCCTCGCGCAGCAGCTGGGCGACGAGAGTGTGACGGATGACGACCCCCGCACGCTGGGGGAGTCGACATGAACGACGGCGACGGGCCGGGCAGGAACAGGGACAGGGACGGAACGGGCATGGGTGAAGGGCGGAGCGGCGGCGGGAGTCCCGGCCGCCGGCAGGGGCACCCCGGCGACACCGCGCCCGGTTTCCCGACCCCGGTCGAGCTGGAGACGTTGCTCGCCGCCGCGGTGCGGGACGACGTCGACCCGTACGCGGACCAGGTCCTCGGCGAGGGCGAGCAGCGGGCCGTCGCCGCCTTCCGGGCCGCCCGCGACGCCGGGGCGCACCGGGCCCGCACCCGCCGCCGGGACGACTGGCGGCCCCGCGAGCGGCGCCGGCTGTCCCGCTCGCTGCGGACCACGCTCTCGGTCTTCGTGGCGAGCCTCACCGTCGGCGGCGTCGCCTTCGCCACGATCGGCACGGGCGGCCCGTCGTCCGCCGAGGGCGAGGACAGGACCGAGGCGCACACCTCCGCCCCCGCCCGGCCGGGCACCGCCCCCTCCGCCGAGAGCCCGTCCACCCGCCCCGACCGTCCGGACACCGCCGAGGACACCGAGGCCCACTGCCGGACCTACGAGCGGGTGCGAGGCCGCGGCAACGCGCTCGACTCCACGGCCTGGCAGCGGCTGATCGAGGCGGCGGACGGCGAGGGGAACGTTGCGTCGTACTGCGCGCGGCGACTGGCGGACGCGGAGGCCAAGGGCGCGGCGGGCAAGGGCACGGATCAGGCCAAGGGCCAGGGCCTGGGTCAGGGCGGGTCCGGGACCGCGGGCAAGGGGCAGGGCGAGGGACAGGGCGAGGGACAGAGCCAGCGCGAGAGCAAGGGCGCGGGCACCGGCACGGACGACGGCACGGACAAGGCCGACAAGGCGTCCGGCAAGAAGAAGCAGTAGCCGCGAGGCCCCGCCGCCAAGGCAACGGCCGGGGCCGCCACCCCCCACAGGAGAGGCCCCGGCCGTCGCGCGGCACGGGCCGCGCGGCGGCCCGTACTTCCTACAGCGCCAGGGATGCGTTTTCTGTCACAGCCGGGGGCGTACCCGCATCGGTCCGGGCTAGGTGCATCTTGTACGGACATGGACGAGCAGCGGTTTCAGGTCGTAACGTGCCTTTCGCGCCGAGCGGGGAGGCGAGGGATCACCGCGATCGCAGGCGGCCTCGGGGCCGCGACCATCGACTGAGGAACCATGCGTGCTGGGGGATGACGCGGAGCTGACCGCCGCGGTGCTGTCGGCACAGGACGGGGACGAGACCGCGTTCCGGACTGTGTACCGCGCCGTGCACCCGCGGCTGCTCGGATACGTCCGCACGCTGGTCGGTGACCCGGACGCCGAGGACGTCGCCTCCGAGGCCTGGCTCCAGATAGCCCGGGACCTGGGACGGTTCAGCGGTGACGCGGACCGGTTCCGCGGCTGGGCCGCCCGGATCGCCCGCAACCGCGCCCTGGACCACATACGCATGCGCGGCCGCCGCCCCGCGATCGGCGGCGATGAGACCGAGCTGACCGGGAAGGCCGCCGAGTCCGACACCGCGGGCGAGGCCATGGAGGCCCTGGCGACCGACAGCACCCTGTCCCTCATCGCCCGCCTTCCGCAGGACCAGGCCGAGGCCGTCGTCCTGCGCGTGGTGGTGGGCCTCGACGCCAAGAGCGCCGCCGAGACGCTGGGCAAGCGGCCCGGAGCCGTACGGACCGCCGCGCACCGCGGCCTGAAGAGGCTCGCGGAACTGCTCGGCACCGATCCGGAATCCGCCGAGGGGGGCCGTCCCGCGCGAGCGGGGTCGAGCGTGGGGGAGCTCGACGCGCTCCCGCCCCAGCGAGAACCGCACACCCGTGCGGTGACGTCCGCGAGTGTGACGCATACGCGTCCGCGGACGCAGAAGGACATGTGATGGCCGACAAGCAGTACGGGTGGCTGGACGCCGAAACCGCCGAGCGTCTGCTGCGCGGCGAGTCCCTGGACAACGCTGTCGACGCCGCCGCCCGCGACGAGGCCGAGCGCCTCGCCAAGACCCTCGGCGCGCTCTCCGCGGCACCCCCGGCGAACAGCGCCGAACTCCCCGGCGAGGCCGCCGCGCTGGCCGCCTTCCGCAAGGCGCGCACGGACCGCGGAGCGCCTGCCACGGCCTCCGGCCACGCAGAAGCCCCCGGCCCTGCCACGGCCCCCGGCCCTGCCGCGTCCCCCGGTCGGGCTGAAGCCCCCGGTCCTGCCACGGCCCCCGGTCCGGCTGAAGCCCCCGGAGATGCCGCCGCCCCCGGCCCTGCCACGGCCCCCGCCCATGCCGCCACCCCCGCCGCCCGGCCCCCCAGGGACCACCGCGGTCCGTCCGCTCGCCCGGGGCCGCGGGCGCCCGGAGCCGTTGTCCGCCCGTCGGCCGACGACGCCGGTCTGGTCCGTATCGGCGCCCCCGCGCACCGCCCGCCGCGTGCCCGGCGTGGTCGTCGTCCCGTGCGGTTCGGGATGGCCGCTGTGCTGGCCCTTGGCATGGTCGGGGGAGTCACGGTCGCGGCCGCAACCGGAATGCTGCCGACGCCGTTCGGCGACGACGAACCGCGCCCCGGTGCCACGGTGTCGACCGCCGCGACGACGGACCGCCCCCTGGTCTCCCCGTCGCCCGACGACGCGGGTGAGGGCGAGCCGACACCGGACGGCTCCGCGAGCGGCACCCCCGACGACAGCCCCCCGCACTCCGACGCCGGCGGCGCCCCGAGCACCGACCCCGGCTCCGGCAGGCACGACCGCGGCAAGGACGGCTTCGGGTCCCGGTGGGACGGCGGACCGGCGGCGTGCCGGGACCTGCGCGACGGCAAGCGGCTGTCCGCCGACCGCAGCCGTGCGCTGGAACGGCTGGCGGGTGGCTCCACTCAGGTGTGGAAGTACTGCGAGGGCGTCCTGCGGGCCGGCGACGGAAAGGCCGGCCAGGACGACGGGCGCCAGGAACGGGACCGGGACAAGGACGGCCACGACGGCGACGACCGGCAGGGCGGCGACGACCGGCAGGGCGGCGGCGACAGCCACGACGGTGCCCCCGGCCGCGGCCACCGTCCGAACGGGGGCCTGTCCACCCCTTCGCCGTCCCCGACGGCCGATGACACCACCCCGCTGCCGAAGCGGGACGCGGCCGCACCCGAGCCCTCGCCGAACCCGTCGTACACGGCGCTCTGACCCGCGTCCCCACAGGGCGCGGAACTTCTCTCGCGCCCGGTGTGACACTTTCGGCCGCGCCGGCGCTGACATGAGTGAGCCGACTGGTCATCGGCCGTCGCACAGAGCCGGGGTTCCCCCCGTACCCACGGCTCGTGCACCTCGGCGCGGGCGGGACACGTTCCCCCGGTCCCGCCCGCGCCCCACACTCACCAGTACACGACGACCTTGTCGCCGTCGCGGACCTCCTGGAAGAGCTCCGCGATCACCGCCTCGTCCCGTACGTTCACGCAGCCGTGCGAGGCGCCCCCGTAGCCCCGGGCCGCGAAGTCGGACGAGTAGTGCACCGCCTGGCCGCCGCTGAAGAACATCGCGTACGGCATGGGGGAGTCGTAGAGCGTCGAGACGTGGTGGCGGGACTTCCAGTAGACGCGGAACACGCCTTCCCGGGTCGGGGTGTACTCCGAGCCGAACCGCACCGCCGCCGTGGTGACGGTCCGGCCGTCCACCATCCAGCGCAGGGTCCGGCTCGACTTGCTGATGCACAGCACCCGGCCGGTCAGACAGCGCGGGTCCGGGGCGGCGGCCGGCTGGCCGCCCATCAGGTACAGCTCCCACCTGCCCGGTTCGTGCGTCATCCGCAGCAGCCGCCGCCAGGTGACGGTGTCGGTCTCGCCGGTCCTCGGCAGCCCGCGCTTGCCCTGGAACCCCTTGACGGCCTCCTCGGTCGCCTCGTCGTAGGTCCCGGTCGGCCCCTCGAAGATCCAGGCGACCTGGCGCAGCCGGGCCTGCAACTCCCGTACGTCACGGCCGCGGTCGCCGGGAGCGAGGAGGACCTCGGGCGCGGCCTTCGTCGGCGCGGCGCCCGGCTCGTCGTCGTCGGCGCGCGTGGAGGCGGACGGGGCGGCGGAGTTCTCGGGCAGCTCGATGCGCACCGGGCCCTTCCCGTCGTCCTGCGGCGCCCGCACGGTGCAGCCGCCCACGGCCACCACCGCCACCAGCGCCGCCATCGCTGTCCGCATGCCCTCTGTACGCATCCGCCGCCCCGCCTTCTCACCGCCGGTGTGCACCGGTGTCACCACAGATGGTTTCCCGCGGATGACTGGTTGCGAACGGCGCGGCATGGTGGTGGGGAACCGGCGAGCACTCACCCAGCGGGAGGCGGCACACCATGACGCGCGAGTCGGAGTCCGGACTGCCCATCGAACCCGTCTACGGTCCCGGGGACCTGGCGGGCTGGGACCCGGCACAGCAGCTGGGCGAACCGGGCGCGTATCCCTTCACCCGCGGGGTGTACCCGTCGATGTACACCGGCCGCCCCTGGACCATGCGCCAGTACGCGGGCTTCGGCACCGCGGCGGAGTCCAACGCCCGCTACCGGCAGCTGATCGCGCACGGCACGACGGGGCTGTCGGTCGCCTTCGACCTGCCGACCCAGATGGGCCACGACAGCGACGCCCCGATCGCGCACGGCGAGGTCGGCAAGGTGGGTGTGGCGATCGACTCGATCGAGGACATGCGGGTGCTGTTCGGCGGGATCCCCCTGGACCAGGTCTCGACGTCGATGACGATCAACGCGCCCGCGGCCCTGTTGCTGCTGCTCTACCAGCTGGTGGCGGAGGAGCAGGGCGTCCCGGCCGGGAAGCTGACCGGCACGATCCAGAACGACGTGCTGAAGGAGTACATCGCGCGGGGCACGTACATCTTCCCGCCGAAGCCCTCGCTGCGGCTCACCGCCGACATCTTCCGCTACTGCCGTGCCGAGATGCCGCGGTGGAACACGATCTCCATCTCCGGCTACCACATGGCGGAGGCGGGCGCCTCGCCCGCGCAGGAGATCGCGTTCACGCTGGCGGACGGCATCGAGTACGTCCGCACGGCCCTCGCGGCCGGCATGGACGTCGACGACTTCGCGCCGCGGCTCTCCTTCTTCTTCGTGGCCCGTACGACGATCCTGGAGGAGGTCGCCAAGTTCCGTGCCGCGCGCCGGATCTGGGCGCGGGTGATGCGGGAGGAGTTCGGCGCGTGGAACCCCAAGTCGCAGATGCTGCGTTTCCACACCCAGACGGCGGGCGTGCAGCTGACGGCCCAGCAGCCGGAGGTGAACCTGGTCCGGGTCGCGGTCCAGGGGCTCGCGGCGGTGCTCGGCGGTACGCAGTCCCTGCACACGAACTCCTTCGACGAGGCGATCGCGCTGCCCACGGACAAGTCGGCACGGCTGGCGCTGCGCACCCAGCAGGTCCTGGCGTACGAGACCGATGTGACGGCGACGGTCGACCCGTTCGCGGGGTCCTATGTGGTCGAGCGGATGACGGACGACGTGGAGAGCGCGGCGCTCGACCTGATGCGGCGGGTGGAGGACCTCGGTGGCGCGGTCGCGGCCATCGAGCACGGCTTCCAGAAGGACGAGATCGAACGCAACGCCTACCGCATCGCGCAGGAGACGGACTCCGGTGAGCGGGTCGTGGTGGGGGTGAACCGCTTCCGGCTCGACGAGGAGGAGCCGTACGAGCCCCTGCGGGTGGACCCGGCGATCGAGGCCCGGCAGGCGCGGCGGCTGGCCCGGCTGCGCGCCGACCGCGACGCGTCGGCGGTGGCCGCGGCCCTGGCCGCCCTGAAGAAGGCGGCCGCGGGCGAGGACAACGTCCTGTACCCGATGAAGGAGGCGCTACGGGCCCGGGCGACGGTCGGCGAGGTGTGCGACGCGCTGCGGGAGGTGTGGGGAAAACACGTTCCCTCGGACGCGTTCTAGCGTGCGACACTCCTGCACATGTTCGGTGTCATCGACCTCCCCACCTATCTCGCGGGCCTCGTCCTGATCGTTCTGCTGCCCGGCCCCAACTCCCTGTACGTGCTCTCCGTCGCCGCCCGGCGCGGGGTGCGGGCGGGGTACACCGCCGCGGCCGGGGTGTGGTGCGGGGACGCCGTGCTGATGACGTTGTCGGCGGCCGGGGTGGCCTCGCTGTTGCAGGCCAACGCCGTCCTGTTCGGGATCGTGAAGTACGCCGGTGCCGGGTATCTGACGTGGCTGGCGGTGGGGATGCTGCGGGCCGCCTGGGGGATGTGGCGGACCCGTCGGGAGGCCGTGCGGGAGGCCGCGGAGCCGGTCGCCGCCGACGAGCGTCCCCTGCGGCGGGCGTTCGTCATCAGCCTGTTCAACCCCAAGGCGATCCTGTTCTTCGTCGCCTTCTTCGTGCAGTTCGTCGACCCCGGGTACGCCTATCCCGCACTGTCCTTCGTCGTGCTCGGGACGCTCGCCCAGATCGCGAGTTTCCTGTACCTCAGCGCGCTGATATTCGGCGGGACGAGGCTCGCGGCCGCCTTCCGGCGCCGCAGGCGGCTGTCGGCGGGGGCGACGTCGGCCGCCGGGGCGCTGTTCCTCGGGTTCGCGGTGAAGCTGTCAGTCGCGAGCGCGTGACGGGAGGAGACCGACGCGCGTGACGTACTCGGTCAGCCCCCGGGCCGTCTCGCCCGCCCAGCCCACGTAACCGTCCGGCCGCACCAGGAATAGCCCCGTCCCGTACGAGGCCTGCGTCCCGCCCTGTACGACCCGCACCCCGGCCGGCGGCTCCGGCGCCTCGGTGCCCACCGCCAGCAGGGTCCAGTGCGGGCCCCGGAAGGCGTCGAAGAGGCGTACGCCGTCCAGGGTGCCGTCGGGTGCGCGGTCGCCCGCCCGTACCCCGGTCGCCGCCGGCCGGGTCTCCTTGGTGAGGGACGACTCCCGGTACCCCAGCCCCAGCTGACGTGTCGCGTCCCCCCGCCGGGTCTCCCCCCGGTGGACGCTGGTCGACAGGCCGAGCATCTCGGCGGCGACCGGGCGGCGCTCCTCCTCGTAGGTGTCCAGCAGCGCGGCGGGCGCCCCGTCCCGCAGTACCGCGCCCAGCTTCCAGCCCAGGTTGTAGGCGTCCTGGACGCTGGTGTTCAGGCCCTGGCCGCCCGCCGGGGAGTGCAGGTGGGCCGCGTCGCCGGCGAGGAAGACCCGGTCGGCGCGGAAGCGGTCCGCGAGGGCCGTGCGGGGGCGGAAGTCGGAGGCCCAGCGGACCTCGGTGACATCCGAGGGGGCGAGGTGGGAGCGGGCGGCGACCACCTTGCGGACGCCGTCCGGTGAGACGTCCACCGTGCTGCCTTCGGGGAACTGGGCCGTCACCTGGAAGTCCTCGGTGCCCGCGAGGGGGCAGATCGCCAGGAAGCCCTCGCCCTCGCCGCGCGGCGGGAAGATGTGCCAGTTCTCGCGGTCCAGGCCCCGCACGCGGATGTCCGCCACCAGCATCGGCCGCGGGTCCACCGTGTCGCCGGTCATGCCGACGCCGAGCGTGCGCCGCACCGTCGAGCGGCCGCCGTCCGCCGCCACCAGGTACCGGGCTCGCAGGTCCCCGCCGGTCGCGAAGTGCGCGGTCACGCCGTCCGCGTCCTGGGTGAGGCCGGTCAGCTCGCGGCCGAGGAGCACCTGGCCGCCCAGCTCCGCCAGCCGTGCCCGCAGGATCTCCTGGGTGCGCCACTGGGGCACCATCCACGGCTCGTCGTAGGGCGAGCCCTCGGTCGCCTCGGCCGGTTCGAACATCTGGTGCTCGCCCACCCGCTCGCCGTCCTGCCAGATCATCCCCACCGGGTAGCTGCCCCCGGCCTCGTGGATCGCGTCCAGGACGCCGAGGTCGTCGAAGACCTCCATGGTGCGCGGCTGGAGGCCCTTGCCGCGCGAGCCGGGGAAGAGCCCCTCGGCCTTCTCCACGACCAGCGCGGGCACGCCGCGCCGGGCCAGGTCGACCCCGAGGGCGAGGCCGGTCGGTCCGGCGCCCACGATCAGTACGTCGGTGTGCATACGCATACGACGACTCTCCTTAACGTTGTTAAGTGATGACGCCTGTGAGCGTGCCCTTAACGGCGTTAAGCTGTCAAGCGTGAACTCGGAACGACGTGTGCCCCTGGACCGCGGGCGGGTGGCGGACACCGCCCTGAGGCTCCTGAACGAGGTGGGCCTGGACGGCCTGACCCTGCGCGCCATCGCCAGGGAACTCGACGTCAAGGCGCCCGCCCTGTACTGGCACTTCAAGGACAAGCAGGCGCTGCTCGACGAGATGGCGACGCAGATGTACCGCCGGATGGCCGAGGGGACCCCCCTCGACGCCGACGACACCTGGCAGGAACGGCTGCTGAAGAGCAACCGGGGACTGCGCACGGCACTGCGCGGCTACCGCGACGGCGCCAAGGTCTTCAGCGGCTCACGGTTCACCGGCCCGGTGCACGTGGAGCAGATGGAGGACAACCTCCGCCTGTTCACCGGCGCCGGCTTCACCCTCGCCGAGGCGGTCCGGGCGATCTCGACGACGTACCTCTACACCCTCGGTTTCGTCACCGAGGAACAGGGCGTCGAGCCGCTGCCCGGCGAGCGCCGGGAGGGCTTCGACGTGGCCGAACGCGCCCGCCTGATGGCCGACTTCCCGTTGTCGGCGGCGGCGGGCGCGGAGCTCTTCGAGGACTACGACCGGCACTTCGAGGAGGGGCTGGCGATGGTCATCGCAGGGATCGAGGGGCGGTGCGGGCCCGGCGCGAGGTGACCGTGCGGCACCGGCCGGTCCGGGGCCGGGCCTTCTGCCTCACCGAGACTTGGCCAGGGCCGACCGCAGCCTCGGGGTCAGCGGCTTCTCGACATACCGGTTCAGCAGCCAGGCCAGCGCCAGCATCGCCACGACGGTCAGCGCGAAGGTCTGAGCCGACGGCACCCCGAGCCCGATGTGCAGCCCGTGGATCACCACCCAGCCGAGGTGCTCGTGGACCAGGTAGAAGGGGTACGTCAGCGCCCCGGCCACCGTCAGCCAGCGCCAGTTCGCCCAGTGCAGCCACCCGAGCGCGATCGCGCCGACGGCGAGGAAGCCCAGGGCGACGACGGCCACGATCCCCACCGTGGTGCGGTGCGCGAAGGCGTCGGGATCGGCGGCGTTCCACAGACTCCGCACCGCGTAGTGCTGCCCGATCAGGAAGCTCACGCCGACGATGCCCCACGCGTACACGTCCCGCCGGTCGCGGTGGACGAGGTAGAGGCCGACGCCGCCGATGAAGAAGGGGGCGTACTCGGGCATCAGCACGACATCGAGCAGCGGCTGGTGCGCGGCCTCGGCGATCGCCGCCGCCAGGGTCCAGCCCGCGCAGAACAGGATCACCCGCCGCCGGGAGGCGCCCGGCAGGACCACGCACAGGGCGAACAGCGCGTAGAAGCGGACCTCCGCCCACAGCGTCCAGCACACGCCGAGCACCCGGTCCACGCCCAACGGCTGCTGAAGCATCGTCAGGTTGACCAGGGCGTCGCTCGGGGAGACCGCCCGGTAGGCGACCACCGGCAGCGCGAAGACCGCCGTGACGAGCAGGACCGCCACCCAGTACGCGGGCAGCAGCCGGGAGGCGCGGGAGGCGAAGAACGACTTCAGCGGCCTGCCCCAGCCGCTCATGCAGATCACGAATCCGCTGATCACGAAAAACACCTGCACACCGAGACAGCCGTACGCGAAATACCCGGACAGCGTCGGGAACTGGTCTTTCGCGGACGTTCCCCAGGCCTCGGTGACCTCGCCGCCCCGGCCGCCGTAGTGGTATGCGGCGACCATCAGCGCGGCCACCAGACGCAATCCGTCGAGAGCGCGCAGCCTGGGCTCACGGGGCGCCGCCGGGCCCGGCCGCGGGGGTGTCGACGTCACCTCGCGGACGGTCATCGTGGTCACGGACATCCCCTCGACAGCTTTTCCTGCGGATACACAGGGACATTAGTCCGAATCACAGGGATGTCGTGGCCGCCCACCCAACGATTGGCCGCCCGGTCCCGGCCAGTTCACCTGGATGTCGTTTTGGCTTCCTAAATTCCCCCAGAATCCCCCCACGCAAGATGCAAAGCACAAGAACTCGCCTCGACTTTGGTAAGAAGACGAAACAGGAGTGCCATGACGACGGTCCAGAAGAGACGTGCACGTGCGCGTGGAGGGGAGCTGGACGACTGCCTGCGCGCCTGCGCGGTCCACAGCGGGAAGGTCGTCGGCAGCATCGACCGGCGCCGCGTCGAACTCGCCGAGCAGCTGCGCAAGTTGCTCGTGGTGTGGGGCACCACCGCCACCACCGCCCCCGCGCCCGCCCCGGCCGGCGGCGCCACCGCCCTGCTCAAGCGGGCCGTCAAGGGCGCGACCGTCCCGTCGAACAGCATCCCTGGCGAACTGCTCGACGCCTTGCTCGCCGTCGCCAACAAGGCTCTCCAGTGCGGCTACGACGACGAGTTGCACCTCGCGCTCGTCATCAGCGACACCGTCCTCGCCCAGCGCAGGAACTCCCGCGCCGGCTGGCGGCTGCGCGCCCGGCTCCTGGAGGCCCTCGGCGAGGAGACCGAGGCCGTCGAGGCGTACGAGAAGTACCTCGCCCTCACCGACGAGGACGGCTTCGGCGTCCGCGCCAAGATCGCCGGACTGCGACTCGCGGGCGAGAAGGAGCGCGAGCTCCTCGCCCTGCTCAAGCGCCAGAACCCGCGCGCCGCGGAGTTCACCGGGCGCGCCGCCACCGACGTCTGGGCCGAGGGCCTCGCCGCCCACGCGGTGGGGGACTGGACCGAGGCCGAGCCGCGTCTGGTGGCGGCGCTCCTCGCGCTGGCCGCCGAGGAGGCCCCGGTCGCCGACCGGCAGGAACTCCTCAGCCAGTACCTCGACCTGCGCACCACCGAGTCGACGGACCTCGCCTCCCTCACGGAGGCCCTCGCCCTCTACGCCGAGCAGCGCCGCAACCGGATGCGGGGCCCCGTCGCCGACCCCACCATCGGCGGGGTGCAGTGGATCAGCCTCGGCGAGTTCCGCAACCAGATCGCCGGCAAGTCGATCTGCCTGATCGCCAACTCCGGCCGCGTGGGCGCCAGTTCCATGGGCGCCGAGATCGACGCGTACGACCTCGTGGTCCGCTTCAACTCGTACCGGATCGACCCGCGGCACACCGGCAGCCGTACCGACATCCACGCCACCATCCACAAGCACGGCTTCAACTGGGACCAACAGGTCACCACCCGGCTGGTGTTCGGCGGCATCTCCGGCGACTGGAAGTACTCCCTGCGCAACCGGCTCGTCCCCGGCGCCCAGACCTTCCTCGGCGACGAGTCGCTGCGCTGGCCCGTGCGCAACATCGGCAGGCTCGGCACCGACGTCTGGTCCGGCATCCCCACCACCGGCTTCAACATGCTGTACCTGCTGGACTTCCTGGACGTCAGCCCCACCCTGGACCTGATCGGCTTCGACTTCTACGAGAGCGGCGCCTACCGCGTCCAGGAGGCGATGAAGCTCGCGATCACCTCCGTGCACGAGTACACGAGCGAGAAGGCCTGGGTCATGCAGCGGGCCCAGAGCGTGACCGACATGAGGATCTCCCTGCGATGACCACCGCCCCGCCTGCGACCCAGGCCCCCGTCACCGACGCCCACGCCCTCACCGGCAAGCGCCGTATCGCCTTCGCGTCCTACGTCGACGAGAACTACCTGCCCGGCTTCCTCACCCTCCTCAGGAGCCTCGCCCTGACCAACCCGGGCGTGTGCGAGGACTTCGTCGTCCTCTACGACGACCTGCGCCCCGGCTCGATAGCCCGGATCCGCGCCCTGCACCCGCGGATCGTGCTCAAGCGGGTCGACGACGCGCACTACGACGCGTACAAGAAGGGCGACCAGGACAACTACCTGGTCCGCAAGGCGTACTTCATCCTCGACGTGTTCAGGATCCGCGAGTACGACACGATCATCACGCTCGACACCGACATGGTCGTCCTCGGCGACCTGGGTGAACTCCTGCGGCTGCGCGAGGGGTTGGCGGCCGTACCGCAGTTCTTCTACGGCCAGCACAAGCTCAACTCGGGTCTGCTGGTCATCCAGCGCGAGTACCTCACCGACGAGTTCTGCGCACGGCTCGACCGGTGCGGCCGCACCGGCGACTACGAGCTCGACAAGCACGACCAGGGCATCCTCAACGCCGTCCTGGACGGCGACTTCGTGCGCCTCGACCCGCGCTACAACTTCGTCAAGCGGCGGCTGTCCGGCGACCTCCCGGTCCCCGAGGACACCGCGATCCTGCACTTCACCGGCCGCCACAAGCCCTGGCAGGGCGGCGAGGCCGGGTACAGCCAGGCGGAGGAGCGCTGGCGCGAGTTCGAGCTGTCGGACGCCGAGTTCCAGGCCGCCTACCTCGCGTCGAGCGGCGGCTTCCACCACGACCTGGTCGTCCACTTCGGCACCCCGCACGTCCGGCGCACCGGGAATGTCGAGGTGGCCCGCAAGGTCGCCGCCGCGCACATCGCCTCCGGCGACTACCAGGACGCCGTCGACGTCCTGTCCGGGGTGCGGATCCCGCTCGACGAGGCCTGGCCGCACGAGGTGCTCGGCCACGCCCTGATGAGCGTCTCCCGCTACGAGGAGGCCAAGGCCCAGCTGCTGCTCGCCACCGCCGCCCCCAACCGGGCCGCCACCGCCTACGCCCGGCTCGCCCAGATGGCGTGGGTGCGGGGCGACGACACCGAGGCCCTGCGGTACGCCACCGCCGGTATCACCGTCGACCCGACGCACCGCTCCAGCCGGCTGTGGGCGCAGCGCGCGGCCGCCGTGCCCACGCAGGAGCGGGGCAGCGCCGACGACCAACTCGCCCACGTGGCCTTCTACATGGACCGCCAGGGCAACGCGGGCGACAAGCTCCTGCCGGAGACGGTCCGCCTGGCCTTCGGGCCCGACACGACGTCCCGGCGCTGGCACCCCGTCCACGCCCACCGGCTCTTCGACGAGGCCGCCCTGGAGCGCGTCAACGCCCGCCGGGGTCTGGTCATCGGCGGCGGCGGTCTGTTCATCCCGGACACCATGCCCAACGGCAACAGCGCCTGGCAGTGGAACGTCCCCGACGCGCTGCTGAACCGCGTCGACGTGCCGATCGCGGTCTTCGCCGTGGGCTTCAACGCCTTCGACGGCCAGTCCTACCGTGCGAACCGCTTCCGTGAGTCACTGCTCCACCTCGTCGAGCGGTCCGCGTTCTTCGGGCTGCGCAACCACGGCTCGATCGAGAAGGTCCGCGCGATGCTGCCCGCGCGGCTGCACGACAAGGTGCGCTTCCAGCCCTGTCCCACCACGGTCATGCGCCAGCTGGTGGACGGCTGGCAGGACCCGGCGCGGCGCGAGGACACGATCCTGATCAACGCGGCGTACGACCGCGCGGGGCTGCGCTTCGGCCACGACTACGGCTACTTCCTCGCCCAGATGGCCCAGGCCGTCCGGGACCTGGGCGAGCTCGCCCAGGTGCGGTGCGTGGCGCACTCGCTCGACGACGAGAAGATCGCCTTCGACCTGCGGCGCGAGCACGGCATCTCGCTGCCGGTCATCCCGATGTACGACTTCGACAACGACCGGATCCGCGACCTGTACGCCCGCACCAAGCTGGTGATCGGCATGCGCGGCCACGCCGGGATGATCCCGTTCGGCGTCGGCACGCCCATCATCAGCCTGATCTCGCACCCGAAGATGGCGTACTTCCTGCGGGACATCGAACGCCCGGAGTGGGGCGTCTCGGTCCACGACCGCCACCTGGCGGCGCGGCTGGTCGAGCGCGCGAGCGACCTGCTCGCCGACCACACCAAGACGGTCGCCGACGTCCACGGCCGCCAGCAGGAACTGTGGAAGGTCACCGAGGCGAACGCGGCGGACCTGCGGGTGATCCTGGGGAGTTGAGGACATGGGTGGGCCCCCACGGCCCGACGGTCGTGGGGGCTCACCGCTGCCTACCGGCCGACGGCCCTGTGCAGCAGCCGGGTGAGCCTCGAACCGCTCGGCCGCTCCTTCTCGTACGCCGTCCTCAGCTGCTCGAAGTGGTCGGCGCGGGTGCGGCTCAGGTACTCGTCGGAGGTCAGCGGCCTGGCGATCGACCAGGCGCGCCGGTGCTGGCCGTCGTAGTGGGCGACGTACGCCTTGGACAGTTCCAGGACGGACTTGAAGGGGATGCCGCCGGTGTGGTCGCGGTCGATCCTCTCCTGGACGGCGGAGATCAGGGCGAGTTTCTCGTCGACGGTGTAGTCGTCCTCGGTGATGCGCTTGAGGACGTCCGCGGGGATCGGCTTCGTCACCTCGAAGGCGAGGGTGGAGCGGATCGGCGGGCCCGCGATCTCGATGTACGGCAGCAGGGCGCCCGTGCTGTGGTGCAGCCACGGCAGCCGGGGCCCGGCGAAGTCCTGGTGCAGGACGACCGTGCCGGGCCGCATCCGGGTCAGGAACCGCTCGGAGACACAGCGGAAGACCCGGGCGGTCTTGGCGATGTCGATGTGCAGGAACTCCACGGGGCTGGTGTCCTCGGGGTCCGAGGTCTGCCAGAGGTCGCCGGCATGGATCTCCAGGAACGGCAGGAACGGCTCCAGCCGCCCCTTGAAGTCCTCCAGGAAGGAGTTGTCGTCCGGCGGCCGGTGCCCGGGGTCGAAGAACTTCTCCGAGGCGAAGGTGCCCTTGCCGACCCGGAAGAAGTCGTACGCGTGCAGCCGCCCCCGCGCCCGGTCGAACACCGGGCTCTCGCTCAGGCCCAGCGCGAGGGCGTACGTCGATCCGCCGCCCCCGGAGCCCAGTTCGACGATCCGGTCCCGGCCCGTGAGGTGGTGGCGCCCTACCAGGTACAGAAACTGCAGTTCCCAGGTGCTGCACTGGGTGTAGGGCAGCTTCTCCGGCAGCGTGACGCTGTCGAGGAGGGAGTAGAGCCGGCCGAGCTTCGTCATGGGTGCCTCACGGGATTCGGTTAGGCGGTGTCCGTGATCCTAGGGTCACAGGCACCGCTTCACCATTGAATCAACGGAGTAACTCGATGATCGGGCTTTATTTCCACGGCCTTTCCGGGGAGTTCATCCGTTCTTCGCTCAGCGCCTCACGGCCTTGCGGATCGCCCTGGCCCGCCGTACCACCCGCCGCGCGGTGGCGTTGCGCGGCAGGAACGACAGCCGCTCCGGGATACCGCCCGGCAGTCCCAACGCGGTCAGCCGCTTGCGCTTGAAGTAGCGGTGGGTGCGCGGGCCGAAGCGCGCGGAGAGATAGCGCTCCGCCGCCGGGCGCAGACCGGCGTGCATCTGCGGCTGCATGGTGAACCCGACCGCGGTCACCAGCGCGGTCAGGTCCGCCTCCGGAACGGCGTCCTCGCCCGTGCGGGACTCCAGGTCCGGCAGCACCGCGTCGGCCAGTACCGCCGGGAGACGGTTGCTGTTCTGGTACGGGGTCAGGCGGTCCAGGAGCGGCTCGGTGCCGATCCGGGCGACGGGCAGGTCGTAGAACGCGGACGCCGTGAACAGGGCCGTGGAGAAGCAGCCGACGACCAGGGCGGGCCGGGCCTTGTCGAACAGCACCTCGGCGAGGACGGGGGAGTCCAGGACGGTGAGGTCGACGCCCAGCCTGCCGGCCTCGGTCTCCAGGACGCGGCTGTAGCGGGCCGGGGCGGTGGGGTGCGGTTTGAAGACGATCGAGCGGTGCCCGCGGGCGACCGCGCCGCGCATCATCCGCACGTGCAGATCCTCCTCCTCCCGGGCGGAGAGGATGTTCAGCGCGGACAGGTACTGGCCCAGCAGGAGCGCCGAGCCGTCCGGCAGCACCGGCAGGTCCTCGACGGACTCGGCGAGTTCGCTCAGCACCTTCAGGAACGCGCCCGTCGGCACGACCTGTGCGGGCACGCCGAACTCGGTCAGCAGCAGCGGCGTCAGACCCGGCACCAGGTCCAGGTGGAGCAGCCGGCGCACCCGCGTGCCGACCAGCGGGTCGAGCTTGTTGCGGGTGGGGCCGTAGCTCATCAGGCCGTCCGCGTAGACGTGCACGGGGGCGCCGGTGAACAGCTGGGCCACCGTGAGCGCCGGGGTGACCTGGATGGACTCCAGCACCAGCTCCACCCGGTCGTCCCCGAGGTCCCACAGCAGACGCAGATAGCGCTCCAGGAGCGGGATGTCGTCCGTGCGGGGGGTCCAGGCGCCGGGGTGGAAGGGGTGGATGGCCGCGTTCCAGGACAGCACCGCGTCGAAACGGTCCCGCAGCGGCGCGAAGCCCGGCATCTCGTCGAGGGCGGGCGTGGTCTCCGGGGTCGCCGAGTTGTTGAACACCAGCAGCACCCGGCGCTCGGCGTCGTCGAAGAGGTCGGAGTCGAGCGCGGCGGCCAGGGTGGCCACCCCGTACAGCGTCGAGGCGCAGAAGATCTGCGTCGTACGAGAGGTGGACATCAGGCGGCCGCCTTCGCTGTGGTGACCCGGCGCCGCAGCCGCCGCAGCTTGGCGGAGCGGCGCAGGTCCATGGTGTCGAGTACGTCGCCGAGGGCGTCCTGCGGCATCCGCCTGATGGCCGCCGCGCTCATCGCGTGCAGCCGCTTGGCCACGCCCGGCTCCCACTTGGCCTCGTCGGAGAGGTGGTGGGCGATGATCGCGCAGTAGGTGCGCACCGCCTTCGGCAGCAGCCGGGCGGCGTCCGGGTCCGTCGCCGTCTCCTCGATCACCTGGTCGAAGGCGCGGATGAAGTCCAGCTGGCGGGCGTCGCCGATCTGGGTCAGCGAGGAGGCTACCCCGCGCCGGTAGAACACCCCCAGCAGGCCCACCACGGCGAACGACTCCGCCTCGCGGTGCAGCTTCCAGATCCACGGCCGGTCCTCGGCCGTCCGCAGCCCGTCCGTGAAGTGCAGCAGCCCCCGGTCGAGCAGCCGCCGGTGATAGGCACCGGCCCACGCGTAGGCGTAGTCCACGGAGGTGGTGCGGTCGGCGGGCAGGATCGCCTCGCGCGGGTTCAGCACCTCGCCGCGCAGCCCCACCGGGGCCCGGTGCACGGAGCGGGCGCGGGCGGTCGCCTGGACATGGTCGGTACGGATGAAGTCGCAGCCCAGCCCCTCGATCGCCGCCACCAGCTCGGCGAGGTAGCCCGGCGCGAGCCAGTCGTCGCCGTCCAGGAAGGTGAGGTACTCGCCGGTCGCCGCGTCGAGACCGGTGTTGCGCGCGGTGGCGAGACCCCCGTTCTCCTCATGGCGGACATATCTCACCTGTGCGACATCGGAAAGCGACTCGGCGGCCCGCTCGAGAATGGCGGGAGTCTCGTCCTTGGATTTGTCGTCGACCAGGATGAACTCGAAGTCGCTCCGGGCGTTGAGCCGCAGACTTCTGAGGGTGTCCGGGGCGTATTGCTGCACGTTGTAGAACGGCACGATCACGGAAAGCTTTGGCACCCGAGAAACGCTAGAAGGCCGCCCGGCAGGGGAACTTGACGGTGAACGTACAGCGGGTGAACTCGATGTGTCGGAATGGTGCATCCCCTGTACTTTCCAGGCTTTGACGGGCCAGTTCGGCTCGCGGTGGGCTGTTGTTAACTTTTCGTTGATTCCCGGTTGGGCCATTCCTGGGAATTGCTTCCTAGCGTCTTGGACGTGCCAGCAGTTACGCCAGCAACACCAACGACGCCGATGCGCATCGCGGTCCTCGCGGACTCCGACACCCGCTGGAAATGGGGTGCGCTGACCTCCCACCGCATCGCCCCCCGCGAGGACGCGCAAGGGGCTCCCGCCCTGAGCGGCTTCCTGCTGCGCGGCCGCGCCACCCCGACCCCGCGCCAGCTCGCGGAGGTCGGTGTGCGGGCCGACTCGATGCGGGAGGTCACCGCCGTCGAGTTCCTGCGGGCGATGGCCGAGGAGTCGTACGACATCGTCGTGCTCGCCCTCGTCGGCGGCGGCGTGCAGGCCATGCTGCACGGCCTCAAGCGGGTGTGGGAGGGCCGCGAGAAGCGTCCGGTGGTCGTCACCGGCTATGTCGGCGTCGTCTACGAGAAGCTCGCCGACGGCCTGCTCCTGCGGCACGGCGCCGACCTGGTCCTCGCCAACTCCCGCCAGGACGCGGACCGTTTCCGGGCCGTGTACGAGGGAGTGGGCGCCGACGCCTCGTCGGTGACGGAGGTGGCGCTGCCGTTCCTCGGCGGGGCCGCCTACGAGGGCGAGCACGACCCGTACACCGTGGTGTTCGCCGTGCAGCCCTCCGTCCCGGACAGCCGCAAGGACCGTACCTACCTGCTGAACCGGCTGATCCGGCACGCCCGGCTGCACCCCGAGCGCGAGGTGCTGCTGAAGCTGCGCTCCAAGCCCGGCGAGCACACCACGCACATCGAGGAACAGCCCTACCAGAAGCTGGTCCAGCGGCTCGATCCGCCGGCCAACTTCCGCCTGGTGTACGGGAACATGGGCGAGGTTCTGGACCGCACCGACCTGCTGGTCACCATCAGCTCGACGGCCGCCCTGGAGTCCCTGCACCGCCGGATCCCCACGGTCGTCCTGACCGACCTCGGCGTCCGCGAGGTGCTCGGCAACCACCACTTCGTCGGCTCCGGCTGCCTCGCCTCCTGGGACCAGCTGGACGAGGGGCACCGGCCGGTGCCGGACCCTCAGTGGGTGGCCCGGCAGGGGGTCGTGGCGGACCGGGCGTACGAGACCGCGTTCGACGCGGCGCGGGAGCGTCTGGCGAAGCTGCTCGCCGCGCCGGCGCTGCCCCCGCTGACCCCGTACTACACACCCGCCACGGCTCCCGGCTACCTGCCCGGCATCTTGGCCCGCCATCACCTCGGGCCCGACGGCAGCCCGCTGCCGGGCGCGCCCGCGGCGGACCGGGAGCCCGGACCCGTGCGGCAGATCGTGCGGCGGGCCGCGCGGGGTGCCTACCGGCACGGCGTGCAGCGGGTGGCGCCGGTCATCCGGCGGATGGGGGAGTTGTGAGCGCCTCCCATGGTGCCTCTTCGGGTCGTCTGGCGGCTGCGGCGCCGTGGGGGCTTGTCGCGCCCCGCGGCGGAGCCGCATATCGATACAGCCCCGCGCCCCTGGGGGGCGGCTTCGCCGGCCCCCACCCCCGGGTCGCGCCCAGCGGCGGAGCCGCAAATCGATACAGCCCCCCATCTACCTCTGTGAACCCTGCGCTAGGAGTGCAACCCATGTCCGACCCCTCGGCCGATGTCGGCGCCGCTGTGCGTCGCGTGCTCGCCGTCATCCCCGCCCGCGGTGGCTCCAAGGGGGTGCCCGCCAAGAACCTCGCCCCGGTCGGCGGTGTGCCGCTTGTGGCGCGTGCCGTGCGGGAGTGCCGGGCGACCCGGCTGGTGACGGACGTCGTCGTGTCCACCGACGACCAGGCCATCGCCGCCGCGGCCCGGGAGGCCGGGGCCGAGGTGGTGCTGCGGCCCGCCGCGATCGCCGGGGACACGGCGACCTCCGAGGCCGCGGTGCTGCACGCGATGGACACCCATGAGGCGCTGCACGGCGCGGCGGTCGACGTGGTGGTGTTCGTGCAGTGCACCAGCCCGTTCCTGGTCCGGGAGGACATCGACGCGGTGGCGGGCGCGGTCGTCGAGACCGGTGCCGACACGGCGGTGACCGTGGCCGCCTTCCACGGGTTCGTCTGGCGCGACGCGGACGACGAGGCCACCGGCGGCTACGGCGTCAACCACGACAAGGCCTACCGCCCCCGCCGCCAGGACCGCCCCCAGGACCTCCTGGAGACCGGCGCCGCCTACGCGATGGACGCGGCCGGCTTCCGCGAGCACCAGCACCGCTTCTTCGGCCGTACGGAACTCGTCCGCACCGACCCGGCGCGGGTGCTGGAGATCGACGACCCGCACGACCTCGCCAGGGCCCGGGCGCTCGCGCCCCTCTTCGACGCCGACCGCCCCGGCGCCCTGCCCCGCCACGACGACATCGACGCCGTGGTCCTCGACTTCGACGGCACCCAGACCGACGACCGGGTGCTGATCGACGCCGATGGAAAGGAGTTCGTCTCCGTGCACCGCGGAGACGGCCTCGGCATCGCCGCCCTGCGCAGGAGCGGGCTGAAGATGCTGATCCTCTCCACGGAGCAGAACCCGGTCGTCGCCGCCCGGGCCCGGAAGCTCAAGCTCCCGGTCCTGCACGGCATCGACCGGAAGGACCTCGCACTCAAGCAGTGGTGCGAGGAGCAGGGCATCGCGCCCGAGCGCGTGCTCTACGTCGGCAACGACGTCAACGACCTCCCGTGCTTCGCCCTCGTGGGCTGGCCCGTGGCGGTCGCGAGCGCCCACGACGTGGTACGCGGCGCCGCCCGTGCGGTCACCACCGTCCCCGGTGGCGACGGCGCGATCCGAGAGATCGCCAGCTGGATCCTCGGCCCCTCTCTCGACTCCCTCACCAGTTAAGGAAATCGCCTGCCATGAGCACCAACTCCCGTCTGCGTTCCTTCGGTTCCGAGCGCCTCGCCGGTCCCGGCCAGCCCGTCTACATCTGCGGCGAGATCGGCATCAACCACAACGGCGAGCTGGAGAACGCCTTCAAGCTCATCGACGTGGCCGCCGAAGCCGGCTGCGACGCCGTGAAGTTCCAGAAGCGCACCCCCGAGATCTGCACCCCGCGCGACCAGTGGGACATCGAGCGCGACACCCCCTGGGGCCGGATGACCTACATCGACTACCGCCACCGCGTGGAGTTCGGCGAGGACGAGTACCGCCAGATCGACGAGCACTGCAAGGAGAAGGGCATCGCCTGGTTCGCCTCCCCGTGGGACACCGAGGCCGTCGCCTTCCTGGAGAAGTTCGACGTCCCCGCCCACAAGGTGGCCTCCGCCTCCCTCACCGACGACGAGCTGCTGCGCGAGCTGCGCGCCACCGGCCGCACCGTCATCCTCTCCTCCGGCATGTCCACCCCGAAGCAGATCCGCCACGCGGTCGAGGTCCTGGGCAGCGACAACATCCTGCTCTGCCACGCCACCTCGACCTACCCGGCGAAGGCCGAGGAGCTCAACCTGCGGGTGATCAACACCCTTCAGGAGGAGTACCCGAACGTCCCGATCGGCTACTCCGGCCACGAGACGGGCCTGCAGACCACCCTCGCGGCGGTCGCCCTCGGCGCCACCTTCGTCGAGCGCCACATCACCCTCGACCGCGCGATGTGGGGCTCCGACCAGGCCGCCTCCGTCGAGCCCCAGGGCCTTCAGCGCCTGGTCCGCGACATCCGCACCATCGAGGCCTCCCTCGGCGACGGCGTCAAGAAGGTCTACGACTCCGAGCTGGGCCCGATGAAGAAGCTCCGCCGCGTCGCCGGTGTGGTCGCCGAGGCGGAGATCGCCGCCGCGGCGGGCGAGCCGGTCACGGTCTGAGCTCCGCACCACCCACCTGGGGTCTGACCTACTTAGGGGACGGTCGTACGTCGATGAGCCGCCGCGCCGGATCAGCCGGCAGCAACTCCACTCTCGCGTTCGTCGAGAGCCCGGTACAGCTCCTGAACGTGCTGGAGTGGGCGCACGCCCACGCACCCGGCGCGGGGCTCACCCTCGTCGTGCTGTCCCCGACCGACCCCATGACCCGCGGCCAGTTGCGCCGCATGGCCGAGCTGGCCCGTGAGGAGGGCCACGAGGTCCGCTGGGAGGAGGCCCGGGGCGGCCCCGCGGCCCCCTTCCAGACCATCGGCGGCCTCGCGGGCCCGCTCCGCAGGGCGGACCGGGTCGTCCTGGGCGACCCGTTCTCCCGCTACGTACAACTGCTGCTGACCATCACCCGGGCCGCCGATCTCGTCGTCGTCGACGACGGCACGGCCACCATGGAGTTCGTGGCCCAGCTCGCCCGCGGCGAACGCCTGGTGCGCTGGCACCGCAAGGGCGGCCGCCCCGGGCCCCGCGACCTCGTCTTCGCGCCGGTGTCCTCCTCGGCCCGCCGCCGCCTGACCCCGAGCGAGGGCCGCCGGGTGCAGATCTTCTCCTCGATGCCGATGGAGGAGACCCCGGCCGGGGTCACGGTCTCGCCCCACACCTTCGCCTGGACCCGCGCCCGCTTCGGCCCGCCCCGCATCACCAAGGGCGCCGACATGGTCGGCACGTCCCTGGTGGAGACCGGCGTGGTCGACGGCGACCGCTATCTGGAGGCGGTGCGCACCCTCGCCAAGGCCCACGGCACCACCCGCTACTTCGCCCACCGCCGCGAGAGCACCGACAAACTCCACCGCCTCGCGGTCGAGACCGGCCTGGAGATCGTCCGCCCCGACCTCCCGCTGGAACTGATCGCCCGCAGGGGACCGATCGGCCGTACGATCCTGAGCTTCCCCTCGACGGTCGTGCACACCCTGCCCCTGGCCCTGGTGGGCACCGAGGTCCGCGTCGCGGTCTGCGACATCGACCCCGACTGGCTCACCGAGACCGCCTCGCCACGCGCCCAGGGCTTCCTGTCCGGGGTGACGGGCAAGGCGAGGGACATACACCGCCTGTCGGCGGTCACCGCGGTCTGACCCGGGCGGGCCGGGCCGGGTCAGTCGCCCTTGCGCGCGAGCAGGAAGGCGCGCGGGCGTGCCTCGTCCTGCTCCGCCTCGCGCAGCACCCGGGTGTGCAGCCGGAAACCCGCCGCCACCAGCCGCTCGGCCACGGTGTCGGGGTCTCGCCAGTAGTAGTCGAGCGCGACCGCGTGCCCGAACCGCTCGTCGAGCCGCAGCCGCTCCGCCTGGCCGGTCTGGAAGGCGAGGAGCAGGTGCCCACCGGGCTCCAGGACCCGGTGGAACTCGGCGAACGTCGCCGGCAGGTGCTCGTCGGGGACGTGGATGACCGAGTACAGGGCGGTGATCCCGCCCAGCGTCGCGTCCGGCAGGTCCAGGGAGGTCATCGAGCCCACGTGGAACCGCAGGCCGGGGTGGCCCCGCCGGGCCAGCTCCACCATGCGGGGCGAGAGGTCGACCCCGAAGACGGGCAGGCCCAGGCCGTGCAGCAGGGCGGTGACATGCCCGGGACCGCAGCCGAGGTCGGCGACGGGGGCGCGGCTGCCCCTGGCCCGTACCAGCTCGGCGAAGGCGCCGAACAGCGCGCGTTCCAGGATGAGCCCGGCGAGCCCGTCCGCGGGGAACCGCTGGTCGTAGGCGTCGGCGATGGCGTCGTACGAGGTCCGGGTGTCCCGTATGAAATCCGGGTGCTGGGCGGTCACGGACCGCACCCTAGCGAGGCTTGCCGTCCCTCGGACGCTCCTCGGCCGTCCAGGTGAACCACCCAGGAAGCCGGGCGGGGAGTCGGCCGGGGGCTGGGAGCGGGAGTCGGACGGGCAGTCGGGCGCGGGCTCGGGCGGTGTGACCTGGACGGGCTGCCGCGGGCGTCGGCGGCGGCCGATCAGCCACACCGCCGGCGCGAGCGCCGGCCCGTCAGGATCATGATCACCAGAGTTGCCAGGATCAGACCCGCCATCCCGGGGAACCCGACCCTGGCCGGCAGCCCCGGGATCTGCTCCTCGCCGCAACCGCACGCCCGCCAGTCCCGTGCCGTGTGGATCGTCATGGGGGAAGCCTGCCCCGCGGCGCCCCGGCCGTCGCTCCGCGTGGCGGAAAGGTCGCGCGGCGGTGATGATTCCGGGACCGGAACAAGCGTCTCCATGGAGGGAGGGTGGATTCCCGGCGGTGTGGCGGTCCCGACACGTGAACAGAGCCGACGGGGCGGCACCGGGCGTGGTATCCGTGGAGGGAGGAGTGGATGAGTGACGGATGTGGCCGGAAGTCCACGGCCGCGTTCTCTCCGGGGATCTCAAGATCCACTCGCTCGGAAAGTCGGGCGAGTTTACCCATCCCAGTCGATACGTATGCGTCGAGCGGCCAGATTTTCTTCCCCTAACGGGTTGAACTTTTGTTGATCGAGGGTCAGTTGGCCACCTCGACGTCCTACCCTTCAGAGGGTGAAGCAATTGATGTCACTGGAGTCCGAGGCCGATATCCCCGCGGAAGCACTGCTTCCCGGCACGCTGCCGGAGTCGCTGCGTGCCGAACTCGTCGCGTTCCGCCGCGACTTGCACATGCACCCGGAACTCGGCAACCAGGAGTTCCGCACCACCGCCGCCATCAAGGCACGGCTCGAGAAGGCCGGCCTGAGGCCGCGGGTGCTCGCGGTGGGCACGGGGCTCGTCTGTGACATCGGCGACTGGGAGAGCGGGCGCCCCGCCCTCGCCCTGCGGGCCGACATCGACGCCCTGCCGATCCCGGACACGAAGAGCGACTGCTCGTACCGCTCGACCGTGCCGGACCGCGCCCACGCCTGCGGGCACGACGTGCACACCACCGTCGTCCTCGGCGCCGGCCTGGTGCTGGCCGATCTGCATCGCCAGGGGCGGCTGACCCGGCCCGTGCGGCTGGTCTTCCAGCCCGCCGAGGAGGTGCTGCCCGGCGGCGCCGCCGACGCCATCGACTGCGGGGCGCTGGAGGGCGTCGGGCAGATCATCGCCGTGCACTGCGACCCCCGGGTCGACGCCGGGCGGATCGGGCTGCGCGCCGGCCCCATCACCTCCGCCTGCGACCGGCTGGAGATCGCCCTGGACGGACCCGGCGGGCACACCGCGCGCCCCCACCTGACGACCGACCTGGTCACGGCCGCCGCCCGGGTGGTCACCGACGTGCCGGCGCTCGTCGCCCGGCGCATCGACACCCGCGCCGGTCTCGCCATCACCTGGGGGCGGATCGAGTCCGGCCACGCGCCCAACGTGATCCCGCAGCACGCCGAACTCTCCGGCACCGTCCGCTGCCTGGACATCGAGGCCTGGCGGCAGGCGCCCGACGTCGTGGTCGCCGCGATCGACGAGGTGGCCAACCTGCACCGCGCCAAGTCCGAGATCAACTACGTGCGCGGAGTGCCGCCCGTGGTCAACGACCCGGTGGTGACCGAGCTGTTGAGGGACGCCATGACCGCCCGCCGCGGTGCCGCCTCCGTCGACGGCACCGAGCAGAGCCTGGGCGGCGAGGACTTCTCCTGGTACCTGGAGCACGTGCCGGGCGCCATGGCCCGTCTCGGTGTCCGCCCGCCCGGCGAGCGGGCCGTACGCGACCTGCACCAGGGCGACTTCGACGCCGACGAGCACGCGATCACGGTCGGCGTGGAGCTGTTCACGGCCGCCGCGCTGCTCGGTGGCACCTCCTGAGGGACCGGCAGATCGTGCGAAGGGGCGCCCGTTGAGCGCCCCTTCGTCCCCTTGTGTCACCCGCCCGTAACCGGGTTCTCGCGCACGTAACCCGGTGGCGGCACGGTTCGATAACGGCCAGGAACAATCCCGTTCCCCTCCCCTTCTACGCGCGTTACTGTGCGCCGAACAGCCACCAGCGGCGGCGCGTCGGGGAAGCGGGCCGCTCGGCGGACCGTGGCATGAAGGGGTGCTTGCTGTGCGTTCCATATCTCGGAGGACCAGGTTCTCCCAAGCAGTGGTGGCCGTCTCGGTCATTGCGCTCGCGGCCGTCGGCTGTGGCGAGTCCAGCACGAAGGCCGGCAGCGACGACTCCTCGTCGTCCTCCTCCGGCACGTACTCGGGCAAGGGCATCGGCCTGGCGTACGACATCGGCGGCCGGGGCGACCAGTCGTTCAACGACGCGGCCTACGCCGGCTTCGAGCAGGCCGACAAGGAATTCAAGATGGGCGGCCGGGACGTCCAGCCGAGCGACGGCGAGTCCGACGCGGACAAGGTCCAGCGGCTGACCGAGCTCGCGAAGGCCGGCTACAACCCGGTGATCGGCGTCGGCTACATCTACGCGCCGGCCGTCAAGGAGGTCGCCGCCAAGTTCCCGAGGACCACCTTCGGCGTCATCGACGACGAGCAGGTCAAGGCCGCCAACGTGGCCGACATGGTGTTCTCCGAGGAGCAGGCCTCCTACCTCGCGGGCGTCGCCGCCGCCAAGGCCTCCAAGGCCAAGCACGTCGGCTTCATCGGCGGTGTGGACATCCCGCTGATCCACAAGTTCGGCGCGGGCTTCGAGCAGGGCGTCAAGTCCGTCGACCCGAGCATCAAGATCGAGTCGCAGTACCTGACCGAGACGCCCGCCGAGGGCGGCTTCTCCAGCCCGGACAAGGGCAAGGAGGCGGCCAGCGGCCAGATCGAGAAGGGCGCCGACGTCATCTACCACGCCGCCGGTCTCTCCGGTCAGGGCGTGATCTCCGAGGCCGCCGCCAACAAGGTGTGGGCCATCGGCGTCGACTCCGACCAGTACAACCAGGACGCGCTGAAGGACTACAAGGACTACGTCCTCGGCTCGGCCCTGAAGAACGTCGGCGGCGCGGTCTACAACCTCGCCAAGTCCGTCTACGAGGGCAAGCCCCTCACCGGTGTCGTCCGCGGCGACCTGAAGTCCGGCGGCGTGGGCTTCGCCGACTCCAACCCGAAGTACAAGGCCATGACCGACGTCGTGGCCGCGGTCGACAAGGCCAAGCAGGACATCATCGACGGCAAGGTCACGGTGAAGACCTCATAACGCCGCGAGGCCACTCCGAGTGAGCCGAAAGGCCCCTTCCGTACGCCCTCCCGGGCGCCGTTCCAGGTCGTACGCCCCTTGCCTCCCGCAAGGGGCGTACTGCTGTCCGTAGTCTGTCCACCAACTGTGGCCACAGCTCGGTAACGGACCGGACAGAAGGGGTTTTCCGTCTGGTCTACGCGCGTTACGCTGCGGCGGAACCAGCGCCTGGTTTGGGCGCTTGCACAAAGGAGTCTCGTTCCATGCGCCGGGTGTCCCGTATCACGGTTGCAGGCGTTGCAACCGCAGCCCTTGCCCTGACCGCGTCCGCCTGCGGCAGCTCGTCCTCCGAGTCGTCCAGCAGCGACAGCAAGAACCTGGGCCTGGCCCTGGCGTACGACGTCGGCGGCAAGGGCGACCAGTCCTTCAACGACGCCGCGACCGCCGGCCTGGACAAGGCCGACAAGGAGTTCGGCTACAAGTCCACCGCGATCGAGCCGCAGGACGGCGAGTCGGACGCGGACAAGGTGCAGCGCCTGGAGAACCTGGCCAAGCAGGGCTACAACCCCGTCATCGGGGTCGGCTTCGCCTACGCGCCCGCCGTCAAGGAGGCCGCCGCCAAGTTCCCGAAGACCACGTTCGGCATCGTCGACGACGAGCAGACCAAGGCCGACAACGTCGCCGACCTCGTCTTCTCCGAGGAGCAGGCCTCCTACCTGGCCGGCGTCGCCGCCGCGCTGTCCACCAAGTCCAACGTCGTGGGCTTCGTCGGCGGTGTGGACGTGCCGCTGATCCACAAGTTCGCGGCCGGCTACAAGCAGGGCGTCGAGGACACCAAGAAGGGTGTCACGGTCAAGATCCAGTACCTGACCGAGACCGCCGCCGAGGGTGGCTTCTCCAGCCCCGACAAGGGCGAGAGCGCCGCCGAGGGCATGATCGACGACAAGGCGGACGTGGTCTACGCCGCCGCCGGTCTGTCCGGGCAGGGCGTCATCAAGGCCGCCAGCGCCAACAAGGTCTGGGCGATCGGCGTCGACTCCGACCAGTACAAGCAGGACGCGCTCAAGGCGTACAAGAACTCGATCCTGACCTCCGCCATGAAGAACGTCGAGGGCGCGGTCTTCGAGCTCGCCAAGTCCGTCCACGACGGCAAGCCGGCGACCGGCGTGGTCCGCGGCTCGCTCTCCAACGGTGGCGTGAGCGTCTCCAACTCCAACCCGGAGTTCGCGAACAACACCAAGATCCAGGACGCGATCAAGAAGGCGTCCGAGGCCATCAAGAACGGCACCATCAAGGTGAAGACCTCCTGACCCCATCCGGTCACAGGCCTTGGCCACACAAGCGCTGCAATGGCAGCGTTACGGCCACGGAACGGGGCGCGGAGAGGATGACCCTTCGTGCCCCGTTCGCGCGGCAGAATGCTCGGAACGGATCGTGCACCACTCGTAGGCCACATCGAGAACGATCAGGTCCGGGCACTATTTAAAGCAGGGGCGCTACGCGCGTAGAGTGGCCCCTTTCCCAAGGAGAGTGCGCCATCGAAGCGACCAGCAGCCCTCCGCTCACCGCTCAGTCGCCGATCGCGGTAGAGCTGGCGGGGATCACCAAACGATTCCCGGGTGTCGTCGCCAACCACGACATCCACCTGACCGTCCGCAAGGGCACCGTGCACGCCCTCGTCGGCGAGAACGGCGCCGGCAAGTCGACCCTGATGAAGATCCTCTACGGCATGCAGAAGCCGGACGAGGGCACCATCGCGGTCGGCACCGAGCAGGTGACCTTCTCCAGCCCCGCCGACGCCATCTCCCGCGGTATCGGCATGGTCCACCAGCACTTCATGCTCGCGGACAACCTCACGGTCCTGGAGAACGTGGTGCTGGGCAGCGAGAAGCTGCACGGCATCGGCGGCAACGCCCGTAAGAAGATCAAGGAGATCTCCGACCGCTACGGCCTCGGCGTCCGCCCCGACGCCCTGGTCGAGGACCTCGGTGTCGCCGAGCGGCAGCGCGTGGAGATCCTCAAGGTCCTCTTCCGCGGCGCCTCCACCCTGATCCTCGACGAGCCCACCGCCGTCCTCGTCCCGCAGGAGGTCGACGCACTCTTCGACAACCTGCGCGAGCTCAAGTCCGAGGGCCTGGCGGTCATCTTCATCTCGCACAAGCTGGGCGAGGTCCTCTCCGTCGCCGACGAGATCACCGTCATCCGCCGCGGCACGACCGTCGGCACCGCCGTCCCGTCCGAGACCACCCCGCGCCAGCTCGCCGAGATGATGGTCGGCAGCGAGCTCCCCACCCCCGAGACCGCCGAGTCGACCGTCACCGACACGGCCGTCATCGAGGTCAGGGACCTCACCGTGTACGCCTCCGGCGGCGCCTCCCTCGGCGTCGACTCCGAGCCCTCGGGCGGCGTGGGCCTGGCCGCGGAGGGCGGCGAGGTCAAGAAGGTCCTCGACGACGTCTCCTTCACCATCCACGCCGGTGAGGTCATGGGCATCGCCGGTGTCGAGGGCAACGGCCAGACCGAGCTCATCGACGCCCTGATCGGCACCAGGAACGCCGACTCCGGTGCCATCTTCTTCCAGGGCGAGGACATCACCCCCTGGGCCACCCGCAAGCGCCGCGAGTCCGGCGTCGGGTACATCCCCGAGGACCGCCACCGCCAGGGCCTGCTCCTGGAGGCCCCGCTCTGGGAGAACCGCATCCTCGGCCATGTCACCGAGGAGCCCAACGCCAAGGGCTTCTGGCTGAAGCCGAAGGCGGCCCAGGCCGACACCCGCCGGATCGTCGAGGAGTACGACGTCCGCACCCCCGGCATCGACGTCACGGCGGCCTCCCTGTCCGGCGGCAACCAGCAGAAGCTGATCGTCGGCCGCGAGATGAGCCACCGCCCCAAGTTCCTGATCGCCGCCCACCCCACCCGCGGTGTGGACGTCGGCGCGCAGGCCCAGATCTGGGACCGCATCCGCGAGGCCCGCCGCGAGGGTCTGGCCGTGCTGCTGATCTCCGCCGACCTGGACGAGCTCATCGGCCTGTCCGACACCCTGCGGGTGATCTACAACGGCAGGCTGGTCGCCGACGCCGACCCCGCGACGGTCACCCCGGAGGAGCTGGGCTCCGCCATGACGGGTGCCGCCAGCGGCCACCTTGAGCACATCGAGGACGACAGCGCCCCGGAGGACGAGGCCCGATGAAGAAGTTCGACAAGGAGCGACTGCTCCTCGCCGTGGCCGGCCCGGCCCTGGCGCTCGTCGCGGCGATCCTGCTGACCTCGGTCGTGCTGATCGCCTCGGGCAAGAGCCCGATCGAGCCGTACACGCTCATGCTGGAGCAGGCCGGCTTCTCCGACGTACAGGTCCTGATCATCAACCAGGCGTCGATGTACTACATCGCCGCCCTCGCGGTCGCCCTCGGCTTCCGGATGAACCTGTTCAACATCGGCGTCGACGGCCAGTACCGCCTCGGCGCCATGATGACCGCGGTGGTCGGCGCGCACGTCGCGCTGCCGTCCTTCCTCCAGGTCCCCCTGCTGCTCCTGGTCGGCGCCCTCACCGGCGCCATGTGGGCCGGTATCGCGGGCATCCTGAAGGTGACCCGGGGCGTCAGCGAGGTCGTCGCGACGATCATGCTGAACTCCATCGCCACCAGCCTCATCGGCTACCTCACCCTCACCGACAACTGGGGCGTGCCGCTCGGCGACAACGTCACCACCGGTGTGATGAAGGAGTCCGGCTGGGTCCCCGGCATCAACCTGGGCGCCGACGTCGGCGAGATCTACGGTCTGGTCTTCCTCGCCATCGCCATGGGCGTCGGCTACTGGGCCGTCCTCAACCGCACCCGCTTCGGCTTCGACCTGCGCGCCACCGGCGAGTCCGAGACCGCCGCCGCGGCCTCCGGCGTCAACGCCAAGCGCATGGTGCTCACCGCGATGCTGATCTCCGGCGCGGTCGCCGGCATCTCCGGCCTGCCGCTGCTGCTCGGCGACACCCACACCTACAGCCTCAGCTTCCCGGCCGGCCTCGGCTTCACCGCCATCGGCATCGCGCTGCTCGGCCGCAACAACCCGGGCGGCATCGCGCTCGCCGCCCTGCTGTGGGCCTTCCTCGACAAGGCGTCCCCCGCCCTCGACTACGCGACTCCCGAGCCGTACGAGAAGGAGATCGCCACGATCATGCAGGGCCTGATCGTCTTCGCGGTCGTCATCTCCTACGAGGTGGTCCGCACCTGGGGCCTGCGCCGTCAGCAGAAGCGCGTCGGTGAGGAACTCGCCGCTGCCGCCGCCCAGAACAGCAAGAAGGAGGTGGCGGTCTGATGAGTACCGCGATCATCGTCAAGGCTCTGGCGAAGCAGCCCGGCAAGGGCAGCCGCCGCATGTCGCTGCCCGTCCTCCTCCTGATCATCTCCGGTGTGCTGATCCTGACGTCGGTCGTCCGGCTGATCACCGGCGCGGACGGCATCACATCGACCGGCCAGATGTCCACCGCCCTGCGCGCGGCCGTGCCGATCGGCCTCGCCGGTCTCGGCGGTCTGTGGGCCGAGCGCGCGGGCGTCGTCAACATCGGCCTCGAGGGCATGATGATCCTCGGCACCTGGTTCGGCGCCTGGGCCGGCTACCAGTGGGGCCCGTGGACCGGCGTCCTCGTCGGTATCGTCGGCGGCGCGCTGGGCGCCGTCCTGCACGCCATCGCCACCGTGACGTTCAACGTCAACCACATCGTCTCCGGTGTGGCCCTGAACATCCTGGCGCTGGGTACCACCCGCTACCTGTCGAAGTTCACCTTCGAGGGCGTCCCCCAGGGCTCCTCCAAGCAGTCCCCGCCGATCGAGTCGCTGGGCACCTTCGACGTCCCGGGGCTGTCCGACTGGCTCCAGACGCTCAACGGCAAGCACTGGTTCCTGGTCTCCGACATCGCCGGCCTGGTCGGCGGTCTGATCACCAACCTCTCGCCGCTGACCGTCGTCGCCGTGGCCCTGGTGCCCGCCAGCTGGTACGTCCTGTGGCGCACGTCGTTCGGACTGCGGCTGCGCTCCTGCGGTGAGAACCCGATCGCCGCCGAGTCCCTCGGCGTCAACGTCTACAAGTACAAGTACATCGCCGTGATCATCTCCGGCGGCTTCGCCGGCCTCGGCGGTGCCTTCCTGTCGATCGTGTCGTCCAACGTGTACCTCGACGGCCAGACGGCCGGCCGCGGTTACATCGGTCTCGCCGCGATGATCTTCGGCAACTGGATGCCGGGCGGACTCGCCCTCGGCGCGGGCCTGTTCGGCTACACCGACAGCCTCAAGCTGCGCGGCGGTGTCACCAACGTGCACGCGCTGATCCTGCTGCTCGCGATCCTGCTGGTGTTCGGCGTCGCGTACCTGCTCTGGAAGAAGAAGTACCTCCCCGCCGCCCTCACCGCCGCGGTCTCGGCCCTGATGTTCGTCTGGTACGCCACCACGAACGAGGTCCCGAACCAGGTCGTGACGGCCAGCCCGTACGTCATCACCCTGCTGGTGCTCTCGCTGTCCGCGCAGCGCCTGCGGATGCCGAAGGCGGACGGTCTGCCGTACCGGAAGGGGCAAGGCAAGTGACGACCTTTGCCGACGTCGACTGGGACGCCCTGCGGGAGCTGGCGCGCGAGGCGATGAGCCACGCCTACGCCCCCTACTCGGGCTACCCGGTCGGCGTCGCGGCCCTCGTCGACGACGGCCGTACGGTCTCCGGCTGCAACGTCGAGAACGCCTCCTACGGACTCGGCCTGTGCGCCGAGTGCGGGCTGGTCTCGGAGTTGCAGCGCACCGGGGGCGGCCGGCTGACGCACTTCACCTGCGTCGACGGCCGGGGCGAGGTCCTCGTCCCGTGCGGCCGCTGCCGGCAGCTGCTGTACGAGTTCGGCGGACCCGACCTGCTGCTCGAGACACCGGCGGGCGTCCTGCCGCTGTCGGAGATGCTGCCCCAGGCCTTCGGCCCGGACCATCTCACCTCCAAGTAACTCCCGTGCGGCCCCTCTGAGGCGATCAGGGGGGCCGTGCACTTTTCTGAACGTCCGGAAGGAATGCCATGGCTGTGTTGTCGATGGATGCCATCTCTGTCATCCGCACCAAGCGGGACCGCGGTGAGCTCAGCGACGAGCAGATCGACTGGGTCATCGACGCGTACACCCGCGGCGAGGTCGCCGACTACCAGATGGCCGCGCTGAACATGGCCATCCTCCTCAACGGCATGAACCGCCGGGAGATCTCCCGCTGGACCGCCGCGATGATCGCGAGCGGCGAGCGCATGGACTTCTCCTCGCTCTCGCGCCCGACCGCGGACAAGCACTCCACGGGTGGTGTCGGCGACAAGATCACCCTCCCGCTGGCCCCCCTCGTCGCCGCCTGCGGCGCGGCCGTCCCGCAGCTCTCCGGCCGCGGCCTCGGCCACACCGGCGGCACCCTGGACAAGCTGGAGTCGATCCCGGGCTGGCGCGCGCTGCTGTCGAACGAGGAGATGCTGTCGGTGCTGGACGGCACCGGCGCGGTGATCTGCGCGGCGGGTGACGGCCTGGCCCCGGCGGACAAGAAGCTGTACGCGCTGCGGGACGTGACCGGCACGGTGGAGGCGATCCCGCTGATCGCCTCCTCGATCATGTCCAAGAAGATCGCCGAGGGCACGGGCTCCCTGGTCCTGGACGTCAAGGTCGGCTCGGGCGCCTTCATGAAGACCATCGAGGACGCGCGCGAGCTGGCCTCGACGATGGTCGGCCTCGGCACCGACCACGGTGTGAAGACGGTCGCCCTGCTGACGGACATGTCGACCCCGCTGGGCCTGACGGCGGGCAACGCCCTCGAGGTCCGCGAGTCGGTCGAGGTCCTGGCGGGCGGCGGCCCTGCGGACGTCGTCGAGCTGACGATCGCCCTGGCCCGCGAGATGCTGGACGCGGCGGGCGTGCGCGACGCCGACCCGGCGAAGGCCCTGGCCGACGGTTCCGCGATGGACGTCTGGCGCCGCATGATCGCGGCCCAGGGCGGCGACCCGGACGCGGAGCTGCCGGTGGCCAAGGAGCAGCACGTGGTCAAGGCGGGCGCCTCCGGCGTGCTGACCCGCCTCGACGCCTACGACATCGGCGTCGGCGCCTGGCGCCTGGGCGCCGGGCGCGCCCGCAAGGAGGACCCGGTCCAGGCGGGCGCGGGCATCGAGCTGCACGCCAAGCCCGGTGACACGGTCACCGCGGGCCAGCCCCTGCTCACCCTCCACACGGACACCCCGGAGCGCTTCGCGTACGCCCTGGAGGCGGTCGAGGGGTCCTACGACATCGCCGCACCGGGTACGGACTTCACGGCTTCGCCGGTGGTGCTGGAGCGGATCGCCTGAGGTGAGGTGAGGTGACGGAAGAGGGGGCCGACGCCCGGGGCGTCGGCCCCCTCTTCCGTGCCCGCGGTCAGCTTTTTCGTGCCCGCGGTCAGCCCAGCAGCGCCGCGACCACGACGAGGACCGGCACCGACAGGACCGTCGACACCAGGATCGAGTCCCGCGCGAGCCGCTCGCCCACGCCGTAACTCGACGCGTAGGTGTAGAGGTTCTGCGCGGCCGGCAGTGCCGAGGTCACCACCACGTCGAGCAGTTGGTGCCCGCGCAGCCCGAACACCCCCACCGCCAGCGCCCACGCGGCCACCGGCTGGCCCACCGACTTCAACGCGACTGACAGCAGGACCAGTTGGCGGTCCGGCCCCCGGCCCGGCATCGTGCTGCCGCACAGGGAGATGCCGAAGGCGAGCAGCACCGCCGGGACGGACATGTTGCCGATCAGCGTCACCGGGTCCATGACCGCCGACGGGATGTGGACGCCGCTCGCCGACACCGCGACACCGGCCAGCGAGCCCACCGCGATCGGGTTGCGCAGGGGGGTGAGGAGCCGCAGCCACAGGGGGTCCTGGCCGTCCCGGCCCGCCAGGTCCAGCACGGTCAGGGCGATCGGGGTCAGCAGCAGGAGCTGGAACAGCAGCACCGGCGCCACCAGCGAGGCGTCACCCAGGACGTACACCGCGATGGGGATGCCGAGGTTGCCGGAGTTGACGTAACTGGAGCACAGCGCGCCGATCGTCGTGCGGCCCACGCCCCAGCCGCGCACGGCGCCCACCGCGACGAAGACACCCGCCGTCGCCGCCGTGCTCAGCGCGGTGACGACCAGCCGGCTGGAGAAGACCATCGCCAGGTCGGTCCGTGCCAGCGTCGTGAAGAGCAGGGCGGGGGAGGCGACATGGAAGGCGAGCTTGGTCAGCACCTCGCGGCCGTTGTCCCCCAGGTGGCCGCGCCGCCCGATCACATAGCCGACCGCGATGACCACGGCGATGACGGCGAAGCCGGTCAGCACCCCCTGCACGGAACCTCCTCAGCGGTGAGGAGAGCATGCGACATCCAGGGCGGTGCTGATCCGTGGGGCATACAGCCAACCCTCCGGGGAAGGCGGCGCCCAGGTCAATGTGATCCCGGTCGGTGGATGCCCTCATGGCCCTTCGCCCTCGCGGCGGCGATGAGTTCCGTCCGTCCGCCCGGTCTACAGATCGTGGACGCCATGACACCCGCCGTGCTCGTACTGGCCGGCCCCGTCACCCGGGACGAGGTGAGGGGGCTGTGCGACGACGTGCGCGCGCTGCTGCACACGACCGGGGCCCGGGCGGTGGTCTGTGACGTGGCCGGACTCGGACCGCCGGGGCTCGGGGCCGTCGACCTGCTGGCGCGGCTGGAGTTGGCCGCCCGGCGGGCCGGGGGCCGGATCCGGCTCAGAGACCCCGACCCGGCACTACACGCTCTTCTCGACCTGGTCGGGCTCCGCTTCGAGATGGAGGGGCAGGTCGAACAGGGGGAACCAGCGCTGGGTGTCCAGGAAGAAATGGAACCCGGTGAGCCGGCCGTCTGAGATCTCCAGGACCTGCACGGCCCACGGTGTGTAGCCGCCCTTCTCCGGGTCCGGCTTGTACTGGGCGAAGCCCGGCAGGCCGTTCACCTGCACCGGCACCAGACGCGAGCCCTCGCAGGCGGAGCCGAGTGTCGTCATGAAGCCCGAGATGTCGTCGTGGCCCGTCAGCCACAGGTCGAACGGCGGCATCGTCATGATGGCGTCCTCGTGCAGCAGGGCCGTCAGCGCCGTCATGTCGTAGCCCTCGAACGCCGCCACATAGCGGTCCAGGAGCTTTTGCTGGTCCTCGTCCAGGGGGTCGGAGACGGCCGCTGCCGCGCCGTGCTGCTCCTCGCGCTCGGCGAGGGTGGCGCGGGCGCGCTGGAGGGCGCTGTTGACCGAGGCGACCGTGGTGCCGAGCAGCTCGGCGACCTCGCTCGCCCGCCAGGCCAGCACCTCGCGCAGGATGAGCACCGCCCGCTGCTTGGGCGGCAGTTGCTGGAGGGCGGCCATGAAGGCGAGCCGCACGGACTCCTTGGCGACGGCGGCCTCCGCCGGGTCCTCGACCGTGGGCAGGATGCGGGCGTCCGGCATCGGCTCCAGCCAGGTGTGGTCCGGGCGCGGGGAGAGGGCGGCCTGCGCGAGGGGGGTCGAGTCGGTGAGGTCCATGGGCCGCGCGCGCTTGTTGCCGGCCGTCAGCATGTCCAGGCAGACGTTGGTCGCGATGCGGTAGAGCCAGGAGCGGAGGCTGGAGCGGCCCTCGAACTTGTCGTAGCTGCGCCAGGCGCGGACCATCGTGTCCTGCACCGCGTCCTCCGCCTCGAAGGAGGAGCCGAGCATCCGGTAGCAGTAGCCGGTCAGCTCGACCCGGTGCTTCTCCAGCCTGACGTCGAGGTCCGCCGTCGTCGTGTCCGTCATGGTCCACCCACCCCTGTGACCGTCCTGCGTCGCGCCGTTGCGCCCAGCACGTTCGAAACTATCGCAGGGGTCTGACAATGGCGTGCCGAGTAGACGAACGCGCAGGTCAAGCGTGCCTCGCCCCCGCCGCCCCTTCCCATCCCGTCCTCCAGCGGCTGCGCCCCTTCGACCCCGCTCCCAGGGGGCTCTGCCCCCTGGATCCCCGCTCCTCAAACGCCGGAGGGGCTGAGAAACCAGCCCGTCCGGCGTTTGAGGACGAGGCCCGTTCAGGGCCGAAGCAGGGGTCAGGGGGCGGCGCCCCTGGGGACGGGATGGGTAGGGGCGGCGGGGGCGAGGAAAGGCGGTCCCCCTGGCCGACCGACCTCGACCAGGGGGAGGAAAGGGGGCGTGCGGCTCAGGCCGTCAGGAGCCGCTGCTGGGCCCGGGCCGCACGCGTTCCGAGGACGGTGATCGTCACGACGCCGAGCACCGCCAGCAGGCCGACCCCGACGGTCCCGGCCCAGCCGCCCGCGTGGAAGGCGAGCGCGCCGACCGTGCTGCCCGCGCTGGAGCCGATGTAGTACGCCGACTGGTACAGCGCCGAGGCCTGTGCCCGCCCCTGGGTCGCCGTCTTGCCGACCGCCGAGGACGCCACCGCGTGCCCCGCGAAGAACCCGCCCGTGATCAGCACCAGACCCAGCAGGACCAGCACCAGGGAGTCCGCGAGCGACAGCACCAGACCCGCCGCCGTCGTCGCGCCCGCCGCGTACAGCGCGCCCCGGCGGCCGAGGCGGCCCACCAGGCGGCCGGCGGTCGACGCCGAGACCGTACCGACCAGGTACACCAGGAAGATCGAGCCGACGATGCCCTGCGGGAGGTCGAAGGGCGCCTCGGTCAGCCGGTAGCCGATCACCGTGTACACGCCGCCGAACACCGTCATGAACAGGGCGCCGATCGCGTACAGCCGGCGCATCAGCGGGTTGGAGAGGTGGTCCCGCACCGTCCGCGCCAGCACCCGCGGCTTCAGCGACCCGGCGACGAAGTGCCTCGGCGCGGGCAGCAGCAGCCGGAAGGCCACCGCGCACCCGACCGCGACCACCCCGATCACGCCGAGGGCCACCCGCCAGCCCCACTCCTGCGCCACCCAGCCGGTGATGACCCGGCCGCTCATGCCGCCGACGCTGTTGCCCGCCACGAACAGTCCGATCGCCGTGACCAGTGCCTTCGGCCGGACCTCCTCCGCCAGATAGGCGGCGGCGGAGGCGGGCAGACCCGCCAGCGCCGCGCCCTGCAACGCGCGCAGCGCGACCAGCACCGGCAGCGAGGGGGCCAGCGGGACCAGCAGTCCGATCGTCACCGCGACCGCCAGCGAGGCCGTCATGACCGTACGGCGTCCGTACCGCTCCGACAGCGCGCTCATCGGCAGGACGAACAGGGCCAGTCCGCCCGTCGCCGCGGCCACCGTCCAGCTCGCGTCGCTCGCCGCCACCCCGAGGTCGGCGGAGATCAGCGGCAGCAGGGCCTGCGTGGAGTACAGGAGGGCGAAGGTCGCCACCCCGGCGAGGAAGAGGGCGAAGCTCATCCGGCGGTAGCCGGGGCCGCCCGGGGCCATCCGGGAGTTGGGAGCGGGAACGGCGGGTACGGCGCCCACGGCAGTGGACGCCTCGGTACTGGCAGGCATGCCTCGAAGGTACGGACACCCCGGTTCATGCGTCCAATGCATGAACTCGTCATAATCGTTCCCATGGTGCATCAACGCAGCTCACAGTCCCGACTGTCACCGTCCAGTGACACAGAAGACATGACGGAGATGTCGTTGGTGCTGGCTCCCCGCCTCGCCTACTTCGCCGGCGTCGCCCGCACCGAGCACGTCACCCGTGCCGCACAGGAGATGAACGTCCCGCAGTCCACGCTCTCCCGCGCGATGGTCCGCCTCGAACAGGACCTGGGCGTCGACCTGTTCGCCCGGATCGGCCGCACGGTCTCCCTCACCCCGGCCGGGCGGGCCTTCCTCGGCCACGTCGAACGCGCCCTCGGGGAGATCGAGCGCGCCGCCGAGGAGGTGCGCGCGGACGCCGACCCGGCCACCGGCAAGGTCGCCTTCGGCTTTCTGCACACCATGGGCTCGGAGACGGTCCCCGGTCTCATCCGCGCCTTCCGCGCCGACCATCCCCGGGTCCGCTTCAGCCTGGTCCAGAACTACGGCGAGGCCATGATCGAACGGCTGCGCGCGGGCGAGCTGGACCTCTGTCTGACCTCCCCGGTCCCGGACGCCCCGGACCTCGTCGGCCGCCGCCTGGACGAGCAGAAGCTGCGGCTGGTCGTCCCGGCGGACCACCGCCTCGCCTCCCGCAAGCGGGTCCGCCTCGCCGAGGCCGCCGACGAGACGTTCGTGACCCTGGAACCCGGCTACGGCATGCGCCGCATCACCGACGACCTCTGCCAGGAGGCGGGCTTCAGGCCGCGCATCGCCTTCGAGGGCGAGGAGGCGGAGACGCTGCGGGGCCTGGTGGCGGCCGGTCTGGGCGTCGCCCTCCTGCCGCCGCCCGCGGTGCCCCGCCCGGGGGTCGTCGAGCTGACGGTCACCGCCCCGCGCGCGGTGCGCGAGATCGCGGTCGCCTGGCTCGACGGCCACCCGGACACACCACCGGTGGCGGCCTTCAAGAAGTTCCTGCTGGCACAGCGCGGCCGTCTGCTCCCCGACTGACCGGCGGAAGGCCACGCGCGCGGACACGTCGTGCGAGCGGCCCGTGCCGGGGCGCCGCACCCCACGTCAGCCCCGAGGGCCGTGGCTACCGCCGCAGTGACCGCCCGAAGCCCGCCGCCAGCGGCATCCGCAGGCCGAGCGGGGGAGGGGCCGCCAGGGCGTCCTCGACGGGCCGGGAGAAGCTGCGGCCGAACAGCGAGCCCATGACGAAGTCCTCGGCCAGGGCGTGGACTTCGTCCCGGTGCTGGCGCAACGCGTGCCCGGCGGAGTGCACTTCGAACCGGCACACGTCCCGGTTCGCCTTCTTCGCCCGTGCCGCGAGCCGGAACGACAGCTCCGGGTCCGTGCGCGCGTCGTTCGTGCCGTGCACCATCAGCACCCGTCGGCCCGCGAGCTGGCGCACCGGTTCGGGGGGCGCCGCCGCATCCTCCTCGGGCAGCCAGGGGGCGATCGCCAGAACGGAGTTGACGGCGTCGTGGCCACCCGCGTGCAGGGCCGCCCGGGCGCCCATGTCGACGCCCGCCAGGCACACCGGGACGTCCCCGTAACGGCGTACGACCTCCTCGGCGGCCCAGTCGGCGTCCCGGGCGAGATGGGCCGCGGTGCCGTTCCAGCCGCGGTAGCGGTAGTGGACGACATGGGTGGCCAGGCCCTCCTCCCGGCCCGCACGGGCCAGCCGGCGGCCGAGTCCGCGTACGGACGCGGTCGCCATGATGGAGGACGGTCTGCGGTCGGAGCTCTCCTCGCCGCCGGGGAGCAGCAGCACCACCCCGCTCACCGTCGTCGGTTCCGGACCGAGCCGCCCAAGCCGGGCCGTGCGAACCGGCGTCGCTTGCTGTGCCATGACAGAACAGTGTCAGAAGCGTCGGTGTACTCCACCCGTCCGGGCGGTCACCGTTACATATCGACGGAGATGTACAACGCGCGATCTACGCGCGTAGGAGTTACAGTGCGAAAATGACGAGCCAGACTGACCGGACGGGAACCACCCCGAGCTCGGACCAGATCCGCCGGGCACCCAAGGTTCTGCTGCACGACCACCTCGACGGCGGGCTCCGGCCCGGCACCATCGTCGACCTCGCCCGGGACACCGGGTACGCCCAACTCCCCGAGACCGACCCGGACAAGCTCGGCGTCTGGTTCCGCGAGGCCGCCGACTCCGGTTCGCTGGAGCGGTACTTGGAGACCTTCTCGCACACCGTGGGCGTGATGCAGACCCGCGACGCGCTGGTCCGGGTCGCCGCCGAGTGCGCCGAGGACCTCGCCGCCGACGGGGTCGTCTACGCCGAGGTGCGGTACGCCCCCGAGCAGCACCTCGACGGCGGGCTCAGCCTCGAGGAGGTCGTCGAGGCGGTCAACGAGGGCTTCCGGGAAGGCGAGCGGATCGCCCGCGAGAAGGGGCGGCGCATCCGCGTCGGCGCCCTGCTCACCGCCATGCGGCACGCCGCGCGCGCCCTGGAGATCGCCGAACTCGCCAACCGCTACCGGGACCTCGGCGTGGTCGGCTTCGACATCGCCGGCGCCGAGGCCGGCTACCCGCCCACCCGGCACCTCGACGCCTTCGAGTACCTCAAGCGCGAGAACAACCACTTCACCATCCACGCCGGCGAGGCCTTCGGGCTCCCCTCCATCTGGCAGGCCCTGCAGTGGTGCGGCGCCGACCGGCTCGGGCACGGCGTGCGGATCATCGACGACATCCAGGTCCACGAGGACGGCTCGGTCAAGCTCGGCCGGCTCGCCTCCTACGTCCGGGACAAGCGGATCCCGCTGGAGCTGTGCCCCAGCTCCAACCTCCAGACCGGGGCCGCCGACTCCTACGCCGAGCACCCCATCGGACTGCTGCGCCGGCTGCACTTCCGGGCCACGGTGAACACCGACAACCGGCTGATGTCCGGCACCAGCATGAGCCGGGAGTTCGAGCACCTGGTCGGGGCATTCGACTACACGCTCGACGACATGCAGTGGTTCTCCGTCAATGCGATGAAATCAGCGTTCATTCCTTTCGATGAACGACTGGCCATGATCAATGACGTCATCAAGCCCGGATATGCCGAGCTGAAGTCCGAATGGCTGTTCCAGCAGACGGCTTCCACCAGCGCTTCTGTGGCCGAAGAAGGCTGACCGAGGGGCGTCTCGGAACGCGGAATGCGGACGGGTGTTCATCATCCGTCCGCATTTCGATGTTTGCGGCGGGCGGCCGTGCGTGTTTACGGTCGGGGACCGCTCACCGTCATCCCATTTCGAGGACGCACTTTCATGAAGCAGTCTGCTGCCAAGACCCTCGGTGTCGCCGCCCTCGGTGCCGCCTTCGCCGCCGCCGGCGCGGGCGCCGCAAACGCCGCCCCGGCCGTTCCGGACGCCTCCTCGGCGCTGGACACCGTCACCAAGACGCTGCCGGCGGAGAACCTCGCCAAGGCGCTGCCGGGTGCCGGTGAGGCCCTGTCGCAGGCGCAGCCGGCGATCGCCACGAGCCTGGCCGCCGTGACGCCGGCCGCCCAGGGTGCGCTGGCCGACGGTCCGACCAAGCCGGTCGCCGGTCTGCTCGGTGGTCTGCCGGTCGGCCAGACGGGGCTGCCCACGAAGGGCCTGCCGCTGAACGGGATCCCGCTGGGCTGAACCCCGCCCATCGCCCGATGGGGCGCACCCCTGTCGGGGTGCGCCCCATCCGCGTCTGCGAGAGGTGCTTACCAGGCCGCCTGCGCCTTGTTGGCCCTCCCCTCCGAGGGGAACAGGATCCACAGGGCGATGTAGAGCAGGAACTGCGGGCCGGGCAGCAGGCAGGAGACCAGGAAGATCACCCGCATCGTGGTGTCCGAGGTGCCGAAGCGCCGTGCCAGCGCGGCACACACTCCGCCGATCATGCGGCCGTTGGTGGGGCGGGCGAGGCGGGACATTGCGGCTCCTTCGAGAGCGTTGCGGAGGCTGTCTCTGTGACGTCCTCATCTGTTCTCAACGCTACGGAGACGAAGCGGGCAAAGCATCGCTCTACGGTGCGATACCGACCCTGGGAAACGTCGGGGTCCGACCCTGAGGGGCGTCCTCCAGGCGGCGGCCGGCCCGTGCCCGGCGCTCGGTGCGGCGGCGGAGCCGGGCCCGGCCGACCGGGACGAGGGCGGCGTGGGCGAGGGCGACGCCCACGGTGTTCAGGAGCACCGAGTCGATGTCGACGACCTGACCGGGGACCCCGGTCTGGAGCAGTTCGATGCCCAGGGAGATCAGGGCGCCCGCGGCGACCGTGCGGACCAGGGAGCCGAGCGGGGAGGACCACAGGCGGCCGTGCAGGGCCGGGAGCAGGACACCCAGCGGGCCCAGCAGCGCCAGGCCCTCGACGATCCGCCGGGCCCCGACCTGCCAGCCGAGCGCCAGGTCGGCGCGGATCCCGGCGAGCGGGGTCACGTTCGGCGGGGTCATCCACGGCACGTCGAGCGGCCGCAGCGTGAGCCAGGCGACGAACGCGAGGTGTGCGACAAGGAGGACACCCCCTGCCGCACGGATGCGAATCCCGGCGCTGCCGCCGACGAAGCCTTCACGCTGCACGCCCCCCTAGACGCGGCGTGCGGCGGGATCGGTTCCGGGTGGCAGGGTGAGGCGTCCGCCACACGGGTGGCTCAGCCGTCCGTGACCTCCGACGACGGCGGTTCGACGCTGCTCGGCTCGGCGCGGACCTTGTCCGTGCACTCGTAGCGGTGCAGCGGGGTGCCGTCCGGGCCGCCCAGGATGACCGAGCCGTCACCCTCGGCGGCGGCCGAGTCGGAGAACGTGCAGACGATCTGCGCGAGGGAGGACTTGGCGAGGGCGTCCGGCGGATAGCTCAGCCGGAGGGTGTCCTCGGGGTCCTCGGGGCGCGGCCCGGTCACCGTCATACCGTCGCGCACGGTCGTCTTGTACCCGGCCTCCCGCTCACCGGCCGACGGCGCCGAGGCGAGCTCGTTCAGCAGCTCCTGCGCCACCAGGACCCGCTGCCGGGAGTCCGCCGTGCCGTCCTCGACGCTCACCGTCCGGTCGACGGCCACCAGCGACGAGCCGCACAGCAGGAACACCTGGACCGGCAGACCGTGCGAGGACCGGGCGGAGACGTCCGGCTCGGAGACCGAGCAGTGCACCCGGGAGGGCGCCGGGCCGAAGTCCGTCGGCACCTCCGTCGCCCGGATGCCGCACCCGGTGGCCGACGCCGCCAGCACCGCGGGCACCAGCAGCCACCGTACGGTCCCCATGGCTCGCCGCTCCCGCCCTCGCCGTACCCTCATGAGCTCTGCTTCCCCTCGCCCTCCCGGGCCAGCTCCGACGCGTCCCTGGGCAGGCACAGCGTGAACACCGCGCCGCCCTCGGAGGAGTTCGCGGCGGTGATCTCGCCGCCGTGGATGTGGGCGTTCTCCAGGGCGATGGAGAGGCCGAGTCCGCTGCCCTCGGATCGGGGGCGGGAGGCGCTCGCCTTGTAGAACCGGTCGAAGACGTGCGGCAGGACGTCCTCGGGGATGCCGGGGCCGTGGTCCCGGACCTCGATGACGACCGACTCGTCCGCCTGCCGCACCGCGACCCGCACCGGCGAGCCGCCGTGCTTGAGGGCGTTGCCGATGAGGTTCGCCAGGATCACGTCCAGGCGTCGCGGGTCCAGGCGGGCGTGCAGGCCGCGTTCAACGTCCAGCTCCACCGCGTCCAGCCAGGCGCGGGCGTCGATGCACGCGGTGATCTGGTCGGCGAGGTCGACGTCGTCCAGGACCAGTCGGGCCGTGCCCGCGTCGAAGCGGGTGACCTCCATGAGGTTCTCGACGAGGTCGTTCAGACGCCGGGTCTCGCTGACCACCAGCCGCACGGCGGGCTCGATCATCGGGTCCATCGACCCGGTCTCCGCCTCCAGTTCCTCCTCCAGGATCTCCGTGACGGCGGTGATCGCGGTGAGGGGGGTGCGGAGTTCATGGCTCATGTCCGCGACGAACCGGCGGGAGGCGTCGTCCCGCGCGGCCATGTCGTCGACCCGTTTCTCCAGGGCCTCGGCCGCGTCGTTGAACGTCCGTGACAGATCGGCGAGTTCGTCGGTCCCGGACACCCGGAGCCGGGTGTCCAGCTTGCCCTCGCCGAGCCGGCGGGCGGCGACCCCGAGGCGGTGCACCGGTTTCAGCACGGTCGTCGCGGCGGCCTGCGCGAGCAGCGCGGAGCCGATCAGGGCGAGGCCGGTGGCGATACCGAGCGACCAGGCCAGGGAGTTGAGGTCCTTGGCCTCCGGCTCCAGCGACTTGAGCATGTAGCCGGTCGTACCGCCGTTGATCACCTTGGCGCCGGCCACGAGATACGGCGTGCCGTCGTCGACCGTGCGCTGCCAGTACAGGTGGTACGGGTACTTGTTGGCCGAGTCGACGTCCTGCTCCTCGTCGACCGCGGCCCGCAGCGACGTGGGCACGTCCTGGAGCGAGAAGCCGTTCAGGGCGCCGGAGTTGGCGTACAGCGCCGTGCCGTCGGAGTTCTGGGCGACGAGCAGCACGCTGAAGCGCTGGCTGCTGTTGGCCATCTCCTGGGCGGTGCGCTGGAGTTCGTACTGTTCGGGCAGTTCCGGCAGCAGGCCCGCGTGGTTCTGCATCTCCTGCTGGAAGTCGCGCAGCACCGCGTCCTGGGTGCGGGTGAGCACCGCCTCGCGGTTGAGCCAGTAGGCGATCCCGGACGCGGAGACCGCGGCGGTCAGCGCCACCAGGCCGAAGACCACGACCAGGCGCAGGCGCAGACTGGTGAACCTCAGCCGTGACAGATGTCCCTTGCGGTCCGCGGCCCAGCCGCGGACCCCCCCTTGCGCCTGGGTCACTGAGGCGAGTCCAGCCGGTAGCCGACACCACGGACCGTACGGATCAGCGTCGGGGACGACGGCACGTCCTCGACCTTGGCGCGCAGCCGCTGCACACAGGCGTCGACGAGCCGCGAGTCACCGAGGTAGTCGTGCTCCCACACCAGTCGGAGCAGCTGCTGCCGGGACAGCGCCTGCCCCGGCCGCCGGCTCAGCTCCAGCAGCAGCCGCAGCTCGGTGGGCGTGAGCTGGAGGTCCTCGCCGTTCTTCGTCACGGTCATGGCGGCGCGGTCGATGACGAGCGAGCCGAAGGTCGCCGCGTCGTTGGCCTCCCGCTCCCCGCGCCGCAGCACGGCCCGGATGCGGGCGTCGAGGACGCGCCCCTGCACGGGTTTGACGACATAGTCGTCGGCGCCGGACTCCAGACCGACCACGACGTCGATGTCGTCGCTGCGCGCGGTCAGCAGGATGATCGGCAGCTGGTCCGTGCGCCGGATGCGTCGGCACACCTCGAAGCCGTCGATGCCGGGCAGCATCACGTCCAGCACGATCAGGTCCGGCCGCTGCTCACGCAGCAGCTTCAGGCCGTCCTCGCCGGTGGCAGCGGTGGCAACCCGGTGACCCTGGCGCGTCAGAGACAGCTCCAGGGCCGTACGGATGGCGTCGTCGTCCTCGATCAGCAACAGGGAAGGCACGGGGCTCATTCTGGCCCATGGTGGGGTGCGGTTTCGACACCTGGACAGGTACGTGCACAGAGCGCTGCTCTCTGTGTTCGTCCTGTGCGATTCCCGGGACGAGCCCCTGTGACAGGTCTGTGACAGTCGGCGGACACGGCCATGAAGGTGCGACGGCAGGATTCTCGGCACAGGCAAGGAACCACCGCCTGAGCAAGCCGAACACCGGAAGTCCACGACGGGGGGCGCGAGATGAACACGCTGCACAGCAACAGCACCAGCGCAGTGATCACGCGTCTGCACGACGTGCACGGGGGCCGGGGTTCCGAGAAGTCCGGCGCCGTGAGCGGGCGGGGGTGCGCTCGCGGCGCTGGGCGTCAGCACACCGCGTACATGACGGTGGTTGACAGTGTCTCGGGGGAGACACACGGGGGAACCGCGTACGGGGAGGGCTCGGGGGAGCGTCGTTCGCTGTCGGAGGCGGAGTTCACCGCCTACGTCCAGGAGCGCCGTGCCTCCCTGTACGCAACCGCCTATCACCTCACCGGTGACCGCTTCGAGGCCGAGGACCTGCTGCAGAGCGCGCTGTTCTCGACGTACCGGGCGTGGGACCGGATCAGTGACAAGGCGGCGGTCGGCGGATACCTCCGCCGCACGATGACCAACCTGCACATCAGCGCGTGGCGCCGCCGCAAGCTGAACGAGTACCCGACCGAGGAACTGCCGGAGACGCCCGGCGACACGGACGCGATGCGCGGCACGGAACTGCGCGCGGTCCTGTGGCAGGCGCTGGCCCGGCTGCCCGAACTCCAGCGCACGATGCTGGTCCTTCGCTACTACGAGGGCCGCACCGACCCGGAGATCGCGGACATCCTCGACATCAGTGTCGGCACGGTGAAGTCCAGCATCTGGCGGTCGCTCCGCCGGCTGCGTGAGGACGAGGTCCTCAGCTTCGGCCGTGACGAGGAGGACGCCTTCGGGGAGCTCGTCGCCTGAGGGTCGGGGGGAGCACCACCACGGGGGAGCGGTAACGGTGGTGCGGCAACACGGGGGAAGCACCACCGGGGGGAAACCGGGGGGAAACCGGGGGAAAACGGGGGAAGCACCACCACGGGGGAGGTACCGACGCGGGGCTGGAGGGCCGGGGGGCCCGTCCAGTCCCGCTTTGGTGTGTGCTCAGCGGGCCGCCATGGGAGCCGCCTCGGCGGGCGTGTCCCCCACGGCGACGCTCTCGGCGGGGTCCACGCCCTTGATCGCGTACGCCCCGGTCGTACGCTCGGCGGAGCCGTCCGCCACGCCGTCGCCGGTGTCGTCGCACTCCTCGACCGTCGCCGTGCCCAGCCGCTCGCCCACGGTGAAGACGGACTTCTCGGCGGGCAGATAGCGCCGCCCGTCATAGGTCACCGTGCCCGCGCAGGAGGCCGAGCCGGTCGACTCCGCGCATCCGCACAAAACCAGCATCGCGGCCGCCACCCACACTGCTCCACGTCGATTCGTCATGGTCCTACGACGGCGTGGGCACCGGGTTCGTTCAGGCCGCCGGTGCCGAGGCCGCCGGGTGACGGCCCGCGGCGGCCGTGGCGAGGCGGCCCAACGCCTCGTCCTTGCCGCAGGCGTGGGCGCCCAGCGCGGTCTGACGGGAGACGATCGTGCGCTCCTGCCGCATCAGCCGCCAGCCGCGCCGCAGGAGGAACGGCACGGACTTGCGGCCCTCCTTGAGGTCCCGCAGGAAGCGCCGGCGGAACGTCTGGACGGGCCCGCGGCTCAGGCACAGCGCGTCGGCGAGGACGCCGAGTTCGCGGCAGCGCGTGACGATCTCGGCGGCGAAGATGCCCTCCGCGATGAACAGCGGGGTCCGCCCGATGTCGACGCGCTCCGCGCCGGTGCGGGCGCTCAGCGCGATGTCGTAGGTCGGGACGTCGGTACGGCCCGTGCGGCACAGCTCGACGATGGCCGCGACGGCGACGTCCGCGTCCCAGGACCCGGGGTGGTCCCAGTCGATGTCGGAGCTCCCCGCCACCAGCGGCAGGGTCGGGTCGTCGCCCTCCTTGTAGAAGTCGTCGAGCCTGAGCACCGGAAGACCGGAACGGGCCGCGAGGAGGGACTTGCCGGAGCCGGAGGGGCCGCAGAGCAGCACGACTCGCGTCGGTATGGACGAAGGGGAGCTCACGGGACACCAGTGTGCGGCATTCACCTGGTGTTCATCGACCCCGGGGACCGGCTTTGCAGTGCGCGTCACACGGCGAGGACCCCCTCGGCGCCGGCATTCGCGGGTCGGCGGTGGAGCGTACGCCGGACGTCAACTACCCTTCGTGTCGACCTGATTACCTTGAGCAAGTCGAAGGTGGCTCCAGCAATGCCCCGACACGCGTCTTCCTCCATCCCCACCACCCAGCGCGCGCTGGCCGCCCTCGCGACCGCGGGCGTGGCCCTGGGCGCGGGCGCGGCGACGGCCGCCGCGGACACCCAGCCGGTCATGGACGAGCTGGTGCGCACCCGCCCCACCTCGCTGGGCAAGATCGACCCGCAGTCCGGACTCCAGGGCCTCACCGCCACGGTCGGCTACGTCACCGGCCCGGTGACCAACCTCAAGCCCAACCCCCTCGCGGGCACCGGCGTCGACCCCCTCGACAACGGACTCGGCACCCAGCTCGCCGACTTCCAGCCCCTGACCTCGCAGGCGCTGACCGGCCCGGTGGCGCAGGCGCAGTCGATCGGCGGCCTCCCGGTGGTCGGGCAGGCGGCGGGGCTGCTCAACAACGGCTGAGCGGACGGCGAAGAGCCGCGTCACCCCCGGACAGCGAAGAGCCGCGTCACCCCCGGACGGAGGGGAGACGCGGCTCTCCGGCTCTCAGGGGCTCAGTACGACGAGCCCGACGCGCCCAGCGATCCCGTCGGGTGCCAGACCGTCTTGGTCTCCAGGAACGCCGTCATGCGGTCGATGCCCGGGGTCACCGAATAATCCACAGCCTGTGGACGCAGCACGCGCTTGAGGTTGTCGGCCGCCGCGATCTCCAGCTCCTTGGCCAGGTCGTCATCGGCGCCCGCGAGGTCGATCGCGTTGACGTCCTGGTGCGCGGCGAGCGGCGCCGCGAGCTCCGCCGTACGGCCGGACAGGACGTTGACGACTCCGCCGGGCACGTCGGAGGTGGCCAGCACCTCGCCCAGGGAGAGGGCGGGCAGCGGGGACTTCTCCGAGGCGACCAGGACCGCCGTGTTGCCGGTGGCGATCACCGGGGCGAGGACCGAGACCAGGCCCAGGAAGGACGACTCCTGCGGCGCCAGCACGGCCACCACGCCGGTCGGCTCCGGGGTGGAGAGGTTGAAGAAGGGGCCCGCGACCGGGTTGCCGCCACCGACCACCTGGGCGATCTTGTCGGTCCAGCCGGCGTACCAGACCCAGCGGTCGACAGTGGCGTCGACCTGCTCGGCCGCCTTGGACTTCGACAGCCCCTCGGCGTCGGCCACCTCGCGCACGAACTGCGCCTTGCGGCCCTCCAGCATCTCGGCGACCCGGTAGAGGATCTGACCGCGGTTGTAGGCGGTGGCCCCCGCCCAGCCGCCGAACGCCTTGCGGGCGGCGACGACCGCGTCGCGGGCGTCCTTGCGGCTCGACTGCGGTGCGTTGGCCAGCCAGTCGCCCTTGGAGTCCGTCACCTCGTACACCCGGCCGCTCTCGGAACGCGGGAACTTCCCGCCGACGTACAGCTTGTAGGTCTTGAAGACACGCAGACGGTCAGACATCGAGGTACGCCTCCAGGCCGTGCCGACCGCCCTCGCGGCCGAAGCCCGACTCCTTGTAGCCGCCGAACGGCGAGGTCGGGTCGAACTTGTTGAACGTGTTGGACCAGATGACGCCCGCGCGCAGCTTGCCCGCGACGGCGAGGATCCGGGAGCCCTTCTCCGTCCAGATGCCCGCCGAGAGGCCGTACTGGCTGTTGTTGGCCTTGGCGACGGCCTCGTCCGGCGTACGGAAGGTCAGGACCGACAGGACCGGGCCGAAGATCTCGTCGCGGGCGATGGTGTGCGCCTGGGTGACGTTGGTGAAGAGCGTCGGGGCGAACCAGTAGCCGGAGGAGGGCAGTTCGCAGGCCGGCGCCCAGCGTTCGGCGCCCTCCGCCTCGCCCTGTTCGACGAGGGTGGTGATCCGGGAGAGCTGCTCCGCGGAGTTGATCGCGCCGATGTCGGTGTTCTTGTCCAGCGGGTCGCCGAGGCGGAGCGTGGAGAGCCTGCGCTTGAGGGAGTCCAGCAGCTCGTCCTGGATCGACTCCTGGACCAGCAGCCGGGAGCCCGCGCAGCAGACCTGGCCCTGGTTGAAGAAGATGCCGGTGACGATGCCCTCGACGGCCTGGTCGATCGGGGCGTCGTCGAAGACGATGTTGGCGCCCTTGCCGCCCAGTTCGAGGGTGACCTTCTTCCGCGTGCCCGCCACCTGCCGGGCGATGGCCTTGCCGACCGCCGTGGAGCCGGTGAAGGCCACCTTGTTCACGTCGGGGTGCTCGACGAGGGCCGCGCCCGCGTCGCCGTAACCGGGGAGGATGTTGACGACGCCCTTGGGGAGACCGGCCTGGCGGCAGATGTCCGCGAAGAACAACGCCGACAGGGGAGTGGTCTCCGCCGGCTTCAGGACCACCGTGTTGCCGGTCGCGAGGGCCGGGGCGATCTTCCAGGCCAGCATCAGCAGCGGGAAGTTCCAGGGGATGACCTGGCCGGCCACGCCCAGCGGACGCGGGTTCGCGCCGAAGCCGGCGTGGTCGAGCTTGTCGGCCCAGCCCGCGTAGTAGAAGAAGTGGGCCGCCACCAGGGGGAGGTCGGCGTCCCTCGTCTCCTTGATGGGCTTGCCGTTGTCCAGGGTCTCCAGGACCGCGAGTTCACGGCTGCGCTCCTGGATGATCCGGGCGATCCGGAACAGGTACTTGGCGCGCTCGGCGCCGGGCAGCGCGGACCACTTCTCGAAGGCCTTGCGGGCGGCCGCCACGGCCCGGTCGACGTCCGCCGCGCCGGCCTGGGCCACCTCGGAGAGGACCTCCTCGGTGGCGGGGCTGACGGTCTTGAAGACCTTGCCGTCGGCCGCCTCGGTGAACTCGCCGTCGATGAACAGGCCGTAGGACGGAGCGATGTCGACGACCGCGCGGGACTCGGGCGCCGGTGCGTACTCGAATGCAGATGCCATGTGGATCAGTCCACCGTCACGTAGTCGGGGCCGGAGTAACGGCCGGTGGCCAGCTTCTGACGCTGCATCAGCAGGTCGTTCAGAAGCGAGGAGGCGCCGAAGCGGAACCAGTGGTTGTCCAGCCAGTCCTCGCCCACGGTCTCGTTGACCAGCACGAGGAACTTGACGGCGTCCTTGGTGGTGCGGATGCCGCCGGCCGGCTTCACACCGACCTGGACACCGGTCTGGGCGCGGAAGTCGCGCACCGCCTCCAGCATCAGCAGGGTGTTGGCCGGGGTGGCGTTGACCGCGACCTTGCCGGTGGAGGTCTTGATGAAGTCCGCGCCGGCCAGCATGCCGAGCCAGCTCGCGCGGCGGATGTTGTCGTACGTCGAGAGCTCACCGGTCTCGAAGATGACCTTGAGCCGGGCGCTGGTCCCGCAGGCCTCCTTCACGGCGACGATCTCGTCGTAGACCTTCAGGTAGTGGCCCGCGAGGAACGCCCCGCGGTCGATGACCATGTCGATCTCGTCGGCGCCCGCGGCCACGGCGTCGTGGACGTCGGCGAGCTTCACCGGCAGCGCGGCGCGGCCCGCGGGGAAGGCGGTGGCCACCGAGGCGACCTTCACCGAGGAGCCGGCGACGGCCTCCTTGGCGGCGGGCACCATGTCGGGATAGACGCAGACGGCGGCCGTGGCCGGGGTCGTGCGGTCGGTCGGGTCGGGGTGGACCGCCTTGGCGCCGAGCGCCCGGACCTTTCCGGGGGTGTCCGCGCCTTCCAGCGTCGTCAGGTCGACCATCGAGATGGCGAGGTCGATGGCGTACGCCTTGGCGGTCGTCTTGATGGAACGGGTGCCGAGAGAGGCGGCGCGCGCCTCCAGGCCGACCGCGTCGACGCCGGGCAGCCCGTGCAGGAAGCGACGCAGCGTGCTGTCGGACGCGGTGACATCCGTAAGCGGGTGTGCGGGAGATGCAGTGGTGGGCATGGTCACCAGACGAGCATATCTACGCGCGTAGCGGCTGTACACCCCCGGACGTTCGTCCTTGACGCGGGGACCGCGTACGAGCGCTGGCGGCACCGTCGTGGAGAATCGGCACCATGACGACCCCGGACCACGAGTCACCAGCGCCGCAGCCTCCGGCACCCGAGTCCAAGGACCGGATCTACCGGTCGCCCGCCGGTATCGCCGGAGGCGTCCTGCTGCTCGCCATCTCCCTCTGGCTCGGCATCGACGCCCTGGTCCAGGGCGAGGACCGCACCCCCTGGCTGGCGCTCGCCTCGATGATCCTCGTGATCCCGCTGATCGTCGCCTTCACGGTCCGGCCGGCCGTCTACGCGGGCGAGGACCGGCTGCGCGTCCGCAACCCGTTCCGCGTGATCGTGCTGCCCTGGGGCCAGGTCGCCGCGCTGCGATCCGGTTACTCCAACGAGGTCGTCGCCGAGTCCGGGACAAAGTTCCAGCTCTGGGCCGTTCCGGTGTCGCTGCGCGCCCGCAAGAGGGCGGCGCGCAAGGACGCGCGCGCCGAGCGCGGCGGCGGTACCGGGTTGCGGCTCGGCTTCGGCGGCGGTGGCGCCGCCCCCGACGCCGGGCCGGTCCGGGCCGAGACCGACAAGATCATGGACGATCTGCGCGAGCTCATGGAGACACGCGGGACGGCGGAGAGCGCCCGGGGCGAGGTGACCGTGCGCTGGGCGTACGAGATCTTCGCGCCGGTGGTCGCGGGAGCGGTACTGCTGGTGATCTTGATCGCAACAGGCTGAGACGCCTGTCCTTTCACGGCTTCCGGGGTGACGATGCGGCCTCACCTCGGTGTGCCGCCCCGAACAAGGACCCGAGGACCGCAACCACGTCTGTGGTCCGAGAGTCTGGAAGACGATGAGCACGAACCTCAAGCGGCCCCTGCCGCTGCCCGCCTCCGCGATACCCGACGGCTGCCTGCCCCTGGACGGGGAACAGGCCCGGCGGTGGACACAGGCGCTGCCCGCCCGGTGGGTGCCGGTGCGGCTCGGCATGGGACCGCTGGTCGGGGTGGTCCTGGCCGGCCTGCTCGGCTCCGGCGCCCTGGCGCTGTCCACCGACCTGAGCCCGTGGGCCGCGGCCGTCCTCGCGCTCCACGCGATCTGGCTGGCGGTACGGCCCGAGGTCGTACGGGTCTCGGTGCCGGTTCTGCTCTTCCTGGTCCCCGCCCAGCAGCCACTGCCGTGGCCGGTGACCCTGCCCGTGCTCGCGTTCCTGCTGCTGGCCTGGGCGCTCGCCCTGCTCCGGCTCGTCGCGCGCGGACGGCAGCGGGCGGCGGCCCTGGCGGCGGCCGGCGGGGCGAAGGCCGTACCGCCGGACGAGGGCAAGACGTTCCGGCGGGGCAAGCTTCTGGCCTCGTTCGGGCTGGCCGTGACAGCGGCCGGTGCCGCGGGGGTCGCGACATTCGGGCCCGGAGACGACCACGTACTCGCGGCGACGGGCCTCTACGTCATCGGGCTCGGCCTCACCGCCGTCCTCTCCGGACTCCTCGGCCGCCGCCGCGCCGCCGCCCTGCGCGGCGCGCCCGCCCCCGTCCTCCGCGTGCTCGTACGGGAGAACGCCGACGTGGACACCGAGGTCTACGCGGCCGACGACCTGGGCGCGCTGCGCCCCCTGTTCACCGTCTCGATGTCGGAGCCCGAGGACGAGGGCGAACCCTTCTTCGAGGAAGCGGACGACGACTTCGACGAGGAGGCGGCCGAGGCGGAGATGCGGGAGGCCCTCGACCGGATCGACGTGGAGGAGCCCGGCCCCCTGCGCGAGGCCGTCCTGTACGGCGCCCCGTACGACGGCGCCGAGATCCTTCTCGTCAGCGCCGACGAGGAGCCCGGCGAGCCGCCGCTGGTCGAGCGCTCGCAAGGGCCCGTACGGCCTCTGTCGGACCGGTTCGGACGCGACCGCATCGTGGACGAGAAGCGGGCCGGGACCCGTAAGGCGGTGTACCGGGAGCTGGGCCGGCGGGCCGCCGGGGAGGCGGCCGCCGCACTCGGCTCCGGGACCGTACGACGCTGGCACGCCGGCTGGCTCGAACGGCTGACGGCACTGGTCCTGGTCCTGTGGTTCGGCCACTTCACCCTGGACGAGACCGGCTGGTTGTGGCGTTACGTCCTCGGCGGCCTGGTGGTGCTCGGCGGCGCCCTGCTGCTCTCGCGCAAGCTCGCCTGGACCGTCACCGCCGACCGCGAGGGCCTGTGGTGCAACGGCTTCCGCCGCACCCACCACATCGCCTGGGACCACCTGCGCGTGGCCCGCTGCAAGGGCACCGAGCTCAAGCTCGACAGCCACCGCGCGGCCTTCCCCACCTGGACGGTCCACAGCCCCCGCTGGCCCGGGCTGGAGCGACGGCTGGGCTGGACCCACCCCTACGAGCGCGCCGCCGCCGAGATCACCGCGATGTGGCAGGACCCGGCACTGCGACCCGCGGTCGCGGCGAGCGGGCGGGAACGGGGGCGCCCCCAGTGGCCCCTCGCCGTGGCCCTGGGAGTCGTCTTCGCGGCGGCGCTGGTGCTGATCCCGTAGCACGCGGCCGTCATGGCGCCCCCGTCCACACCAGGACCATGTGCGCGCCCCAGTACACCGAGCCCGACACCGCGGCCGTCAGGGCCAGGACGCGGTGGCGGCGGGGGGCGTGGGCCAGGCGGAGCGCGAGGGGGAGCAACAGGGGGAAGGCGGGCAGGAGGTAGCGGGCACGCGGGAAGTAGACACCGCCGCTGGTCACGACGATGACCAGCAGGACGCCCGTGAACACCAGCAGGACAAGCGGCTGGCGGTCCCGCACCGACAGGGCGAAGAGCACCACCGAGGCGATCAGCACCGCCGTCACCAGCACCAGGAACAGATGCGGGGTGGCATCCCGGACCAGCAGCTGGCGGATCTCGCGCAGGGTCCGCAGGCCGCCGTCCATCTCGTTGCTCCACGCCCGCTGCTCGGCGAAGTAGCCGTCCCAGCGGCCCACCCGCCACCCCACCCAGGCGAGGAACCCGCACCAACCCAGCGGCGCGAGCAGGGCGGCCGTCAGAGCACGTGCCGAGAAGCCGCCGCGCAGGGAGAGCAGCGCCGTCACGGTGACCGCGGCGGCCACCGCGATACCGGTCGGCCGGGTCAGCCCCGCGAGCACGGCCAGCGCCGCCGCCCACAGCCAGCTGCGGGCCAGCACGGCGTACAGCGACCAGGCCGCACACGCGGTGAACAGGGACTCGGTGTAGCCCATCCACTGCACCAGACCGACCGGGTACGCGGCCCACAGGGTCGTCAGCAAAACCCCGACCCGGCGGCCGTACAGACGGTCGCCCACCGCGAAGACACCCCAGGCCGCGGCGAAGGAGGCGGCCACGGCCAGACAGAGCCCGGTGGTGGCCCGGGTGCCGGGGGTGACGGCCGCGACCGCCTTGACCAGGACCGGGTGGAGCGGGAAGAACGCCAGATTGCTTCCCTCGGTGCCGACACGCCGGGCATAGCCGTGGTCCGCGATGCCGAGGTACCACTTCGCGTCCCACTGCCGCGCCAGGATCGGCCACACCCCGTGGTCCTGGTGATGGGCCCACAGCGCGAGGAACAGCAGACCGGCCAGGCGTACGGCGAGAAAGGCGCCGAGCGCCGGGGCCGCGCGGCGCAGGGCGACGACGACGGGATGGCGGCGGGGCACGGACTCGGGGCGCCGGCTGCCCGGGATGCCGCCGCCGGGCGCGGTCTTGGGGGCGGTCGAGGACACGGGGCGGCTCCGGGGCTCGGCGGACGGGTGCCCGTCCACCATTCCCGGGGTGGGCGCCGGGGCGGGGAGCGCGCGTCAGTCGACCTCGTGAAATCACCCGTTGGGGCGCCCTGGTCGGTCAGGACGCCCCAACGGGCGGCTCGGATGCCGCGGCGTGGCTCAGATGCCGGCCGCCGCGGACAGGTCCCGCTTGATCGCCGCCAGCAGCTCCGTCGCCTTCGCGCGGGCCGCGGGCAGCTCGGCGTGGCCCGGGACCGGGACCACGACCTCCAGGTAGCACTTGAGCTTGGGCTCGGTGCCGCTGGGCCGGACGATGACGCGGGCGCCGTCCAGGGTGTACCGCAGGCCGTCCGTGGGCGGCAGCCTGTCGGTGCCCCGGGTCAGGTCCTCCGCCCGGGCGACGGCCAGACCCGCCAGCTCGGTCGGCGGCCGCTCGCGCAGGCGCCGCATGGCGTCGGCGATGACCGAGAGGTCCTGCACCCGGACCGAGAGCTGGTCGGTGGCGTGCAGCCCGTGCTCCAGGGCCAGGTCGTCGAGGAGGTCGAGCAGCGTACGGCCCTCCTCCTTCAGCTCCGACGCCAGCTCCGTGATCAGCAGGGCGGCGGTGATGCCGTCCTTGTCCCGGACGCCCTCGGGGTCCACGCAGTAGCCGAGGGCCTCCTCGTAGCCGTAGCGCAGACCGTCGACGCGGGCGATCCACTTGAAGCCGGTGAGGGTCTCCTCGTAGGGCAGGCCGGCCTTCTCGGCGATCTGGCCGAGCAGGGAGGAGGAGACGATCGACTCGGCGAAGGTGCCCTGTGCTCCGCGGCGGACCAGGTGGGCGGCGAGGAGGGCGCCCACCTCGTCGCCCCTCAGCATGCGCCAGGCGCCGTCCTCCTTGACCGCCACCGCGCAGCGGTCCGCGTCGGGGTCGTTCGCGATGATCAGGTCCGGGTCCGTCTCGGCGGCCTTCGCGAAGGCGAGGTCCATCGCGCCGGGCTCTTCCGGGTTGGGGAAGGCGACGGTCGGGAAGTCCGGGTCGGGCTCGGCCTGTTCGGCGACGAGTTCCGGGGCGGGGAAACCGGCTCGGGCGAAGGCGGCGAGGAGGGTGTCCTTGCCGACGCCGTGCATCGCCGTGTAGACGGTGCGGGCCGTGCGGGGGGAGCCGGCGGTCAGTACCGCGTCCGTGCGGGCCAGGTAGGCGTCCAGGACGGCGTCGTCGAGGGTCTGCCAGCCGGTGTCGGGGCGGGGGACGTCGTCGAGGGAGCGGATGGCGTCGATCTCTGCGGCGATCTCCGCGTCCGCGGGCGGGACGATCTGGGAGCCGTCGCCGAGGTAGACCTTGTAGCCGTTGTCCCGGGGCGGGTTGTGGCTGGCGGTGACCTCCACGCCGGCCACCGCGCCGAGGTGCCTTATGGCGTACGCCAGGACGGGGGTGGGGAGGGGGCGGGGGAGGACCGCCGCGGTGAGGCCCGCGCCGGTCATCACGGCCGCGGTGTCCCGTGCGAAGTCTGCTGATTTGTGGCGGGCGTCGTAGCCGATGACGACGAGGCCGTCGGAGCTGCCCTGCTTCTTGAGGTACGCGGCCAGGCCGGCGGCGGCGCGGATGACGACCGCGCGGTTCATGCGCATCGGGCCCGCGCCCAGTTCGCCGCGGAGGCCTGCGGTGCCGAACTGGAGGGTGCCGGCGAAGCGGGCTTCTAGTTCGGTGACGTCTCCGGCCTCGATGAGGGCGGCGAGCTCGGCGCGGGTGTCCGGGTCGGGGTCCTCGGTGAGCCAGGTTGTGGCCCGGGCGATGAGATCGTCGTGCACGGTTGCCTCCGGCGGTTTTGCGGTTCTGTGTGCGGGTCGGTGGGGGCGGGCGTTTTTGCGCAGTTCCCCGCGCCCCTGATGCCTGCGGCGGCCTGCTGCGGTTCGGTGGGGGCTGGTGCAGCGCGTGCGGGTGGGTTTCGGGTCGGGGCCGGGGTGGGGGGTGTCCGTCCTCGGGCCGGCGGCTCGGTGTCTTGCGTGGTGCTCGGTGACTGACGCCGGCCGCTGCGGGCGGACACCCCCCACCCCGTCCCCTGCGCGCCGTCGGCGGCCAACGGTCCGTGGGGGCGGGCGCGGCGGCTGACGGTCCCGTCGTGGCGCACGTCCACTGCCACCCAGGGGCGGGGAACCGCGCGATCAGCCCCCGCCGGGCCGCAGCCGCCGTACGACATCCCGTTGGGCGAGTCTCAGATGCGGCCCAGTACCTGGGCCAGTAGTGCGCCCATGCGCGTTGCTGAGTCGCGGCCCGCCTGGAGGACCTCCTCGTGGTTCAGCGGTTCGCCCGTCATGCCTGCGGCGAGGTTTGTCACCAGGGAGATGCCGAGGATCTCCGCGCCTGCCTCGCGGGCGGCGATCGCTTCCAGGACCGTCGACATGCCCACCAGGTCCGCGCCGATGACGCGGGCCATGCGGATCTCGGCCGGGGTCTCGTAGTGCGGGCCGGGGAACTGGGCGTAGACGCCCTCCTCCAGCGTGGGGTCGATCTCCTTGCACAGGGCGCGCAGGCGGGGGGAGTAGAGGTCGGTCAGGTCGACGAAGTTCGCGCCGATGATCGGGGAGGTCGCCGTGAGGTTGATGTGGTCGCTGATCAGGACCGGCTGGCCGGGGCGCATGCCCTCGCGCAGGCCGCCGCAGCCGTTGGTGAGGACGATCGTCTTGCAGCCGGCCGCGACCGCCGTACGGACGCCGTGCGCGACGGCGGCCACCCCGCGGCCCTCGTAGTAGTGCGTGCGGCCCAGGAAGACCAGGGCCCGCTTCTCACCGATCTGGTACGAGCGGATCTTGCCGCCGTGGCCCTCGACCGCCGGCGGCGGGAAGCCGGGCAGCTCGGTGACCTGGAACTCGGCGTCGGGAGCGCCGAGGGCGTCCACGGCCGGCGCCCAGCCGGAGCCCATCACCAGGGCGACGTCGTGGGTCTCGGCGCCGGTCAGTTCGCGCAGGCGCGCGGCGGCGGCGTCGGCGGCGGCGTGCGGGTCGCCCTGAATGTCGTCCGGAAGAAGAGATGCGTTCACGCGGATGAGCGTAGCCGGTTTCCGCCTACGCGCGTAGATGACAGAGCGAACGGGTTGCCGATCGTTGTCTTGTCGTTTCCGACGAAAGGGGTGACGTCCGCGTCAGCACGGTCGCTTGCGGAGTTCCATCACATAGTCGTGGGGCGCGCCCGCCGACTCGGCCGCGTCCGCGATCTCGCCGAGGTACCGGGCGGAGGGCAGACCGCCCTCGTACGCGTCGAGGACGTACACCCACGCCGACTCCTCGCTCTCCAGGGTGTGCACCCGGACCCGCATCCGGCGGTAGATGCCGAGGCCGACGCCCTCCCAGCGGTCCATCGACTCCTCGTCCAGCGGCGCGAGGTCGTACAGCGCCACGAAGACCTGCGACGCGGGGTCCTCGACGAGGGTCGCGAGCGCGCCCTCCCAGCCCATCTGCTCGCCGCCGAAGGTCAGCCGCCATCCGTTCAGCCAGCCGGTCGCGCGCAGCGGCGAGTGCGGTGCGCGGCGCGTCATCAGCCGCGCGTCGAGGTTGCCGGCGTACGCGGCGTAGAGCGACATGGGGAGAGGGTACGGCAGTCGAAACGGCCGACCCGCCCGTCCCGTAGGTAACAAGATGGGCCGTCCCGCCGCCCCCGGGCAGTAGCACCTTGAAGCGTGCGGGACAATGGAGTACGTGACTCGGATCGTGATCATCGGTGGCGGACCCGGCGGATACGAAGCTGCGCTGGTAGCGGCGCAGCTCGGCGCGGAGGTGACCGTCGTCGACTGCGACGGTCTGGGCGGAGCGTCGGTGCTGACCGACTGCGTGCCGTCGAAGACCCTTATCGCTACGGCCGAGGTCATGACGACCTTCGATTCGTCGTACGAAGAGCTCGGCATCATCGTCGCCGACGACACCCCTCCCCTGGAGCAGGCCGCCCGGGTGGTCGGCGTGGACCTCGGGAAGGTCAACCGGCGGGTGAAGCGGCTCGCGCTCGCGCAGTCCCATGACATCACCGCCTCGGTCACCCGCGCCGGCGCCCGCGTCCTGCGCGGCCGTGGCCGCCTCGACGGCATGCAGTCCCTCGACGGCTCCCGCAAGGTCGTCGTCACCGCCGCGGACGGCACCGAGGAGACCCTCACCGCCGACGCCGTCCTCATCGCGACCGGCGGCCACCCCCGTGAGCTGCCCGACGCCCAGCCCGACGGCGAGCGCATCCTCAACTGGACCCAGGTCTACGACCTGACCGAGCTGCCGGAAGAGCTCATCGTGGTCGGTTCCGGTGTCACCGGTGCCGAGTTCGCCGGTGCCTACCAGGCGCTCGGCTCCAAGGTGACGCTGGTCTCGTCGCGGGACCGCGTGCTGCCCGGCGAGGACCCGGACGCCGCCGCCGTCCTGGAGGACGTCTTCCGCCGCCGCGGCATGAACGTGATGGCCCGCTCCCGCGCCGCCGCCGCCAAACGGGTGGGCGACCGCGTCGAGGTCACCCTCTCCGACGGCCGCGTCATCACCGGCTCCCACTGCCTCATGGCCGTCGGCGCCATCCCCAACAGCGCGGGCCTGGGTCTGGAGGAGGCCGGTGTCCGGCTGCGTGACTCCGGGCACATCTGGACCGACAAGGTGTCCAGGACGACGGCTCCCGGTGTCTACGCCGCCGGTGACGTGACCGGGGTCTTCGCCCTCGCGTCCGTGGCCGCCATGCAGGGCCGTATCGCCATGTACCACTTCCTCGGCGACGCGGTGGCCCCGCTCAACCTCAAGACCGTCTCCTCCAACGTCTTCACCGACCCCGAGATCGCCACGGTCGGCTACACGCAGGCGGACGTGGACGGGGGCAAGATCGACGCCCGGTCCGTCAAGCTCCCGCTGCTGCGCAACCCCCGCGCCAAGATGCAGGGCATCCGCGACGGCTTCGTCAAGATCTTCTGCCGCCCCGGCACCGGGATCGTGGTCGGCGGTGTGGTCGTCGCGCCGCGCGCCTCGGAACTGATCCACCCGATCTCGATCGCGGTCGACAACAACCTGACCGTCGAACAGATCGCGAACGCCTTCACCGTGTATCCCTCCCTTTCGGGGTCGATCGCCGAGGTGGCCCGACAGCTCCACACCCGTAAGGAGATGGGCGCGAGCTGACGGCCGGAACCGACTCCCCGCTGGTCACAGGGAGTTGTCGACCATTCGTGCGGCATAGTCGGGCGGCGTAAGCCCTATACCACTTGCGACCCTTCTGTGCGAACAACTTCTGTTATTCGGCGCATACTGCTGAAAGCAGACGGTCGTTGGGGTTACTGTCAGTTTCGTGTTCGCTGCAGAACGTCGCCAATTGATCCTCGAAATGGTGCGAGCGAACGGGGCCGTGTCGCTCCGTGAGCTCGCCCGCGTCGTCCAGACCTCCGAAGTGACCGTACGGCGGGACGTGCGCGCACTGGAGGCAGAAGGACTCCTCGACCGCCGACATGGCGGTGCGGTATTGCCGGGCGGCCTCACGCGGGAGTCCGGCTTTCCGCAGAAATCGCATCTCGCGACCGCCGAGAAGACGGCCATCGCCGACCTCGCCGCGAACTTCGTCGAAGAAGGCGAAGCCATCGTGGTCGGGGCGGGTACGACGACACAGGAGCTGGCCCGCCGGCTCGCTCGCGTACCCGGGCTGACCGTCGTCACCAACTCCCTTTTGGTGGCTCAGGCGTTGGCCCATGCCAACCGGGTGGAAGTCGTGATGACCGGCGGCACGCTGCGCGGTTCCAACTACGCCCTGGTGGGTTCCGGCGCCGAGCAGTCCCTCCAGGGGCTGCGGGTCTCGCGGGCCTTCCTGTCCGGCAGCGGTCTCACCGCCGAGCGCGGGCTGTCCACGTCCAACATGCTGTCGGCCTCCGTCGACCGGGCGCTGGTGCAGGCCGCCGCGGAGGTCGTCGTCCTCGCCGATCACACCAAGCTCGGTACGGACACCATGTTCCAGACCGTGCCGACCGATGTGATCACCCGGCTGGTGACCGACGAGCCGCCGGCCCACGACGACCGCGCGGGCACGGAGTTGCAGGCGCTCGCCGACCAGGGTGTGCAGATCGCCGTCGCGGGGGGCTCGGGAAACGCGGGGGGTGATTCCGTCCCCCCGCGCCAGCCCCGGCGGGACGTCGGCCTCCCGGGGCCGCGTCGAGGGGCCCCGTCCGGTCTGAGGGCCGCCACGGTGCTCGGGGAGACGGCGCCGGGGCCTGAGCGGGCGGCGCGGGTCGCCGACATGCGGCGACGGTAGGACGGGTTCGGCTGCTCACCTGTTCGGCGCAAGGGTTTGTGGCACTGCGCGTGCCGACGGCTATGGCTGGTCGCGCAGTTCTCCGCGACCCTGGGTGAGTCCGCGCAGGGTCAGCAGCAGCAGTCTGTCCGCCAGATCCGGGTCCTTCGGCGTCTCCTCCGCCGCCAGCGCGATGGCGTGCGTCAGCTGGAGCAGGTCGCCGATCGCCACGTCCTCGCGCACCGCGCCCGCCCCCTGCGCCCGGGCCAGCAGGGCACCGCCCGCCTGCCGGATCGGGTCACTGCACCGGGCGAGAGCCGAGGTGCCGTCGGACGACACGGACATCAGCGCGCGGGCCAGGCCCCGGTACTCGCCTGCCTGGGCGACCATCTCGCGCAGCCAGGTCACCAGTGCCGTGCACGGGTTCGGGTCGGTCAGGAGTTCTCGGGAGCGAGCCAGCAGGTCGTTCACCGCGTCCTCGAAGACCGCGCTCAACAGGGCGTCGCGGTTGGGGAAGTGGCGGTAGAGGGTGCCGATGCCCACGCCCGCGCGGCGCGCCACGTCCTCCAGGGACGCCTCGGCACCATGGGCGGCGAAGGCCGTGCGGGCCTCGGCGAGAAGGCGCTCGTGGTTGCGGCGGGCGTCCGCGCGCATCGCACGCGCCGGTGCGGCCGTCGCCGTGGCCTCCTGGTTCCCCATGGCTCCCACCTGTTCTCTCGCACGCCCCCGGGTGCCTCCAGGATGCCATCGCACCCCGCGTGACCGGGCTGTCCGGGCCGTCCCGGGGAACGGGGAGCGGGCAGCGGGCAGCGGGAAGGCCGGAGCGCCCGGCGGGCTGGTGCTCCAGTCCGCCGGGCGCTCCGGGATGTCGTACCGCTGTACCGCTGTCGGGAAGGGCGGTCCCTCAGTCCTTGATCTCGCAGATCGCCGCACCCGAGGTGATCGAGGAGCCGATCTCCGCGGACAGGCCCTTGATGGTGCCGGACTTGTGGGCGTTGAGCGGCTGCTCCATCTTCATGGCCTCCAGGACGACGACCAGGTCGCCCTCCTTGACCTCCTGGCCCTCCTCGACGGCGATCTTGACGATCGTGCCCTGCATCGGGGAGGCGAGGGTGTCGCCGGAGGCGGCGGGGCCGGACTTCTTGGCGGCGCGCCGCTTGGGCTTGGCGCCCGCCGCGAGCCCGGTGCGGGCCAGCGACATGCCGAGGGAGGACGGCAGGGAGACCTCGAGGCGCTTGCCGCCGACCTCGACGACGACCGTCTCGCGGCCCGTCTCGTCCTCGGCGTCGGTGTCCGCCGGGGCCGCGAAGGGCTTGATCTCGTTGACGAACTCGGTCTCGATCCAGCGCGTGTGGACCGTGAACGGGTCCTGGCTGCCGGTCAGCTCCGGCGCGAACGCCGGGTCCTTGACGACCGCGCGGTGGAACGGGATGGCCGTCGCCATGCCCTCGACCTGGAACTCCTCCAGGGCGCGCGAGGCCCGCTGGAGGGCCTGCTCACGGGTGGCGCCGGTGACGATCAGCTTCGCGAGGAGCGAGTCCCACGCCGGGCCGATCACGCTGCCGGACTCGACGCCCGCGTCCAGGCGGACACCCGGGCCGGACGGCGGGGCGAAGCTGGTGACGGTGCCGGGGGCGGGCAGGAAGTTGCGGCCCGGGTCCTCGCCGTTGATGCGGAACTCGAAGGAGTGGCCGCGCAGCTCCGGGTCGCCGTAGCCGAGCTCCTCGCCGTCGGCGATGCGGAACATCTCGCGCACCAGGTCGATGCCCGCGACCTCCTCGGTCACCGGGTGCTCCACCTGCAGACGGGTGTTCACCTCGAGGAAGGAGATCGTCCCGTCGACGCCGACGAGGAACTCCACGGTGCCGGCGCCGACATAGCCGGCCTCCTTGAGGATGGCCTTCGAGGAGGCGTACAGCTCGGCGACCTGCGCCTCGGAGAGGAACGGCGCGGGGGCCTCCTCGACCAGCTTCTGGTGGCGGCGCTGGAGGGAGCAGTCACGGGTGGAGACGACCACGACGTTGCCGTGCTGGTCGGCCAGGCACTGGGTCTCCACGTGCCGCGGCTTGTCCAGGTAGCGCTCGACGAAGCACTCGCCCCGGCCGAAGGCGGCGACGGCCTCACGGACCGCCGAGTCGTACAGCTCCGGCACCTCTTCGAGGGTGCGGGCGACCTTCAGACCGCGACCGCCGCCACCGAAGGCGGCCTTGATGGCGATCGGCAGCCCGTGCTCCTCGGCGAAGGCGACGACCTCCTCCGCGCCGGACACCGGGTCCGGCGTACCGGCGACCAGCGGGGCACCCGCGCGCTGCGCGATGTGCCGGGCGGCCACCTTGTCACCCAGGTCGCGGATGGCCTGCGGGGGCGGCCCGATCCAGATCAGGTCCGCGTCCAGGACGGCCTGGGCGAAGTCGGCGTTCTCCGACAGGAAGCCGTACCCCGGGTGGATGGCGTCAGCGCCCGACTCACGCGCCGCGTTCAGGACCTTCTCGATGTCCAGATAGCTGGTGGCCGGGGTGTCACCGCCCAGGGCGAACGCCTCATCCGCGGCGCGGACATGCAGAGCGTCCCGGTCCGGTTCCGCGTAGACGGCCACGCTGGCGATACCGGCATCCCGGCAGGCCCGGGCCACGCGGACAGCGATTTCGCCACGGTTGGCGATGAGCACCTTGCGCACGATTGAGGCTCCCTCCTTGAAACAAGCCGAGTTTAGGGACTGCCGACACGGCACTTCGACCCGTCCCCAATGGTGAGCTTGCCCACACGGAGCGTGATTCGAGGCTCGCTCGACCCGCGAAATCCCTTGTCGCACCTCGGTACGCAGGACTCCTCCCGGAAACCCTAGCCTTCCTCTGTGGCCAAGGTCTCTGTGAGAGCGTGCTGCGGACCACTCCCTTTCTTTGTGGAGTCCCTACGAATGGCCCAATGATTCTTTGCCCTTCGTCGAACCCTTGTCCCGCGGTTTACCCGTTAGTAGCGTTCGCGTGTATCCAACGTACTTGGGGTAACGAGAGCTCGGCTTGAGAGTGGGTGGGGGCCGGTGGTGCGCAGACCGGTGGCGTGGGTCGTTGCGGTCGTGCTCTTCGTCGAGGGGCTGGGCATCGCGGCGGTGCAGTGGTTCATGGGCGTCGTCGTGGACCGGCAGGACATGTCCCTGGCGGGGATGGACCCGGACGTGATGTCGCTGTCGTCGAAGATCGGCGGCATCGCCTTCGGTCTCTACTTCGCGCTGTGCGGCCTGGTCGCGCTGCTGGTGGCGCTGCGCGACCGTCCGCCGGCCGGGCTCGGCAGGGTTCTGCTGATCAGCGCGGCCGTGGTGCACGCCCTGCTGGGCGCGTTCGCGTGGGGACTGCTGGGCCGGCCCGAGTTCGTGTTCATGGTGGTCGTGCTCGGCCTGATCGTGCTGCTGCTGATGAGCTACGACCGTCCCCGGGAGCCCGCCCTCACGGCGCCGCGGGACGCCGGGCCGAAGGAGCCCGAGGGGGACGGCGCGAGCCCCGTCACGCCTGCGCCGGCGCCCACAACTCCGTGATCCCGACGCCCAGTTCGGCCAGCAGCTTCCGTACCAGGGGCAGGCTGATGCCGATCACGTTGCCGTGGTCGCCGTCGATGCCCTCGATGAACGGCGCCGAGCGGCCGTCCAGGGTGAACGCCCCGGCGACGTAGAGGGGTTCGCCGGAGGCGACGTACGCGGCGATCTCGTCGTCGGTCGGCTCGCCGAAGCGGACGACGGTGGAGGCGACGGCGGAGACGTACCGTCCGCTGACGGTGTCGTAGACGCAGTGCCCGGTCTGGAGGGTGCCTGCGCGGCCGCGCATGGCCTTCCAGCGGGCGGTGGCCTCCTCGCGGTCGGCGGGCTTGCCGAGCGCCTCGCCGTCCAGGTCGAGGACCGAGTCGCAGCCGATCACCAGCGCGCCCTTGACCTCGGGCCGCGCGGAGACGACGGAGGCCTTCGCCTCGGCCAGGGCGAGCGCCAGCTCGGCGGGGGTGGGGGCGAAGACGGCGTCCTCGTCGACCCCGCTCACGATCACCTCGGGGGCCAGTCCGGCCTGCCGTAGCAGGTTGAGCCGGGCGGGGGACTGCGAGGCGAGGACGAGTCGGCGGCGCGGCTGATCAGTCATGCGCTCAGGGTATCGGCGTCCGTCAGCCGAGGCCGAGCACGATCATCGCGAGCACCATGGCCAACGCCAGGAAGAACCCCAGTCTGCGCAACATCTCCTGCATCTCGCGCAGTTCCTCGGGCGGTTCGTTCTCGGGGTCGGACCACAGCATTCCTCCAGCGTGCGTCGAGGGCCCGGGGGGCGCCTGAGTACGCGTACTCAACTTCACCAAAAGGGTCTGGAGTTCCGTTAGTCTGGCTTGTTAAAGGAACTCTGGTCCCGTTTAGAAGGGCGTGCTGCCATGTTCACCACTGTCTGGACCGCGTCACCGCAGGTGCCGAGCGAAGGGTTCACGCCCAACTGGTCGCGGGAGGGCTTCTGGCGACAGTCGGTGCGGCAGGTCGTGCGGCTGAGCGGGGCCGGGGAGCGGGTGCGGATCCGGCTGTCCAACGCGTACGGCACGTCACCGGTGCGGGTCGCGGGGGCCAGTGTCGGGGGCCGGCGGGTGACCTTCACGGGCCGCCCCGCGGTCGAGATGCCCGCGCGGGGCGAGGTCGTCAGCGACGCCGTCCCGCTCACCGTCACGGCCGGGCGGTCGCTGACCGTCACCCTGTACTTCGACGCGGCGACCGGGCCCGCCACCTTCCACGCGCAGGCCTTCACCACCAGCCACCGCGGCGAGGGCGACCTGCTGGCGGACGGGAACGGGGAGGGCTTCGACGCGGTCAGCGAGTCCTGGTACTTCCTGAGCGCGGTCGAGACCGACGGCGGCCGCCGCGACGGGATCGCGTTGTTCGGGGACTCTCTCACCGACGGGTTCGGCTCCACGCCGGGCACGGACCGCCGGTGGTCCGACGCGCTGGCCCGGCTCACCGGACGGCCCGTGCTGAACGCCGGGATCGGCGGGAACCTGCTGCTCAACGACTCCGCGTGGTACGGGGAGAGAGGCGTCGCACGCTTCGGGCGGGACGTGCTCGGGCACGCCGGGGTGGACACGGTCGTCGTACTGCTCGGGCTCAACGACATCGGGTTCAGCGAGACGGACGAGCAGCCGACGTACAAGCCCGCACCGGTGGTGGAGGCCGGGGAACTGATCGCCGGGTACCGGGAGTTGATACGGCAGGCGGGCGCCCTGAAGACCGTCGGCGCCACCCTGCTGCCGTTCGGCGGCTCGGACCACTGGGGCGAGCACGCGGCCGAGGTGAGCCGTGAGGTGAACGAGTGGATCAGGGGCGCGGGGGAGTTCGACGCGGTGGTGGATCTGCACCGGGTGATGGCCGATCCGGCGGACCCGGACCGGCTGCACCCGGCGTACGACTCCGGTGATCACCTGCACCCCGATGACAAGGGGTACGCGGTGATGGCCGAGGCCGTGACGCCCCTGCTCTGACCGCGGGGGCGCGGGGGCCGGTCGCGGGGCGCGAGGGCCGGTCGCGGGGGCGCGGGGGCCGTTCTAGGGGCGCGGGGGCCCGGTCGCGCGGCTCCCCACGCCCCTACGAGGCGCTCCGGCTAGCTCGGCCAGTAGCTGCGAGCCCAGGTGCCCGGCCCCGGCTGGGGCAGCCTGCGGGTCGCGATGCGGGACGGGTCCGACCACCCGTCCCGCTGTTCGGGGGCGCCGGACGGCAGGTCCGCTGCCGCCGCGGCGCGGGCCCTGACCACCGCCAGGGCGGCGGCCAGCTCCTCCGGGGTCGGGTTGCCACGGACCACCTTGATGTTCATGCCGGCTCCTAGAGGGGGATGTTGCCGTGCTTCTTCGGGGGCAGGGACTCCCGCTTGGTCCGCAGCTGGCGCAGACCGCGGACGACCTGGCGGCGGGTGTCGGACGGCATGATCACCGCGTCGACGTAACCGCGCTCGGCCGCGACGTAGGGGTTGAGGAGGGCGTCCTCGTACTCCTGGATCAGCCGGGCGCGCACCGCCTCCAGATCCTCCCCGTTCGCCTGCGCCTCGGCGATGGTGCGCCGGTGCAGGATGTTGACCGCGCCCTGGGCGCCCATGACGGCGATCTGGGCGGTCGGCCAGGCCAGGTTGAGGTCGGCGCCCAGGTGCTTGGAGCCCATGACGTCGTAGGCCCCGCCGAAGGCCTTGCGGGTGATGACGGTGATCAGCGGGACCGTCGCCTCCGCGTAGGCGTAGATCAGCTTGGCGCCGCGGCGGATGATGCCGTCGTGCTCCTGGTCGACGCCGGGCAGGAACCCGGGGACGTCCACGAAGGTGATGACCGGGATGTTGAAGGCGTCGCAGGTGCGCACGAAGCGCGCCGCCTTCTCGGACGCCGTGATGTCGAGGCAACCGGCGAACTGCATCGGCTGGTTGGCGACGATGCCGACCGGGGCGCCCTCCACGCGGCCGAAGCCGGTGAGGATGTTCGGCGCGAACAGCGGCTGCGTCTCGAAGAACTCGGCGTCGTCCAGGATGTGCTCGATCACCGTGTGCATGTCGTACGGCTGGTTCGCGCTGTCCGGGACGAGCGTGTCCAGCTCGCGGTCCTCGTCGGTGAGGTCGAGGTCCGCCTCCTCCGGGAACACCGGCGCCTCGGAGAGGTTGTTGGACGGCAGGTACGACAGCAGCTGCTTGACGTACTCGATGGCGTCCTTCTCGTCCCCGGCCATGTGGTGCGCCACACCGGACACCGAGTTGTGGGTGCGGGCGCCGCCCAGCTCCTCGAAGCCGACGTCCTCACCGGTGACCGTCTTGATGACGTCCGGGCCGGTGATGAACATGTGCGAGGTCTGGTCGACCATCACCGTGAAGTCGGTGATGGCGGGGGAGTACACGGCGCCGCCCGCGCACGGCCCGACGACCAGGCTGATCTGCGGGATGACCCCGGACGCATGGGTGTTGCGGCGGAAGATCTCGCCGTACGCCCCGAGGGAGGCGACCCCTTCCTGGATGCGGGCGCCGCCGGAGTCGTTGATGCCGATGACCGGGCAGCCGGTCTTCAGCGCGAAGTCCATGACCTTGACGATCTTCTGGCCGTAGACCTCGCCCAGCGCCCCGCCGAAGACGGTGAAGTCCTGCGAGAACACGGCGACGGGGCGGCCGTCCACCGTGCCGTACCCGGTGACGACCCCGTCGCCGTACGGGCGGTTGCTCTCCAGGCCGAAGTTGGTGGAGCGGTGCCGGGCGAACTCGTCCAACTCCACGAAGGAACCCTCGTCGAGGAGCAGCTCGATCCGCTCACGGGCCGTCAACTTGCCCTTGGCGTGCTGCTTCTCCACAGCCCGTTCGGAGCCGGCGTGCGTCGCCTCCTGGACGCGGCGCTGGAGATCCGCGAGCTTGCCCGCGGTGGTGTGGATGTCGATCTCTTCCGGCTCGGACATCGTCGCTCTCGGCTCCCTGCCTGCTCAAAAGGGGGGACGGTTACTCATCCGTAGAGTAGTGCTGGCGCTACCGATCAGCAGTGCGGCGTTTCACACACCTAGGGTGGCTTGCATGACGCCGCGAGATGCCTCAGACGACAGCCGCTGGTCCGACCTCGACCGTCCGCCCCTCAACGGCACCGCGCTGCGCCGCGGACTCGTGCGGGACGGCGGGCACGCCGGCCTGTACCGCGACGTGGAGGTCGTGCCGCGCACCGGCTCCACCAACAACGACCTGGTCGCGCTCGCCGCCAAGGGCGACGCCGACGAGGGCGCGGTCCTCGTCGCCGAGGAGCAGACCGCCGGGCGGGGCCGTCTGGACCGGCAGTGGACGGCACCGGCACGCTCGGGCCTGTTCTTCTCCGTCCTGCTCAAGCCCGCCGAGGTGCCGGTCGCCCGCTGGGGCTGGCTGCCGCTGCTGACCGGTGTGGCCGTCGCGACCGGCCTGTCCCGGGCCGCGGGCATCGACACGGCACTCAAGTGGCCCAACGACCTGCTGATCACTGTCGACGGCGAGGAACGCAAGGCCGGCGGCATCCTCGCCGAGCGCGCGGGCCAGGACGGGGTCGTGGTCGGCGTCGGTATCAACGTCAGTCTCCGCGCGGACGAACTGCCCGTCCCGCAGGCGGGCTCGCTGCTGCTGGCCGGCGCGATCACCACGGACCGGGACCCGCTGCTGCGGGCGGTCCTGCGGTCCCTGGAGGAGTGGTACGGCCGCTGGCGCGCGGCGGGCGGCGACCCGGTGGCGAGCGGCCTCCAGGAGACGTACGCGGCGGGCTGCGCGACGCTGGGACGAACGGTACGGGCCGAGCTTCCGGGTGATCGGTCGATCACCGGGGAGGCGGTCGCGGTGGACGGCGACGGCCGCCTGGTGATCGCCACCGAGGAGGGCGTGCAGGAACCGGTGGGCGCGGGGGACATCGTCCACCTGCGCCCGGCGTGATCCACGCCCGCCCGGGGGTACCCCCACTCTCCGCCCCGAGCGGAGTGAGCTACGGCACACACCTGCCGTAAAGTGAAGGCCGGTCGATCCCTGACCGTGACAGATCGGAAGGGCAGCAGGCGTGACCGTCGACGACACGGGTTCCGGCGCGGACTCGAACGCCGCCGCCAGCGGAGACGATCCGCACCCCCTGGCCGTGCGTCTGGAGGCGCTGATCCTCGGCGCCGAGCGGCGCTACACGCCCTTCCAGGCGGCCCGTACCGCCGGTGTCTCGATGGAGCTGGCCACCCGTTTCTGGCGGGCCATGGGCTTCGCGGACGTCGGGCAGGCCAGGGCCTTCACCGAGGCGGACGTGCTCGCGCTGCGGCGCCTGGCCGGTCTCGTCGAGGCGGGACTGCTGAGCGAGGCGATGGCCGTGCAGGTGGCCAGGTCGACCGGGCAGACCACCGCCCGGCTCGCCGAGTGGCAGATCGACTCCTTCCTGGAGGGCCTGACCGAGCCGCCCGAGCCCGGGATGACCCGTACCGAGGTCACGTACCCGATCATCGAGCTGCTCCTGCCCGAGCTGGAGGAGTTCCTCGTCTACGTCTGGCGCCGGCAGCTCGCCGCCTCCGCGGGGCGGGTCGTGCAGGCCGCCGACGACGACGAGATGGTGGACCGGCGGCTCGCCGTCGGCTTCGCCGACCTCGTCGGGTTCACCCGGCTCACCCGGCGGATGGAGGAGGAGGAGCTCGGCGAACTCGTCGAGGCCTTCGAGACCACCGCCGCCGACCTGGTCGCCGCGAACGGCGGCCGGCTCATCAAGACCCTCGGCGACGAGGTGCTCTACGCCGCCGACGACGCGGGTGTCGCCGCCGAGATCGCGCTGCGTCTCATCGAGACCATGGCGAACGACGAGACCATGCCGGAGCTGCGCGTCGGCATCGCCTTCGGCACGGTGACCACCCGTATGGGGGATGTCTTCGGTACGACGGTGAACCTCGCCTCCCGGCTGACCTCGATAGCTCCCCGGGACGCCGTCCTCGTCGACGCCGCCTTCGCCGAGGAGCTGATCCGCACCACCGATGCCCCTGCCTCCGAGGCGGCCGCCGCCGAGGCCGCGGCCGCCGCCGAGAAGGAGGGCGAGGAGCCGCCGGTGTACCGCTTCGCGCTCCAGCCGATGTGGCAGCGCCCGGTACGAGGCCTCGGCGTGGTCGAACCGTGGCTGCTCACCCGGCGGGGCGGCGGCCCGGCGTAACGGCAGGGCGGGCGGGCCCGAGGGGGGCTGGGGCGGTGTTCAGCGGCCCAGCGGGCCCACGCACAGGCCGATGACGGGGACGCATACCCCGGCGGGCTGCTGTGGCGCGGGGGGTGGTGTGTTCTGGGGTGGGGTCGGCGCGGGGGTCGGCTGGGGGGCCGGGCTGCTCGGGGCCGGTGCGGGGGGCGTGGTCGTGGGTGCCGGAGTGTTCGGGGCGTCGGGGATGGTCGTGGCCAGGGCCGGCGGGGCGTCCGCCGCCGCGGGCGTCCCGGTCGTCGCGGACGGCAGCGGTACGACGACGCCGGCCGCCGTCGGGGCCGTGCTCACCCCGCCGAGCGCGGCCGTCTCCGACGGGCCCGGCGACGGCACCGAGCCGACGGTCGCGGCGGCGTTGGTCGCCCGCTCCGGCCCGTTGTCCGGGTCGTCGAGGCGGGGCTCGGCCTCCGTACTGCCGATGCCGAGACCACCGCCGAGTCCGGGCTCGGACGCCAGCCGTACGAGGCTCAGGGCACCCGCGGCCAGCGCGAGTCCGCCGGCGGCCAGCAGGACCTTGCGCGGGCGGGGGCGACGGTGCCGGCCACGCGGGAGGCGGGGGCCGAAGAGGCGGACCGGTACGGCCTCGGGACCTTCGACGGCGTCGGTTCTCCCCGGCCTGGTCGGTCTCGCCGGTGTCGTCGGCGTGTCCGTCGTCATCGTCATCGCGATCCTCCCGGTGCGCTCGCGCCCCCGGTGCGCTGCGGCGAGCGCACGCTATGCGCTCCCAGGGGGGAGGGGGCCCGGATCAGGCGGGATGTCACTCGAACGGGGTGCGGGGCGAGGTGTCGGGCGGGGCGCGCGAACCACGCGGCGGTCTGCTCTTTCGCCGCGCCGTCCCGGCTGCGATGATCGGGGCGGACGTTGTTAACCCGCGTTAACCGGAGGGTGTCATGAGCGAGGAACGGTTCGGGGAGTTCGTGCTGGTGCGGCGGCACGGACACGTCGCGGAACTCGCCCTCGACCGGCCGAAGGCCATGAACGCCGTGTCCACGGAGATGGCCCGCTCGCTGGGCGCCGCCTGCACGGCGCTGGGGGGCGACAAGGACGTACGGGCCGTCGTGCTGACGTCGACGCACGAGCGGGCGTTCTGCGTCGGGGCGGACCTGAAGGAGCGGAACTCCTTCACCGACGCGGACCTGGTGCGGCAGCGGCCGGTGGCGCGGGGGGCGTACACCGGCGTGTTGGAGCTGCCGGTCCCGACGATCGCCGCGGTGCACGGCTTCGCCCTGGGCGGCGGCTTCGAGCTGGCCCTGTCCTGCGATGTGATCGTGGCCGACCCCACGGCCGTGGTGGGGCTGCCCGAGGTGTCGGTCGGGGTGATCCCGGGCGGTGGCGGCACGCAGCTGCTGCCGCGCCGGGTGGGGGCCGCCCGCGCGGCGGAGCTCATCTTCACGGCTCGGCGGGTGGAGGCGGACGAGGCCCGGGAGCTGGGACTCGTGGACGTGCTCGTCGAGGAGGGACGGGACCGGGAGGAGGCGCTGGCGCTGGGGGCGCGGATGGCCGCGAACTCGCCGGTCGGCCTGCGGGCCGCGAAGAAGGCGCTGCGGCTGGGACACGGACTGGACCTGAGGACGGGCCTCGAGGTCGAGGACGCGGCATGGCGCTCGGTGGCGTTCTCGGGGGACCGGGCGGAGGGGGTACGGGCGTTCAACGAGAAGAGGACGCCTGAGTGGCCGGGGGAGTAGGGGGCGGCTTGGGGTACCCCCCGCCCCCCACACCTGTTCGGCGCATCAATGTCCCTGTTCGTCCCAAACCTCCCTAGCCTGGGGTGATGGGTGAGGACAAGCGGCTCGCGGCCGTCGTCGCGTTGGCGCAGGGTATGGCGGCAGCCCACGGGTCGCGTGAGGCGTGGCGGGCCGCTGCGACCGGTGCGTGCCGGGCCCTGGGCGGGAGCTTCGCCGCGCTGTCCGTGTGGGAGCGCGAGCTCGGGCGGCTGCGGGTCCTCGTCAACGTGGGGGATCGGGCGCCCGACGAGGAGGAGTACCCCGACGCGGAGGCCTACCCCGTCCACCAGTTCCCGGAGATCACCGAGTTCCTGCACGAGCGGTGGGCCGGGGGCGGTGAGCCCAACGCGTGGGTGGAGACGGCGGAGGGCCCGGCCGCGGGACGCCGGCCCGGCTATGTCCACCAGCGCGTCGCCGCCCTGCGCAGAAGGGGCCGGGGATGCTGTGTCGTCGCGCCCATCGTGCTCAACGGGCGGGCCTGGGGCGAGCTCTACGTCGCCCGCCCCGCCGGTCACCCCCTCTTCGGCCGCGCCGACGCCGACTTCGCCACCGTCCTCGCCTCCGTCGTCGCCGCCGGGATCGCGCAGACCGAGCGGCTGGAGGAGGCCCGGCGGCTGGCGTTCACCGACGCCCTCACCGGTCTCGCCAACCGCCGGGCCGTCGACGTACGCCTCGACGAGGCGGTCGAGCGGCACAAGCGGGAGGGGGTGGTGGTCAGCCTTGTCGTCTGCGATCTGAACGGGCTCAAGCGGGTCAACGACACCCAGGGGCACGCCGTCGGCGACCGGCTGCTGGAACGGTTCGGCTCCGTCCTGTCCCTGTGCGGCGCGATGCTGCCCGGCGCGCTCGCCGCCCGGCTCGGGGGGGACGAGTTCTGTCTGCTCGCCGTCGGGCCGAGCTCCGACGAGGTCGTCAAGGCCGCCGACGAACTCTGCCGCCGGGCCGCGGAGTTGGAGCTGGGGGACGGGGTGGCCTGCGGTGTCGCCTCCACCGAGGACCCCATCGGCCCGGTCCGCTCCGCCCGCCGGCTCTTCCGGCTCGCGGACGCCGCCCAGTACCGCGCGAAGGCCGTGCGCGCCGCCCATCCGGTCGTCGCCGGCCGGGAGGGGCCCGACGACCCGGTCGTACGGCTGGCCGACGCCCCCTCGCGCGAGGGGCACGCGGAGCGGCGCCGGTTCCGGGGGCGCCGGCTGTGACGTCGGCGAGGCTGTCGTGGCGTACGTACGGGTAAGGGGTGAACCCGGAATCCACTCGTGACATCTTCGTCTTCAGTGCGTACGCTCCTGAATATGGATATGCACACTGTGGTGGTGGGGACGTCCGGGGTGACGGCGTCCGACGTTCTCGCCGTGGCGCGCGACGGCGCCCGGGTCGAGCTCTCCGCCGAGGCGGTCGCGGCGCTGACCGCCGCCCGCGAGATCGTGGACGCGCTGGCCGCCAAGCCCGAACCCGTCTACGGCGTGAGCACCGGCTTCGGCGCCCTGGCCACCCGGCACATCAGCCCCGAGCTCCGCGCCCAGCTCCAGCGCAACATCGTCCGCTCGCACGCCGCCGGCATGGGACCGCGCGTGGAGCGGGAGGTCGTACGGGCCCTGATGTTCCTGCGTCTGAAGACCGTCTGCTCCGGACACACCGGTGTCCGGCCCCAGGTCGCGCAGACCATGGCCGACGTCCTCAACGCCGGGATCACCCCGGTCGTCCACGAGTACGGCTCCCTCGGCTGCTCCGGCGACCTCGCCCCGCTGTCGCACTGCGCGCTGACCCTGATGGGCGAGGGCGACGCCGAAGGACCCGACGGAGCCGTACGCCCCGCCGGTGAGCTGCTGGCCGAGCACGGCATCGCCCCCGTCGAACTGCGCGAGAAGGAGGGCCTCGCCCTCCTCAACGGCACCGACGGCATGCTCGGCATGCTGGTCATGGCCCTCGCCGACCTCGACATGCTCTACAAGTCCGCCGACATCACCGCGGCCCTCTCGCTGGAGGGCCTGCTCGGCACCGACAGGGTCCTCGCCCCCGAACTGCACGCCGTCCGCCCCCACCCGGGGCAGGCCGCCAGCGCCGCCAACATGCTGGCCGTGCTGAAGGGTTCGCAGCTCACCGGGCACCACCAGGACGACGCGCCGCGCGTCCAGGACGCCTACTCGGTGCGCTGCGCCCCCCAGGTCGCGGGCGCCGGCCGCGACACGATGGCGCACGCCCGCCTGGTGGCCGAGCGGGAGCTGGCCTCGGCGGTCGACAATCCGATCGTGCTGCCCGACGGGCGCGTGGAGTCCAACGGCAACTTCCACGGCGCGCCCGTCGCCTACGTGTTGGACTTCCTCGCCATCGCCGCCGCCGACCTCGCCTCCATCGCCGAGCGCCGCACCGACCGGCTGCTCGACAAGAACCGCAGCCACGGGCTGCCGCCGTTCCTCGCGGACGACGCGGGAGTGGACTCGGGGCTGATGATCGCCCAGTACACGCAGGCCGCGCTGGTGAGCGAGATGAAGCGGCTCGCCGTACCGGCGTCGGCGGACTCCATCCCGTCCTCCGCGATGCAGGAGGACCACGTGTCGATGGGCTGGTCGGCGGCGCGCAAGCTGCGCACGGCCGTCGACAACCTCACCCGGGTCGTCGCCGTCGAGCTGTACGCCGCCACCCGCGCCGTCGAGCTGCGCGAGGGCCTGGCCCCGGCACCCGCCTCGCAGGCCGTCATCGACGCCGTGCGCGAGGCGGGCGTCCAGGGCCCGGGTCCGGACCGGTTCCTCGCGCCCGATCTGGCCGCCGCGGACGCGTTCGTGCGCAGCGGGCAGCTGGTCGCGGCGGCGGAGACGGTCACCGGGCCGCTGCGCTGAGCTCCGCCGGAAGTGCCGGGACGGGTCGTGGTTCGCCTGCCGCGCCGTCGTGGCTGGTCGCGCAGTTCCCCGCGCCCCTTCAGGGCGCCGCCGAACCGTAGCCGACAAGGGCCCCTGTCGCTCGACAGGGGCCCTTCGGTCGTTCTCGTCTTTACTTGAGCTTCTTGGCCTGCGCGGTGACGACGGTGCCGTCGATCGTGTAGGGCTTCTGCGTCATCAGCGCGCCGAGGTTGAGCGTGTAGTACGTGGCGATGGTGTTGCCGTGGCGGACGACCTCGGCGTGGACCGTGCCGTTGCCCATCTCCTCGTCCATCTCGCCCTCGGAGGCGAAGGCGACCGACTCGTCGCCGGTGCCCGAGCCCTTCTCCGCGGTGACCTTGGTGAGCTTCTGCTTCTCGCCCTCCGAGGTGACCGTGAAGCCGCCGGAGCAGCCCTTGACCGCGTCCGAGACCGACTTGAACGTCTTCTCGGCGCCGTCGCCCTGGTAGGACGACAGGCCCACGAGCGTGACGTTGAGGTTCATCGCGTCGGCGAGGGAGTCCTCGAACTCGCCCTCCGCCAGGTCCTCCAGGGACTTGGACGCCGAGTCGGTCGGCGCCTTCTTCTCCTGCGTGAGGGTGACGGTGGTCTCCGCCGCCGCGTCACCGGGCGCCTGGGCCGACATGGCGTAGGCGAGCGGACGGCACTTCTCGTCGTCCGTGGTGACCTCGTCCTTGGTCTCCGGCGCGCCGACGGTCTTCTCGACCTTGTAGCCGTCCACATCGCCCTTGGCGAGGATCAGCTTCTGCAGTTCGGCCGCGGTGAGCGCCTTGGCGGCCGGGGCCGACGACGCGGCGTCCGACCCCTTGTCCTTGGAGTCGTCCGAACCGCTGTCGGAACAACCCGTGATGAGGGCGAGCGACAGGGCGCTCACGGAAAGTGTGGCGCCTATGCGGGCCCTCGATGATCTCTTCATGAGCGGACTATGAGGTTTTGGTCAAACGCGCGTCAAGTCGATTCAAAAACCGAGACGTTCCCGGCGAACCGAATAGACGACGAAACCGGCGCCGAGCACCAGACAGGCCGTGCCACCGGCGACGTACGGAGTGGTGTCGAAGCTGCCGGTGTCGGCGAGCCGGGTCTCCTCGACGGAGGTCTCCGCGGTGCTGGTGGTGGCCCTGGCCTGCTGCGTGACCTGCGCTCTCGCCGGTTCCTCCTGCGAGGCGTTGGCAGAGGGGACGAACCACAGGGCGCCCAGCAGGGTGCCTGCGGCGGTGGCGGTCAGCAACGGACGTCGAGCAGATGACACGGAATATCGATCCCCTTGTGGCGCTGGTGAATTGGCCGTGTGGGGCGATGTTAGTGAAAGGCGCGGGTCACGGGAAAGTCACGGGGGCGAAGAGCCGTACTCTCCGGACATGAGCACTCCAGAGACATCACGTTTTGTGCGCCTTCGTGTGGAACTCGTCGTCGAGATCGATGACGAGGAGGCCGTGACGAAGGCCGCGTTGGAGCGGATCGCCGAGGATCCCGAGATGCCGGACGGCGAGCAGACGCACGCCGAGAGCACTGTGACGGAAGACACCGCGGAGGCCCTCGCCTATCTCGTCGATCCGTTCGACCTGGTCAGCGAGGTGCCCGGGGTCGAGCTGGTGCAGGCCTCCTGGTCCAGCGAGCAGATCGACTACGACCCGGATTCGCCGGAGTGGGACCTCGACGACGATGATGTGGACCAGGACGAGGACGACGAAGCGGCGGCAGTCGGCTGAGCGGTCTTGGGGAATTCGTGACCCCGGACGGCAACCGCCGCCCGGGGTTTCGTCGTCTCAGGGGGCGCACGGACCGAGAGCCGCACCACCCGTCACTACGGACGTGGTGTGCCCCACACCTTCGATGAATGTGGAACGGGACGAACCGGTCGTAGCGTTGATGTCTTGTTAACGGGGACTCTCAGTGTTCTGGGATTCGGCAACGATGGAGAAGCGTGTGATGACGGTCAGTAAGCGGCGCAGGGGCCTGACGGTCGCGTCCGCACTGCTCGGGGGTGTCCTGGTGCTCTCGGCCTGTTCCGGCGGCGACGGCGACGAGGCCTCCGGCGGCGGCAACGACACCTCCCAGGCGAAGGCCGACGAGGCGGCCGCCAAGAAGGCGTCCGTGGCGGACATCAAGATCACGCCCAAGGACGGCTCGGACAACGCCTCCATCAACAACTCCGCCGCGGTCACCGTGAGCAAGGGCACGCTCACGGACGTCTCCATGACGACCGCCGACGGCACCGAGGTCGCGGGCGCGCTCTCCGCCGACAAGACCAGCTGGAAGCCGACCACCCAGCTGGAGCGGTCGACCACCTACAAGCTCGCCGCCGAGGCCAAGGACTCCGAGGGCCGCGTCGCCCACGAGAACGCCTCGTTCACCACGGTGTCCCCGAGCAACAGCTTCATAGGGAACTTCACGCCGGAGGACGGTTCCACCGTCGGCGTGGGCATGCCGGTGTCGATCAACTTCGACAAGGCCATCACCAACAAGGCGGCCGTCCAGAAGGGCATCACCGTCAATTCCTCCAGCGGCCAGGAGGTCGTCGGGCACTGGTTCAACGCCAACCGCCTCGACTTCCGCCCCGAGGACTACTGGACCGAGAACTCCACCGTCACGCTGAAGCTCGCGCTCGACGGTGTCGAGGGCGCGGACGGCGTCTACGGCGTCCAGCAGAAGACGGTCACCTTCAAGATCGGCCGTAACCAGGTCTCCATCGTCGACGCCAAGACCAAGCAGATGAAGGTCACGCACAACGGCCAGACGATCAAGACCATCCCGATCTCCGCCGGTTCGCCGGACAACAAGACCTACGAAGGCATCATGGTGATGTCCGAGAAGTTCAAAGAGACGCGGATGAACGGCACGACCGTCGGCTTCACCGACAACGACGGCAAGGCCGAGTACGACATCAAGGACGTCCCGCACGCCATCCGCCTCACCAACTCCGGCACCTTCGTGCACGGCAACTACTGGGGCGCGAAGTCCATCTTCGGCAGCGTGAACACCAGCCACGGCTGCGTCGGCCTCTCGGACACCAAGGGCGCCAACGACAAGGGCACCGCGGGCTACTGGTTCTACAACAACTCGATCGTCGGTGACGTCGTGGTCGTGCAGAACACCGGCGACAAGACGGTCGCCCCGGACAACGGCCTCAACGGCTGGAACCTGAGCTGGGCGGACTGGAAGGCCGGCTCCGCCGTCTGATCCGTTCGATCCAGGTCCCGTTCACAGTTTTCCGATGCCGCCCTCAGGGGCGGCATCGGTGTTTCCGGGCTCCGCCACGTGAAGGTGAACGCGGGCGCGTGAATATGAGCAACGCGTAACAGTGCCCCCTGTGGGGTTCCTGTCTCTTGAGGTGCCTGATCGCCCCCGGCATACTGCGGGTTCCGGGGGGAGCACGCGCGAGTTGAGACCACCCCCGGCCGGGCGAACGGGGATTCGCCCGGACCTTCTGCAAGGGGGAGTCTTGCGCACACAAGTGAAAAGAGTTTGTGCTGCCACCGTGGCCACGGGAGCAGCGGTAGCCCTCGCGGCAGGCCTGACCAGCCCCGCGGCGGCACAGCCGGAGCAGCAGGCGGCCAAGTCCGCCGCCTCGCTGAAGGCACACCATCGCATCACCCTGATCACCGGGGACCGGGTCGCCGTCGACGCCAAGGGCAACGTCGTCAGCGTGGAGCGGGCCAAGGGGCGCGAGCGCATACCCTTCCAGGTCCGCAAGGCCGACGGGCACACCCTGGTGACACCCGCCGACGCGGCCCGTCTGGTCGCCGCGGGCAAGCTGGACCAGCGCCTGTTCGACGTCACCGAGCTCAACAAGTCCGCGACCCGCGCCTCACAGGCCAAGGGCCTGAAGGTGATCGTCGGTTACCAGGGCGCGGCGGCCGCGGCGAAGGACGACGTCCGGGACGCGGGCACCCTGCGCGTGGCCCTGAAGTCGCTGAACGCCGACGCGGTGCAGACCTCCCACCGGAACGCGCCCGAGCTGTGGGACGCCGTCACCAACGGCGACAAGACGGCCGCCGGCATCGCGCACGTCTGGCTGGACGGGGTCCGCAAGGCCAGCCTCGACAAGTCCGTCCCGCAGATCGGCGCCCCCAAGGCGTGGGCCTCGGGCTACACCGGCAAGGGCGTCAAGATCGCCGTCCTGGACACCGGAGTCGACGCCACGCACCCGGACCTCAAGGACCAGGTGATCGAGGCCAAGAACTTCTCCGACGCCGCCGACGCCACCGACCACTTCGGTCACGGCACGCACGTCGCGTCCATAGCGGCGGGCACCGGCGCCAAGTCCGGCGGCAAGTTCAAGGGCGTGGCGCCCGACGCCAAGATCCTCAACGGCAAGGTCCTCGACGACTTCGGCTCCGGCGACGACTCCGGCATCGTCGCCGGTATGGAGTGGGCCGCCGCGCAGGGCGCCGACGTCGTCAACCTCAGCCTCGGCAGCCCGGACACCCCGGAGCTCGACCCGCTGGAGGCGGCGGTCAACAAGCTCTCCGCCGAGAAGGGCGTGCTCTTCGCGATCGCGGCGGGGAACTCCGGTCCGGAGACGGTCGGTTCGCCGGGCAGCGCGGACGCCGCGCTCACCGTCGGCGCCGTCGACGACAAGGACAAAATGGCCCCCTGGTCCTCCGGCGGTCCCCGGATCGGTGACGGCGCCATCAAGCCCGACGTGACCGCGCCGGGCGTGGACATCACGGCGGCCTCGGCCAAGGGCAGCGTCATCGAGCAGGACGTCGGCGAGAAGCCGGCCGGCTACCTGACCATCTCGGGCACGTCGATGGCGGCCCCGCATGTCGCGGGCGCGGCGGCCATCCTCAAGCAGCGGCACCCGCAGTGGTCGTACTCCGAACTCAAGGGTGCGCTGACCGCGTCCACCAAGGGCGGCAAGTACACCGCGTTCCAGCAGGGTTCCGGCCGGATCCAGGTCGACAAGGCCATCAAGCAGACCGTGATCGCCGACCCGGTGTCGGTGAGCTTCGGTACGCAGGCGTGGCCGCACACCGACGACAAGCCGGTCACGAAGAAGCTGACGTACCGCAACCTCGGCACCCAGGACGTCACGCTGAAGCTGTCGTCGACGGCCACCAACCCCAAGGGCGCGGCGGCCCCGACGGGCTTCTTCAAGCTCGGCGCCACCACGGTGAAGGTACCGGCGGGCGGCACGGCCGCGGTCGACTTCCGCGTCAACACCAAGCTGGGCGGCACGGTCGACGGCGCGTACTCCGCGTACGTGACCGCGACGGGCGGCGGCCAGACGGTCCGTACGGCCGCGGCGGTCCAGCGTGAGGTGGAGTCGTACGAGCTCACCGTCAAGCACATCGGCAAGGACGGCCTGCCGACGGCCGACTACAACACGATCCTCGCCGGCTACGCGGGCCTGGCCACCGACCGCGGCTACCAGGTGACGATCGACGAGTCCGGAACGACCAAGATGCGGCTGCCCAAGGGCACCTACCTGCTGGACGCCTGGATCGCCAAGGACTGGGTGAACCTGGAGGGCGGTCTCGACTGGGTGGTCCAGCCGAGGCTGAGCCTCACGAAGAACAGCTCGGTGACGATCGACGCGCGCACCGCCAAGTCGGCCGACATCACGGTCCCGGACGCCGCGGCCACGCAGCGGTCGGGCCTGATCAGCTACTTCTACGAGCCTGCGGGCCTCGGTGTCGGGGTGGGGCTGCAGTCCTTCGCCGACCTGCGGATGGCGCACCTCGGCCCGCAGGTCACGAGCGGTCTGATCCAGACCTGGAGCGGTCAGTGGATCAAGGGTGACAACGCCGAGTACGACGTGGCCACCTCGGCGTCGGTCAAGAAGATCCAGGGCGCCAAGGTCCGCCACTTCAAGGCGTCCGAGCTCGCCACGGTGAAGAACAACCTCGGTGCCGCCGCGGCCGGCAAGACCGGCGCGGTCACCCCCTGGGGCTACTTCCCCCAGGACATCGTGATCGGCTCGCCGGTGGAGCAGAAGCTGCCGGGCACCCGCACGGTGTACCTCTCGACGTCCGACAAGATCCGGTGGGCGATCGACTTCGAGCAGTACAAGGGCAAGGACCCGGAGGGCTTCCCGATCACGGAGGCCTTCTACACGGTGGGCGCCGCGCAGATCTTCAAGGCGGGCCAGACGTACACGAAGACCTTCAACACCGCGGTCTTCGGCCCGCACCTGAACAAGACCTTCGGTGTGTTCCGTACGGGCAACAACCTCTTCGGCTACCTTCCGGTGTTCGCCGACGGGGCGGGGCACGCGGGCTCCTCCGACTTCACCTCGGTGAAGACGGAGCTGTACCGCAACGGCACCAAGGTCGGCTCCAACAAGGACCCGTTCTTCGGCGACGAGGCCTTCAAGGTCCCCGCGGCCGACGCCGAGTACAAGCTGACGACGTCCGTGAAGCGGAGCGTCAAGGTGGCGGCGGCCTCGACCCGGATCGACGCGAGCTTCACGTTCCGCTCGAAGAAGTCCTCCGCCGACATGGTCTCGCTGCCGGTCTCCACGGTCCGCTTCAACGCCAGGACGGGCCTCGACAGCCGCGTCACGGCCGGTGAGACGGTGAAGATCCCGGTCACCGTCGAGGGCGCCGCCAAGGGCTCCAACCTGAAGTCGCTGGCGGTGTACGTGTCGTACGACTACGGCCAGACCTGGAAGAAGGTCAAGGTCGTGGACGGCAAGATCACCGCGAAGAACCCGGAGAAGGGCAAGGGCATCTCCTTCCACGCGAAGATCGCCGACAAGAAGGGCAACAAGTCGACGGTCTCGATCTACAACGCGTACTACGGCAAGTAGTCCGCAGCCGTAGGCCATGAGCGAAAGTCCCGCCGGAGGGAGAGCTTCCGGCGGGACTTCCGTGTTTGTGTGGGGCGTATGACGGCTCACACAGTGGAGTACATCCGCTACCGCATCCCGGAAGACAGTTCGGCGGAGTTCCTCGCCGCCTACACCCGCGCCGCCGTACAGCTGGCGGCGGCCGAGAGTTGCGTGGACTACGAACTGGCCCGCTGCGAGGAGGACTTCTCGCACTTCGTGCTGCGGATCACCTGGACCTCCACGGAGGACCACCTGGAGGGCTTCCGCAAGTCCGAGCGCTTCGCCGACTTCCTCGCCGAGATCCGCCCGTACACCGCCGACATCGAGGAGATGCGGCACTACAAGCCGACGACGGTACGCGGCACGGGCGCGGCCGTGCCCACGCTGTACGCCTGGGCGGGCGGCGCGGAGGCCTTCACGCGCCTGACGTCGGTGTTCTACGACAAGGTCCGCAAGGACGACCTCCTCGCCCCGGTCTTCGCGGGGCTCGCCCCCGAGCACGCCCAGCACGTCGCCCTCTGGCTCGCGGAGGTCTTCGGCGGCCCGCCCGCGTACTCCGAGACCCAGGGCGGGCACGGCCACATGGTCGCCAAGCATCTGGGCCGCGCCATCACCGAGCCGCAGCGCCGCCGCTGGGTCGACCTCATCCAGGACGCGGCGGACGAGGCGGGCCTGCCCACGGACGCGGAGTTCCGCTCGGCGTTCCTGGCGTACGTGGAGTGGGGGACGCGGCTCGCCGTGCACTTCTCCGGCCCGGACGCCAAGCCGCCGGCCGAGCAGCCGGTGCCGAAGTGGCAGTGGGGAGCGGCGCCGCCGTACCAGGGGTGAGGGTCAGGCCTGCGGGGCCGCCCAGTCCTGGCCCGCGCGGGTCGCGTCGGTGCCCCAGCTCGCCAGCAGGCGCAGGGCCTCCGCCGACGGGGACCCCGGCTCCGCGTGGTAGGTGATCAGCATCTGCTCGCTCTCGTCGGGGAGCCGGAAGGACTCGAAGTGGAGCGTGAGGTCGCCCACCAGGGGATGGTGCAGGCGTTTGACGCCGTACCCCTTCTCCTTGACGTCATGGGTGGCCCACAGCCGTCTGAACTCCTCGCTCTTGACGGAGAGCTCACCGACGAGGGCGGACAGCCGAGGGTCGTCGGGATGGCAGCCGGCGTCCATGCGCAGGAAGCTCACTATGTCCGTGGCCTTCTGGTCCCACGCCACGAACAGATCGCGGTACTCGGGCCGCAGGAACACCAGCCGCGCCCAGTTCCGCTCCTGCGGCGGCAGCTGCGCCCAGTCGCCGAAGACCGCCGCGGCCATCCGGTTCCAGGCCAGGATGTCCGAGCGCCGGCCGAAGATGTAGGCGGGGCAGCCCTCCATCGTGTCCAGCAGCTGGAGCAGCGAACCGCGCACCTGCTGCGGCCGCCCGCTCGTCTTCCTCTTGTGCTGCTTCGGCTTGGCGAGGTGGGTGAGGTGGGCGTGCTCGGCGTCCGTCAACCGGAGGGCGCGGGCGATGGCGTCCAGCACCTCCGCGGAGACGTTCTGCCCGTTGCCCTGCTCCAGGCGCGTGTAGTACGCCACCGAGACGCCCGCCAGCTGCGCCAGCTCCTCGCGCCGCAGCCCGGGCACCCGCCGGTGCCGGCCGAAGTCCGGCAGCCCGACGTCCTCGGGCTTCAGCCGGGCCCGCCGGGTGCGCAGGAACTCGCTCAGCTCGGCCCGGCGGTCCAGTGCGGCGCCGGTGGGCTCCGGTACGGGTTCACGGCGTTCGTCCATGCCTCAAGTATTCACGGTCGTACGCCCACCATCCTGACCCCGCCAGTAGTAGGACCAGCGGGCGTACGAACAGCCGTGACCTGGGTGGATGCCCGCCGCTCCGGCAAGCTGGGCGGCGTACCCGGTCAGAAGGCGGCCGGGTGCGAGACCACTGCTAGGAGAACCCGGCATGACCACCGTTGCTGCGTACGCCGCCCCCTCCGCCAAGGCTCCCCTGGAGCGCACCACCATCGAACGGCGGGCGGTCCGTGAGTTCGACGTCCTGATCGACATCAAGTTCGCCGGCATCTGCCACTCCGACATCCACCAGGCCCGCGAGGGCTGGGGCGAGGCCATCTTCCCGATGGTCCCCGGCCACGAGATCGCCGGTGTCGTCTCCGAGGTCGGCCCCGGTGTGACGAAGTTCCAGGTGGGCGACCGGGTGGGCGTCGGCTGCCTGGTCGACTCCTGCCGCGAGTGCGACAGCTGCAAGGCCGGCGAGGAGCAGTACTGCACCAGCTTCGTCGGCACCTACAACGCGATCGGCAAGGACGGCGAGCCCACCTACGGCGGCTACTCCGAGAAGGTCGTCGTGGACGAGAACTTCGTCGTCCGCATCCCCGACGGCATCGCCCTCGACGAGGCCGCCCCGCTGCTGTGCGCCGGCATCACCCTGTACTCCCCGCTCAAGCACTGGAACGCCGGCCCCGGCAAGAAGGTCGCCATCGTCGGTCTGGGCGGCCTCGGCCACATGGGCGTCAAGATCGCCCACGCGCTCGGCGCCGAGGTCACCGTCCTGTCCCAGTCGCTGCGCAAGAAGGACGACGGCCTGAAGCTGGGCGCCGACCACTACTACGCCACCAGCGACCCGAAGACCTTCGAGGAGCTGGCCGGCACCTTCGACCTGATCGTCTCCACCGTCTCGGCGCCGATGGACTTCGGCGCCCTGCTCTCCCTGCTCCGGCGGGACGGCGCGCTGGTGAACGTCGGCGCCCCCGAGGAGCCGATCGCGCTCAACCTCTTCTCGGTGATCGGCGGCCGCAAGACCCTCGCCGGTTCCATGATCGGCGGTATCGCCGAGACCCAGGAGATGCTGGACTTCTGCGCTGAGCACGGTCTCGGCGCGGAGATCGAGCTGATCCGCGCGGAGGAGATCAACGACGCCTACGAGCGGGTGCTGGCGAGCGACGTCCGCTACCGGTTCGTGATCGACACGGCGACGATCTGACGCCACCGCCCCTGTGACCGAGGGCCCCGGAGCCGCACTGCTCCGGGGCCCTCACCTCGCTGCGGGGGCGTGCTGTGCCGTTCGGGTACGGCGGTCATGCGTTCCCTCCCGGTGGTGCGGCCTCACCGTGCCGTCTGCGTAGGGCGGCACAGCGGCACAGCAGGTACGGCCCGCTGACCAGCGCGGTGAGCGCGACGAACCGTCTGCACCAGCGCCCCGGTCTACGCTGCTGCCCACGCCCTGGGGGAGGGGCGACGGGTGAGGGGTGGGGATGGCGATGGTTCGGCGGCCACGTGTGGGTGCTTGTCCTGCGGTCGTGGCCGCGTTGGCGGTCCTGTCCACGCTCACCGCGTGCGGGGGCGGGGGCGGAGGCGGGGAGGACTCGGCGCCGGAGGCGCGCGGCACCGTGCGCGGCAAGCCGTTGAGCTCGGCCGGGCTAGAACAGGCGGTGGTCACGGAGGCGGACCTCGCCGGATACGAGATCAACAAGATGGTGACCGCCACCGGGGCGTCACGGCGTACGGCCGAACCCGCCGCCTGCGCCCCTGTCGTACAGGCACTGGGCGGCAGCAGCGGCCTCGCGGCCGTCGCGCGAGCCGGACGGATCATCGCCCTGAAGAAGGACAGCGCGACCGGCGCCTCCATGGTCCTGTCGTCCCACAGTGGCCAGGACGCCGCCCGGGTGATGGAGTCCCTCCGCACGGCCGCCGAGGAGTGCGAGACCTTCAAGGACGTGTCGGTGGGCTTCCGTTACGACGACGTCGAGGTGCGGTCCGATCCCGGCTACGGCGACGACTCCGTGTCCCTGCGGCTCACCCAGCTCGCGGCGCTGGACGAGGACGAGGAGCCGGTCCGCGTCCCCTTCGCGGTGCTGGCCGTGCGGAAGGGGGCGGCGGTGGCCCTGTTCTGCGAGTTCAACCGCCCTGGTGCGACGGGGGAGGCGGACCCGGCCGTCGTACCGTCGGCGATCGTCGAGGCGCAGATGAAGAAGCTGACAACGTCCCGGTGAGGGGCGGGCGCCGCTACAGCGCCGCGAGGAACGCGCGGACCTCGGTGGCGAACTCGTCCGGGGCGCTGGTCGGGATCAGGTGGTCGGCGTCCAGGTCCACCCTCCTGGTGCCGGGGCGGCGTTCCACCATCGCGTCGGCCTGCTCGACCGGGATGACGCCCCCGGTGCCGCGGATCAGCAGGGCGGGACAGGCGCCGGCGGTCCAGTCGGCCCAGTGATCGCCGTGCACCAGGTCCTCCGAGCGGTACATGTCCTGCGGGTGGAACGGCAACCGCCAGCCGCCGCCCGGGAGTTCACGCAGCCGCTCGGAGAAGTACGGCGCGGCGGGTCCCATGCCCCGCAGGAGTGCCTCGCGGGTCGGGGCCTCGTACGGCAGGTCCAGCAGGAACCCGAAGGGGTTCGCCCCGTCGAGCCCGAGCGCGGCGGCCCCCTCGACGTTGATCAGCGCGCTGACGCGCTCGGGGTGCCGGGCGGCGAACTGATAGGCGTTGATCGCGCCGAGGGAGTGCCCGAGCAGCACGACCCGGTCGAGCGCCAGGTGGTCGAGCAGCGCCAGTACGTCGGCGAGGTAGCCCTCGCGGGTGTACTCGGCGGCACGATCCGACTCGCCGTGCCCCCGCTGATCCGGCGCGATCACCCGCCACTCGGCTCCCAGAGCCCCGGCGAGCGGGGCGAAGGAGGCGCCCTCGGAGAGGTGTCCGTGGAGGGCGACGAGGGGGCGGCCGGGGCCACCGAAGTCGACGTAGGACAGGCGGCGTTCGGCGAGGTGGAGGGTGGAGCGGGTGGTGGACGCGTGGCGGGTGGCGGCGGTCATGAGGTCCCCCTGTCGGGCGTCGCGAGGTTGCGACGAGAGAACCGTATCGAGGTATTGGGCGATCGCGCAATACGCTTGTATAGGACGTTCGTCTGAGGGGGTGGGGGAGGCGGGGGCGCCCGGCGCGGTGAGGAGTGGCCCCGTGCGGCGAGAGTGCCCCGGTCTCAGCCGCACAGATGTGCGAGCGCCTCCTCCCCGACCGGGTACCGGCGTTCCTGGGGCAGCAGTCGGGCGGCGGAGTCCAGCTCGCCCGCCTGGACGTGGGCCCGGACCTCATGGGCGAGCGGAGTCACATCGCGGATGCCGACCACCCACTCGTCGGCGTAGCGTCGTGCCGCCTCGCCGGAGAGACCGAGTTGCAGAGACTGGTGGGGGAGGGGCCGCAGATGCAGATCCCGCTCCGGATCCCACTGCACACGACTGGGCGCCTGCCTCAACTCACGCTGCCAGGCGGCTCGGTCGGGGTGCACGCCGGGGACGTAGTGCGACAGGCAGGCGTGCCGCAACGCCCAGTCGAAGCCGTCACGCCGGATGTCGACCGCGAGAACGGTCTCCTGCCCCTCTTTGTCCCCCCAGCCGCACCGGTACATCATCCACAGGAACGAGGGCTTGATCCATGTCATCCGGTCGCGCTTCCACGTGGACGGGAAACGCCCCGCCCGCGCGGCGGGGCCGCCGATTCCCGGGGTGTACGCCTGGTAGACGGTGATCGTGGAGTCGGTGAAGGTCGCGCGGATCTCGCGCTGCGGTCGTTCCATGGCGTACAGCCTGCGGCCGGCCCCGCGGACACGGCCACCGGTTTTCGCACGCCGTCCACCTCACCGCAGGGAGCTGTGACGACAGGGCCTGCTAGGCCGACGGGAGGGGGGCGCCGTCGTCGGACTCTTCGGACTCCGGGCCCTCGGTCGGTTCGCTGAGCTGCTCCCGTACGTAGTCCCAGACCACCGCGATCACCGCGACGACCGGGACCGCGAGCAGGCTGCCGACGATGCCGGCCAGGCTGCCGCCCAGCGTCACGGCCAGCAGGATCACGGCCGCGTGGAGGCCGAGCCCGCGGCTCTGGATCATGGGCTGGAAGACGTTGCCCTCGAGTTGCTGCACCACCAGGATGATGGCCAGCGCGATCAGCGCGTCCGTGAGGCCGTTGGAGACCAGCGCGATCAGCACGGCGACGAATCCGGCGAACAGGGCACCGACGATCGGCACGAACGCCGAGACGAAGGTCAGCACCGCCAGCGGCAGCACCAGGGGCACCCCGAGGATCCACAGGCCGAGGCCGATCAGGACCGCGTCGAGCAGACCGACGGCCGCCTGGGACCGCACGAACGCACCCAGCGTCTCCCAGCCGCGCGCCGCCACGGTCGGGACGTCGGTGGCGAGGCGACCGGGCAACTGGCGAGCCAGCCACGGCAGGAACCGCGGCCCGTCCTTGAGGAAGAAGAACATCAGGAAGAGCGCCAGGACGGCGGTGACCAGTCCGTTCAGCACGGTGCTCACACCCGTGACGACGGCGCCGGCCATGCTGCCGAGACCGTCCTGCGCGCGGGAGACGGCCGAGTCGAAGGCCTTGTTGATCTGGGCGTCGTCGATGTTCAACGGCGGCCCGGCGGCCCACTCCCGCAACTCCTGCACACCCTTGAACACACCGTCGCTCAGTTCCCCCGACTGGGACGCCACCGGCACCGCGATCAGCGCCACGACCCCCATGGCGACCAGCAGGAACACCACCGTGACGACCGACGCGGCCACGGCGGGCTTCCATCCGCGGCGGCGCAGGAACCGGGTCGGCGGCCAGGTCAGTGTCGTCAGCAACAGCCCCACCACCAAGGGCCAGACGACCGACCACGTCCGGCCAAGGAGCCACAGCGCCACCGCGAGCATCAGCAGGACCAGCAGCAATTCCCCGGACACACGCGCCGATGTGCGGAGCGCGGCCCGGACCCTCGTGGAACTCAACGTGGCAGTCACGGAAGCACCCTATGGGCACTCCGGGCACATCCATACCGCAACCGACAGCTTGTACGAGCATCGAGACGCGACTTCGGCCGAGCCCGGCTGATCGTCAGCGCCCGCAGGGCCGCCCTGCCGGCCGACGCCAGAAGCGACTCAGCCCTCGGCCCGGACCACACCGATCGGACAGGAGACACCGGTCCCGCCGATCCCGCAGTACCTGGCCGGGTGCTTGTCGAGGTACTGCTGGTGGTAGCTCTCGGCCGGATAGAAGGGGCGTTCCGGTGCCGGGAGGATCTCCGTGGTGATCGTGCCGTAGCCGGAGCCCGTCAGGACTCCGTGCAGGTCCCGCCTCGCCAGGCCCTAGTGCGGCAGCGTCGCCGGGCTGCCGCCGTTCGCCTCGTAGCCCGCGACCGCCAGCGCCCGGTAGACCGCGAACTCGCCCGCCGGGTCGGCGGACAGGGTCCACGGCAGGGCGCCGACATGGCCGTCGATGTGGACGAGCTGGTTCATGGCCTCCTTCCAGCGCTCCCCGCGGACGAGGAAGAAGACCAGCATGTGCCGGACGTGCGCGAGCATCGGGTCGTCCGCGCGGGCCGAGTGCACGGCGTGCAGCGCGCCGTGGATCGCCTTGGTGACGACCTCGCTCTGGTAGAAGCCGCTGACCAGGTTCAGCTCGGGCAGGTGCTCGAAGACCGAGAAGAGGGGCATGGCGGCGAGGAGGGAACCGCGGGGCGCGCGGGCGGCGGCCGCCTCCGTGAAGGAGGTCGCCAGCTCACGCGAGCCGTGCCACTTCTCGCACCAGTAGTGCAGCGCCGCCAGATGCGCGCCCATGTGCGCCGGGGCGCGGTCGAGGATCTTCAGCCACAGCTGCTCGAACTCCTCGCGCGAGTACGTGAGGCCGCGGGCCACCGACAGCTCCACGATGTACGGGACCGGGTCACCGGGGGCCAGCAGCGCCGCCTCGCCGCACGCCGCCCTCGCCTCCTCCATGATGATCCGGAACGCGTCCGTGCCGGGCGTGGCCGTGCGCCACGCCTGCTGCACCAGGAACTCCGCGTGCACCGCCGCGCCGCCCGCGTCCTTGGGCTGCTCGGCCCGCCACACCCGCAGCCACTGGCCGCCCGGCGACTCGCTCACCCCGCCCGGCCGCTGCGCCAGCTCCAGCGAGGCCGCGCCCGCGAAGGCCTGCACCCGCTGCCAGCGCAGCTCGCCCTGCGCCTCGGTGCCGGCCAGCAGCTGGGAGGCCGCCCGGTAGTCCTGTGTGCGCTGCACCAGGTCCAGGACGTCCAGCAGGTCCTGGTCGGGGCCGGGCATACGGACGTCCAGCTCCTCCTGGCGTACGAAGCCGTAGTCCGCGGGGTCCGCGGCGTCCGGGTGGCCCGGCGGGACCTGCTCGATCATGCCCCGCCTGCGCCGCATGACCGGCAGCAGCACGAAGCCGAGCATGACCAGCGCCATCAGGACCCAGAGAATTTCCATGGCTCAAGCGTTCCAGACACCGCCGACACTTGGCCAACCCGGTCCCCGGCCTGTGGAAAACTTCCGCTCCCGCCCCCGAAGAACCTGTGGAAACCTCCCCCTCCCGCCCCCGGGGCGCCTGCGGGAGACTTCCCCCTGCCGCCTCCGGACCCTCGGGAGAACCCCGCTCGGGCGTCGCCGTACGACACACGCCCCGCGAGCGGACTACGCTCGGTCCCCATGAGCGACAGGCACATCAGTCAGCACTTCGAGACGCTCGCCATCCACGCGGGCAACACGGCGGACCCCCTCACCGGTGCGGTCGTCCCGCCGATCTACCAGGTCTCGACGTACAAGCAGGACGGCGTCGGCGGTCTGCGGGGCGGCTACGAGTACAGCCGCAGCGCCAACCCCACCCGCACCGCCCTGGAGGAGAACCTCGCCGCCCTCGAGGGCGGCCGGCGAGGTCTCGCGTTCGCGTCCGGACTGGCGGCCGAGGACTGCCTGTTGCGTACGCTGCTCAGCCCCGGTGACCACGTGGTCATCCCCAATGACGCGTACGGCGGCACCTTCCGGCTCTTCGCCAAGGTCGTCGCCCGGTGGGGCGTGGAGTGGTCGGTCGCCGACACCAGCGACCCCGCCGCCGTACGGGCCGCCATCACCCCGAAGACCAAGGCCGTGTGGGTGGAGACCCCCTCCAACCCGCTGCTCGGCATCACCGACATCGCCGCCGTCGCCCAGGTCGCGCGGGACGCGGGCGCGAAGCTCGTCGTCGACAACACCTTCGCCACGCCGTACCTTCAGCAGCCGCTGTCGCTCGGCGCCGACGTGGTGGTGCACTCGCTGACCAAGTACATGGGCGGTCACTCGGACGTCGTCGGCGGCGCGCTGATCACCGCTGACGAGGCGCTCGGCGAGGAACTGGCGTACCACCAGAACGCGATGGGCGCGGTCGCCGGACCCTTCGACTCCTGGCTGGTGCTGCGCGGCACCAAGACGCTGTCGGTGCGGATGGACCGGCACAGCGAGAACGCCACGAAGATCGCCGACATGCTGACCCGGCACGCGCGCGTGACGGAGGTGCTGTACCCGGGCCTGGAGGACCACCCCGGCCACGAGGTCGCCGCCAAGCAGATGCGGTCCTTCGGCGGCATGGTCTCCTTCCGGGTCCAGGGCGGTGAGGAGGCGGCCGTCGAGGTCTGCAACCGCGCCAAGGTGTTCACCCTCGGCGAGTCCCTGGGCGGTGTGGAGTCCCTGATCGAGCACCCCGGCCGGATGACGCACGCGTCCGTGGCCGGCTCGGCCCTGGAGGTCCCCGCCGACCTCGTCCGTCTGTCGGTGGGCATCGAGAACGTCGAGGACCTCCTGGAGGACCTCCAGCAGGCCCTGGGCTAGCCCTTCGGCCGGTTCACCAGCCGGTCAGCGGTGGGGTCGTCGTCGACGGCGGCTCCACCCAGGGGCGGGCCAGCACCGCCCACACCAAGAACGCGACGCTCGCCGCGAACAGCACGGACCACATCAGCAGCATCGCCGCCCGCCGGCGCCGCAGCGCGCGGCTGCCCCGGCGTACGGCTTCGAGATGAATCTCGGGCGGCACCGGCGGTGACACCCGCTCCATGATGCGGCGTACGGCGGCCTCGCGTTCCGGCCGGTTCATGACCGCTCCCTCCCCGTACGCGTTCCGGCGCTCATGACGCCGCCACCTTCGCGCCCCGCACCGCCGGGGCGGGCCCCCGTGGCGGATGCAGCAGGGTCGCCGTCGCCCGGTCGCAGATGGTCCGGACACGTTCCGTGGTGAGGCCGAGGAGGGCCGCCGTCTGCTCCTCGGCGACGCCTTCGTACAGGCGCAGGACGAGGACGAGGCGTTCCTGCGGGGCCAGCGCGGCCAGCGGGCTGGCGGGGTGCGGGCGGGCGCCGCCGAGACCGCCGTACTGGTGCCAGGCACCGCGCGCGAATCGGGAGGCCAGGTACTGGCGGGTCCGGTCGTAGGGGTCCTCGCCGCGCAGTCGCTCCCAGCACGCGTACGTGTGGGCGAGCGCCAGCGTCAGCAGCCGCCGCGCGCGCGGGTTGTCGTCCGGCGCCTCCGCCGTCAGCAGCGTCGCGGTGTGCAGCAGCCGCCCGCCGGCACCCGCGACGAACGCCTCGAACTCCCGGGCCCGGCGGGCGTCCTGGGACGCAAGCCGTCGACGCACCACGCCTCCCGCCTGAGGGCGACCTGTGAGGAAACGGGCCCCGCGCCGCGTACGGGATACGGAACCGTGTGCGAGTTGAGGACCCGGTCTCATATGAGGCCAGGGGTGGCCTTTCGGTCAAGAGCCGCGCACGCCTCCGTCAAGAGCCGCACCCCGGAACGCGGAGTCCGGGGAGCCGGCCTCAGGAGGCCGACGGCGGCTCCGCGCCCGGCATGCCCTGCGCCGCCATCCGGGAGGAGAGGGCGGTGTTGAAGCGCGTGAGGAGCGTGCAGAACGCCTCGCGCTCCCCAGGCGCCCAGTCGTGGGTCAGCTCGGCCATCAACTGACGCCGCGAGGAACGCACTTCCTCCAGTCGCGACAGCCCGCGCGGGGACAGCTGGAGCACCACCGCGCGGCCGTCCTCCGGGTGCGAGGTGCGCTTGACGAGCCCGGTGTCCACGAGCGGAGCCACCTGCCGGGTGACCGTCGACGAGTCGATGCCCATGCTCGCGGCGAGCGCCTTGACGCCCATCGGGCCTTCCTTGTCGAGCCGGTTGAGCAGCAGGTATGCGGCGCGGTCCATGGAGTTGCGCACCTGCCCGACCCCGCCGAGCCGGGTCTGTTCGGCACGACGGGCGAAGACCGCCACCTCGTGCTGCAGCGTGTCGAGGAGACCGGTGTCACCGACGGTCGTCATGTCCATCGACATTCCAGGTGTTGTGGGCATGGCCGGGGGCTCACTTCAGATAAGGGGTGCTGGGTTGGGGGACAGGGTACGCGGCCGGGAGGCGGGCCGTACCGACGCTGTGCAAACCGGTCTCGGAGGTTGGTCACAGCGGCCGCTTGCGCCTGTGAACTGCGATGCTTGTGTCATGAGCTACGGCACGGCTGACTCCTTGCACTCCCTGCGGTCCGTCACCCTCGACGACGTGCGCGGCGCCCAGAAGATGCTCACGGGGGTGGCGCGGACGACCGCGATGGAGGGCAGCCGGCACCTGTCCCAGCTGGTGGGCGCGCCGGTGCACTTCAAGTGCGAGAACCTCCAGCGCACCGGCTCGTTCAAGCTGCGCGGCGCCTACGTGCGGATCGCCGCGTTGCTCCCCGAGGAGCGGGCCGCCGGGGTCGTCGCCGCGAGCGCCGGCAACCACGCGCAGGGCGTCGCGCTGGCGTCGTCCCTGCTCGGCGTGCGTTCCACGGTGTTCATGCCGCAGGGCGCCCCGCTGCCGAAGATCAGCGCCACCCGGGAGTACGGCGCCGAGGTCCGGCTGCACGGGCAGGTGGTCGACGAGACGCTGGCCGCGGCGCAGGAGTACGCGGAGCGGACCGGCGCGGTGTTCATCCACCCCTTCGACCACCCGGACATCATCGCCGGTCAGGGCACGGTCGGCCTGGAGATCCTGGAACAGTGCCCGGAGGTGCGCACGATCGTCCTGGGCATCGGCGGCGGCGGTCTGGCGGCCGGGGTCGCGGTCGCGGTGAAGTCGCTGCGGCCCGATGTGCGGATCGTCGGGGTCCAGGCGGCGGGCGCGGCCGCGTACCCGCTCTCGCTGGCGGCCGGGCGCCCGGTGACGATCGAGCACCCGGCGACGATGGCCGACGGCATGAAGGTCGGCCGTCCCGGCGACGTCCCTTTCGAAATCATCGGCGAACTGGTCGACGAAGTGCGTACGGTGACCGAGGACGAGTTGTCCGCCGCGCTGCTGCTGAGTCTGGAGCGGGCCAAGCTGGTCGTCGAACCCGCCGGGGCGAGCCCGGTCGCGGCGCTGCTCAGCGACCCGGGCGCCTTCGAGGGGCCGGTCGTTGCGGTGCTGTCCGGCGGCAATGTCGACCCGGTGCTCCTGCAACGCGTGCTGCGGCACGGAATGTCGGCGCAGGGCCGCTATCTCGCGGTGCGGCTCCGGCTGACGGACCGGCCGGGCGCCCTGGCCACGCTCCTCGGGGTGTTGTCAGTGGTGGACGCTAACGTCCTCGATGTGAGTCACGTACGGACCGACCCACGGCTCGGGCTCACGGAGGCGGAGGTGGAGCTGCACCTGGAGACGAAGGGTCCGGAGCACTGCGCCGAGGTCGGCCAGGCCCTGCGGAACGCGGGCTACACGGTCATCGACTGAGTCGCCGGGGCGCCGAACTCCCAGCTCAGCAGCTTCTTCCTCACTCGTTCGAGCAATTCCGTTGAGAGACGCGATACATCGCGTTATGGTGTGTCTCATAGTGGCCCATCGCCACTGCCCGCCCTCGCCAGGCGGGATAAAACGCGCAAATCTAGGCTTTTCGAAGAATCCCCGATGACGTGGAGTTTCATATGCCAGGCGCCATCTACGCCGAAGGCCTGGTGAAGACCTTCGGTGACGTAAGGGCTCTGGACGGCGTCGACCTCGACGTGCCGGAGGGCACCGTCCTGGGCCTGCTCGGGCCGAACGGCGCGGGCAAGACGACGACCGTCCGCTGCCTGACGACCCTGCTGCGCCCCGACAGCGGCAAGGCGGTCGTCGCGGGCCTCGACGTGCTCAAGCAACCCAACGAGGTGCGCCGCTCGATCGGCCTGTCCGGCCAGTTCGCCGCGGTCGACGAGTATCTGACCGGCCGTGAGAACCTCCAGATGGTCGGCCAGCTCTACCAGATGAAGGCCAAGGACGCGAAGGTCCGGGCCGGCGAACTGCTCGACCAGTTCCACCTCGCGGACGCCGCCGACCGTCCCGCGAAGACCTACTCCGGAGGCATGCGCCGCCGCCTCGACCTCGCGGCCGCCCTGGTCGTCTCCCCGCCCGTGATGTTCATGGACGAACCCACGACCGGCCTCGACCCCCGCAACCGCCAGCAGCTGTGGGAGGTCATCAAACAGCTCGTCTCCGGCGGTACGACCCTGCTGCTCACCACGCAGTACCTGGAAGAGGCCGACCACCTCGCGCACGACATCGCGGTCGTCGACCACGGTCGTGTCATCGCCCGCGGCACCTCCGACCAGCTCAAGGCCCGTACCGGCGGCGAGCGCGTCGAGGTCGTGGTGCACGAGCGCGAGCACATCCCGACCGCCCGGGAGGTCCTCGCCGGCTTCGGCAAGGGCGACACCACCGTCGAGGAGCACACCCGCCAGCTCACCGTGCCCGTCACCGGCGGCGCGAAGCTCCTCGCCGAGGTCATCCGCGAACTGGACGTACGGGGCATCGAGATCGACGACATCGGCCTGCGCCGCCCCACCCTCGACGACGTCTTCATCTCCCTGACCGGCCACCACGCCGAGACCCAGGCGGAGGAGAACGGCGTGGACGGCGCCGCCAAGGACGCCAAGGACCGCCGCCAGAAGAAGGAGGCCGGCAAGTGAGTGCCGTCACCGACGCCGTACGGGTCACGCCCGCCGCGAACCCGGTCAGCCAGTCGATCCGGGACTCGCTGGTCGTCGCCAAGCGCAACCTGATCAGAATGTCCCGGATCCCCGAGATGGTCATTTTCGGGCTTATCCAGCCCATCATGTTCGTGGTGCTGTTCAGCTATGTGTTCGGCGGCTCCATGAACATCGGCGGCACCACGGAACCCTCGGTCTACCGCGAGTTCCTGATGGCCGGCATCTTCGCGCAGACCGTCACCTTCGCCACCGCGGGCGCGGGCGCCGGTATCGCCGACGACATGCACAAGGGGCTCATCGACCGCTTCCGCTCGCTGCCCATGGCGCGTGGCGCGGTGCTGACCGGCCGGACCCTCGCCGACCTGGTGCAGACGGCGCTCACGCTGTTCGTGCTGGCGATGGTGGCCCTGCTCGTCGGCTGGCGCACCCACACCACCATCGGTGAGGTGCTCGGCGCCTTCGGACTGCTGCTTCTGCTGGGGTACGCCTTCACCTGGGTCGGCGCCCTCATCGGGCTCTCCGTGCGGACACCGGAGGCGGCGACCTCGGGCGGACTGATCTGGCTCTTCCCGGTCACCTTCGTCTCGAACGCGTTCGTGGACTCCAGCCAGATGACGCCCTGGCTGCGCCACGTCGCCGACTGGAACCCCTTCAGTGCCACGGTCCAGGCCTGCCGGGTGCTCTTCGGCAACCCCGGGGTGTCGACCTCGGACGCCTGGCCCATGCAGCACCCGGTGTGGGCGTCACTGATCTGGTCGGTCCTGATCATCGTCGTCTTCAGAACGCTGGCGGTGCGCAAGTACCGCTCGGCGTCGACCTGAGAAGACGCGGCGCGGCATGACGAAACCCCCGGCGTCGGGAGTCGCCGGGGGTCTGTCGGGGCGATGCGGGGTGAGCCGGTCGACGGTCAGCCGATACCGGGCTCGACGGTCGGTCGCTGTCCGGCGCGCGGGTCAGTGGCTGCCGGGCGCGCGGGTCAGCCGCTGTACGGCTCGGCCTTGAGGATCGTCACGGAGGCCTTCTTGCCGTTCGGCAGCTCGTACTCCGCGTCCTCACCGACCTTGTGGCCGATCACGCCGGAGCCCAGCGGGGACTGCGGCGAGTAGGTCTCGATCTCGGTGCTGGCGTATTCGCGCGAGGCCAGCAGGAAGGTCATGGTGTCGTCCTCGTCGCCGTCGAAGGCGATCGTCACGACCATGCCGGGCGCCACCGTGCCGTCGGCGGACACCGGAGCCTCGCCGACCTTGGCCTTCTCCAGAAGCTGGGTCAGCTGGCGGATGCGGAGCTCCTGCTTGCCCTGCTCTTCCTTGGCCGCGTGGTACCCGCCGTTCTCGCGCAGGTCGCCCTCCTCGCGCGCGGCCGCGATCTTCGCGGTGACTTCCTCGCGCGCGGGACCAGACAGGTACGCCAGCTCTTCCTTGAGCTTGGTGTACGCCTCCTGCGTAAGCCAGGTGACGTCTTCGCTGGTCTGGGTCACAGGTGCTCCTCGTAGGTACTGGGAATACAAAGCATCGCCCTACCCAGAAGAATGTTCCTTCACGGAAGGGCGAAACCACGAGCCTAACAATTCAGCGGCCCAAGGGGGAGGACATAAGCCATCAGAATCACTCAACGCAGGTCGGCGAGTACGTAAAGCAGACTAGGCCGGTCGGGGGCGTCGGCCGCTCTCAGTCGGCGTGGCAGCCGAGCAGCTGCGCCGTCGTGCCCGGTGACGTCGTACGCAGCGTGACGACCTTGTCGATGCGGGTGGCGTCCCCGTCGAAGCGGAAGTCCGCCCGGCCGACCTCGGCACCGCTCTCCGCCTGGGAGCGCACCGTGCAGTAGCCGCTGGCGCCGGAGTCCTTGCGGACCTCCAGATGGACCTTCACGGCGTCCCGCTCCACGTCGAAGGAGATCACCTCGGCGCTGATCTTGTTCTGGCCGATGTAGTGATAGGCGAAATACCCGATCAAAGCCAGCAGCAGCGCACCCAGAACGGCACCGGCGATCTTGAGCTTGTGGTCGGCGCGCTCGTCCGAGGGGCGGCCGTAACGGCCCTCGGGCGGTCGCGTGCTCGCCGTACTCATGATCGTCCTCTCGGCAGGAACCCGGCCCCGGAATTATTCGCCCCCCGATTCGGTCACTATAGAAGCCCCCGCCCGTCACCCGACCACCACCCCTCTACGACGCTCCTGCGGAGCGACACCTTTGAATTGCCCCGGTTCACACCAGGGGCGCCGACTTACTGAGGATTGAGTCTTGACTGACCAGCTGCGACTGATGGCCGTGCACGCCCACCCCGACGACGAGTCGAGCAAGGGCGCGGCCACCATGGCGAAGTACGTGTCCGAGGGGGTGGACGTGCTGGTCGTGACCTGCACGGGCGGGGAGCGCGGCTCCATCCTCAACCCGAAGCTTCAGGGCGACGCGTACATCGAGGAGCACATCCACGAGGTACGCAAGAAGGAGATGGACGAGGCCCGCGAGATCCTCGGCGTCAAGCAGGAGTGGCTCGGCTTCGTCGACTCCGGCCTGCCCGAGGGCGACCCGCTGCCCCCGCTCCCGGAGGGCTGCTTCGCCCTGGAGGACGTCGACAAGGCGGCCGGTGAGCTGGTCAGGAAGATCCGTTCGTTCCGCCCGCAGGTGATCACCACGTACGACGAGAACGGCGGCTACCCGCACCCCGACCACATCATGACCCACAAGATCTCGATGGTGGCGTTCGAGGGCGCGGCGGACACCGAGAAGTACCCCGAGGGCGAGTTCGGCCCGGCGTACCAGCCGCAGAAGCTCTACTACAACCAGGGCTTCAACCGGCAGCGCACCGAGGCGCTGCACAACGCCATGCTGGACCGTGGCCTGGAGTCGCCGTACGAGGAGTGGCTCAAGCGCTGGAGCGAGATCGAGCGCACCGAGCGCACCCTGACCACGCACATCCCGTGCGCCGAGTTCTACGAGATCCGCGACAAGGCCCTGATCGCGCACGCCACGCAGATCGACCCCGACGGCGGCTGGTTCAAGGTCCCGATGGAGATCCAGAAGGAGGTCTGGCCGACGGAGGAGTACGAGCTCGCCAAGTCCCTCGTCGATACCTCCCTCCCCGAGGACGACCTCTTCGCGGGCATCCGGGACAATGCCTGACATGAGCGCAAGCGTGAGCCTGGCAATGACCCACTTCGCGACCTTCGCCAAGGAGGTCGACGAGGACAAGGTCACCCCCGGCGTCCTCGGCTTCATCGTCTTCGCGGCGATGGCCCTGGCCGTGTGGGCCCTGATGAAGTCGATGAGCAAGCACATGGGCAAGGTCGACTTCCCGGAGTCCCCGGACCCCAAGGCCGGGTCCGAGGAGTCCTCCGCCGGAACCGGGACCGGCCGCGGCTGACGCCCCCGGGCGCAGGAAGCGGCGGCCGGCTCCTCGCCCGGCGGCCGGCTCTTCGCCCCGGCGGCCAGTTCCTCGCCCGGCGGTCGGCTCTTCGCCCCGGCGGCCAGTTCCTCGCTCGGCGGTCAGCTCTTCGCCGGCACCGCCACCCCCATCACCTCCCGGGCGTGCCGGTTCGGCACCATGCCCAGCCGCCAGGCCTGCCAGCCCGCCTCCAGGTTCACGCCGCGTTCCAGGAGCAGCAGGAAGGCCTCGATGTAGTCGTCGAGCTTCTCGTCGCGCAACGGGTGGGCGTTGCGGGAGAGCTGGGACAGCTCCTCCTGGGCCACCGCCGTACCGATCTCCACACCACCCGGGGCGGCGTACGGCAACAGGGTGCAGCGCAGGAAACGCGCCCAGTCCTCACCGCGACGGTCCCCGTACGAGGTGAACAGGCCGATCGCCGCGTCGCACAGCGACAGGGCCTGGGGCGTACGCGCGTTGCCCGCGTCCACCACCGCCAGCTCCAGACAGGTCCAGGCCTCCCCGTGGGCGACGCCGATGCGCTGGAAGTCGGCACGGGCGTCCACCAGGAGCTGACGGGCGAAGCCGGAGTTGCGCAGCGAACCGGTCTGGGAGGCGCGCTGGTCCCGGGTGACCCGCGCCGAGTGATGACGGGCGCACGCCAGACCGTAGACATCGCGCATCCGCGAGAACATCGTGCGTGAGCGCTCCAGCTCGCGGACCGCCAGGTCGAGGTTGCCCGTCTCCTCCAGGGCCTGGCCCAGGTAGTACACCGTCCACGCCTCGCCGCGCGCGTCCTCGTTGTCGCGATGCCGGGAAGCCGCCTGACGCAGGCCATCCACCGCGGGGGAGGGGTCGCCGGCGACCAGGCGGGCGCGGGCCAGCTGGGTCATCGCCCAGGCCTCGCCGCGGGAGTCACGGGTACGGCCGTACAGGTCCAGGGCGGTGCGCAGCTCGGCCTCCGCGTGCGGGACGTCGCCCATGCGCAGCCCCAGCTGGCCGAGCTGGAAGTGGGCCCACGCCTCGCCGTGCACGGACTCGCCCGCGCGGTGCAGGACCAGGGACTGGGTGAGGAGATCCATGGCCTGCGCGAGGTGGGCCCGGTCGCGTTCCACCGCGGCCAGCGCGTGCATGGTCCAGGCGCGGTCCGTGGCCAGCTCGGGGGCCGCCTGGAGGTCCAGGGCCTCGTGGAGCTTGGCCGCCGCCTCGCTCAGGTTGCCCTGGTGGTGCAGCGTGATGCCGAGGGAGCACAGGGCGCGGGCGGCGCCGGCGTCGTGATGGGCCTCCATGTAGAGGTCGACCACCGACGTCAGGGTCGTACGCGCCTTGTCCAGCTCGCCCAGCTGGCGGGCCGCGATGCCGGTGCGCCACTGGACCGACCGCACCAGCAGCCCCTGGTCCACCGCCTGCGCCAGCTCGCTGATCTCGCCCAGGCGGTAGAGGTCGCCGCGCAGCAGGCAGTAGTCGCACAGGGCACCGAGGAGATTGAGCACCGCCGCCTGGTTCACGCCCTCCGCGTGGCGCAGCGTGGAGGTGATGAAGCTCGACTCGTCGTCCAGCCAGCGCAAGGCCTCGTCCAGGGAGGTGAAGCCGTGCGGGCTGAAGCGGTCCGAACGCGTCGACATGTTGCCGTCGACCAGGCGCAGCACCGAGTCCGCGAGCTCGCCGTAGTTCACGATGAGACGTTCCTGCGCCGCGGCGCGCTCCGCCGGTTCCTCCTCGTCCAGCAGACGGGCCTGGGCGAAGGCGCGCACCAGGTCGTGCAGGCGGTAGCGGTCCCCGCGGACATGGTCGAGCAGCCCCGCCCGGGACAGCGCGATCAGCTGCCGGGTCGCCTCCGCCTGATCGGTGGCGAGCAGCGCCGCGGCCGCCGCCGCGCCCAGGGACGCCCGCCCCGCGAGCGCGAGACGCCGCAGGAGACGGCGGGCGGTGTCCGACTGGTCGGTGTAGCGCAGCCACAGCACCCGTTCGACCGGCTCCACCGGGCCGTACGCACCCAGGTCCGAGGCCAGCGCACGCGGTGAGCGCGGACCGAGGGCGGAACCCGCGATCCGCAGCGCCAACGGCAGACCGCCGCACAACTCCCTGATCCGTTCGGTCGATTCGGCGTCGTAAGGACTCGCCGCGTCCTGCGCCGACGCGCCCAGCAGCTCCTCCGCGCCCGCCGCGTCCAGCGCCTCGACGGGCAGCTGATGCACCCAGGCCGGCAGATCGCCGGGCAGGTCCAGGGCGCTGCGGGCGGTGACCAGGACCAGGCTGTCGGAACGCTCCGGGATCAGGGTGCGGACCTGCTCCGGGTCGAAGGCGTCGTCCAGGACGATCGTCACCGGCAGTCCCGTCAGATGCTGGTGGTACAGCTCGCCCAGCCGCTTGACCTGCTGGTCCGGTGAGGAACGCTCACGGAACAGCAGCTGCTCGCGCGGCGCGCCCAGCCGGTTGAGCAGATGCAGCAGGGCGTCCCGGGTGGACAGGGGCGGCTCCTCGGGGCTGTCGGCGCGCAGGTCCACGACGCACGCGCCGCGGAAGTAGTCCTTCAGATCGTGGGCCGCGTGCAGCGCGAGGGCCGTGCGGCCGCTGCCGGAGGAGCCGTGCAGCACGACCACGGTGGGCCGGGTCGCGGTACTGGCCCGCGCCGCCTGCACCCACTGCCGGATCCGCCCCAGCTCCTGACGCCGGCCCGCGAACGCCGCCACCGGCTCGGGGAGTTGACCGAACGACTGCTGAAGCAGGTTCCGGCCGCGCGCCGCCGCGCTCTTGTCGGCGCCCTTCAGCCGCGGCCCCGTCTTCTTCGGCCCCGTCGAGGCGCTGCGCACCCGCTGCTGGTCCAGGAACGGGCGGATGCCGCGCACCTCCAGCGCGGTCAGCCACGCCAGCCGCAACTGCTCCGGACCGCCGGGCTGACTCGCCGCGCCCGCCTGGTGGTGCGCGGCCGGCAGATGCGCCCCGGCGACCTTCACCACGGTCGCCGCGGCACCCACCACGCCGACGGCCGCACCGGCACCGAACGCCGTGCCCGCGCCCGTGCCGAGCGCCAGGTCGGTGACGACGGCCGCGAGCGCGGCGATCCCGGCCACCATCAGCGGGGTCCCGCCGCCCTGCTTCGCGTACCGCTGCCCGAACGTGAGCTGCCCGGCGGCCACTTCGTCCAGGGCGCGCGTGTAGGCCTCGTACTCCTCCGCCGCGGTCTGCGCCATGGCGTCCAGCGCGCCCCGCCCCCGCGCCATCAGCACCGGGCCGTCGGTACGCCCGCCGGAGCGCCGCACCTCCTCCTCCACGGCCCGGGCCAACAGCCGCTCGGCGTCCACCCGATGGCTGTCCCGCATGTCCCGTCCCCCTCCGGTGACAACTCCTTTGCCTATGAGTGTCCTTCGCGAGGGGCCGGAGCGCGAGAGGGCAGCGATCAACGGATGCGGTGCGGTGACCATGAGATCACTCGATCGTTTCTATGACTGTCGGGCGAACTGTCGAATGGGGGAGTTGTGGGCCAAGACGGCGCGAACGAGCCGAACGGGTTGATTCCGGTGGCGTCCTATGCGCGTACGTCGGAAGACGTCCGGCAGAAGGACGGGCACGGCGTCCGTCATCAACTGCGCATCAATGAACGGACCGCACGCGAGCACGGTTGCCGAGTCGTGCAGGTATACACCGACAACAGCTGCAGTGCCTCCAGGCCGCGAGCGGCACGGCCCGGGTTCGATCGTCTCGTGGCGGACCTCACGACGGGTCGCAGTGCCGACGGTCAGGCGATCAGAGGAGTCGTGTGCGTCGCGGACGACCGGTTGTATCGCCGCGCGGAGGACCTGACGCGCTTCTTCGGCGCGCTGACCAGTCAGCCAGGTCGTATCTACGTTGATCCGCAAGGAAGACGTGACCCGTACTCGCAGGAAGGTCTCCTGGCGGCTGTGCGGTCACTGGAAGCGGCGCTCGCGGAGACGCAGGTCCGCAGTCGCAGACTCGTGAACTGGCACTGGGCCCGGGCTGTCGAAGGTGTGCCGCACAGCGGGCCCCGGCCCTTCGGGTGGCAGGAGGACAGGATCACGCTGCACCCCGCGGAGGCCCCCTTGGTCGAGAAAGCCATCTCTGACCGTGTGGGCGGGACACCGGTCGGTGCCATCGCGCTTGAGTGGTGCAACCTCGGAGTGACCGGGACGCGAGGCGGCCGACCCAACCCGCAGACCGTCACGCAGATCATGACGGCGCCCCGCGTATGCGGGTACCGCGCCAACAAGGGCGCACTGCTCCTGGTGCCGGAGACAGGGGAGCCCGTGCTCGGGCGGTGGGATCCCATCGTGACGCCGGACCAGTGGGCAGCGGTATGTGCGACGTTTTCCGCAGGCAACCTCTATATGCACCGAGGCAGCGGAGCCCCGAGGCTCACCGGGCAGCGCGCCGCCCCACGGCGTCTCGCCAGCGGAATCCTCCGCTGCGGAGCGACACGCCACGACGGCACGGCGTGCCACGGCGCGCTGTGCGCACAGAAGGGCAGGAGCAAAAGGAGTCCTTACGTCTACTCCTGTCGCGACTGCGGGCGGTGCAGCATCAGCGGGCCCCTGGCGGATGAGGCCCTCGAACGACTCCTGTTCTCTCAGGCCCCGAGGTCGAAGCAGCCGACCGACGTCGTGCGGGACCGCTGGTTCGCCGGCGAGTTGGATCTCGCCGAGAAGCGAAAGGTCGTCAGCGATGTGCTGGCGGGGTGTGTGGTCCGGCCTGGTGTGAAGGGGCTGCATGCCTGGGACCACTCCCGAGTGCAGCCCGTGTGGCGTTGAGGCCGCCCGTCCCCCGGTCCGGCGGCGCTCTCGGGCAGGATGGGGGTATGCCGAACCGACTGGCGCATGAGACGTCCCCGTATCTCCTTCAGCACGCCGACAACCCGGTCGACTGGTGGCCCTGGTCGGCGGAGGCCTTCGAGGAGGCACGGGAGCGAGGCGTGCCCGTACATCTGAGCGTCGGCTATTCCAGCTGCCACTGGTGCCACGTCCTGGCGCGCGAGAGTTTCCAGGACGAGGCGGTCGCCGCCTACATGAACGCCCACTTCGTCAACATCAAGGTCGACCGCGAGGAGCGCCCCGACGTCGACGCCGTCTACATGGAGGCCGTTCAGGCCGCCACCGGGCAGGGCGGCTGGCCCATGACCGTGTTCCTCACCGCGGAGGCCGAGCCGTTCTACTTCGGTACGTACTTCCCGCCCGAGCCGCGGCACGGCATGCCCTCGTTCCGGCAGGTGCTGGAGGGGGTGCGCAGCGCGTGGGCCGATCGGCGGGACGAGGTGGCCGAGGTGGCGGGGAAGATCGTGCGGGACCTCGCCGGGCGGGAGATCAGCTACGGCGACACGCAGGCGCCGGGGGAGGAGCAGCTCGCCGCCGCACTGCTCGGGCTCACCCGGGAGTACGACCAGCAGCGCGGCGGGTTCGGCGGGGCGCCCAAGTTCCCGCCGTCCATGGTCGTGGAGTTCCTGCTGCGGCATCACGCGCGGACCGGGTCCGAGGGCGCGTTGCAGATGGCGCGGGACACCTGTGAGCGGATGGCTCGCGGGGGGATCTACGACCAGCTCGGGGGCGGGTTCGCCCGGTACTCCGTCGACCGCGAGTGGGTCGTGCCGCACTTCGAGAAGATGCTCTACGACAACGCCCTGCTCTGCCGTGTCTACGCCCACCTCTGGCGCGCCACCGGCTCCGAACTCGCCCGTCGTGTCGCCCTGGAGACCGCCGACTTCATGGTGCGGGAGCTGCGCACCGCCGAGGGCGGGTTCGCCTCGGCGCTCGACGCCGACAGCGACGACGGCACGGGCAGGCATGTCGAGGGGGCGTACTACGTCTGGACGCCCGGGCAGTTGAGTGAGGTCCTCGGGGACGACGCCGAGCCGGCCGCCCACTACTTCGGTGTCACCGCGGAGGGGACGTTCGAGGAGGGGGCGTCCGTTCTGCAACTGCCGCAGCACGAGGGTGTGTTCGACGCCAACAAGATCGAGTCCGTCAAGAGCCGGTTGCTTCAGGCGCGGGCCCGGCGGGCCGCCCCCGGTCGGGACGACAAGGTCGTCGCCGCCTGGAACGGGCTCGCGATCGCCGCGCTCGCCGAGACCGGGGCGTACTTCGACCGGCCCGACCTCGTGGAGGCCGCGGCCGGGGCCGCCGATCTGCTGGTGCGGGTGCATCTCGACGAGCAGGCGCGGCTCTCCCGTACCAGCAAGGACGGGCATGTCGGCGCCAACCCCGGGGTGTTGGAGGACTACGCCGATGTCGCCGAGGGGTTCCTCGCGCTGGCCTCCGTCACCGGGGAGGGGGTCTGGCTGGAGTTCGCCGGGTTCCTGCTCGACCATGTCCTCGCACGGTTCGTGGACGCGGAGTCCGGCGCGCTGTTCGACACCGCCTCCGACGCCGAGCGGCTGATCCGGCGGCCCCAGGACCCGACCGACAACGCGGCCCCCTCGGGCTGGACCGCCGCCGCGGGTGCCCTGCTCGGTTACGCGGCCCAGACCGGGTCCGAGCCCCATCGCACCGCCGCCGAGCGGGCGTTGGGGGTCGTGAAGGCGCTCGGGCCGCGGGTGCCCCGGTTCATCGGCTGGGGGCTCGCCGTGGCCGAGGCGCTGCTCGACGGGCCCCGTGAGGTGGCGGTCGTCGGGCCCGCGCTCGACGACCCGGGCACCAGGGCCCTGCACCGTACGGCGCTCCTGGGCACCGCCCCGGGCGCCGTGGTGGCCGTCGGCGTCCAGGGGAGCGTGGAGTTTCCCCTGCTCGCCGACCGTCCGCTCATCGACGGTGCGCCGACCGCGTACGTCTGCCGCAACTTCACCTGCGACGTCCCGACCACCGACCCGGAGCGGCTGCGCACGACGCTGGGCGGCTGACGACGGGGCTCAGGCCGTGGCGTCCGGTGCCTCGGCACTGGTTCCGCGGCACTAGCCCTGCGAGAACTCCGCCATGGCGCGTTCCACGATGGCCTCCAGTTGTTCGTGGTGCGCGCCCTTCCAGTACGCGCGCCCGCAGTCCGCGCACTGGGCGAAGACGTCGTAGGAGCGGTGGGTGCCGCCCGCCAGCTGGTCCGCGACCTCCTCCTTGGTGGCCGTGTGGAGCAGGCCGGTTGCAGGCGGTGCAGCGGGTCCAGGGCCGTAGGTCGGGGCGGAAGCGGTCGAGGATGTCGCGGAGCTGCTCCTCGGGGCGGGTGCTGTAGACGTAGGCGCCGGCCCACAGTTCGCGGCGGCGCAGCAGTCCGCGGTCGCGGCTGAGGATGACCCGTCGCTCGGTGGCGGAGCGGGTGGCGAGGGCCGGGTCGCCGATGTCCGTCGACTCGTAGGCGGTGTCCACGCCGAGCAGGCGCATCCGGCGGGCGAGGGTGCCGAGGTGGACGTCGAGGAGGAAGCGGAGCGGTGCGCCGGGGACCTGCTGGGGGCGGTCGACCGGCCGCACCTGCACCCGGTCGCCGGCTGCGGGGACGTAGGAGGTGGGTACGGTGCGGTCGTTGACGACGAGCGTGCCGACCTCGGTCAGGGGGACGCCGAGGGATTCGACGACATGGCCGAGGGTCGAGACGCCGTCGGTGGTGAGCGCGGTGCTGCCGTGGCGGCGTTCGTGCGGGACGAACAGGGCCGGCCTGGGGGCGAATTCGACGTGGATCTCCGGTCCGTTCACCCGGTCAGGATGTCACGGTCGGGGGGCGTCGTCTCAGGTGTTCTTCGTGGGCAGGTCGTTGTCCAGGACGCGCAGGGTGCGGTCGAGGAGGTCGTGCAGGTCGTCCCGCATGCCGTTCTCCGCCCAGTACTGGTACATCTCGGTGAGGCCGCCGATGAGGGACATCGTGTAGACCCGTACCTCCAGGTCGTCCGCGTCCCGGCCGGCGCGTTCCGCGATGGCACCGGCGAGCAGCCGGCCGGTGACGGACATGCTCTCCGCCATGCGGGCGCGCACCGCCGGCACCCGGATCATCAGGTGGGCGCGCAGCCGGGTGATCTCGTGGTCGGTGTCGGAGACGTCGAGGGCGCGGTGCAGGATGTGCCGGACGGACTCCATCCAGGGTTCGTCGGCCGGGCGGGCGCGCAACTCCTCCAGCATGACGGGGTCGTACTCGTCCGTGAGGACGATGTCCTCCTTGGTCGGGAAGTAGCGGAAGACCGTGGACGGCGACACCTCGGCGCGTTCGGCGATCTGCTCGACGGTGGTGGCCTCGTAGCCCTGTGCCTCGATCAGCGCGTAGGTCGCGTCGCGGATCGCCGTCCGGGTCTTGATCTTCTTCCGTTCGCGAAGGCCCAGCTGGGGGCCGTCGTCGAGACGGAGGGGGCGTGCGGGTGTCATGCGGTTCATTGTCGGGCATCGGCGTGCTCGGCAGCCATGTCCGGGGTGTCCGCGCTGGTGTCGGCCTTCCCCGCTCCCGGCAGGAACGCGGCCGCCAGCAGCGCGGTGGCCAGGGCGGCGACGCCGCAGACCAGCATGACGACGCCCATGCCGTGCACGTAGGCGCTGTCGGCGGAGGCCAGCAGGTGGGCGGAGCCGGTCTTCTCGGCGACGAGGTGGGCGGCGACCACGGACTCGCCCGCGGTGTCGGCGGCCCGCGCGGGCAGTCCGGTGACGTCGAGCCGGTCCCGGAAGGTGCTGGAGAGCAGGCTGCCGAGCAGGGCGATGCCGATGGCGCCGCCGACCTGGCGCAGGGTCATCAGGAGCCCGGAGCCGCTGCCGGCGCGGTCGCGGGGCAGGGCGCCCAGGGCGTTGCCCATGGCCGGCATGAGGGAGAAGCCGAAGCCGAGTCCGGTGACGGTGAGCCACAGCGCGGTGAAGCCGTAGCCGGAGTCGACGGTGGTGCGGCTGCCGAGGAAGGCGGCGAAGGCGAGGACGACCAGGCCGGCGCTGACCGTGGCGCGGCCGCCGAAGCGGGCGGCGGCCTGTGGGGCGGTCCGGGAGGCGATGAGGATGCCGGCCATCATCGGCAGCAGCCGTACGCCGGTGCCGAGGGCGTCGTGGCCGAGGACCGCCTGGAGGTAGGGCGGCAGCACGAAGAGCAGGCCGGACAGGACGAACATCACCAGGGTCGCGGCGATCGTGTTGAAGAGGAAGCCGCGGTGGGTGAGCAGGGTCATGTCGAGCATGGGGCGCTCGGCCCGGCGTTCGCGCAGCACCAGGGCGGCCATGAGGGCGACGGACGCGGCGAGGGTGGTGAGGACCAGGGCGTCGCTCCAGCCGCGGGTGGGCGCCTCGATGATCGCGTAGACCAGGGCGCCGAGGCCGGTCGCGGTGAGCGCGGTGGCGAGGGCGTCGACCTTGGGGGAGGCGGGGTCGCGGGTCTCGGGGAGCAGGAAGACGCAGGCCAGGATGCCGATGGCGGCCATCGGCACGTTGACCAGGAAGACCGAGCCCCACCAGAAGTGGTTCAGCAGCCAGCCGCCGATGATCGGGCCGAGGGGCAGTCCGAGGGCGGAGGCGGCGGAGACGATGGCGGTGGCCTTGGGCTGCTCGTCGCGGGTGAACAGGGTGGGCAGCACGGAGAGCGCGAGCGGGGTGATCAGGGCGGCGCCGACGCCCATCCCGGCACGGGCGGCGATCACGGCGTTCACGTCCCCGGCGAGTGCGCCGACGAGTGAGCCGGCCAGGAAGACCACGAGCCCGGTGATCAGTATGCGGCGCCGTCCGAAGCGGTCGCCGAGGAGGCCCGCGGGGAGCATCAGCGCGGCGAAGACGACGACGTAGGCGTCCGCCATCCACTGTTGCTCGCCGGTGGTGGCGCCGAGTTCGGCGGCCATGGTGGGCAGCGCCACGTTGAGGATCGTCGTGTCGAAGCCGAGGGTCAGCATGCTCGCGACGAGGGCGCCGAGCGCCCACCAGCGGCGGGGGTCTGGAGTGACAATGTCCATGAAATGAGAGTAACTCTCAAAATGAGGATACTGTCAATCGGCATCGACTCGCGCGAGGTGTACGGCACAAGGGCGGTGGGGCTGGCATACGAAGAGGGGCCACGGCTCGAAAGCCGTGGCCCCTCGGTGGAGCGGGTGGGTTCTCTGCGTGGCTGGCTAGTACGCCACCAGCGAGATGCCGATGTAGTGGGCGATGAAGGCCGCCAGGGTGAGGGAGTGGAAGACCTCGTGGAAGCCGAACCAGCGCGGGGAGGGGTTCGGGCGCTGGAGTGCGTAGATCACGCCGCCGGCGCTGTAGAGCAGGCCGCCGACGACCACCAGGACGAGCACCGCGACGCCACCGCTGCGCATGAAGTCGGGCAGGAAGAAGACCGCCGCCCAGCCCATGGCGATGTAACAGGGGGTGTAGAGCCAGCGCGGGGCCCCGACCCAGAAGACCCGGAAGAGGATTCCGGCCAGTGCGGCGCTCCAGATGCCCCACAGCAGCCACTGCCCCTTCGAGTCGGGCAGCAGCAGCATGGTCAGCGGGGTGTAGGTGCCCGCGATGATCAGGAAGATGTTGGCGTGATCCAGTCGGCGCAGGACGCCGTCCATGCGGGGGCTCCAGTCGCCCCGGTGGTACAGGGCGCTGACGCCGAACAGCAGGCAGGCCGTCAGGGTGTAGATCCCGCAGGCGATACGGCCCCGGCTGGAGTCGGCGAGGGCGGTGAGCGCCAGACCTGCGATGAGTACGGCCGGGAACATGCCGAGATGCAGCCACCCGCGGAGCTTGGGCTTGACCGGATGCGGCAGGGAGAGCGCGACGGGACCGCGGCCTGCGGCCTGGTCCAGGGGCGCGTCAGAGGCGGACGCAGTCATATCCACATCGTACCTACGCAACCGTAGGTAGCGGATGAGGGCGGCTGGCAACAGGCCGGGAGTGGCCATCCTCTCACGGCAGTTGTGGTACCCCGGTCCGCGGTCAAGTACGCGTCAAGTGAACCCAAAGTGCACGGACCGCAACACTCCGACACGTGGCAATCCTCACTCCGCTCACCTGTGATGCCTTCTGGACAGATGGGCGCTCGAGACGGATCATCAGATGAGTGCGGTCGGCACCGGATGAGCGCCAGGGTCACCACCGAACGGCGCGACAGGCATCCGGGTCGCAGCCCCCACGGGGCCTCCAACAAAAAATCCCTCATTTAGGAGCAATCGTGGCGCGCGACATCGCGGCTCCCCCCGTCATCCCCACCAAGCACCAGGAACTGATCTCGTGGGTGAACGAGATCGCAGAGCTGACCCAGCCGGACAACGTGGTCTGGTGTGACGGATCCGAGGCCGAGTACGAGCGCCTGTGCGAGGAGCTCGTCGCGAAGGGCACCTTCAAGAAGCTCGACCCGATCAAGCGCCCGAACTCCTACTACGCGGCCTCCGACCCGACCGACGTCGCCCGCGTCGAGGACCGCACCTTCATCTGCTCCGAGCAGGAAGCGGACGCCGGCCCGACCAACCACTGGAAGGCCCCCGCCGAGATGCGGGAGATCTTCCAGGGCGACAAGGGCGTCTTCCGCGGCTCCATGAAGGGCCGGACGATGTACGTCGTCCCGTTCTGCATGGGCCCCCTCGGCTCGGACCTCGCCGCCATCGGCGTCGAGATCACCGACTCGGCGTACGTCGCCGTCTCCATGCGCACCATGACCCGCATGGGTCAGCCGGTCCTGGACGAGCTCGGCTCCGACGGCTTCTTCGTCAAGGCCGTGCACACCCTCGGCGCCCCCCTCGCGGAGGGCGAGGCGGACGTGCCGTGGCCCTGCAACTCCACCAAGTACATCTCGCACTTCCCCGAGAGCCGTGAGATCTGGTCCTACGGCTCCGGCTACGGCGGCAACGCCCTGCTCGGCAAGAAGTGCTACGCCCTGCGCATCGCCTCGGTGATGGCCCGCGACGAGGGCTGGCTCGCCGAGCACATGCTGATCCTCAAGCTCACCCCGCCGCAGGGCGAGTCCAAATACGTCGCCGCCGCCTTCCCGTCCGCGTGCGGCAAGACCAACCTCGCCATGCTGGAGCCCACGATCTCCGGCTGGACGGTCGAGACCATCGGCGACGACATCGCCTGGATGCGCTTCGGCGAGGACGGCCGCCTCTACGCGATCAACCCCGAGGCCGGCTTCTTCGGCGTCGCGCCCGGCACCGGTGAGCACACCAACGCCAACGCGATGAAGACGCTGTGGGGCAACTCGGTCTTCACCAACGTGGCGTTGACGGACGACAACGACATCTGGTGGGAGGGCATGACGGAGGAGACTCCCGCCCACCTCACCGACTGGAAGGGCCGCGACTGGACCCCGGAGTCGGACGAGCCCGCCGCCCACCCCAACGCCCGCTTCACCGTGCCCGCCTCGCAGTGCCCGATCATCGCGCCCGAGTGGGAGGACCCCAAGGGCGTGCCGATCTCCGCGATCCTCTTCGGCGGCCGGCGCGCCACCGCCGTACCGCTGGTGACGGAGTCCTTCGACTGGAACCACGGCGTCTTCCTCGGCGCCAACGTGGCCTCCGAGAAGACCGCCGCCGCCGAGGGCAAGGTCGGCGAGCTGCGCCGCGACCCCTTCGCCATGCTGCCGTTCTGCGGCTACAACATGGGCGACTACATGGGGCACTGGGTCGACGTGGCCAAGGACAAGGACCAGTCCAAGCTGCCGAAGATCTACTACGTCAACTGGTTCCGCAAGAACGACGAGGGCACGTTCGTCTGGCCCGGCTTCGGCGAGAACAGCCGCGTCCTGAAGTGGATCGTCGAGCGCCTGGAGGGCAAGGCCGAGGGCGTCGAGACCCCGATCGGCGTGCTGCCGACCAGGGAGGCGCTGGACACCGACGGCCTCGAACTGGCCGACTCCGACCTCGACTTCCTGCTCACGGTCGACAAGGAGGTCTGGCGCGAGGAGGCCGCCCTGGTCCCCGAGCACCTCAACACCTTCGGTGAGCACACCCCGAAGGAACTGTGGGACGAGTACCACGCGCTGGTGGAGCGCCTGGGCTAGCCCGCCCCCACAACTCCGCGGCCGGTTGGGGATGTGCCCTGACCAGCGATCGTCACGGCCGGCCGCGGTGTGATCCGACGAGGTTCCGTACAACGGCGTGCGGAGCCATAGGCCTGGCACCGCCTCCCGTCCGCCCCGACGGGAGGAGGTGCCAGGCCTTCGTCCTGTTCCGGGCCGTGACCGCGCCCTCGGGTGACCGAGCCCTCGGATGTCCGAGGACGCGGTCACCCGAGGGTGTTTTCCTGCATCACCCCTGTGCGGACCGGGATTTCGCGCTGTCGATGCACATCGTCGCCGCCCGCAAGGCCGAACTGCGCGCCTCCGGCCTCCAGTACTACCGCCCGCAGATCTGCCTGGTCACCGACGGCATCCCGACCGACGCCACCGGCCACCGCACCGACTCCTGGCACCGACTGGTCCCCGTCCTCGCCGAGGAGCAGCAGGCCCGCCGCTTCCGGCTGTACGCGATCGGCGTCGGCGGCATCACCGACACCGGCGAACAGGTGCTGCGGGCCTTCGCCCCGAAGTTCCACGCCAGCATCCAGGGCTTCCCGTTCCGCGAGCTGCTCCAGATGATGTCGGCCAGCGCGGGCGCCGAGCAGAAGGGCGCGGGCGACGAGGTGTTCGAGAAGATCTTCAGCCAGTTCAAGACCCAGCGTCCGGCCTGGGAGCGCTGACCGGTGGGCGGCAACGGCTGGCGGATCCACGGCATGAGCGTCGAGGGCTACCGGCACCGCCGGGACGGCCTGCCCTGCCAGGACGCCTGCGCCCACACCGAGTCGGGGCCGGTCGCCGTGCTCGCCGTCGCGGACGGCGCCGGCAGCCGGCCGCGCTCCGACGAGGGCTCCCGGCTCGCCGTGGAACTGGCCGCCGAGCACTTCGTACGACGGGCCGCCGCGGCCGCCGACAGTCCGCCCGGCGACGCCGTGCACGACCTGCTCGCGGACGCCTTCCACGACGTCACCAAGGTGTTCCTGGACACCACCGGCACGGCCGCCGCCGACTTCGCGACCACCCTCACCGTGGTCGTCCTGGCCCCGGGCTGGCTCGGCCATCTCACCGTCGGCGACGGGTTCGTCGTGCTGCGCGCCGGCGTCGAGGACGGCGAACCGCAGTTCCATCTGCTGCCGCAGGCCGCCGACGCCAGCGAGTACAGCAACGAGACCGTCTTCCTCACCTCGCCCGACGCGGCCCGCTGGGTGCGCACCGACTGTGTCCGCGACCCGGGCATCGACGGCGTCCTGCTCTCCACCGACGGCCTCGCCCAGGCCGCGCTGTCCCGCACCGGCGGCGGCGCCCCGACCCCCAACCCCTCCTTCGCCGACGCCGTCTTCCGCTCCCTCGACGGCCCCGGGCCGGTCTCCGACGCCGCCCACGACAACCTCGCCGCCCTGCTCAGGTCGGACCGGCTGACCGCGCTCAACGCCGACGACAAGACCCTGCTGCGGGCCGTGCGCCGGGCGGCACGGTCATGAGCGGCCGTGTCGTCCACCTGGACGGGAAGCCGGTGGTGCTCGCCGAACAGCCCCTGAAGGGCGGCGGACAGGCGGCCGTCTTCCCCGTCGACGGCGACCACGGCACCGTCGTCAAGCTCTACCGCGACCCGCCCGGCCCCGACCAGGAGCGCCGACTGGCCCGGATGCTCACCATGTCCCCGCTCGCCGCCCGCCCCACCGACCGCTCCCAGCCGCCCGAGCTGGCCTGGCCCACCGCGATGGCCCGCAGCCCCGAGGGCGCGTTCCTCGGCTACGCCATGCACCGGTTCGGCGAGCCCGAACACGTCCAGCTGGTCGGCCTGTTCACCCGCGCCCAGCGCCTCAGGCTCTTCCCCGAGGCGGACTGGCGGTTCCTGCTCGGCGTGTCCTGGAACCTCGCCTTCATGACCGCGCGCATGCACCACGACCACCTCGTCATCGGGGACTTCTCCAGCAGCAACGTGGTCGTCGACGCCAACGGCTTCGTCACCTTCCTCGACTGCGACTCCATCGCCTTCACCGACCCCGTCACCGGCGAGCCGTTCCCGTGCCTGATGCACACCACCGACTACTCCGCCCCCGAGCGGCAGGCGGTCCCGCCACCCGGGCCAGCGACGACTTCGCGCTCGCCGTCCTCGTCTACCAGCTGCTCACCGCCGGCAACCACCCCTTCGGGGGCGTCCCACACGAGAGCGCCTCCGAGTCGACCGTCAAGGACAACATCGCCGCCCAGCTGCTCCTACGTGGTCCGCCCCGAGCAGGTCGTCATCCCGCGCGGCACCGTCGACCCCTCGGTCCTCCCGCCCGACCTGCTCACCCTCGCCCGCGCCGCCTTCGGCCCCGGCGTGCACGCCCCCGCCGCCCGGCCCCCGGCGGAGGCCTGGCTGCGCGCCCTGGACCGGCAGCGCGCACAGGTACGGGTGTGCCAGGCGCGGCCACTGCACGCCTACGGCTCCCATCTGCCGGACTGCCCCTGGTGCGCCCGCGCCGCCCGCACCGGCCACGACGTGTTCAACGGCCCCCGCCCCGTCCCGCTGCCGCCCCCACCGCCGATGCCGCCGCAGGAGGTGCCCACGGGCGCCGGGTCCGGTGTGCTGAAGGTGGTGTTCGTGCTGAGCGCCCTGGTGGTGTTCCTCGTCATCGCGGCCATCGCCCTGAGCAACGGCGGCTAGTTCGCCCGGTCCTCCAGATAGCGGGTGTGTGACTCCTGCCGCCGTGCCTCCGTCTCGCGCAGCGCCGAGGCCAGCCGCTCGGCCTCCTCCTGGAGCAGCGTGAGCTGCCGCTCCAGATGCCGTTCCGGAGCCTCCTGACCCGGCGCGAGACGGGTCCACCACCGGGTGCGTACGAAGGTGTCGACCGCCTCGGGGACGTCGTGGCGTACGGCCCGGGAGAGCGTGTGCACGCCCTCCGGGTCGTGCGCCAGCAGCTCGGACGTCCAGCCGGGGTCGAGCAACGCGCCCAGCAGCCCGGTCAGTTCGGTGAGCCGGCCGGCCGCGGCGGGCGGCAGCTCCACCTCCGCCAGATAGCCGCGCAGCCGCTCGAAGTCGCCGCGCAGTTCGTCGAGTTGAGCCGAGCTGTCCGGGAAGTCCGGCAGCGGTGGCCGCTCCGGCGGGGCGAGCAGCGCGCCCGCGCCGTACAGGCCGGCGACCACGACGGGCCAGTACGGGCCCGCCACCCCCGCGAAGGTCAGCCCCAGCCCGGCGATCCCGCACACGCTGCCCGTGATGTTCTTCCGGGACTCGAGGTACCTACTGATAGCCACGGATCTCCTCGAAGGCGCCGTCCAGGGAGCCCTTCCGGGCGTCGAAGAGGCGGCCGCCGGTCAGTTCGGCGATGCGCTCCAGCTCCGCGCGGTCGGAGTCGCCGAACAGGATGGGGAAGACGGGGATGTCGCGCTGCTCACGGTCGAGCAGGGCGTGGAAGCCCTCGAACTCGGCGGCGGTACGGCCCGTGGTGTTCTCGCCGTCCGTCATCAGCACGATCGAGGTGAACATGTCCCGGTCGGTGCCCAGATGCTCGTACGCCTTCTCCAGCGAGGTGTAGACCGCGGTGTCGCCGTCGGCCTCCAGCCCCTCGGTGTCCGCACGGATCCCCTCGATCCCGGAGCGCGGGTCGGCCGGGTCCACCACATGCGTCCGTACGCTCTTCACATCCGACCCGAACGGCATCAGCGTGACCTCCTCGCGGTCCCTGAAGTCACCGGTGAGCCCGGTCAGGGCCGTCTTCAGCCGCTCCAGCCGCTCGCCCTCCATCGAACCAGAGGTGTCCAGGACGTACACCGTCCGCGACGGGCGGCGCAGTTCGTTCTCGTAGGAGTCGAGCAGACCGTCGGCGACGGAACGGCTGCCGGGGAAGGGCAGTTCACGCCGTCGCTCGGTGTCGAGGCCGGGCGCGGGGGCCACCGAGGGGACCACCGGGCGGCGGTGGGTGCGCTCGGTGATCTCGCGCTGGATCTCCGGGGCGCGCAGGGCCTCGGCCAGCCGGCGGACGTCCTCGCGGACCGCGGTGTCCGTGGCGGCGAGGGAGGAGAGCGGGTAGTCGGCGCTCACCACGCCGTCGCGGGGGCGGATCACGGTCAGGCCCGGGACGCCCTTCAGGACCGACTCGTAGTTCAGGAGCGCGTCGACGTCCCCGCGCCGCTCGTACGCCGCCGCCAGCCAGCCGGAGGAGCCGGAGGTCAGCTTCTGGCCCCGGAAGAACCCCTTCAGCCGCGGGGTCGCCTTCGTGACGTCCGCGTCGGTGAGCGCCGACTGGGCGCCGGAGAGGGCTGAGGCCACGGCGACCAGCGTCGAGAAGCCGGAGTTCGAGCGGGACGGGTCGGTCATGCCGTACGTCAACCTGCCCTGGGCGACGGCCTGTTCGACCCGGGACCAGGTGACGTCGGCGGTCCTCCAGCCCAGCCGCCGCACGGTCTCCTGCCGCACACCGATCGCGACCGGGCTCGACATGACCGGCGTCTCGGAGACCACCTTCCTCGCCGCCTCGGGCCGCAGCCGCAGATAGTCGTTGGAGGACAGCCACAGGGCGTCGTAGCGCTCGTCGGCCGTGCCCTTGGCGAGCAGGTCGACCGCGTCCAGGGTGCCCAGGTAGGTGGGCCGGACCTTGATCCCGGTGTCCTTCTCGACCCGTTCGAGCACCGGGGCCATGTCGCTCAGCTCGCTGGAGGCGAGGACCCGCAGGGTGCCCGGCTCGGGCGCGCCGCTGTCGCCGCCGTCCCGTGCCTCGGCGGTGCAGCCGGTGAGCAGGGCGGCCGTGGCCAGCAGGAAGGCCAGTGCGCGTCTCATCCGAGGCCCCCTTCCAAGGCGCCCTGGGACCGGCTGCGCTCCAGGTATGCGGAGGCGTGCTGGAGTTCGGAGGTCAGGGACTCCACGGTCGACGCCATCGCCTCGGTCGCCTGGACCTTGTAGGTGTCGATCGCGTCGAGCGTGCGGTAGATCTGCTGGAACGCCGTGCGCAGGGTCTCCGCGCCGACGGCCGGGTCGGCGGCGATCCGCTGGATCTCCCCGCCCTGGGTGGCGAGCATCTCCGCGTTGCCCCGGATGAGGTCCTCGGTCGTCCCGCGCAACGCGTTGACCTGGTCGACGACCTTCTTCTGGGTGTCGAGGGCGGAGGCGAGCATCACGGAGATGCGCAGCGCCGACACCGTGGTCGTGGCGGCCCGGTCGACGCCCTTGATCAGCTCCTCGTTGTTGCGGCGCACGACGTCCATGGCGAGGTAGCCCTGGGCGCACACCGCGAGCTGGGTGAGCAGGTCCTGGTGCTTCTGCCGGACCGGGAAGAGCACGTCGGCCCGGAGCGCGTCGGCCGTCTGCGGATCGGCGACGCCCTCGATGTGCCGCTGGACAGCCTCGTCCAGGGCCTCGGTCAGCACCACGTACTCCTGGAGCTTGCCCATGGTCTCCCACAGCCGGACCCGCTCGGTCTGCAACGCGGCGTTGTCGCGCCGCAGTTCGTCCTGGCCGCCGCGCAGCGAGCCCACGATCCTGTTCAACGTGCCCTGGGCCGAGGAGTACTTGGCGATGTGGTCCCGCACCTTGTTGCCGCCGGGCAGCCGGGAGAGGAATTTGCGTCCCTTGGTGGCGGCCAGGTCGCGTGGGTCCAGGTCCTCGACCACCCGCCGCAGTTCCACGAGCGAGCCCGCCACCTGCGACTGCGCGTCCCCGCCCCGGTCGGGCAGGCTGCGCACGGTCCGCTCCAGCATCCGGTTGGACTGCGCGGCCGCACCGCGCATCTCACCCGCGCCGAGCGCGGTGATCTCGCCGACCTTGCCCGCGAACTCGGGCGAGCGGGCGTCGAGCGCGGCGAGTCCGGCCACGTAGTCGGCGGCCTTCTGCGTCACGGCCGTCCGCACGCCCTCGTCGACGGGGACGAGTCCGCCGGCCTTCTCGCGGGGCACGGGCGCCACGGCCTCCGGCGGGGTCAGGGTGAAGTCGCTGGTCACGTGGCGTCCCCCTTGGCCTGGCGCGCCAGTTCCCGCAGCACCGCGGAGGTGGGCACGGGCGCCTGTCGTACGCCGGTCAGTTCCCTCTTGAGATAGGCGCCGGCCGAGGCGAACTCGGCGACCGCGCCCTGCGGCCGGAACCCGTGCCGGACCTCCAGCCTGCGCAACTGTGGGTCCGTGGACAGGAGTTCCGCGACCGCCCGGCCGTTCTCGGTCAGCGGTACGGCGGTGTGGTCGCTGTTGACGGTGGTGTCCGGGTAGAGGACGACCAGGTCGTCCGGCTGCTGTCCGGCCGTCGCCAGAGCGGCGACCTGGGACTCGTAGACCAGGACGAGCGGGTTGCCGGCCCCGCTGACGAAGTCCCGGAACGCCGCGTCCGTACTGGTCTGCTGGGCGCCCTGGACGCTGGTCAGCTTGCGCAGCAGGGGAGCGGTGCGCCGGGCCTCGGCGGCACTCGCGACGACCTTGCCGCCGTTGTCGACGTAACTGGCGGCGGCCAGGTAGAGGGCGCCGGAGCTGGAGCTCTCCGGGTCGGTGCTGGAGAGGTAGAGCGTGCCGCTCAACTCCCCGTGCTTCTCGGCCCCCTTGAGCTGCTGCCAGGTGCGGTCGGCGCGCGCCGCGTCGAGATAGGCGCCCATCCTCAGGGTGCCGCGGTGTGCCGAGTCCAGCGTGGCCAGCCCGTTGCCCGCGAGTACCTCGGCGGCGCTCTGGTGCGCCACGACGACGAGGGGCGAGTAGAAGGGGCGGGGAAGAGCCCCCCGTACCTTGTACGTCGCGGCGAGTTCCGCGGCCGGCGCCTGGCTGGAGGGCAGCACGAAGTCGTACCCCTTGAGATCCAGCCCCTCCATGGCCCAGGACCCGGAGGTCTCGGCCCGCACGGTGAACCCCTGGGCGGCCAGGGCCTTCACCACATCCGGATCGCCGAAGAACTCCGCCTTCTCCGATCCGATCACTGCTCGCACGGTCTTCGTTGCCGTGCCCTTGTCCCCGGTTTCCCGGCCTGCCGCGACGGCTGCCACCACGCCGCCGATCAGCAGAACCGCGAGGACGATTCCTACGATTCGTCTCACACGAGGAGAGTGCTCGCGGAACCCGACATTCCCCGGCGTGCGGGGTGAACGGGGGGTGTCGTACCGGTCCCGATACGCAACGCCCGTGGGGACGCGGCGCACCGCGCGCCAGGCAGCGGCGGACGTGGACGCGGGCGCCTACGGCGGGACGCTGTTTCGTGGCGCCCGGTCCGCGCACTGCTCGAAGCGCACGCGGACCGGGGCCGTCAGGGGGTTCAGCCGGCCGCGGTCAACTCACGCGGCTCAGCCGGTGCGGCGGCCTGCGGCTCGACCGGCGCGGCACTCCGCGGCTCGGCCAGCGCGGCGGAATGCGCGTCCATCCGCTCGGCCGCGAGGATCGCCGCCGCCGTGTCCGCACGGGAGGCGGCCACCACCAGCGCCCGTCCCGCCAGGGCGTGCGCCCGCCGGTGCAGGGACGAGGGCCGTCCCTCGCCGGTGCCGACGGCTCGGGCCGGCGCACCGCCGCCCCGCAGCCGCGTCAGCTGCCCGGCCAGCCGCTCCGCGGCCGCGTCGAGGTCGGCCGAGGGTGTGGTCGCCCGCAGTTCGTCGGTGACCGCCAGCAGTGCGGCCAGATGGCCCGCGAGCTGGATGTCCAGCTCTTCCTCGCGGGTCCGGTGCGGGAAGTCGGGGGTGGGGCCGGCCATCGTGCTGTGGACCGACTTGGTGCGGATCGGTTCGTACATGGATGGCCTCCTGTGCTGTCAGGAAACCATCCTAGCTTGGATTCAGTCTAAAGTTGAGTCGCTGACACAACCGTGACTAAGGCTGGCTGTACCCGTCCAGGAAGTTCCCGATCCGGGTCACCGCGTCCCGCAGATCGCGGGCCGTCGGCAGGGTCACCACCCGGAAGTGGTCGGGCTCGGTCCAGTTGAAGCCGGTGCCCTGGACGACCATGATCTTCTCGCGCCGCAGCAGGTCCAGGACCAGCTGCCGGTCGTCCTTGATCTTGAAGACCTTGGGGTCGAGCCGCGGGAAGAGGTACAGCGCGCCCTTGGGCTTCACGCAGGTCACGCCCGGGATCTGGGTCAGCAGCTCGTGGGCCACGTCCCGCTGCTCCCGCAGCCGTCCGCCGGGCAGCACGAGGTCGTTGATCGTCTGGCGCCCGCTGAGTGCGGCGACCACACCGTGCTGACCGGGCATGTTCGCGCACAGGCGCATGTTCGCGAGGACGGTCAGGCCCTCGATGTAGGACTCCGCGTGCGCGCGGGGGCCGGAGAGCGACATCCAGCCGACCCGGTAGCCGGCGACCCGGTACGCCTTCGACATGCCGTTGAAGGTGAGGGTCAGCAGGTCCGGCGCGACGGCCGCGGTCGGGGTGTGGGTGGCACCGTCGTAGAGGATCTTGTCGTAGATCTCGTCCGAGCAGACCAGCAGGTTGTGGCGGCGGGCGATGTCGGTCAGGGCCCGGACCATCGCCTCGTCGTAGACCGCGCCGGTCGGGTTGTTCGGGTTGATGATCACGATCGCCTTGGTGCGGTCGGTGACCTTGCGTTCGATGTCGGCGAGGTCCGGCATCCAGTCGGACTGCTCGTCGCAGCGGTAGTGGACGGCGGTGCCGCCGGAGAGGGAGACCGCGGCCGTCCACAGCGGGTAGTCCGGCGACGGGACGAGGACCTCGTCGCCGTCGTCGAGCAGCCCCTGCATCGCCATCACGATCAGCTCGGAGACGCCGTTGCCGACGAAGACGTGCTCGACGTCGGTCTCGATGCCGAGGGTCTGGTTGTGCATGACGACGGCCCGGCGCGCGGCCAGCAAGCCCTTCGCGTCGCCGTAGCCATGGGCGGAGGAGACGTTGCGGAGGATGTCCTCGAGGATCTCCGGGGGGCACTCGAAACCGAACGCCGCCGGGTTGCCGGTGTTGAGCTTGAGGATGCGGTGTCCCGCCGCCTCCAGCCGCATGGCCTCCTCGAGAACCGGGCCCCGGATCTCGTAACAGACGTTGGCGAGCTTGGTCGACTGGATCACCTGCATGTCAGCGAGCTTACGGCGGGGTAACGCTTCGTGGGTCGTGTTTTCCGCCACGCGAGACGGTGTGGTTTGGGCGGTTATCGCCGGTAGCTGTCCCGGCGACCCCGCCCGTCCCTACAATCCGCGGCCATGTCCAGCCCAGACGCGTACGGAAACGGGACACCCCGTGCGCGCGACCTCCAGGTCCCGCCGAACGTGTACCACCCGCGGACCGAGCCGCCCCCGCCGTACGAGGGGTACGCCGACCCGGCCGTCGCGCACGGCTGGCAGAACGCGTACGACGAGACGGCCGAGCTGCCGCGGGTCCCGCCCCGGCACTCCCGTCCCCGCTCCCGCCGCAAGCCGAGCCCCTGGCGTTCGCGGCGGGTGGCGGTCGCGGCCGGTGCGGTCGGCGCCGTGTCGGCGGCCGCGCTGATCGCCGGGTTCGCCTTCTCGGGAGGCGGGCCGGCGCCGGGTGACGCCGAGGTCAAGCACGGCCGTACGGGGCCATCGGCGGCCGACGGCCCCACGGAGCCCGGCGCGGGCGGCACCGCGGGCGGCACCGCGACCGGCTCGGACGGGGCCGGGTCGCCGGACGGGGCCGGGTCGCCGGGCGCCGAGGCATCCTCCTCCGGGATCGCCGCCTCCAGCCCCTCCCCGTCGCCCTCCGCGGAGACGCCGGACGAGCCGAAGGAGTCGGGGCAACCCTCGGGCACCTCCACCACCCCGTCGCCGACCGCCACCGCGAGCCGGCCCGCCCCGGGCAACGCCAACGGCAAGGGGCGCGGACAGGGGAGCACGAAAGGGCCCAAGTAGCCGCCGTACTGGGTAGGTTGCCCTGGCCGGACGTGGAGTGCCCGTTCCGGCCAGGTCGCGTGATCAGGCTCGACACGACTTCTTGCCTGATTGCCCACCCCTCTTCACAATGCGCATGACAAACTCACGGACGGCCGGAAGATTTCCGGCCGTCCAAGTCGCAAGAGGGGACCCCCACATGAGAAAGCCTCTCGTCGCCGCACTCAGTGTCCTGGCACTCGCCGGGATGGGTACGGCACCCGCGGTCGCGGCCGAGCCCTCGGCCGCCGGCGTCGGAAAGAGCGTGGACACGGAGACGGCCACCTCGGTCGTGCACGACCTGGTCACCTCCACCACCTCGGCCCTGAAGCAGACCACGTCACCCTCGCCCACGATCCAGGCCGTGACCCTCGCCGGCACGGTCTCGCTCAGCAACTGCTCCGGCTCGGTCGTCCGCTTCCCCAACTCCCTGGACACCGACCCGGCCCTGGTGCTCTCCAACGGCCACTGCCTGACCTCCGGCTTCCCGGCCCCGGGCCAGGTCATCACCAACCAGGCCTCCAGCCGCTCCTTCGGCCTGCTCAACTCCTCCGGCTCCCGGGTCGCCACGCTGCGCGCGAGCAAGCTCGCCTACGCGACGATGACCGACACCGACGTCTCGATCTACCAGCTCACCAGCACGTACGCGACGATCAAGAGCTCGTACGGCATCTCCGCGCTGACCGTCCAGGACACCCACCCGACCGCGGGGACCGCCATCACCGTGGCCTCCGGCTACTGGAAGACCCTCTACAACTGCAACATCGACGGGTTCGTGTACCGCCTGAAGGAGGGTGACTGGACCTGGAAGGACTCGGTCCGCTACACCTCCGCCTGCAACACCATCGGCGGCACCTCCGGCTCGCCGGTGATCGACCAGGCCACCGGCAAGGTCGTCGCCGTCAACAACACCGGCAACGAGGACGGCGAGTCCTGCACGGTCAACAACCCGTGCGAGGTCAGCCAGACCGGCGCCGTCACCGTCCGCCAGGGCATCAACTACGCCCAGGAGATCTACAACATCCCGGCCTGCTTCACCACCCGCAACCAGCTCAACCTGAGCGCGAGCACGTGCACGCTGCCCAAGCCGTAGCGCGCTAGCGGAGTTCGGGTGGGCGTTCCGTCACACGGGACTGTTACGGACCGCCCGGCCCGCCAGTACGTCCGTCCGGTGGCCGTCCTCGATCACGAACCGGCCGTCGATCAGGACGTGCGGAATGCCGACCGGGAGAGCGCGCGGGTTCTCGTACGTCGAGCCCGCCGCCACCGTCGCCGGATCGAACAGGACCAGGTCCGCCCGGTACCCCTCGCGCACCAGCCCGCGGTCCGGCAGCCGCAGACGGGCCGCCGGACGCGAGGTCAGGTGGGCGACGCACTCCTCCAGCGACAGGACGCCCAACTCCCGTACGTAGTGGCCGAGATAGCGCGGAAAGGTGCCGTACGCGCGCGGGTGCGGCTTGGCGCCCTGGAGTATTCCGTCGGAGCCCCCGGTGTGGACGGGGTGCCGCATGATCGTGCGGACGTTGTCCTCGTGGCCGACGTGCTGGAGGATCGACGGGGCCAGCCGGTCGGCGAGCAGCAGGTGGCGGGCGGCCGCCCACCCGTCCAGGCGCCGGCCCACCCAGTGCGCCAGTGCGGGGTCCGCGACCCCCGAGATCTCGATCGTGTCCCACTCCACCGGCACCCCGTGGCAGCCGTCCGAGCCGACGACCTCGAGGTGGTGGCGTATGCGCTCCGCGGTCCCGTCGTCCGCGAGCCGGCCGAGGATCTCCTGCGGACCGCCCTCACTGGCCCAACTGGGCAGCAGCGCCACGAGCGTCGTGCAGCCGGGCGTGTAAGGGTAGGTGTCGAGGCTGATGTCGGCGCCGGCCGCCAGCGCCTGGTCCAGCAGCTCGACCAGTTCCGGCGCCCGCCCCTTGTTCACCCCGAAGTTCATGGTGGCGTGGGCGAGATGGAGGGGGCAGCCCGCCTCCCGGGTCAGGGCGACCATCTCCGCGTACGCCTGGAGCGCGCCCGCCCCGTAGGACCGGTGGTGCGGGCAGTAGTAGCCGCCGTACGAGGCCACCACCCGGCACAGCTCGGTGAGTTCGGCGTCCTTGGCGTACATGCCCGGGGTGTAGGTGAGCCCCGAGGACATGCCGACCGCGCCCTGCGCCATGCCCTCGGCGACCAACTGCCGCATCCGGTCCAGCTCCCGGGGGGTGGCCTCGCGGTCCTCCCAGCCGACGGCGAGCATCCGGACCGTCCCCTGCGGGATCAGATAGGCGGCGTTGACGGCGATGCCCCGGCCTTCGAAGCCGGAGTCCAGGCGGTCGAGGTACTCGCCCACCGACCGCCAGTCGAAGTCGATGTCGTCGCCGTACCCGTTCCAGCCGGCGATGGCGCGGCGGACCTCGGCGAGCGTGCGGTCGTCGACCGGGGCGTACGACAGCCCGTCCTGGCCCAGGACTTCGAGCGTGACCCCTTGCGCCGCCTTGGCGCTGTGGTCCGGGTCGCGCAGCAGGGCAAGGTCGCTGTGGGCGTGCATGTCGATGAAGCCGGGAGACAGCACGAGCCCCACCGCGTCCAACTCGCGGCGCGCCCTGGGGCGTTGGCAGCCCGCGTCGGCGGCCTCCTTGACGATCGAGACGATCCGGCCGCCGTCGACGACGACATCGGCGCGGTAGGACGGCGCACCGCTGCCGTCGACGACGTCCACGTCCCGGATGACGAGCTCCTCCATCGGCGCGGGCCTCCCTAGAAGTAGGTGCGGAGGTAGTCGACGACCGTGCCGTCCGCCTCGGCCACCGGGATCAGCTGCCACTTGTCGAAGGACGTGCACGGATGGGACAACCCCATCCCGAGCCAGTCCCCGACCTCCAGATCCGCCTCGGGGCCGGTGCGCAGCCAGGCGTGCTGGTCGGACACGCCGGTGACCTCGACGCCGGTCGCCGGGCGCTCGACGCCGTCCCGCCGTACGACCTGGGCGAACGGCAGATGCATGTCGTACGCCGCGTCCCGCTTGCCCGCGTTGACGAAGGCCTGCTCGGGGGAGGGTCGGGAGACGACCTGCGCCCAGAGCCGGAACGCCGGCTCCAGCGCGCCCTCCTCGGGCACCCGGTTGAAGGGGGTGATCGTCCGGTAGTGGCCGTCGTCGTGCGAGACGTAGGCGCCGGAGCGCAGCAACTTCAGGACCGGGAGGGAGAGTTCGGGGATCCCGGCGAAGACGTCGGCGACGGCGTCGAACCAGGCGCTGCCGCCCGCGCTGACGACGATCTCGTCCGTCCCGTCGAACCGCCCGTCCTTGTCGAACGCGACAGCGAGCGCGACCAGCCGCCGCAGCCAGGCGCGCACCCGCTCCGGGTCCGCCCCCGGCACCTCGCCCTCGTAACCGGCGACCCCCACGAGCCGCAGCGTCGGTACGGCGGCCACGGCGTCGGCGACGGCCGCGCACTCCGCCTCGGTGCGCACACCGGTGCGGGCACCGTCACCGGCGGCCAGCTCCACGACGACGTCGAGGGGACGGGCGGCGCCGCCGAGGGCCGCGTCCATGAGCTGGACGCCCCGCACGGAGTCGACGTAGCAGACGAGCCGGAACCCGGGGTCGGCGTCCAGTTCGGCGGAGATCCAGCGCAGGGCGGCGGGGTCGACGAGCTCGTTGGCGAGGAAGACCCGCCGGGTGCCGAAGGCGCGGGCCACGCGGACCTGGTGCGGTACGGCGAGGGTGATGCCCCAGGCGCCGTGCTCGATCTGCCGCTGGAAGAGCTGGGGGGCCATGGAGGTCTTGCCGTGCGGGGCGAACGCGAGCCCGTGGCGGACGGAGTACGTCTCCATGAGCCGGAGGTTGTGCTCCAGGCGCTCGGCGGAGAGCGCGAGGACGGGTGTGGTGAAACCGCCGGTGAAGAGGTTGCGGCGCTGGGCGGCCAGCTCGGCGACGGTGAGGCCGTCGGCGTCCGGCGGGAGGCCCTTGAAGCGGTGGTCGACCCGTTCCCCGGCGAGGCGGGCGAGTGCTTCGGAGGGGCTGTCGGCTGTCATGGAGCCTCCCTGATCTGGTGCGTTGCATCCATTGCAACGTCCATTGCGTATGTCGCTCACCGCTGTCTAACATCTCGGCCAACGCGGGGTCAATGGACCTCCTGCCCCCTGACCGACACCGAGGAGCTACGACCATCGTGACCAACGCCCCCGACGTCGTGGACGTCGTCGCGCTCGGCGAGTCCATGGTCACGTTCCTGCCCACCCGCCCGGGCCGCCTCGCCGACGTGCCGTCGTTCGAGCGGGGGATCGGGGGCGCGGAGTCGAACGTCGCCTGCGCACTGGCCGCCGCGGGGCACTCCGTGCGGTGGGTCAGCCGGGTCGGCGCGGACGGCTTCGGCGACCACCTGGTCGAGGCGATCGGGTCCTACGGCGTCGACGTCTCGTCCGTCGGCCGGGACCCCGCTCGCCCCACAGGGGTCTACTTCCGCACGGCGGGGGAGCGGGGGACGGGCGCGCACGAGGTCGCCTACTACCGGGCGGGATCGGCGGCGTCGGCGATGTCCGTGGCGAACGTGGACCTCGGCGCGGCGCGTGCCGGGCGGGTGCTGCATCTGACGGGGATCACCGCGGCGCTGTCCGCGGGGTGCCGGGGGCTGCTGCGGGAGCTCCTGGCAGCTGGGCCGGACCGCCCCCTCATCTCCTTCGACGTCAACCACCGTCCCGAACTCTGGAGGGACACCGACGGCGCCGACGTGGTGCTGGAGTTCGCGCGGCGGGCGGACGTGGTGTTCGTGGGGGAGGACGAGGCGTGGGGGGTGCGGGGCGGACCTGAGGCGATCCGGGAGTCGCTGCCGGAGCCAGGCGTGCTGGTGGTGAAGCAAGGGGCCAAGGGGGCCACGGCATTCGTGTCGGATGCGGGCCGGCGGGGGCCGGTCGCGCGGTTCCCCGCGTCCCTTGGGCCGGGCACCGACCCGGAGTCACAAGGCGAGGCTTCCTCGCCCACCTTCGTCCCCGCCCTCGACGTCGACGTCGTGGCCACCACCGGCGCCGGTGACGCCTTCGCCGCCGGGTTCCTGTCCGCCGTGCTGCGAGGCCGCTCCCTCAAGACCTGCCTGCGCACCGCCCACCTGCACGCCGCGGCCACCCTCACCACCCCCGGCGACCTCGCGACACCGCCGACCCGCGACACCACCGACCGCCTGGCCGTCGTCGACGACGACACGTGGGAGACACTGCGACTCGGCCCCGGCTGGACGCAAGCCGACAGGGCCCCGGAGGAGGTACGCACCCCATGAGCCAGACCGTCGACCGCGCGCTGAGCATCCTGCCGCTGCTCGCGGAGGGCCCCGCAGACCTCGGACAGGTCGCCGACCGCCTCGGTGTGCACAAGTCCACCGCGCTGCGCCTGCTGCGCACCCTCCACGAACACGGCATGGTCTACCGCCAGAGCGACCAGCGCTACCGCCTCGGCGCCCGGCTGATCGCGCTGGCCCAGGAGGCGATGGAGAACCTCGACATCCGCGAGATCGCCCACCCCCATCTCGTACGCCTCAACGAGCAGATCGGGCACACCGTCCACCTCGCCGTGCACGAGGAGGACGAGGTGCTGTACATCGACAAGGTCGAGAGCCGCTATCCGGTGCGGATGTACTCCCGGATCGGCAAGCCGGTCGCGCTCACCGTCGCGGCCGTGGCCAAGCTGCTCCTCGCCGATCTGCACGCCTCCGAGCGCCGCGCCCTCGCGGAGAAACTCGAGTACCCCCTGTACACGTCCCGTTCGACACCCAACGCATCCGCCTTCCTGCGGGAGTTGGAGCAGGTGCGCGAACAGGGTTGGGCCGCCGACCTCGGTGGCCACGAGGAGTCCATCAACTGCGTCGCCGCACCGATCCGGGGCGCCGACGGCAGGGTCGTGGCCGCGATGTCGGTCTCGGCGCCGAACGTCGTCGTCACCGCCGAGGAACTCCTCGGCCTCCTGCCGCTGGTCCGCCGCACGGCGGACGCCATCAGCGGCGAGTACTCCGGCAGAACCCCCGTCAAGGAAGCCACCTCATGACCGAGAAGACCGCGCTCACCCCCAGCACCCACACCACCCCGCCCGCGAAGTTCTCGCACGGCGTGCGCAAGGGCAACATCCTCCAGGTCGCCGGCCAGGTCGGGTTCCTCCCCGCCGAGGACGGCAATCCCCCGACACCGGCCGGCCCCACCCTGCGCGAGCAGACCCTCCAGACCCTCGCCAACGTCAAGGCGATCCTCGAGGAGGGCGGCGCGAGCTGGGACGACGTGATGATGATCCGCGTCTACCTCACCGACGTCGACCACTTCGCCGAGATGAACGGCATCTACAACACCTACTTCGAGGAGCAGGGCCTCACCGCGCCCCCGGCCGCCCGTACGACGGTCTACGTCGGCCTGCCCGCCGGACTCCTCATCGAGATCGACGCGCTCGCCGTCCTGAGCTGACGCGTGGGCGGCCGACCGCCCCACTCCCGCACGCCGAACCCACGGCATGGCCCCCTGCCGGGCGGCCATGCCGCGATCCCCCCTGCCCGAAAGCAGTATGCGTTCACGTAGAGGACCCCCGAATGTCCCTTCCGCTCGCCGCCGCACCCCCCGTCCAGGCCCCACCGCACACCGGAGGCCTGCTGCTCCTCGTCGACGGCACCGCCGGTCTGCTCACCGTCGCCGCCCTCGGTATCGCCCTGCTCCTCCTCCTGATCATCAAGGTCAGACTCCAGCCCTTCGTCGCCCTGCTCGCGGTCTCCATAACCGTCGGACTGCTCGCGGGGCTGTCGGTCACCGAACTCTTCGGCACCGTCCAGCGCTCGGACGCGGTGTCGACCATCGAGTCCGGCATGGGCGGCATCCTCGGCCATGTCGCGATCATCATCGGCCTGGGCACGATGCTCGGCGCGATCCTCGAAGTCAGCGGCGGGGCGGAGGTGTTGGCGAGCCGGCTGCTCGGGTTGTTCGGGGAGCGGCGCGCTCCCCTCGCCATGGGCCTCACCGGCCTGATCTTCGGCATCCCGGTCTTCTTCGACGTCGGCATCTTCGTGCTCGCCCCGATCGTGTACGCGGCGGCGAAGCGCAGCGGCAGGTCGATCCTGCTGTACTGCCTCCCGCTGCTCGCCGGTCTGTCGATGACCCACGCCTTCCTGCCCCCGCACCCGGGCCCGGTGGCGGCGGCCGGACTGCTCCACGTGGACCTCGGCTGGGTCATCCTGATGGGCGTGGTCTGCGGCATCCCGGCGGTGCTGGCCGCCTGGGCGTACTCGGCGTGGATCGGCCGGCGCATCTTCGTGGCCGTACCGCAGGACATGGTCGAGGCGGCGGCGGAGGCGCGGCAGGCGGTGCTCGACGAGCAGCGCGCGTCCGGGACCGAGCCGCAGGAGCGGCCGGTGCCCCTCGGCACGGTCCTCGGCATCATCGGTACACCCCTGGTGCTGATCCTCGCCGCGACCTTCTCCTCCATCGCCCTGGACCCCTCCACGGGCCGCTCGGTGATCGAGTTCTTCGGCAGCCCGTTCGTGGCCCTGACGATCGCCCTGCTGCTGGCCTACTACCTGCTGGGCATCCGCCGGGGCTGGTCCCGCAAGTCCCTGGAGACGGTGTCGACGGCGTCGCTGAAGCCGGTCGGCAACATCCTCCTCGTGGTGGGCGCCGGCGGGGTCTTCGGCGCGGTCCTCAAGGCGAGCGGTGTGGCCCAGGCCCTGTCGGACACCTTCAACGACGTCGGGCTCCCGGTGATCGTGCTGTCCTACCTGATCTCCGTGGTCCTGCGGGTGGCGCAGGGCTCGGCGACGGTGGCCATCGTGACGACGGCCGGCATCGTGGCTCCGCTGCTCTCCGAGGGCGACCACTCCCAGGCCTTCGTCGCCCTGGTCATCATGGCCGTCTCGGCCGGTTCGATCTTCGCCTCGCACGTCAACGACGGCGGCTTCTGGATGGTGGCCAAGTACTTCGGCATCAGCGAACGCGACACCCTGAAGACCTGGACGGTCCTGGAGACGGTCCTGTCGGTGACCGGGTTCGTGGTGGCGGCGGGCCTGAGTCTGTTCGTGTAGCGACGCGACACCTTGTGCCCCCGGCGCCCCACGGCACAGCTTCGTCCGCCATACTTCCCGCTGTGGAGCAGCGCATAGGTTCGAGCAGCAAGCCCCTGAAGGGCGCCGGGTTCGACCCGGCCTTCATTCCCGGGCTCACCTCACCCGTGTCCGGCGAGCCGCAGGACGGCAAGCCCGAGGACACCGAGGAGCCCCTGGCGCAGGAGGAGGCCGCCCCCGAGGCGGAGGAGTCGACCCCCGTCGAGCCGGAGACGGACACCGAGGCGGAGGCGGACGTCGTCGACGGCCCCGCCTTCGAGGCGTCCGACCGCCGCGCGAGGATCGTCGCCGACGCGAAGGGCGTACGCCTGAGCCTCGACGAGGAGAAGTGCGAGTTCCGCTGGGACGAGATCGCGGCGGTGGAGACCGAGTTGCCGCGCTTCGGCAAGCGGTTCACCATCACCGTGCACACCCCGGACCGCCGCTGGTACCCGATCGAGATCGAGGCCTCCTCGCGGGCGCGTTTCCAGGAGTGGGACGAGCAGCTGGACGCCGTCCTCGACGCCTACTTCGAGGACGGCGCCGCCGAGACCGAGGACGACTAGGGGCGCGGGGAACTGCGCGACCGGCCACCGCCGGCCCGCAGCTCCCCGACGACCTGTCCAGCCCTAACTGCAGTACTGCGCCTCCTTGCCGATGGACCGGTACATACAGTCGGCGTTCTCCAGCAGTTGCAGCACCGCGTCCCGGTTGCGTGAGGTCTCCCGCGTGATCACCTCGTCGGGCGGGTAGAAGCCGCCCCCGGAGCTGGACGACGGGTACATCTCGAAGGTGTACGCGAAGATCTTCTGGTTGCCCCACAGCCAGTCGTCGATCGACCCGTCGGTGATGTACAGGTCGCTGGACTGCTCGGGCGTGTAGCCGTTGCTCGCGGCCATCTTCTGGCCGACCGTGGCGAAGGCGTTGCGGTCGTCGGTCGTCATTCCGGTGGCGGTGTTCGCCGTCGTGTACCCGTAGGGCCACAGCACGAGTTCGCTGTACGTGTGGAAGTCGACGCCGGCCTTGATCTGCTGCACGCCGCCGACCACGCGGCTGCGGACGAAGTTCGCCACGACCTTGACCTCGGGCGCCGACTCGGCCGACGGACCGCGGTACGTCTCCGAGGACGTGGAGCCCGAGGAGCCGCCGCAGCAGCCCCAGCGGTAGGCCCAGTTGCGGTTGAGGTCCGTACCGACGTACGAGGAACCGGAGTTGGGCTGCCGGTTCTTGCGCCACGAGCGGTAGGAGCCGGTGGCCACGTCGTACTCGCCGCCGTCCGGGTTGAGGTCCGGGACGATCCAGATCTCGCGGTTGTCGACCAGGTTCTTCACCCGGGGGTCGGTGCCGTAGTCCGAGGTCAGCTCGTTGAGCAGGTACAGCGCCATCTCGACGGTGAGGTGCTCACGGGCGTGCTGGTGGTGGGTGAACAGCACCTCCGGCTCGGACTCGTCGGTGCCCACGTTGTCGCTGATCTTGATGGCGACGATGTTGCGACCCTGGTACGAGGTGCCGATCACCCGCTGGCTCGCGATGGAGGAGTGGGCGGAGACCACCGAGTTGATCTCGCTCGTCATCTCCGCGTAGTTGTGGTATCGCGAGTCGGCCGAGGGGAAGTCGTTGATCGTGACCCCGCCATCCGCGCCGGACCGGTCGGGGACCGCGCCGAGCGGGGTCACCTCGTAGCCCTGCGCGCGCAGCTTGCGGATCTGGTCGGCGCGGCCGGAGACCACGACCCCGTGGTCGTCCACCTCGTCCACGGTCACGCCGGCCTGCTGAAGGGCTGTGCGCTCCTTGACGGTCGCGTGCGTGTGGATCTCGTACTGGCGGATGTCGTCCGCCGTGGAGGACGGCGTGGCGGTGCTGTCGGCGCTGGCGTCCAGGGTGAGGGGCGCCGCGAGCGCGAGGGCGAGCACAGCGGCGAGGGCGGCGGTCCGTCTGCCGCCACGGGCGCCTGAACCTCGGATGCGAAGTCGCATGAAGTCGCCTACTTTCTCCAGGGATTCCGGGATCTGCCGGAAGTGGGGAGTGGAGCGGGGGGTGGTTCAGCGACGTACAGGTGACACACAGGTGCGGGTGTGGCGCTCATCGTCCGCTCGTGGCATGAGCAGGTCAAGACCGCACAAGGACTCGACAGGCCCCGATGGCCGGAACCCCGCGCGGACGAAACGACCCGCACCCGAACGTCGGCTCCGGCCGGTCCGCGAGCGCCGGGTGCCGCATACGCGTATCGCGTGAAGATCCCCGCAGGCCCTCTTGCCGAGCGGACGGCTTTGGGCTTTCTTGACCCTCATGGCGGACATCTCGGGACACTCCAGCGACACCGCGGCACAGGCCGAGCCCCACTCCACCCCACGCAAGTCCAGTTGGAAGTACATCGGCCCCGGCATCGTCGTCGCGGCCACCGGCGTCGGCGCCGGCGACCTGGTCGCCACGCTCATCGCGGGCAGCAACTTCGGCTACACACTCCTGTGGGCCGCCGTCATCGGCTGTCTGGTGAAGATCTCCCTCGCCGAGGCCGCCGGCCGCTGGCATCTGTCCACCGGCCGCACCCTCTTCGACGGCTGGTCGAGCCTGGGCCGCTGGACCACCTGGTTCTTCGTCGTCTACGTCGTGATCTGGGGCTTCGTCTACGGCGCGGCCGCGATGTCGTCCAGCGCGCTGCCGCTCCAGGCGCTGTTCCCGGACGTGATGGACCTCAAGTGGTGGGCCGTGCTGTGCGGGCTCTCCGGTCTGGTCTTCGTCTGGTTCAACAAGTACGAGGTCTTCGAGAAGGTCATGACGGTCCTGGTGGGCGTCATGTTCGTGGTGACGGTCTACCTCGCGATCCGGGTCACCCCGAACCTCGGGGACGCCTTCGCCGGCCTGCTGCCGGTCCTGCCCGACGAGAAGGACTCGATCCTCAACACCCTCGGTCTCATCGGCGGCGTCGGCGGCACCATCACGCTCGCCGCGTACGGCTACTGGGTCAACGCCAAGGGCTGGACCCACACCGGCTGGATGAAGGTCATGCGGCTCGACAACCGCGTCGCCTACGCCACCACCGGCATCTTCGTCATCTCGATGCTGTTCGTGGGCGCCGAGATGCTGCACTCGGCGAACATCGCCATCGCCAGTGGCGACAAGGGGCTCATCCAGCTCGGCGACATCCTGGAGGACAGGTACGGCTCCGCGACCGCCAAGTTCTTCCTCATCGGCTTCTTCGCCACCTCCTACACCTCCCTGATCGGCGTCTGGCACGGCGTGAGCCTGATGTTCGCCGACTTCGTCGCCCGCTTCCGCGCCGGGGGCACGCAAGCGGGGACGGGGACGGGCGAGGAGGTCGCCTCCGGTGCGCGCGAACGCTCCTGGCCCTTCCGCGCGTACCTGCTGTGGCTGACCTTCCCGCCCATCGTCCTGCTCTTCCAGGGCCAGCCCTTCCGCCTGATCATCCTCTACGGCGTGCTGGGCGCGGCCTTCCTGCCCTTCCTCGCGGGGACCCTGCTCCGGCTCCTCAACTCCTCGCGCACCCCGGCCGAATGGCGCAACGGCCCGGTCAGCAACGCGATGCTGGCGATCGCCGGGCTGCTGTTCCTGGTGCTGTGCGTGAAGCAGATCTGGGATCAGCCCTGGTCGGAGTTCTTCTGACCGGTCTGCGACTCCTCCCGGCTCGGCCCCCACTTCGAGCTGAGCGCGATCTTCTTGAGCTGCTCCATCGTCAGGGCGGGCTTGTCACGGCTCGGCGCGTCGTGCGGCCCGCTCGCGTTGAGGGCGCTGACGACGACCCGCAGACCGTTGATCCGCACCGTGTCGACGGTCCACCGGACCGCGCCCGGGACGTCCTTGTCGCCGGCGTCCTCGCGGGTGACGAGCATCGTGCCGTCGGGAAGGGACTCGGCGCCCTCGAAGATGCTCTCGCCGGTGAGGTCGCCCATGTTCGGCTGGACGTTGATCTCGACAAGGCTCTTGCCCTTGCCGTCGTCGACGACGACATAGCCCCACCCGGACTCGTCACCGCCCCGCGAGACCGGGGTGAGACCGTCGGGCAGGAGGTCGACGAGCGTCTTGCGGATGTCGGTGGTGGGGGCGGCGGTCTCCTCCGGGCCGGCCAGCGACGACCTGTCCTCCTTGGGGATGGCGTCGACGGCCGTCAGCCACGCCGGCGCGGTCACCAGCTTCTTCAACTCGGCGGCGTCCAGCGGCGGGTCCTCGCGGGTGACCGGCGAGCCCTTCTCGGCCTCGGCGTTCCACTCGTACACCGCGACATGCTGGCCCTTCGGCGTGATCAGGTCGGCGGTCCAGTGCTTGGTGGGCTCCCGCTTGTCGGGATACTCGTACCCCCGGAGGATCCTCAGCACGGAGCCGTTGTCCAGCCGACTCGTCCGGCAACTGTCGTACGGCGTGAATGTCTTGTCCGGGCACTCGGTCAACTGCCGGGCGTTCTCGGTGCCCGGCTCGATCCGATCCATGTTCACGGAGACGACGGAACCCCCGTCCCCGTCGTCCCACACGAGCCACGCGTACGGCGCGTCCTCGGTACCGCGACCGGTCTCCTGGCTGAACTTGCCGTACCCGAGCTGCTCCTTGAGCGTGCGGATCAGCTCCTGGCCGGACACGGGCGGCACCGTCGCCGTGGCGCTCGGCTTCGAGGCCACCGAGGACGGGTCCGGGTCCGAACCGCCGGGCAGGAGCAGCGCCCCGCCCACCCCGACGAGCGCGAGGGAGGCGGCGCCCCCCATGATCGCGGCCCGACGCCGCAGCCGCAGCCGTCGGCCACGGGAGAGGCCCGCGGTGGTGAGCGCGTGCGGGTCGGCCTCGAACTGGTTGCCGACATCGCGCAGTTCGGCGGCGACGCGGTCCTCAAAAGGATCGCTGTGCTGATGTACGGGCATGGCAAACCACCGTTTCCCCGGGGTGTGAAGGATGAGCGGGCATAGGGACGGGCGGGCCCGTCAGAAGCGTGCGTACTCGCCGAGGTCCTCGCCGAGCAGTTCCCGCAGCCGGCCCAGGGCACGGGTGCAGCGGGTGCGGACCGCCGCGGAGCTGGCGTGCATCGCGTCGGCGGTCTCCTCGATCGAGCGGTCCTCCCAGTAGCGCAGCACGACCACCGCCCGGTCCTTGGCGGGCAGTCGGGCCAGCGCCTCCAGGAGCGTCAGCCGCAGCGGGACGTCACCGTGGTCGGTCCAGGCCTGGTCCGGGAACTCGTCGGTGGCGCGTTCCTTGCTGCTGCGCCGGCGCTGGTGGGCGAGGAAGGCGCGGGTGAGGACGGTCTGCGCGTACCCGGCGGGGTTGCCGACCCGGGTCACGCGGTGCCAGCTGATGTAGAGCCGGCCCAGGGTCTCCTGCACCAGGTCCTCGGCGAGATGCGTGTCCCCGGCGGTGAGCAGGCACGCGGAGCGGTAGAGATGCCCCGCCCTGGCCGCCGCGAACTCCGCGTACTGGTCCGCAAGGACCTGTCTCATGTCGTTCCCCCTGCTGTGGGCGCGCTCACGTTCGCGCTCTCACTTCACTGATGCGGTGGGACCCCGGAAATGTTTCACGGGAATTCCGGGAATCTCGGGGGCGTCCGCACAGGCAGGGGCCACCGGGAGGCGCGCACAGCCTCTGACCAGGGACCGACGGCCCGACGGCGGCGTGCCACCGGTCCGGCGGGTAAGTTGCCGTAACGCACCCACCCAGGCTCGTCGCACCGGGGGACTCACGATGACACAGCCGCCGTATCCGCCCCAGGGCTTCGGCCCGCCCCCGCCCATGCCCCACCATCCGGCACCGGCTCCTGGGCCGGCCCCCTCGGGACCGGAGTTCCTCGCCGTGGCCCGGCGCAGCTCGGTGGCCGTCGACGCCTCCGGGGTCACCCTGGAGGTCAACGGCGTGGAGGCCGAGTTCGACTGGGAGGAGATCCGCAGCGTCCACTACCGGGCGAGCCCCAACGGCAAGGCCCTGATGGTGGCCGTCGTCCACCTCGACGGCAACTTCTACGAGAGCGTGGTCGAGGCGAAGCCGCGGGAACGTCTGGGGGAGTGGTTCGCGGGTCTCGCGGCGGTGCTGGGCTACTACCGGCCGATGGGCTGACGGCCCGCGCGACCGGGGCGCGGTTCTCGGCCGGGGGCGGTCGACGGGCACGCCGTCGTCGCGCGCGGGAGGACCGCGCCCCGGCCGGGGTGGCCACCGTGCGGGGGCCGAGGGTCGGTTACGGCAGTGCGTGTACGTGCGGTCCGACCGCGTTGGACCACGCGTTCCCGGCCGTCGCGTCCCAGTTGGTGGACCACGTCATGGCGCCCCGCAGGTCCGGGTAGGTCCGGGACGGCTTGAAGGAGCCGCAGTTGGTGCCCTTGGTCAGGCAGTCGAGCGCGTTGTTCACCACGGTCGGCGAGACGTAACCGCTGCCCGCGCCGCTGGTCGAGGCGGGCAGGCCGAGGCCCACCTGGGACGCGGACAGGCCGCCCTCCAGCTGGATGCAGGCCAGCGCGGTGAGGAAGTCCACCGAGCCCTGCGCGTGGACCTTGCCGTCGCAGCCGAGCATCGAACCGCTGTTGTAGTACTGCATGTTGACGACGGTGAGGATGTCCTTGATGTTCAGGGCCGTCTGGAAGTAGGCACCGGACGTCGACTGCATGTCGATCGTCTGCGGGGCCATCGTGATGATCAGCGACGAGCCCGCCTTCGCGGACAGGGACCGCAACGCCTGTGTCATGTACGTCGCGTTGAGGCCGTTCTCCAGGTCGATGTCCACGCCGTCGAAGCCGTAGGTCTGCATCAGCGCGTACACCGAGTTCGCGAAGTTCGCCGCCGAGGCGGAGTCGTTCACGGAGACCGTCCCCCGCTCACCGCCGACCGAGATGATCACCTTCTTCCCGGCCGCCTTCTTCGCCGCGACGTCCGCCTTGAACTGGTCCACCGTGTACCCGCCGAGCCCCGCCGAGTCCAGGGAGAAGGTCACCGCGCCCGGAGTCGTCGTGGCGTCCGCGAAGGCCACCGCGATGATGTCGTACGGGGACGGCACGTCGGAGATCTTCTGGACCTTGGCCCCGTTGTTGAAGTTCTGCCAGTACCCGGTGACGGCGTGCCTGGGCAGCGCCGGGCCGGTCGGAGTCGCCGTCGTCGTCCCCGTCACCGCCGCCGACCTCCCCGACTCGCCCGCCGAGTTGGTCGCCGTGACCTGGAAGGAGTACGACGTGGACGCCGCGAGCCCGGTCACCGTCGCCGAGGTGCCGCTCACCGCCGTCACCTTCGCACCGTCGCGGTAGACGGTGTACCCCGTGGCGCCGGAGACCGCGTTCCAGGCCAGGGAGACCGAGGACGACGTCCGGCCCGAGACCGCGAGGCCGCCCGGGGTGCCCGGGACCGTCGGGGCCGGGTCGGTGCCCCCGCCGCCGTCCGGGCCGTACACGGAGAGGTCGTCCGCGTAGTACGCCGCCTGCCCGTACCAGCCGTGGGTGTAGACCGTCACCGAACTCGTCGAGGCGCCGGTGGTGAAGGTCGTCGACAGCTGCTTCCAGCTCGACGAGTCCGGCGTCCACGTCGACACGTCCGTCGTGCCGGTGCCGGTGACGCCGAGATAGGAGTACCCGCCCTGCACCCACGCGCTGAGCGTGTACGTCGAGTGGGGCTTCACCGCCACCGTCTGGGTGCACTTCGCGTTGTCCTGCCCGGCCGGCGTCGCCTTCAGCGCGGCCGCGCCGCCGTGCACCGGCGAGGAGGCGGTAGCGCCGCTGCCCGCCGTACAGGTCCAGTTGGTCAGGCCGGACTCGAAGCCGGCGTTCTTGACGTTGTTGACATCCGCGGCGGAGGCCGGGGCCGTGCCGGAGACTCCGAGGGCGAGGGCTGCGATCACCGCTGCCGACCAGAAACGGAACGAGCGTCGTCTGAGTGTGGCCATGACCAGCAGAGTGGTCCAGACCAATCACCTCGTCAATAGGTCCAGACCATCTTTGCGGGCTCACTGGGGGGATGGCGGCCCTGCGGTCGGCGACGGCATATGCAATCCGCCCTGGTTTGGGGAGCCTTGCGCAAAAACAGTTGCCATCAGCTGAAGAAACGCTGTTCTCCGGTCACATGGCCGTGGCTAGAGTGCTGACGTAGTCACGCAGTGAAGTCGACTGGGTGTGCCGGAGTAACGCCGGTCGGGCCGGCGGGGCATGGGAACGGGGAGCTGCGCGTGCCAACTGCCATTGCCGTGACCGGTGCCGACATGGCGCTGCCGCCACAGGACGAGCGGACCGTCCCCGCGGTCGTCCTGGCCGACCTCGACAAGGAGCCGCTGGAACACTCGCTGGCGGCCCTCCAGTCGCTGGTCGACCAGCACGGCCATGTCATCGTCGTCTGCTCCCAGGCGGTGCCGAAAGCGGTCGAACGGCGCCTGCACACGGTACGGTCCCTGCTGGAGAGTGACCGTATCGCCCTGTTCCGCCCCGATCTGCCGCCCCTCGGACTCGCCGTCCTGGCCCGGCAGTTGCGGCAACTGGCCTCCTGCGACCTCAGCCCCGGCGTGCTCGCCTCGGCGGGCCGGCTGCTCACCCACTACATCCACGCCGGCGCCGTCCTCGGCACCGTCACCAAGCTGGACCGCGTTCCCGTGGGCCTCAAGGCGCATGCCAAGTCATGGGTTCCGGGAAGTCAGTTCGGTGTGATCGCCCATCCCGAACCCCAGTTGGTCAGAATCGGCCCCGAAGCGGCCCTGTCGGGTCCCGAGTTCGCCACCGCCCTGCTGGTCGCCAAGGGCCAGCTCCAGTCCGACTGGGTCACCTCCACCCTCGCCCCGTCCTGGAACGTCCAGGGCCTGCGCGAGGCCCCGCTGCCCGCCGAGTCGGCGGTGTGGTGGGGCACCCCCAGACTGATCGAGTTCTGTTCGTTCCTGCCCGACCTCTCGGTCCTCTACCAACTGGTCACCTCGGTCCGCCAGGGCGCCTGCCACTGGTGCGGCATCGAGGTGATCGGCGACCGCTGTGTGTTCTGTTCCGCCCTGTCCCCGCTCACCGAGAACCAGCAGAACCAACTCACCGCCGGGTGAGCCCCGTCGACCGATATCCCCCAATGAGGTTGTCCGGTTCATGAACTCCCGTCAGCGCCGCGGCGTCATACTCCTGATCCTGTCGGCGGTCTGTGCCCTCGCGGCCTTCGCCGGCGTCCTGTCCGTCATCAGCGACGTGAAGTCCAAGGTCGGCCCCGAGGTCACCGCCTACCGGCTCAAGGACGACATCGAGCCCTACACGGCGCTGAGCGCGGGCCAGTTCGAGAAGACGCGGATGCCCGAGCGCTGGCTGTCGGACACCGCCGTCACCGACCTCCGCCAGATCGGCGGCAAGATCGCGGTGACCACCCTCAAGAAGGGCTCCCTGCTCCAGAGCGACATGATCGTCGCCCAACCGGCCCTGCGACCCGGCCAGCAGGAGGTCGCCATCATGATCGACGCGGCGACCGGCGTGGCCGGCAAGATCACCCCGGGCTCCACGGTCAACGTCTACGCCACGTTCGAGGGCGCGCGGGAGGGCGCCGTCGCCCAGTCCAAGATCATCGTCACGAACGCCAAGGTCCTGGACGTCGGCGACCTCACCCCGCTCCAGCCCGACGCCGACGACCGCACCCGCAAGGCCACCGAGGCCGTCCCCATCACCTTCGCGCTCTCCGCCATCGACGCCCAGCGCATCACGTACGCCGAATCCTTCGCCAAGCGCGTCCGGCTCGCACTGGTCGCACCCGGCGAGACCGGAACCGTGCCCGAGCAGGACCGCACGTACGAACTCGCGAAGGACAAGTGAGAGCCGTATGCCCACGAGGATCCTGCCGGCCGTAGGCGACGCGGACGCGATCCGCTCCATCACCACCCTGCTCAGCCAGCTCCCGGACGCCGAACCGGTCGCCCCGGTCGCCGACTCCACCCAGCTCGTCGACACCCTCGCACGGCTCGCCGCCGAGTCCGTCGACGAACTGCCCGAGGTCGTCGTCGTCCACGAACGCATCGGCCCGGTCCCCGCGCTGGAGCTGATCCGCGAGGTCGCCCTGCGCTTCCCCGCGGTCGGCGTCATCCTCGTCACCTCCGACGCCGGTCCCGGCCTCTTCCAGGCCGCCATGGACTACGGCGCCCGGGGGCTCGTGGCGCTGCCCCTGAGCTACGAGGAACTCGCCAGCAGGGTCCAGGCCGTCGCCCAGTGGTCGGTGGGCGTACGGCGGCATCTGGGCGCGAACGTCGACGTGTTCACCGGGGCCGGGGGGACCGTGGTGACGGTGAGCGGGGCGAAGGGGGGCGTGGGGACCACCCTGACCGCGATCCAACTCGCCCTGGCCGCACAGGCGTCCGGACGCAGCACGGCCCTGGTCGACCTCGACCTCCAGACCGGCGACGTCGCCTCCTTCCTGGACGTCCAGTTCCGCCGCTCGGTGGTCGACCTGGCCGCCATCACCGACCTCTCCCCGCGCGTCCTCGCCGACGCCGTCTTCCGCCACGACACCGGCCTCGCCCTGCTGCTCGCCCCCGGCGAGGGCGAACGCGGCGAGGAGGTCACCGACCGCGCCGCCCGCCAGATCGTCAGCGCCCTGCGCTCCCGCTACGAGATCGTCGTCATCGACTGCGGCGCCCAGATCGGCGGCGCGGGCGCGGCCGCGGTCGAGATGGCCGACACGGCCCTGCTGGTCACCACCCCCGACGTGATCGCGGTACGCGGCGCCAAACGCGCGGTACGGATGTGGGACCGGCTGCAGATCCGCAAGGCCGAGGAGACCACCGTGGTCGTCAACCGGCACACCCGCGGCACCGAGATCCAGCCCCCGCTCATCCAGAAGATCACCGGCACGGCGGTCGCCGGGGTGGCGATCCCCGCCAACTTCAAGGAGCTGCAAGGGGTGGTGGACGCCGGCCGCGTCCACGAACTCGACAGCAAGAGCGCGGTCAAGCAGGCCCTGTGGGCGCTGGCGGGGGAGCTGGGACTGGTCGGCACGACCGACAGGACCCGCAAGGCCGGCCGGTCGCGCAACGAGCGCGCGGCGGTGGGCTTCCGGCGGCGCAAGGAGCTGGGTCCGTGAGGCGGCGCGGGGACTCCGGCCAGGTCACCGTCGAGTTCCTCGGCATGACCCCGCTGATCATCCTGACCCTGGTCCTGGTGTGGCAGTTCGTGCTGGTCGGCTACACGTTCACGCTGGCGGGGAACGCGGCGGACGAGGCGGTGCGGGCGGGGACGGCGGCGAGCCCGGGCGAGCGGCAGGGGGCCTGCCAGCAAGCGGGGCTGGACAAGCTGCCGGACGCCTGGGACGGCACGGTGACCTGCGGCACGGGCGGCGGCTATGTCACCGCCGATGTCGAACTCACGGTCCCCGTCCTCTTCCCGGGCGCGATCGGCTTCCCGTTCACGGTCGAGGGCCACGCGGGGGCCGTCGAGGAGGAGACGGACTGAGATGTCGTACGACGGGAAAGTCCGCGGGGTGCGCCGGGTGCGCGGGGCCCGTGACCTGGGGCAGGTGGCCATCGAGTACCTCGGGTTCATCCCGATCCTGATCCTGGTCGCGATGGCGGGCGTCCAGGTCGGGCTCATCGCCTACACCGCCCAGCAGGCCGGTACGGCGGCCAGGGCCGGGGCGCGGGCCGCCTCGCTGGAGCGCGGCGCGCAGGAGGGCTGCACGACCGCGATCAGCGACTGGCTCAGCGTGGGGTGCTCCGCCGCCGAGGGCGACGACTCGGTGACCGTCACCGCCACCGTGCAGATCCCGAACGTGGTCCCCTTCTGGAACTTCGGCGACGCCACCAGGACCGCGACCATGCCGCTCGACCACTGAACGAGGTACGACCATGAGTCTGCGCGCACGCATCACCACCCCCGAGGAGCACGGCAGCCGGGGCGAGGACGGCCACCTGGTCGCCTCCTACCGCGCCAAGCTGCTGGAGGAGATCGACCTCGCGGAGATGAGCTCGCTGGCGGCGGCCGAGCGCAGGGCCCGCCTGGAACGCGTGCTCGGGCACATCATCAGCCGTGAGGGCCCCGTGCTGTCGACGGTCGAGCGCTCACAGCTGATCCGCCGGGTCGTGGACGAGGCACTGGGCCTGGGCATCCTGGAACCGCTGCTGGAGGACGCCTCGATCACCGAGATCATGGTGAACGGCCCGGACGCGATCTTCGTCGAGCGGGGCGGCCGGGTGGAACAGCTCCCGCTCCGCTTCCCCTCCCACGACCAGCTGATGCAGACGATCGAGCGGATCGTCTCGACGGTCAACCGCCGGGTCGACGAGTCGAATCCGATGGTCGACGCCCGCCTCCCGTCCGGCGAACGCGTGAACGTGATCATCCCGCCGCTGTCCCTGACCGGCGCGACGCTCACCATCCGCCGCTTCCCGCGCTCCTTCACCCTCCAGGAGATGATCGGCTTCGGCTCCCTCGACGAGCCCATGCTGTACCTCCTCGCGGGCCTGGTGCAGGCGAAGTTCAACATCATCGTGTCGGGCGCGACGGGCACCGGGAAGACGACCCTCCTCAACGCCCTCTCCGGCCTGATCCCCGAGGTCGAACGCATCATCACCATCGAGGACTCGGCGGAACTCCAGCTCCAGCAGGCCCATGTGATCCGCCTGGAGTCCCGCCCGCCGAACGTCGAGGGCAAGGGCCAGGTCACCATCCGCGACCTGGTCCGCAACTCGCTGCGGATGCGCCCGGACCGGATCGTGGTCGGCGAGGTCCGCGGCGGTGAGTCCCTGGACATGCTCCAGGCCATGTCGACGGGCCACGACGGCTCCCTGGCCACCGTCCACGCCAACAGCACCGAGGACGCGCTGATGCGGCTGAAGACCCTCGCCTCGATGTCCGAGGTCGGGGTCCCCTTCGAGGCGCTGCACGACCAGATCAACAGCGCCCTGGACGTGATCATCCAGCTGACCCGCTTCCCCGACGGCGCCCGACGCATCACCGAGATCGCCGTCCTGGACAGCCACGGTGGCGAGCCGTACCGCCTGGCCACGGTGGCCCGCTTCCACGCCCAGCCGATGACGTCGGACGGCCGCGTCCACGGCGCCTTCGAGTACTTCCCGCTCCCACGCCGCACGGCCGACCGCCTCTACATGGCGAACCAGCCGATCCCCCAGGCGTTCGGCGTGGCCCGGTCCATGGCCGAGCTGACGACCCGAGAGGCCAGGTAGGTACGCCCGATGGATCTCGAATGGACCTGGACATGGATCTGACGATGGACCTGCCCGCCCTGACCACGCTCACGACCGGCGTCGCCCTGCTGACCTGTGTCCTGGCGGTGGCGGGCCTGCACGCGTACGCCATGGGCAAGGCGCAGCGCCAGGCCCTCATCGACCGCCTCGCGGCGACGGGCCAGACGGAGACCGGCGGCCGCCGACGCCGCTTCCCGACCCTGGACCGGCGGCTGCGCCGCACCCGGCTCGGCCGGAAGCTGGAACTCCGCCTGGCCGCCACGGGCCTGGACATCACACCGGGCGAGTTCTTCGTCTACATGATGGCCACGGCCACCGGCCTCTTCCTCATCAGCCAGGCCGCCCTGGCCCCCTTCTTCGGCCCGCTGGCCGGCCTGCTCGGCATCTGGGTCGCGCTGCAGTTCCTCAACTGGCAGCGCCAGAAACGCATCGAGCGGTTCATCAACCAACTCCCCGAGCTGGCCCGCATCCTGGCCAACGCCACCCAGGCCGGACTGGCCCTGCGCACGGCGATCGGCATGGCGGCGGAGGAACTGGAGGCCCCCGCGGGCGAGGAACTCGGCAAGGTGGCCAACCAGCTCTCCCTGGGCGCCTCCCTGGACGACGCCCTGGGCGAGATGGCCGAGCGCCTGCCCTCGCGCGAACTGGTCGTCCTGGTCACGACGCTGGTGCTGTCCAACCGCGCGGGCGGCCAAGTCGTCGGCGCCCTGCGCAACCTGACCGAGACCCTGGAGGAACGCAAGGAGACCCGGCGTGAGGTCCGCACCCAACTGGCACAGGTCAACATGACCTCGTACGCCGTCCCGGTCCTCGGAATCGGCTCGCTGCTCCTGATGAACAGCGTCAAGGACGGTGCCCTGGACCGCATGACCGGCTCACCGGCCGGCCAGGCCGCGGTCATCATCGCCTTCGTGCTCTACGCGGTCGGGTTCGTCCTCATCCGCCGCCTGTCCCGGATCGACGTCTGAGGGGGCCACGACCATGGCATACCTGCTGGCCCTGCTGATGGGCCTCGGAGTCTGGGGCGTCTTCGCCGGCATCCGCATGTACCGCGCCGACGCCAGACTCCCCGCCGACCTGGCGCTCGCCCTGGAGGTCGGAGCCACCCGGACCGGCGCGGTCGACTCCGTCATCGACCGCCTCGGCATGCGCTACGCCCCGACGGTGCTCCGCCTGATGGGGCCCAAGCGGGTGGCGAAGTACCGCCGCAAGATCGACCTGGCGGGCAATCCGGGCGGCCTCACGATCGACCGGTACGCGGCCCGGCGGGCGGTGTACGGCTTCCTGGGCGGGTTCGGCGGCCTGGTCTTCCTCATGCGCGGCATCCCGCTCATGGCCCTGCTCCTGTTCGCGTTCGGCGTCTTCTGGACGGAGGTCGGCATCTGGTCGGCGATCAGGATCCGCAAGGACGAGATCGAGCGGACCCTGCCGGACTTCCTGGACGTCCTGGCCGTGGTGGTGAGCGCCGGCCTCGGCTTCCGCCAGGCGCTGGACCGGGTGGCGCAGAAGTACGAGGGCCCCTGGGCCGACGAACTCCGCATCACCCTGCGCCAGATGGACCTCGGCATGAGCCGCCGCCAGGCCTTCGCGGAACTGCGCCGACGCAACGACTCCGAGCAGGTCGCCATGTTCGTCACCGCCCTCCAGCAGGGCGAGGAGCTGGGCGCGCCGATCGTGGACACGCTCATCGCCCTCGCCAAGGACATGCGCCGAACGGACGCCCAGAACGCCCGCCGCAAGGCCGCCCGCGCGGTCCCCAAGGCCACGATGATGATCACCACGTTCATGGTCCCGGCCACGATGCTGCTCCTCGCCGCCGGCCTGATCCTCGGCTCCGGCACGGACTTCGGCTCGATCACGGGCAAGTAGGGAGGGGGAGGACACCATGGCGATGACGAAGCCCGGACCGACGACGGCGGCCGTCGAGGGCGGGGGTGGTGTTTTAGCTGCCGGTGGGATCGAGACCCCGGCCGAAGACCGCGCAGCGCCCTCCCTCACCCCCACCGGAAGCACCGCCCCCACCCCCGCCATCCCCATCCAGATCAACGCTCTCCAGGCCCTGTGCCGTCAGGTCTTCGGCTTCCGCCTGGCCATGATCGCCCTGGCCGCCCCCTCCGCCCTCCTCAACGCCGCCCCGGGCCTGGGCGCCCGCCTGGTCGCCGCGGCCGTACTGGTCACCTTCATGACCTCCTACGTCCTGTTCAGGGACTGGGAACGCTTCGGCCCCCTCCTGCTGCGCCACCCCGTCCTGCTGGCCGCGGACACCCTCTTCGGCGCCCTCCTCCTGGTCTCCGCCGGACCGGACACCACCCTCGCCTACGTCAGCGTCTGCACCCCCCTCCTCGCCGGGCTGGTCTACGGCTGGCGAGGAGCCGGCTGCTTCGCCTCGCTCCAGGGCCTCGTCCTCGTCACGGTCTACGCGAGCTCGAAGGACCTCCACCCCACGGTCGCCGAGGCCCTGTTGCTGCCCGGCCTCTGTGTCGTCACCGGCGCCATGGGTGTGACCCTGCGCAACCTCGTGCTCCGCTTCGGCGCCGCCACCCAGGCCCTGACCTCCGTGCAGGCCCGCCTCGCCGTCACGGAGGCGGTCGGCGCCGAACGTGCCCGCCTGGCACGCGAGATGCACGACTCGGTGGCGAAGACCCTGCACGGTGTGGCCCTCGCGGCGGACGGTCTGGCCGAAGCGGTCGACCGCATGGACCCCGCGCTGGTGAAACAACAGGCGGACCTGGTCGCCCGCTCGGCCCGCCGCGCCGCCGCCGAGTCCCGGGAACTCCTGGCCGACCTCCGCCGCGAGACGGACCCCGCCAACGGCACCGACGTCCTGACCGAACTCGCGGCCAGGACCGACGACTTCAGCCGCCGTACCGGCCTGAAGGCCACCTACCACCGCACAGGCCAGCACGCGGTCCCCGGACTACCGCCCGCCGTGGCCCGCCAACTCCTCACCATCACCTCGGAGGCCATGGAGAACGCCCAGCGCCACGCGGCACCGAGCCACGTGGACGTCAGCGCCGGAGTCCACGGTGACCTCCTCCGCATCAGCGTCTACGACGACGGCTGCGGCCTCGCCCCGGGCACCAGCCTCGAACAGCTGCGCCACACAGGTCACTTCGGCCTGGTGGGCATGGTCGAGCGAGCCGCCACGGTCGGCGCCCGCATCCGCATCGGCCGCGGCACCCACGCCCGCGGCACGGAGGTCCGCCTGGAGCTGCCGTTGGCCGCGCTCGCGGGCGGGACCGCCTGAGAACGCCGTACGCCCCCCACGGAATCACGAGAGGAGGAAGCCCCGATGCCGGACCCCACGCCGACACCCCCCAATCCGTTCGAGGACTTCCCACCCCCCGCCCCACCGGCAGGCCCGCTCCGCGTCGTCGTGGCGGACGACAACCCGGTGGTCCGCGCGGGCCTGGCGGCCCTCCTCTCCGGTCGCGAGGACATCACGGTCGTGGCGTCTGCCGCCGACGGCAGAGAGGCCTACGAGGCGGCCCTGCGGCACCACCCCGACGTGGTCCTCCTGGACGTCCGCATGCCGGGCGTGGACGGCATCTCGGCCCTCCCGCACCTGGTGCCGATCGCCCCGGTGGTGATGCTCACCTACAGCAGCGAGTCGGAGATCGTTCACGAGGCCCTGCGCCGGGGCGCCGCCGGTTACCTCGTCCACGGCGAGTTCACCGCGGACCAGCTGATCGCCGCGGTACGGGACATCAGGACCGGCAGCGCCCATTTCACGACGTCGGCGGCGAACGCGGTGGTGGCCCGCCTGCGAGGTTCGGACGGCCCGCGCCTGCCCGAGGGGCTGGGCCATGCAAGTGCAACTGCATACGAATCATCGGCGGTTCACCCCAAGTACCCACTGAATTCTGCGGAAGGACTTTCGCGAATGCAACCAGATGTGGGACAGTCTCCGAAGTCGCGCTACCAACTCAGCACGAGGGAGGCGGAGATCATGGACCTCATCGCGTCAGGCATGAACAACCAGCAGATCGCCGCCACCTGCTTCATCAGCGAGAAGACGGTCAAGAACCACATCAACCGCATCTTCGCCAAGCTCCACAGCACCAATCGCGCGGAGGCCGCCGCCAAGTGGCTCGGCACGGCACCCGATTCGCCCCGGGAGCCGTCATGACTCCCCTCTGGGCCCGGAATTGGGCCCTGGGACCCTGTGACGCGCGAGCAGTTCCGTCGTACCTTCCTCGTGTCGCTAGTCAGGCCGACACCCAAGGGGAACACGATGAGCAACTGGATCAACACCACGGTCACGTACCTCAAGTCGCGCGCCGAGCGGAACGACAGGGGGCAGACGGCTGTGGAGTACCTGGGCATCATCGCGGTGGTCGTGGCGATCATTCTCGTCCTCCTCGGCACGAACGTCGGGCAGCAGATCGCCGACGCGATCACCACGAAGATCGGAGAGATCACGGGGTGATGCGCAAGCGCGCATGCGCAGACGCAGGGCAGGCTTTCCCCATCTACATCACGGTGGTGGGGGGCCTGCTCTTTCTCGCGTTCGCGTACCTCGCGGTCGGCCAGGCCGCGGCAAACCGGAACGGAGCCCAGACAGCCGCCGACGCGGCGGCCCTCGCGGCGGCCCAGGAACGACGGGATCAACTCGCCGCCCAATGGGTGACGGACGTACTCGACCCCACCAAGTGGCAGGACATCTTCGACGGCATCGCGCCCCCGCCCGACAACCCGTGCGGGCGCGCGGACCAGCTGGCGGCACAGAACGATGCCGAGGTGCTGGGATGCGGCACCCCGAACGGGCCGCTGTCGTACACCGTCGAGGTCCGGACGAACAAGACCGTGGGGGAGTCCGTCATCCCCGGCACGGAGAACCAGCAGTCCAAGGCGTCCGCCACCGCCGACATCGAGCTGCTCTGTGAGTTCGAGCCCCCCGCGGACGGCGCACCGGACGGCGCACCGGACGACGCACCGGACGTGGTCCTGCCGCGCCTCGACTGCGAGGACCGGGACTGGGACCTGGACCCGGACGACCTCACCGATCTGCCCGAGCCCGAGGATCTCTTCGAAGTCCATCTGGCCGACTGACAAGCGAACGACGACTGGCGAAGGAAGCAGACGCATGGACATTCGGTTCACGGCGAAGGCCCGCAGGGGGATGGTCGCGTTGACCGTTGCGGCCGGTCTGGCCCTCGGCGTGGCCGGTTGCGGTAGCGGGGGAGACGACGACAAGAAGCCGGAGACGACGGCGTCCCCTTCCAAGAATGACGACGGATCCGCTCCGAGCCCTCAGGAGGGGCAGTCGGACGAGATCCAGGCTGAGTTGAAGGGGTCGAACGGTCTGATCCTTCAGGTCACGGCTGCGGAACGCGACTCCGGCGGATTCGTCACAGTGAATGGCATGTTGAAGAACGACGGAGCCAAGTCAGTCACGGTGCCGGCGTCTTTGCAGGGTGACGAAACAGAAGTCATGGCGCATGGCCGGTCACTCGGTGGCGCCACTCTCGTCGACTCCAAGGAGAAGAAGCGCTATTACGTGCTGCGCGACACTGACGGGCGCCCGCTGACAACAACCGGCTTCTCGATCATCAAGTCCGGTGACGAGCTCGCCGTCTTCATGCAGTTCCCGGCCCCGCCGTCGAGCACCACGGATGTCGCTCTGCAACTCCCGACCTTCTCCAGCGCCACGATCAAGATCTCCGGGTGAGGCCGGCCATGACCCGCACCCACACCCGAGCGGCGGCTCCACGCCTCGCCCTGGCGGTCACCGCCGCCACGGTCATGGTCGCCACGAACGTCTACGGCGCCGCCACGGCCCACGCCAAGGACGACCCCAGCGTCCCGCCGGGCACCGAGGCCTCGGCCTCCGCACCTGTGAAGGTCGACCCGAACGACCCCGACCTGAAGCTCCCCGAGGGCGCCACGCTCGCCGAGCCGAAGGTCCTCGACATCAAGCAGGTCGTCGAGGACGAGGCCGGTGAGGAGCGTCGCGAGGACACCAACGCCGACGTGAAGTTCGCGCTCCAGGCGGAGGTCCTCTTCAGCAAGGACAGCGCGAAACTGAGCGGCGAGTCAAAGGCCCGGATCGCCGCGATCGCGGACGAGATCAAGAAACAGAACGCGACGAGGATCCGCGTCTTCGGCTTCACCGACAACCTCGGCACCTCGGCCCACGGTGACGTCCTGTCGAAGCAGCGGGCCAACGCCGTACAGGACGTTCTGGACGGCGAGTTGAACGACGCGAACGTCACGTACGAGGTACGCGGATACGGCGAGCAGTACCCGATCGCCGACAACTCCACGGAATCCGGCCGCAAGAAGAACCGCCGGGTAGAGGTCTCCTTCCCGCGCACGGAGGGCTGACCGGGGCGGGCGGAACAGGGGGGAGCGGGGACGTACGTGACGGTGCTCATGGTGGCCGCCGCGCTCTACGGCGTCGTACAGCTGCTGCTGCTCTCGTGGCCCACGCGCTCGGTCGGCCTGTCGGCGGTGCTGTCGGCGCTGTTCGTCGGCGTGTACGCGTGTGGAACGGCGGCGGCGCTGCTGGAGCTCGCGTACACGAGGACGGTCGCCGCGTACACGGGCGAGTCGCTGGTCCGGGTGGTCGACACCGCTGCCTGGGCCGTGGCCCCGTGGGTGGAGGAGCTGGTGAAGGTGTCCCCGCTGCTGTTGGCCGGGCTGGCCCTCAGGGTGCGCCGGCAGTGGGGACTGACCGACTTCACCGTGCTGGGGGCCGCGCTCGGCGCCGGTTTCGGGCTGCTGGAGGCGCTCTTGCGCTACGCCCTGGACGCGGACCGGGCCTTGGCCGCGCACGGTGGCTGGATCATCCCCGACAGCCTCTCGGCACCGTACGTCCCGGGCCTTTCCCAGGCGCTCACGTCCTGGTCGCCCGCGCCCGTCGCCCCGCTGGACCTGGGCAGGGGCGGTGAGGTGCAGGTCGCGACGTTCACGCACCTGGTGTGGACGACGGTGGCGGGACTGGGCGCCGGGCTGCTGTGGCGGGCGCGCGGCGGGTGGCGGGCGCTGGCCCTGCTTCCACTCGGGGCGGCCGTGTCCCTTCACACGCTGAACAACTACGCGGCCACGCACGCCCGTACCGACGCGGACCAGTGGCTGAAGGACCTGGAGCCCGTCCTGTGGGCAGTGCCGCTGACCGCCCTGTTCCTGGCCATGACGGCGGACCTGGTCGCCCTGCACCGCGCCCGACGCGCCACGCCCGAGGTCCTCCTGGCCGCGGAACGCGCCGACGGCGACACCGCCGCCGCCCTGATCCGCTACGCGTCCTTACGCCTCCCCTGGACCCCGCTCATAGCCGCCCGCTTCATCCGCCTGCGCCGGTCCCTCCACTACGCGTCCGCCGCCCCGGGCCCCTTACGCGATGTCGTCACCGACCTGGCGAGCCGCATCTCCGCCACGGACGACGTCCGGGCATGGCACACGCCCGACCTCCGCGCCCGCATCAGATCGGCATACGGCCGCCCGACCCGCGGCAGACGTCTGCTGACGCTCCTGATACCCGCCGTCCTCGTCCTGCCGTCCGTGCTCTTCCTCGGCGTCGGCTCCTTCAAGGCGACGGCCGGACTGCAGGAGTACTTCAAGACGGGCACCGGCGCGCAGATCCTGCGGGCCTGCGCGGTGGGCGCCCTGTTCTGGATCGCCTGGCAGCTCTCCCAACTCCTGCGCGCCTGGCGGCACATGGGGTCGGTGGTGTCCGGTGAGCGCATCGCGGCCCATCGTTTCGGCACCGCGACGGCCCTCGGCGCCGCCACCACCGGCACCCTCCTGCTCTGGCGCAGCCTGACCGGGGCGGGCACGGAAGGCCGGACGATCCCACCCGCACACCTCCTGGAAGCCCTCGACCACTTCCTGATCCACCTCGGTTTCGCCCTGCTCCTGCTGTCGCTGCTGGCCCTCTTCCCACCGAGCGCGGGCCTGGCCCTCGCCGGGATCACCGCCACGGGGGAGGGCGCCCTGGGCGCCGCACTGGCGGCACGACTGGGGGCGGCGGGGGTGGCGCTCATGGTCGCGGGGGCGGCCGGGGGTGGGACCGAGGACGGGGGCGCAGGATCGGCGAAGGGTGACGGCGGGAACTCCCACCGGGGTTCCCTGGACGAGTCGGAAAAGGTTTTCCAGCCCAAGGAGCGGCGTATCGCCGAGACCCTGCGGGACGAAGGCCGTGACGTGAAGGCGCTGAAGGAGTCGCCCGTGGAGGGACAACGGACCCCGGACGCCGTGGTGGACGGTGTCCCGACCGAGTTCAAGACCCTGGATCCCGGAGCCGCCGCGAACTCCGTCAAGAACACCCTGAACACGGCCAAGAAGCAGGCCCGTGACGCCGTCGTCGACGCGCGGGGAAGCGGACTCGGGGAGGCCGGGGCGCGCGAGGGGCTCGAGAAGTTCCTGCGCAACAATCCGCCGGGACGCATGAACTCGATCCGCATAATCGGCGACGGCTACCATGTCGTGTGGCCCTGAACATGCCGCCTGGGGGTATTTCATGAGCGAGCATCACTACATCTTCATTCGCCCCGGATTTCCACGCGAGCGGCTCGTTCAGGACATTTCCGCGGCGTGCGGCGTCGAACTGAGGCCGGTCGAGGGCGAATTCGTCGACTATGCGGGGAATCTCGGGCAGTCGGCCGTCGAGGTCGAGTTCAGCCACGAGTACGAGGACGACCACGGCATGCCGTTCGAGCAGTATGACTCTCTGCTGGTCGTCAGGGATTTCGCCGCAGACGGGGAGCGCCAGGAGGCGACGGCCCGGGGGATCTTCGAAAGACTCTCCCGCTTCGACCGCTACGGCCTGCTGCTCGTCCGGGACTTGCAGGAACTGCTCGCCGAGTCCGGTCCCTCTGCCCCGCCCGGGCACTGACTCGGGAAAGTGCGCCACTGTCCGAGAGGGGAACGCGAAGCGCCGGGAAGGAATTCCGAACTCCCCGGCGCTGTGCACGCGTTCGAGCGGCGTTCGGTCAGCCGAACATGCCGGGCTGGTAGTCGCCGGCGGGCTGCTGGATCATGACGTTGATGCGGTTGTAGAGGTTGATGAGGGCGATGCAG
>NZ_JBVISS010000010.1:0-438835 GCF_055575395.1 Streptomyces sp. NPDC034103 | reverse complement strand
CCTGCGCCTCGGTCAACGGGCCGCCCGTGTCCAGGAGCGCGCGCAGCTGTCCGGCTTCGGCACCGGCGGCATGGAGCGCCGCTACGACCGGAAGGGTCTTCTTGCGGGCTGCGAGGTCAGTGCCGACGGGCTTGCCGGTGCGGCGGCTGTCTCCCCAGATGCCGAGGACGTCGTCGGCGATCTGGAAGGCAACTCCCGCGTGGCGGCCGAACCGCTCCAGCGCCTCGACCACGGCCGGGGGAGCGCCAGCGAGGGTGGCTGCCAGCTCGCAGGCAGCACCGGTCAGGGCTCCAGTCTTCCCTTCTGCCATCTTCAGGTACGCGTCCACCGTGACCTGCTGATCGTCTTCGAAGGCAAGGTCGCTGCCCTGGCCGCGCACGAGCGCGTTCATCATCCGCACGCACACTCCCATGGACGCCGCGCTGCCGCTGTCGGCCAGCACACCGAGCGCGAGCGTCAACAGCGCGTCGCCGGTCAGCAACGCCGCCGGAACGCCGTAGACGACCCAGGCCGCGGCGCGGCCGCGCCGGGTGCGGTCGCCGTCCATGATGTCGTCGTGCAGCAAGCCGGTGAGCCTTGAGCCATCGGGTGCAGTCGGTTGCCACGGCGCCCAGGAAAGGCCGCTGCCCCAACTCGTCTGCGACGGAGTATGCCCGACCCGCCGACCCATCATCAGGCATCGGGCACCGCCATCCGGGCCGTACCCGGGAGGGCGGTCGCCAGCACGTCGGAGGCGCCGACGACGAGCTGTAAACCTGCGTGACGCATCATCCAGAGCTTTCCAGGAACTAGGCAGGTGGGAACTTTTTGAACCGGCCCAAGACGATCACGAGCACTGTGCGCTTACACGTCCGTTGGGACCCGATCCCTCGAACGGGGGAAACGTCATCAGCCCTTTGGCGTAATGCGCGTACCGGCGATCCTTGGCGGGTCGGGATCCGTGTCGATCACGGCGTGTGGCTGACGGTCGCGATCAGCTCTCTGGCATGGTCCTTGAGGGCCCTGCAGAGGCCGGCGGAGGGGATGGGTTGTTCTTGCGATTCCCAGCGTCGGAGGAGGGACGACCGCGAACGTCCAGCGGGAAGGGATCTTCTCGGTCGGGAACTTCGGGAACCGTTCGCTCATGTACTGGTACATCAACCGGTGTCTGGCGGCCAGGCTCAGGCGGGCGCGTTCGCCGCACTCGGCCTTGACCGCGACGATCGCCTCACGGACCTACTCGGTGACGCTGCGATGGCCACTGCGGCGCCGGGTCCAGTGTCCGTCCGCGCAGGCCAGCAGGAGACTGTCGCCCGCGAGTCCCGACAGACGCACCAACGTCCGGAAACTGAGGTGCTGCAGCCCGAGCCGGACGGCCTCCGGACGGGGCATCGCCCTCATCTCCGCCGCCTTCGCGTACCGACGCTGGGTCAGCGTCGTGCGGCCCGGGTCGTAGTTCGCTCGGGGCTCGCCCGGCAGGGCCCGGGCCGGGTGCCCCTCCCGGAAACCCGTCTCGACTTCCAGCACATGAGCGGCCCGCAGCCGGGCCCGCTCCAGCTGGTCATCGGTCAGGTCGGCCAGAGTCCTGGGCTGCCGGACGACCGGCGCCGGCCGCTCCGGCGCTTCGGCCGCCGGCAGGAGCCGCAGGTCGGCGTGGTTGATGAGCCAGCGGAACGAGCGGGTCTCAGCATGGCCGCCACCATCGAGGAGCACGAGCCGGCCGAGCTGGCCGTGGACCTGCTCGACCGTCCACTCGACACCGTTGAGTGCGACCCGCCTGCCCGGCGCGATCTGCAGAAACGCCCTCGCCGCCATCACACCCCCCAGATCAGCGAGCTGTCACGCAAGGGACTGCCCAGATCAACTCCGAGCTCGCGCTGCCAGAGCAGCCGGACGATGTTGGCCCGGCCGACGGCAGGCACGCTGGTCGCGTCCGCCAGCGCGGAGAACGTCATCACGCGGCCTTCCCGGCCGCCGATGATCGTCAGTAGCTGGTCCCGCATGCCCAGCAGATCCCTCACCGGCCGACGACGCGACGACAAGTGGTCAAGGACGCTCCAGACGTGCGGGCGCCAGCCCGCGACCACCGAGTACCGCCAGCCGCACGCAGCCGCCATCTCCCTGGTCGCGGCGAACTTCAGCGCGTCCTCGTCCTTGATCAGTCCGATCGGGCGCACGTCCAGCAGCCACATCTGCCGCCGATCACGGCCAAGTAGTTCGGGATGTGCCAGGACGACCCGCCCTTGTGCGCAAAGTCCAGCCGGAACGGCTGCGAGAGCACTTCCGACGCCCCCACGAAGTCCAGCGCGACCAGCAGCCGCACTTCCTCCAGCGACTCGAAGCCGTACCCCCTGCCCGTGGACGCCATCACCTCCAGGCCGGGCCGGTGTCGCTGCTTCGCCCGCCAGGTGAACCCCCGCATCGGCCGCGACGACAGCACCGGAACATGAGCCATGTCGCGGATCGGCCAGCAGACCTCGCCGGCACCCACCCGCCACGTCGAACTCCACCGACAAATCCAGCCATCCGCGAGATCGAGTTGATCCCGAAATGCGGCATCCCCGCTGTACCCCGCGACAAGCTCGTCGAGGCGACTTGAGTCCGACCGGATCCCTGCCCTGGGTAACTCGCTCACTCACCCAGAGCATCACCACCCGCATGGCGACAAGTCCCGATCTTCGGAACCGACCACAACACAGCGCTACCGAAGCAAGATCCGCCAACTACTGCGCTCGTCCGCCAAGTAAAGATCTCGATCGCACCCGGCGTGCCGATGTGTCGCGTCGCGGCAGGAGTGGGGGAGACCGTGGAGCCCGGAAGACATGAGTTCGGCGGCGTCGGGCGGATCCGGTGACCAGCGACCGTGAGCTCGCACGGCAATGGGAGGACACGCGCCGTCGCCTGCGCTTCGGGCAGCGCTTCAAGGGCACGGTGGTCCTGGTGCCCAGGCCGGGCACCATCGGGGTCTTCGTCGACATCGGACTCGCCGTCAGCGGCTTCGTCGACGTGATCCTGCTCCCTGAACACGGCGAGTCGTGGCCGACAGTGGGCACCGAGTCCGAGTTCGAGGTCTGGTGGGTCGATGAGCGGCCCCAGGTCCGGTTGAAGCCGGTGGATCCGCGGTTCCTGCGGGAGGACTTCGCCGACTACCTCAGCCGCTGGCGCCCGGGGTGGCCCCAGGAGCAGGGGCTTCCGGTCCTGGCCGCCGACGTGCCGCCCACGGAAACCGGAGCCGCCGGCTGAGGTGGTTCGAAGCCGTCTGCTCCGGCCCGAACGGACCCCGCATCCGCCGGCCTCCGGCACGAGGGCGCGAACGCCCGGAACACGCCTCGGCCGCCTTCGAGTGTCGCTGGGACTCCCGCAAGGCGGCCAGGGTCGTTCGGGCGCCGCCGTCAGCAGGGCTGGGGGATGCCGTTGCCGATGCGGGTGGGGACCGGGTCGGTCTCGCTGTAGATGTCCGTGTCCTTCATCCAGCCCCACTTGCCGTTGTCCGCCATGGTGAACAACCAGCGGTACGGGTGCGGGCCGCCGACGTAGGCGCCGCTGTCCCTACGGCACTCGAACCAGCTCGGGTTGGAGTACATGACGCCGACCGGAGTGCTGGTGTCGGGGGTGGCGTAGACCGTGGCGCCGGAGACGTTGTTGCAGTACATGCGCATGCCGCCGTCGCCCCACCAGCACGGATTGGCCGCCTCGGCGGTGCCTGTGAAGACGGTGCCCAGAGCGGTCAGTGCCATGCCGGCGACGAGGCCCGAGATCGTGCGCGCGGATGATTTCAAGGTGTTCCCCCTGTGGTGAAGTCGGTGGCGTGCGGTCAGCACGGACGCACCGAGTTGGTCTCGCTGTAGATGTCCGTGTCCTTCATCCAGCCGTACTCGCCGTTGTCCGCCTTGGTGAACAGCCAGCGGTACGGGTGCGGACCACCCACGTGCGGCCCGTTGTCGCGACGGCAGATGAACCAGCTGTGGGTGCTGTACATCGGACCGACGATCCGGTCCGGGATGGGATAGCCGTCGATCTCCCGTGCGTCGTAGACCGGTGCGCCGGCCACGTTGTCGCACCAGTAGTAGCCGCTGCCGTCGGGACCGGTGCAGTTGTTGGCCGCCGCGGCGGTCCCCGCGCCCGCGAGGCCCGTACCAGTGGTGACGGCCGCCAGCAGCAGGGCGGTAAGAGTTCCCCGTACGCGCATCGAGCGCTCCTTCACGATGGATCGTCCGGAAGCGGCGCGCGCTGACGCGTCTCCCGGGAGTTGTCGGCCTTATGCGTCGAAGACCTTGAAGTAGGCGATGTCGTCGTTCGCCCGGTCGCCCACGTACGACGTGGCGTAACCGTAGTAATAGAAGGTGGTCCGGCCGTCGTTGAGGACGGCCTGCTGCCCGTCGCAGTTGTTGTACGTCCGGAACGACGAGATCATGTAGCGCGAAAGCCCGGTGTCCAGCAGATAACCGTCGCTGTCACAGGGGCCGTAGTCCCCGTACACATGGGTCACGTCGCCGCCGAACCCGGCGTGCTGGTACCAGCTCATGAGCAGCGTCCCGGCGCTGCTGCGGGTCGCCGCGGTCTTGTCGTCGGAACAGGTCCGGCTCTTCACGCGGGAGGCCTTTTCGCCGGGCTTCACCCGTTCCACCACCACGGTGCAGTACCTGCCCTGCGATGTGTCCGAGGCCTCGGCCGAGGCCGACACCGGCGAGGCGAGTCCGACGAGACCCATCAGCGAGGCGGCCAGCGTGAGCGTGGCTGCCGTTCGGGTGCGCAGATGCATGGGGCTCTCCTTGCGGCTGGGACGGCAGAGGGCTTTCGAGATCGAAAGGCTAGGGGAATGCGGGCCGCGGCGGTCCTGACAGGTGTCAGGGATCCCGAGCCGGCGGGATGCGGGGCCGGACCGACGATCGGTACGCGGCAGCGCGTGCTGTCGCCCCTCGAACCCGCGGGACAGCGGCCCGTGTCGGCGAACCCGCCTGAACGGTGCTGCCGCGGTTCGATCGCCTGACCGGCGCTTTTCCCCAATCCCTGGAGCGGTGCCGCTGTTCATTACCTGGTCGGGCGTTTTCCTGCCCCGGATAACGGTGTTGAGGCTTTCTGGAGGGCTGCTAGACAGGGAGCCCAGCCGAATTCGACAGGCAGGGACAGGCGTTGTGATCTCGCTTAGTGTGACTCCCGCGTTTACTGATCCGCTTTCCTGAATGCTGCGGAGCGCGCGACGGAAAAGGGAGCGATGGAGAATGTCGAATTCACGTAAGGGCCTCACGAGATGGGCGCTCGCACTGTCAGCGGGCGTCGTTGCCGCACCCCTGGCGACCGCCGGGCCTGCCGGTGCCGCGACGGCCGGGACCGATGACCTCTCGCAGGTGACGGTCAAGGTGGTGGCGTCGGGGTTGAAGAACCCCCGGGACGTCACCGCGCTGAGCGACGGCAGCCTGCTCGTGGCGGAGTCGGGCGAGGGACTGCCGGGCTGCCCCGTGGGCCAGGTGTGCGTGGGCAAGACGGGCGCTATCTACAAGGTCAAGGGTTCGTGGCAGGGCCGTGTCGTGACGGGCCTGACGTCCTTCGGCCCGGGTGCCGCGCCGGGGGCCGCGGTACAGGCCCTGGGTCCGGCGAGCGTCCTGCCCGATCCGTACGGCGGGTACCTGGTTCTGAACTCGGGCGGTTTCGACAGCAACGGCCGCGCCGCGCTGGGGCCGGAGGCCAAGACGCTGGGCACGCTGATGCGCACCCGTGACGGTTCCATCGTCGCGGACTACGTCGATCACGAGACGCGGCTGAACCCCGATGGCCGCGAGCCGTACGCCAACCCGTGGAAGGTGCTGCGCAGCGGCAGCAGCTACCTGACCACCGACGCGGGCGCCAACACCGTGCTGCGCACCACGGGCGGCACCACGACCACCGAGTTCGTGATGCCGACGAACGAGAACGATCGCGACGGCGTGCCCACCGGCATCGCCCGCGCCGCCGACGGCACGACCTACGTCGCGGGCCTGGGCGTCTACGAGGGGCAGTCGCGGATCTACAAGGTCGGCCCCAACGGCCTTGAGCTGTGGGTCGACGGTCTGACCAACGTGGTGGACCTCGCGGTCGCCCCGAACGGCGACCTGATCGCTCTGACGTACACCCCGGGCTACCTCGAGGACCCGCCGCAGCCGAGCAAGGTCCTCAAGATCAACCCCGCCACCAAGGCGGTCACCGAGATACCGACCGGCGACCGGCTCATCATGGGCACGGGTCTCGACGTCAACCGGGACGGGAAGATCTTCATCGTCAACAACGCCCGTGGCACGAGCGGCGAACTGCTGAGCCTGACGTACTGACACCCTCCGGCGGCGTCGCCGGTACGTGTCTCCTCCTTCACCCCGACGTGCGAACGCCCGTCATGAGCGGCCCCGCCGGTGACACCCACACCGGCGGGGCCGCTCACGCATCCGTGCGACGGCGCCTGGTCACGCCACCGCGGTACCCTCCAGCTCGACCATCTGGCCAGGGACCGCCAGCCGTGTCACCCCGAGCATCGTGGTGGTCGGGGCCACCGCGGCAGCGCCCAACCGAGCTGCCAGCTCGCCGTAGTGCTGGAAGAGCAGGTCGACGTCGGTCGTATAGACGTTCAGCCGCACCAGATTGGCGAGAGTCATCCCCGCCTCGGCGAGCACGGCCTCCAGGTTGTCGACGCCCAGCCTCAACTGCGCCGCCATGTCCCCCTCGTGCTGTGGTCTGCCGTCCTCGCTCATCGCGGTCTGGCCCGAGATGTACAGGGTTCGTGTGTGCCCGGAGACGACCTCACCCTGGTTGAAGCCCAACTCCACCGACCACTGCACCGGGTTGACGGCCGTTCGCTCCATTACCGCATCAGCTCCATTCGATTCATCTGGAGTACGTACGTCCATGGGCTCGCTGTGCACCCGCCTCGACGTCGCGCTGACGAGCCTCCCAACAAATCACGACACCCTTGGTCACGTATTCCGTTAGTGTTTTTCGCATGCGCGCCGACCGGCTGGTCTCTTTGGTGTTGCTGCTGCGTCAGCGCGGCCGGCTGACCGCGGACACGCTCGCCCGTGAGCTGGAGGTGTCCACTCGCACCGTGCTGCGCGACATCGAGGCGCTGTCCGCGGCCGGAGTCCCGGTCTACGCCGAACGCGGCCGACACGGCGGGTTCGTGTTGTCGCCCGGTTTCCGCACCGAGCTCACCGGGCTCAACCACGACGAGGCCCTTGCCCTGTTGACCGCGGGAACGGGGCGTGGCCAGCAGGCGTTCGGCCTCGGCTCGGCGCTCGCCTCGGCCATGCGGAAGGTGGTCGACGCGCTGCCCGAACCCCACCGGGCCACCGCGAGCGATGCGGCCCAGCGATTCCTCGTCGACCCGGACACCGACCTGCTCTCCCGCCGGGTGGTCACCAAGGAGGTACCCGACAGCACCATGGTCGAGGTCCGGCGCGCGGTGCTCGCCGGACACAGACTGCGCATCCACTACGCGGCCACGGGCCAGGCACCGCAGTGGCGCACGGTGGAGCCGATCGGCCTGGTCACCGTCCGCGGCCGGAGCTATCTGCTGGCCACGAGATCCGGCGCGGACCGCACCTACCGGCTGTCGCGGATGCTGGCCGCGGAGGAACTCCCCGAACCGGCGCAACGGCCGAACCGGGTGGACCTGGACCGGATCTGGCGGGAACGCTCCGCGCAGTTCCTCGGCGGCGATCACATCACCGTGCAGGTGCGGGTCGATCCGGCCCGGCGAGAGGACCTCCTGGACACCGCACTCGCCGTCCGAGCCGAAGAGCCCGACGCAGAAGGCCGGTTGCGTCTGGAGCTGAGTTTCCAGGACGCGCGACACGCCGAATGGGCCCTGTGGCAGCTCGGTACGGACGCCGAAGCCCTCACCCCGCCGTCGCTGCGTGCCGCCCTGCGCGACCGTGCCGCCGCGATCGTCGCCCGCTACGCGGACTCGGGCCGCAACGACCGCTGACTGGCGAGAGCGCCAGGGCACGGGGCAGGGCCGAGGGGCTGACCTGGGGCGGGAGTGCGGCTGTCCCGAGGCCTACGGTGTCGAGAACAGGCCGGGCCCCGACGGTGAAGGGCCGTCGGCGCGGACGCCGTTGGTGACCCGCAGGAACTCCAGCTTTTCGGCATCGGCCGTACCGGCGGCCACCGTGTAGACGACGAGCCGGATGTCGCTGCCGGGGACGGTGAGGACGTCGCAGTCGCAGACGACCTCCCCGACCTGGGGATGCTGGATGGTCTTGCGGGACGAGACGTGCGGGCCGACCGCGCCCTCGTCCCACAGGCGCGTGAACTCCGCGCTGGTGGACCGCAGTTCGTCGACGAGGTCGTTCAGTGCGCGGTCGTGGGGATAGGTGAGGAGAGCCGTGCGCAGATCGGCGACGAGGGCGGAATTCAGGGCGTGGCCGTCCTGGAGCACCGGCCAGGCCGCGAGCCCCGAGGATCCCGCGGCGAAGACCGCTCGCACGAGGTTGCGCTCCAGGTGTGTCCGCCCGCTGGGGTCGCCCAGCAGTGCTGCCCATGCGGGAGTCCAGGAGAGCAGTGTCCAGTCGGCACTGAACACACCCACGGGGTAGTCGCCGAGACGAGCGAGCATCCGCTGGACCCCCGCCGGAACATGTGTGGAGATCGTCCCCTCCTGCGGAGGGAGGAGACCGGCCAGGCGGTAGGCGTAATCGCGTTCGAGGGGCTGCAGCTGAAGCGCCCTGGCCAGACTCGCGACGACCTGTGCCGAAGGGCTCGTGGCGCGCCCCTGCTCCAGTCGCACCACGTAGTCGACGGACAACCCCGCCAGCTCGGCCAGTTCCTCGCGCCGCAACCCCACCGCACGCCGTCCGGGCCGCGCAGGCCGTCCGACATCGAGGGGGGAAAGCCGGTCGCGCCAGCGGCGCAGAGCCGTGCCAAGGGTTTCGTCCACCCGCCCATTGTGTCCGCCGGGCAGCCGTTGTGCCTGGTACTGGCAGTCCTACCGTCGCAGGGGGCACTGGTTGTCGCCCGGCCGCGGGCCGAGAGTGAGACGCATGACGACAACATTCATCACAGGAGCCAACAAGTCCCTCGGGTACGAGACCGCCCGTCGCCTGATCGAGGCCGGGCACACCGTCCTCGTCGGTGCACGTGATCCGGAGCGAGGCAGGGCGGCCGCCGACGCACTCGGTGCCCGTTTCGTGCGGATCGATGTGACGGACGACGCGTCCGTGGCCGCGGCCGCCGCCGATGTGAGGGCCCGAGAGGGTGGCATCGACGTCCTGATCAACAACGCCGGAGCCCTCGGGACGCACAACCCCGCCGACCAGATCACGGCCGCTGACGCCGACGAGGTGTTCGCGGTCAACGTCGTGGGGATCGTGCGGGTGACCCACGCGTTCCTGCCGTTGCTGCGCGAGTCCGCGAACCCGGTCATCGTCAATGTGTCCAGCGGCATGGGGTCCTTCGGTGCCACCCATGACGCGGGGCGCGTCGAAGGCCGGGTGCTCGCGCCGCTCTACACGGCGTCGAAGGCCGCCGTGACCATGTTGACCACGCAGTACGCGAAGGCGTGGCCGGACGTGAAGGTGAACGCGGCCGACCCGGGCTACACCGCGACCGACTTCAACGGGCACAGCGGCCCGCAGACGGTGACCGAGGGGACCGACGCGATCGTCGCGCTCGCCACCATCGGGCCGGACGGCCCGACCGGCGCCTTCCGCGACCGTCACGGTGAGATGCCCTGGTGATCCGTCCCGGACCGGCGCCCCGCCCGAGCTGCGGGAGCCGCCAGTACCCGTTGCCATGGTGCCTTCGACGCGCCCCCCTCACGGGTGGCGCCCGAAGGCCCCATGTCGCTGCCGCCATGTCACCGTTCCGGCGCCGCGGTCCGCGCCGGGCGCAGCTCGTCCAGCCGTGCGAGGTGGGCAGTCGCGGCATCGGCGATGTCCGCGGCGAGGTCCTTCGCCTTGCCCGCCCGGCCCTGGGCCCGCTCGCCGGTGCAGAGGGTGCGGGACTGGGTGAGGTGAGCCCGCAGCGCCTCGGTGAGGATCTGGTCGAACGCCGCGCCGGTCGTACCCCGGGCCCGCTCGATCGTGTCGAGACGGACCATGCCCGGCATGTTGTGTCCCTCGTGAGGGCGGGAGTCGGGCGCGCCCGAGAGGTCCAGCAGTTCGCGCAGGCCTCGCAGCTCCTCACGCAGTCGCGAGCCGGTGCCGGCCGCCAGTGCCGTCACCTCTGTGTCCGCGGCGCGCGAGGGAGCCAGGTCGGTCAGGAGCTGCGCACGCTCGTCCATGGGAATCATCAACTGGATCCATGCGATGTCGGTGGCGTTGAAGGACGCGGTCGGCGATGCGCCGTGCGTCGGCGACGTGCTGGTTGCCGGCTGAGTGCCGCAGCCGGCAACCAGCAGCGTGATGGCCGCGGCGCACGCCAGACGCAGCGTCAGAAGGTGCCGGCGGAGTTGCACTTGGCCTTCTGGGTGATGCAGTCCTTCACACGCTGTCCTTGAGCGGCGTTGTCCCACGCGTTGAAGAAGTCACCGTGGATGGACGACGCCATGCCGGAGGCCAGCCGGAAGCCTGCGGTGCTGCCGCTGGTCGGATAGCTGACCACGAAGGAGAGGTTGGGTATGGCCACGGGATAGGCGCCGCTGCACTTTCCGTCGTAGGTGTAGGCCACGTGTGACTTGTGGTCGGGGCTGTCGAGGTTCTTGCCGTCCCAGCAGTCGGGGAAGACGAGTTGGTGGGTGAGATGGGCTTTGGGCGCGCAGACGGGCCAGTTGCCGTCGGCGCTGCGGCCGATCTCACCGCCTTCGCCGGCGCACCAGTACTGACCGGGCGACCCGGGCGGGGTGGGCGCCTGCGCCTTGGCGTCGCCGGCGATCATGCGGAACCCCTGCGGGAAGGGCACGGTCACCGAGGGGTCGGGCAGCCGGGAGCCGTAGTAGACGATCATGCCTTCGGCCTCGACCGCCCTGTCACCCTCGTACAGGGTGGGGATCCAGTACGCCGAGAGGTCCTTGGCGGGGGTGCAGCTGGTCGGCGTGTTGGCGAGCAACGACTGGGTCGTGGAGAAGGCGTCGGTGCTCTTGTTGCCGAAGAAGCTGTGCATGTGGGACCCGCCGGGAAGGCCCGGCAGGACGATGGGGTCGTCCGGCTTCGAGTGGCTGTAGGCGCAGGTGGCGTTGAACTCCGGGACCCGGACCACGCCCGCGGGCACGGGGGCCGGCGTCATCGCTCGGAACTGCGCCAGCTGTGCGTCCCACGTGGCTTGGTCGACGGGGACCCATCCGGGAGTCGTGCTGTCTCCCGCGCCCACGAAGGAGAACCAGTTGATGTTGACGAAGTCACCCGGTGCTGTGCCGCGCAGCACCGCGAACACCGTCTGCGCACCCGTGGGGTGGGTGGTGACGTCGGTGGTGCGCGTGACCCAGTTCTGCCAACCGCCGGTCGGAGAGGTCTGGATGACGGCGAGCAGTGGTCCGTTCAGGCTGGTGGTGCGCAGCTCCACCGTGCCCGAACCCACGGCGGACGCGATCCGGGCGGACACCGTGAGCCGACCGGCCGGACCGAGGTCGACGTTGTCGAAGCGCATCCAGTCGCCATCGGCGAGGAACGCGGCGTTCTGGCCGCCTCCGGAGTCCGCGGTCGCCTCCAACCCGACGCCTGACTGGGCGGCGTAGGACTCGGCCTGGACGGTGACGTTGGCGGCTCGCGCCGGCTGGGCCGAGACGGTCAGGCCCAGCGCGGCGGCCAGGACGACCACCAAGGCGCCTGCCAACAGCGTGTACAGATGGACGGGATATCTGCGCATCTCACTCCTCACGAACATCGGGGGTGCGGGGACGAGCCATCGGGATCTCAGGCAGAGGGCAGGGGTGGAGCACCGGCGGAAGAGCGTGACCGCGGGGTGGTCACGGGTGCCCCGGGCCGCTTCGGGGGGCGGGCGGAGCGGCCCGGGAGTCTCACGGAGGCCTCGGCGGACGAGGCGGCTACTGGTAGACCCGCACGTAGTCGACGAGCATCTTGGCGGGGAAGGGCGTGCCGGCGTCGGTCGGGCCCGGCCAGTCCCCGCCGACCGCCAGGTTGAGGATCATGTAGTGCGGGTGGTCGAAGATCCACGGCCCGCGGGTCTGCTCGACCTGCTCCTTGTCCAGGGTGAACACGGTCCGGCCATCCAGGCGGTAGGTGATGCCCCGGCTGTTCCAGTCGGCGGTCCAGGTGTGGAAGTCGTCGGAGAAGTCGGCGTCGCCGGGCAGCCGGTACGGGGCCCCGATGCCGCCTCCGCCGTTGTACGCGGGAGCGTGGACGGTCGAGTACGCGGTCTTCACGTCCTTGCCCAGGATTTCCATGATGTCGATCTCGCCGTTGTACGGCCACGGCCGGCCGGTCAGGAAGTCGGCGCCCATCATCCAGAACGCGGGCCACAGTCCGTTGCCCTTGGGCACCTTGACGCGGGCCTCGACGCGCCCGTAGGTGAACTGGAACGTCGCGCCGGTGTTCATCCGCGCCGAGGTGTACTGGCAGGTGGTGCTGCCGCTCAGCGGGTCACGCGGACAGGATGTCCCGGCGGTGGCTTCCTTGCGCGCCTCCATCACCAGGTGACCGGCCCCGTCCAGTGCGGCGTTGCGGTGGTCGGTGTAGTACTCCAACTCGTTGTTCGGCCCGGTGCCGGGGTCGGCCTTCCACTTCGAGGCGTCGGGCCTGGTACCCGCCGTGCCCTCGAATTCGTCGCTCCACACCAGCCGGGGCGGGTCCGCGGGATCGCTCGGCAGGGGAGGAGCCGGTATCGGGTCGCCGCCGGTGCCGTACACCTGGAACTCCCACAGCGAGTAGCCGTAAGGGGTGCCACGCTCGGTGCCGTACATGCGCACATGACGGCCGGTGCCGGAGACGGCCAGGGTCTGCTTGAAGCCCGTGCCGGACGTCGTCGAGTAGATCGGCGTCCAGTCGGATCCGTTGGACGAGACCTGGATCTGGAAGGACTTGGCGTACGCGGGATCCCACTGCAGGACGACCTTGTCGATCTGCGCCGTCGCCCCGAGGTCGACGGAGATCCAGCCCGGATCGGTCCACCCCGTGGTGGAGCTCGTGGCCCAGCGGGAGGCCGGATCGCGGTCGAAGGCCCTGGCCGGGGTGCACTCCCAGCAGTTCTGGTCGCTCTGGGAGGAAGAGGCCGCGCCCGTCCTGCCGTAGGAGAGGAGTCTGCTGGTGTCGCCGGCGCCGGCCGTGCCGTAGACCTGGAACTCCCACAGGGAGTAGCCGTATGCGGTGGCCCGCTGGGTGCCGTACATGCGCACGTAGCGGCCGGTGCCGGCCACCGTCAGGCTCTGGGTGCCTCCTGTGCCGCTCGCGGTCTCGTGGACGGTGGTCCAACTCTGGGCGTCGGTCGACACCTCGATCCTGAACGCCTTGGCGTACGCGGCTTCCCAGTTGAGGGCGACCCGGGTGATCCGGGAGCTCGCGCCGAGGTCGATCTGGATCCACTGCGGGTCGGCGAACGCGCTGGACCATCGGGTCCCGGGATCGCCGTCGACGGCACTCCGAGCGCTGAAGACGGCCTCGGTGCTCGATGCGGTGGCGGACTTCCCCTGGGAGAGCAGGACTTCAGCCGCCTGGGCGGAAGGAGTGGGCAGAGCGACGAAAGCGAGCAGGGAGGCGGCGACGGCCCAGAGTAAGCCGAAGCGACGCAAAATCGTGTGCACGGGCGACTCCTCAGACGGGGGTGGAGGTGAGGGAGCGCTCCCTGAGGGGAGAATGATGGTGCCAGTAGAGACTGTCAAGGCTCCTGTTCACCTTGAAAAAACAAGGGTGAAACGCACCCGGCACACTCAGGGAGCGGTTTCTCACGACCTCGTGGCAGGCAAACGGCCGCAAGCTGCCGCATAGGGGAATCGGAGCCCTGGGCAAGCGAGTTGCGTCCCCGCCTGCGGATACGCTGCAACGACGACGCGGAACTGCACGACGACGCAGGGCAGTAGACGCAGCGCCGCACGACGACGTAGATCCGCATGACGACGCAGAGCCGCACGACGACGTAGAGCCGCATGACGACGCAGAGCCGGAGGTCGCCTCGATGAGAAAACCCTCCCCATGTAGGGATCTGGGCGACAGCGCAGGGGAGGGGCAGCGATGAAACGCCCCACGCTCGAAGTGGTCGCCGCCCGTGCGGGAGTGTCGAAGTCGAGCGTCTCGCGCGTCATCAACGGCGAGACGACGGTCGCCCCGCAGATCCGGGACGTCGTCATGCGCGCTGTGCAGGAGCTGGGTTACGTGCCCAACGGGGCGGCGCGCAACCTCGTCAACGGCCGTACGGACACCCTCGCCGTGGTCGTCTCCGACCCGCCTCAGGGGGTCGTTTCCGACGACCCGCTCTTCTCCGCCGTGGTCCGCGCCGTGAGCAGGCAGCTCGAGGCCGCGGGCAAACGCCTTGTGCTCATGCTCGCCGAATCGGACCAGAGCCGGACCAGAGTGGAGCAGTACATCGCCGGCGGGCACGTGGACGGCGTACTGCTCGTCGCGCTGCACGGCACGGACCCGCTGCCGGCCGCACTGGCCAGGCAGGGCCTGCCGGTCGTCTCCTTCAACCGCACGTCCGCACAGGGGGTGCCGTACGTGGCCCTCGACAACGCCGGTGGCGCGACACTGGCGGTACGTCACCTCCTGGAGCGCGGGCGGCGCCGCATCGCCACCATCACCGGGCCACTTGAGCTCTACGAGGCGCGCGAACGCCTCGAGGGCTACCGCCGGACGCTGCGCGACACCGGGCGCCGCTCGATCGTGGCACTGGGCGACTTCACCAGAGCCTCAGGCGCCGAAGCCATGCGTGAGCTCTTGGCGGACGATCCCGACCTGGACGCGGTGTTCGCGGCCAATGACCTGATGGCGATCGGGGCCCTGCGCACCCTCCACCAAGCTGGACGACGGGTCCCCGACGACGTGGCCGTCGTCGGCTTCGACGACATCGAAGCAGCGGCCTACACCACCCCCGCGCTCACCTCCGTACGCAGCCCCATGGCAGACCAGGCGACCGCCGCCGTCGACCTCCTCCTCGGCCTCATAGAGGGCGGACCGACGGATCCGGTGATCATGCCGAACGAACTTGTGGTGCGTGAATCGGCCTGAGGGGAGGGGGGCGTTGGGGCGCCTCGCTGATCCGCCGTGCCGGTGATTCGGGCCAAACCGCCCTGCTCGACGCGCTATTGTTCCGCCAGGCCTCTTCTCAAGCTTCCGGTCCGGGCCCTTGGGCCACGGACCGAGAAACTGAGAGGGGAACTCTCTTGGAGAACAAGCACAACCTGTGGCCCCGCGTTCGTCGCTTGGCCGCGAAGGTCGTTCCAGGCGTCGTGTCGGGCGTACTCGTCCAACTCATCCTCGCCTTGCTCGGCCTCAACTGAGAAGGGGCCAGGGGGAACCACCCGGGGAGTACACCGGGCCCCGCCTTTCCCTGCCGCCCGGGTGCCGCCGACGGCCCTCTCCAGATGCCGCGCACCGCCCGAGGGTGCTCGGCGGGCTCGCCGTGACCGGCGCGAGGGAGTCCTGAGCGGTACCTGCGACTGCGTCCTCGGCCCCCTGGAGCCCGGCCTGTCCTCCACGGACGCCGACGCCGACGCCGACGCCGAGGACCAGGCCCTCGGGTGTGCCGATCACACCGCCGACGTCGTGCGGTGAGACGTCCGGCCGAAGGTCATGATCCTCGCGAACGAGGTGCCGGGCGCCGACCTGACCCGCGTGGACGTGCGCTGCGCCGGCAGATCCGCCCTCACGCCGTCGCCTGCCACGCCGACCTGTGGGGTACTGGCACCGTCGGCGGACCCGGCTCTGGGCGCACCGAGCCCGCGTACGCCCTGCTGGCCGACGGCGTCGCCCTCCACGAGCAGCGCACGGGCGCCGACGCCATGCCTCCCAGGAGACCCACCGTGGCTGACACCGCCCTGAGCGCCCGGTTGCCTCCAACACGCACCGACGATCGCAGCGTGGCGTGGCGTGGCGTGGCGTGGCGTGCGTGCGGGCCCGTCTCCCCGGCGGCCGCGGCCCGCGACCGGGTGGCGTCGGCAAGCCCCCCGGCGTGGTTGGGGATGCCTCAAGTGCCCGGACGACCGTGAGCAGGGGCTCTGGGGGGGCGCATTCTCGGCGACGGCGGGCGCCGGAGGGGTGCCAGATCGCCTGTCCGATCGCTGGCGGGTCCGCTGTGAGAGGGGCGAAGTCGATCTCCGAAGAATTTAATCGGCAACAGTTTCCTGATTGCGTGGGTGATAGCGCTGCTTCGGGGCATTCGGGAGAAGAAGGATCGGGTCACCCAGGAGGTAGGTCATGATCGCGCTCGGCATCATTCTGCTCATCGTCGGTTTCCTCACCGGCATATCCATCTTGTGGACCCTCGGCATCATTCTGGCCGTGGTCGGAGTCGCCTTCTGGATCATGGGATCCATGGGCCACGCGGTCGCCGGCCGACGCCACTATTGGTGACCGTAGCCCTTCAAGAACGCCGATAGTTGCCCCCGCACCGAACACCTTCGGTGCTGGGGGCATCGGGCGGTGAGAGGGCAGGTCTCGCCTGTTCCCCTGACGCGGCGACCGCGCCGTACCCGCCGGTCACGCGGCCCCGTGCGACGCGGCCGGGGACGGAGCTGCCTGGTCGTCCGGCCGCCATAGCCAGCGGAGGGCGTCGGGAAGCAGGACACCGCCGTGGTTGGGGCTGTGCCCGCCGTCGCCCATGACGAGGCGGAAGTCGTAACCGGCCTCCGCGAGCGCGGCCGCGACGCGCAGATTGGCGGCGAGCCAGTTCCCTTCGGGCTGGTTCCACCGCAGGTCGCGATGGCCCGCTTGCATGAAGACGCGCAGCGGCTTGCGCGGGACCCCGGGGATGAGGTCGGGGTATGGGTTGCCGCCTGGCATCTGCGTGAAGCTGGACAAGTATCCGATGACCCGCCGGAATTTGTCCGGGCGCAGCCAGGCCGCGGTAAAGGAACAATTACCGCCACTACTGCCACCACAGAGGCCCCATCGATCGGGGTCCTCGGCGATCGAGTAGCGCCTCGTGACCACAGGAATGATCTCCGTAAGGAGAAAACTGACGTACCGATCGTCGTAGGCGTCGTACTCGGTGTTGCGGTTCTTCGAATTCTCGGCACCCGGAAAGACACCCGGGTCGACAAAAACTCCGATGGTGACCGGGATGTCACCGCCGTGGACGAGGTTGTCGAGAACGACGGCGCCGCGCACCTCCCCTTCGGGGTCCAGGTACCACCAACCGTCCTGGAACACCATCAGCGACGCCGGCTCCGAGGGGTCGTACCGCGCGGGCACATGCACCCAGAACCTCCGTGACGTCCCCGGATAGACCGCGCTGTCGTTCCAGTCGAACTCGATCGTCTTACCGGCCGGTACGCCTGGCTGAACGGCGGAGTCGGGGCCATGGGCGTAGCGCACGTCCGACTGCTGGATCGGCAGCGACTGGTAGGGCACCTCGATCGTCACGCGGGCCAACCTAGGAGAGATCACGAACGCCCTCAAAGGGTTTGTGACTGCCTCACACGGCCTGACCCCTGCACCCGGGCCCCCTCCTGCCGGGAGTCCTCCCGCGCGACGGGCACTGACCGGCGAACCGATGAGCGGCGCGGCCGGCCCCATCGCCCCTCACCCGAAGTACGTACGTCCCTCTCGGCTGTCGCGGGCCCTGAGCCGGGCCGCGGTCCTGGGCCGAGCCGCGTGTGGCGCGAGTCGGCGAAGTGGTGCTCAACAGCGATAGGCGACTGTTGCGGTCTCGGTGAAGGATCCGGATCAATGGGTTGGTGTCGCCCGTGTTCCACACTGCTACCACTCGACTCGGCGCCATGTCGGTCAGCGGCACCACGGCCAACTCCGTGGGCAGGTCGTGTCCGAGCGGGGCCAGGCCGACCGTGCTGTTCCATAAAGCGGCCTGGAGGCATTCCTGGACGGCGCGCACCACGGGGCCCTCGCGCGGCGTGGCGCCGTTCCAGTACGACCGCCAGACGGGGTTGGTGCCCTCAGGGAACTGAAACCAGCGGCGCTCGCTCAGGTCTGCCAGCCGCAGCTGGTTGCGGCGGGCCAGCGGGTCGTCGACGCGCAGGACCACGCCAACTTCCGAGACCTGCAGGACGTGTTGGCCGACGAGGGGCGGCTCACACCGCAGGTCGGCATCGACGCGATGAACCGCTACGCCACCGAACCCGCCTGACGCCGAGGCGGACCGCACGGTCGGGCGACTCCCCACCGTGCCGGCGCGGCGCCCGTTCCTTTCCGCCGATGTCCGATGGGTGGGCGGAAGCGCTCGACAATCGGTGGGCTGATCACGCACCGGAGCAGGTGGGTTGAGGGGCGGGGGCGCCGGCTGGTGAGCATCCGGGAGAAGGGACCGCGGGGTTGTGGGACGCCGCCGACGCTCGGTGGCGGAGGAAGGTCGATGTGTATCGGCGTTCATTGCCCGGACGGCGGGTGTTTGCCTTCGGCGCTAGCGGCAACGCGGAGTACATGAGTCAAACGAACAGCGGCACGAGTCAGAATTCCAACGCCAAGCAGAGTGCTTCTGCCAAGGCCCGGCAGGCCACGGCGAAGGCAACTGCCCCGGCGTCGCAGGCGGCAGACAAGGCAGCCGCCAAGTCCGGTGACGCGGCCTCGACAGCCGCGGACACGGCCGAGCGTACGGCCGGAACGGGCACGGCCATCGTCAACAGCACCGCCGAGCGCGTCCAAGCCGGCCGTCAGGCCGTCATCGACGCCTCGGGGCAGGCCGCGGCCTTCGCCAAGACGACCTGGACGGTGATCGCGAACCGAAAGGTCGTGGCCGCCGGTGTGGGTGCGGGCCTGTCGGTGCTGGGTGCCACGTCGTACCTGGCGGGGCGCCGCGCGGGTCGCCGTACGTATGGTCCGATCACGCGTCTGACCGGCGGACGGATCTGAGGCCAGAGGTCACCGGAGCGGCCCCGCCACCAGGCGGGGCCGCTCCGGTTTTCACTGCTCGGCGGAACGGCCGCCCGCGTGCGGCTGGTTGGGCCGGCGCGACAGGCGGATTCCGAGCCTGCTCCGTCTCCGCGAGGAGGATGCCCGGCGCGCGCTCTGTGGTGACACCAGCGCGAGTCCACCGACGGGATCATCAGTCGACGCCGCATCCCTCGGCCGACGGACGGCTTCCCGTGGACGGGTCGGGCGCTAGCTCGAAGTGGACACGTGCGGGGAGCGGAGTACGAGCAGAGTGATCTCGCTGGGGGCGAACACACGGAACGGCGGGCCCCAGAAGCCCGTGCCTCGGCTCGTGTAGAGCAGGGTGCGGGAGCCGTGCCGGGTGAGGCCGGCGAGGGCGGGCTGGTCGATGCGTACGAGGTGATGGAAGGGCCAGATCTGGCCGCCGTGGGTGTGGCCGGAGAGCTGGAGGTCGACACCGGCGGCCGCTGCCCGGTCGATGAACTTGGGCTGGTGTGCCAGGAGCAGGACGGGCAGGTCGGGATCGGCGCCGTCCAGGGCTCCGGTGAGGTGGGCGCGGTGGCCCGGCAGTCCGGAGGACTCGGCGGTGACGTCGTCCACGCCGGCGACCACGAGGATGTCACCGCCGCGTTCGAGCAGCAGATGGCGGTTGCGCAGCGGCTCCCAGCCCAGCTCGTTCATCAGGTCGACCCAGCCCTGGGCCTCGCTGTAATACTCGTGGTTACCGGTGACGTACACCCGGGCCCGGGTGGCTCGTACGGTTCCCAGCGGCGCGGCCTGGGCGCGGCGGCGTTCGGCCGTACCGTCCGCGATGTCGCCGGTGTGGCAGACCAGGTCGGCCTCCAGGGTGTTCACCGTCTCGCACACCCGCGCGGACCAGCGGGCGCGATCGAGCGGGCCGTAGTGGGTGTCGGTGATGAGGGCGACGCGGAGACCGTCCAACCCGGCGCCCAGCCGGGGGAGTTGCACGTCGAGTCGACGCACGCGCGGCACCCGGCGGGCCTCCGCGTACCCCCAGACGAGCAGCACTGCGGTGACGCCGAGGACGGCCCAAGTGACGACGCGGGCCCGGTCCTGACTCTCGCCGACACCGGCCACGGCCAGGGCGAGCCGCAGAAAGACGCCGAGCAGCACGGACCAGGTGAACAGGACCCAGCTCGAGCCCAGCAGGGTGTCGCCGACGATCGCTGCCCCGTCCTGCTGACGCCGACCGTGGCCGCGCATCATCGCGACCGGCATGCCGGCGAGTCCGAGGACGAACAGGGCGGTGCCGATCAGCGTGACGGGCAGGGGCCAGTGCTGGCCGGTGTACAGGAGCACCCAGCAGGGCACCGTCCAGAGCAGTACGGGGGCGACCAGAGGGATGTAGCGCATCAGGCGGTGCAGCCGGCTCGGCTGCCGCGGGGCGTGCGCCTCGTTGTCGGCGGGTCGGGTGTCGCTGGTGTCGGTCACGCTTGCCCTCTCTGACCGGTCTACCGTCTCGCGCACTGTATCCGGTCCCCCTCGGACCGGACCGAGCGGCGTTCCTGGGCGGCGGGCCCCGGACCGGCGCCGTACTCCGCGACCGTCGGCATCGACGAACCGTCCGCACATGCGCTCCCGGCGGTGATGCCGCCGGTGCCCGCCCTTCACCTTCCCGCGCTCACCTCGACGCGCTGATGCGGAGCCTGAGCGTGTGGGCCTCGGGGCGCAGGGCGAAGTCCGGCCAGACGTCCGGGCCGCAGGCACGCGAGCCCAGGCCGTGCTGGGCGGCGTCGATGTGGAGGTGGGTGGTGGTGGAGTCGGGGAGTTCGAAGGGGTGGTCGGCCGCGGCGATCTCCTGCGGGGTGTGGCGGCTGAGGACGAACCCGGGACGGCGGCCGCGGGTGTCGGGGAGGGCCACGACGCGCAGGACCTCGGTGCCGCCGCTGGTCAGGGACAACTCGCGCAGTCGGGAGCGGTGTCCCGTCTCCTGGGGGCGCGCGTAGTCGACCGAGAGGCCGCGCACGGAGGAGGAGAAGCGGCCCGTCAGTGCCGCGCGCAGACTGTCGGGGTACGACTCCAGCGGGCCGAGACCGAACCACTCGGCGCCGTCGACGGGTGCGGTGCCGTCAGGCAGGTCGAGACGGATGCCGACGCGCGGCCACACGGTCCGCCAGCCGCGGGAGGGCTGGATCTCCACGCGCAGTTCCAGTTCACCCGCGTCGAGTGTCCAGGTCGACTCCACCATCACGAACAGGGCGGAGTCCGCCGCGGACACCTTGTCGACGGTGCGCAGGGCGTCCTCGGCACGTTCGGTGCTCACGCGGCGTGTGGTCAGCCGGTGCAGGCCCTCCCGTCGCCACAGCTCGGCGTTGGAGATGCCCGGGACGGCCGCGTCGGTGTGGTCGACCTCGTCGGAGGCGGCCTCGTCGTTGTCGGTCGGCGCACGGAACAGCTCCAGCCGGGGGCCCGACACGGCACGGTCGGCGAGCCGCACCAGGCAACCGTCGGCGAACTCGGCGATCCCCAGGGCGAGGGTCCCGGTGCAAGGCCGCCAGTCCGGCTCTGGGCGTAGGGCGGGGACGGGACGGTGGACCGAGCGGTCCAGCTGGGCGGTCGCGACGACGTGACCCTCCGGCGCCCAGGCGGTCCCCGTGGCCAGCACCGCATCGATGGTGAGCCACGTCTCGGCGTCCGGGGCCACGGCGACCGGCGGCATCGGCACCCACTCCGAGGCGCCCGCGGCGACGACCGGGGCGTCCAACTCGCCCTGCTCGACGAGGATTCCGTCGTGCTCGACGCGCCAGCGGAACCGCAGGTCCGAGGTGTCGGCCGAGTGCCGCAGGTTGGTGACGGCGACCTTGTGGCCGTCGAAGGAGAAGGCGAGGGGCTGCACGACCGCCTTGAACTCGTACAGACTCGGCGTCGGGACGTCGTCGCTGAGGACCATGCCGTCCATCACGAAGTTGCCGTCGTGCACGACCTCCCCGAAGTCGCCTCCGTAGGCGTAGTACGGCGTGCCGTCCGCCGCCTCGGCCAGGATGCCGTGGTCGCGCCACTCCCACACGAAACCGCCGTGCAGGCGGGGGTGTTCGCGGACCAGCGCCTCGTACTGGTCGAACCCGCCCGGGCCGTTGCCCATCGCGTGGGCGTACTCGCACAACAGGAACGGCTTCGTGCGCTGCCGTGCGCCCTGCGCGGGCGTGCAGTTGAACAGCGGCGCGCGGGAACCGTCGGTGCCGATCTCCTTGGTCTCCGGCACGGAGGAGTACATACGGGAGTAGACGTCGGTGTACTCGCCGGTGTGGTCGCCCTCGTAGTGCACGGGGCGTCCGGCGTCGCGGGCGTGGACCCAGGAGGACATGGCGGCCAGGTTGCTGCCGGTGCCCGCCTCGTTGCCGAGCGACCACATGACGATGCTGGGATGGTTCTTGTCCCGCTCCACCGTGCGGCGGATGCGGTCGAGGTACGCCTCGCGCCACGCGGGGTCGTCGCTGGGGTTGCCCGCCCAGTCGATCTTCTCGAAGCCGTGCGTCTCCAGGTCGCATTCGAGGATGACCCAGAAGCCGAGCTCGTCGGCGAGGTCGAGGAGCCGCGGGTGCGGCGGGTAGTGGCTGGTGCGGAGGGCGTTGACGTTGAACCGCTTCATCAGGGCGAGATCCTCGCGCGCGTGCTCCTCGTCGAAGACACGGCCGCGCTCGGGATGCGTCTCGTGGCGGTTCACCCCGTGGAAGACCACGCGGCGGCCGTTGACCAGGAACTGATCGCCCCGGATCTCGACCGTACGGAAGCCCACGCGCAGGGCGATGCTCTCCGCCGCGTTGGACACCGTCGCCTCGTACAGGCGGGGAAGCTCCGCCGACCAGGGTTCGACCTCGGCGAGGTCGAAGCCGGTGACGTCGGCGGGCGTCGCCCAGACCCGCTCGATGCCGAGTTCGGGGATGCGCAGCGTCACGGGGAACGCCGCGGGGTCGGCGACGATCTCGGGGTCGATGTGCCCGCGGCCGGTGTCGTACCCGGTCCGCAGCCAGACGTCCTCGATGCCCGCGGCCGGGCGGGCCAGGAGGGTGACGTCCCGGAAGATGCCGGGCAGCCACCACTGGTCCTGGTCCTCGACGTAGCTGGCCGCCGACCACTGGTGCACTCGTACGGCGACGACGTTGCCGCCCGGACGCACCGCGGAGGTCACGTCGAACTCGTGCGCGAGCCGGCTGCCGCTGGCGCTGCCGATCTCGGTCCCGTTCACCCACACCCGGAACAGCGACTCGACCCCGTCGAAGCGCAGCACGATCCGTTCGGCGCCGGACCAGTCGGCGGGCAGTTCGAAGGAGCGGCGGTAGTCGCCGGTGGGGTTCTCGTCGGGGACGTGGGGCGGGTCGATCGGGAACGGGAACTGGACGTTGGTGTAGATCGGCCGTCCGTAGGCACCGTCGCCCTCGAGCACCCAGTGCGACGGGACGGTCAGGTCGTCCCAACCGTGATCGTCGAAGTCCGTGGCGGCGAAGTCCTCCGTGACGGCCGCCGTGGGGGACAGGCGGAACCGCCAGGAGCCGTTCAGCGACAGGGAGGGGGCGTCGGAGTGCAGCCAGGAGCGTGCCGGGCGGAGCGCGCCGCGCGCTGGGGTGATGTCAGAAACGTGAGCGGAGAGCTGGGAAGGCAACAGTCACATCTTTCTGCTGGTCACGGTGTTCTGTGAGGGGGAAGCGGCCGGTCAGGCGGTCGTCTGAGGCGGATCGGTCCGGGTCCTCCGAGAACTACGGCGGCGGGTGGCGAGGCGGTTGGAAGTGCGGTCCGTGAGCGGTAACGTGAGCGCTCACGGGAGCTGACCGATGTGGAGTCTGCGCCCATGTCCGGACAAGTGTCAAGGTGCCGGAGTCGTTGCGAGGGACAGAGGTGAGACATGACGTCGTCGGCGCACGGTCCACGCAGAGTGACCATCGACGACGTGGCCCGGGCCGCCGGAGTATCGCGGCAGACCGTGTCACGGGCGCTGAACGACAAGGGCGAGATCGACGCCACCACCAAGCAGCGCGTCCTAGACCTCGCCCGGGAGCTGGGCTACCGGCCGAGCCGCTTCGCCCGAGGCCTCGTACGGCAGGACTCCACCAGCGTCGGCCTGGTGATCCCCGACCTGCTCAACCCCTTCTTCACCGAGGTCGCCGCCTCAGCACTGGAAGCCGCACGCAAGCGCGGCTGGCACGTCGTCATCTACGACACCGGCGACAACGCGGACGAGGAGCGCGGCACCCTCGAAGCCATGGCCACGCAGGTCGACGCCGTCGTGGGCTATCTGACCCTGCCGGAGGACGAGATCGACCAGCTGACCCGCGGGCTCCCCGTCGTCCTCATCGACCGTGAACACCGCGGCGAGCGGTTCAACGCGATCAGGATCGACGGCGAGGCGGGCGTCCACGCCGCGATCAGACATCTGGCCGGCCAGGGACACCGGCGCATTGGCATGCTCGACCACGCGGCCCGCTCGGAGCCGAGCATCCGACACCGCTGGTTCGCCGACGCCATGACCGCCTGCGGCCTCGCCCCCACGGCGGTCAGCCATGCCGAGCAGACCATCGAGGGCGGACAGAGCGCACTGCGCGAGCTGCTCGCCGCTCACCCCGACGTCACGGCCGTGTTCACGTTCAATGACATCATCGCCATCGGCGCACTGCGCGCCGCGCGGCAGCTCGGTCGCGGGGTCCCGCAGGACCTGGCCGTGATCGGCTTCGACGGCCTCCAACTCGGCACGCTGGTGGAGCCCGCGCTGACCACGGTCGCTCTGGACACCCGCGAACTCGGCGTGCTCATCGTCGAACAGGCCGGCCGGCTGCTGGCCCGCAGCGGACCACTCAGCCACGAGGCGGCGACGGTCCGGGCCGAACTGCGACTGGGCCGGTCCACCTGACCGGGGCGCGTTCGGCCTGGCGGGCTCAACAGCCGTGCGTTCGGGGGCCGGTGGTTCAGGCCGTGGGGGTGTCGTCCGCGCCGTCGACCGGTTCGACACCCGCGTCCCGCGCCATGGCGAGGAAACGCCGGACAACCTCCACCGGCATGTCCAGTCCCTCGGACGCGGACTGCTCGTCACCGAAGACGCGGACCGCCTCGGTCACGGCTACGGCCAGTTCGGACTCGGCCTTGCGGACCTTGACCTCGGCCTTGTCCACCAAGTCGACCGCCAGCAACTGGCGGCGCTGCTTCTCCTGAAGCCGCTGCTTGCGGGAAAGGGCCTTTTCGGGGTTCTGCACTGTCATGACCAAGATCATAGTGACTCGCGGCACGCCCTTTGTCCCGGCAACTCGCGACTGGCGGAGCGCCGTTGGAGCCGTCTGGCTCTGGACGTACGCGGCTTCGACTGACCTGACCGCGTCCTCGGTCTGCTCGGAGGACCGGAGCACGCGGCGCGGGGGTGGACGCTCGGATGTGGACGCTAGTGCCGAGCGTAGGCAAGGGAGTTGGATTGGGGGCGCCCGTTCCAGGGGAGTTGGCCACGGGCGGACCTCCGGCCGCCGGTCAAGGAGTGCGCGTCGGCACGGCGGTCAGCAAGCTGTTGGCGACGTCCTGAAGGGCCTGGTTCAGTTCGTCCTCGGGCAGGTCGCCGCAGATCTTGCGGCCCTCGGTGAAGTCGACGCCGCCCCCGGTTCTGCGCAGCTCGGGCGTGAGCCAGGCCCGGCATTCGGATGTGAGGCCCGTGGTGGGGGTGGCTTGCGGCAGAGTTCCGTCGAGGGCCTCGCTGACCTGGTCGGCCATGAGTTCACCCGAGTACTTCTGGAGCGTTTCGGCGTCGACACCGTCGCACTGCGGGGGCCGGGCGGTGGGAGCGGCCGTCGCACCTGCCGCGATGGCGTCCCGGAGTTGCTCGCGCATGGCGATCTTGCAGGCGCCCGGATCGGCGTGCGTCTCGCTCCCTGGAGCGCCGGCGCACGCGGAGAGCACGACAGTGAGAACGAGGGCGGCGCAGGCGGTGGTGCGGGTCTTCATGATCCCCCCGGGGCAGTGATGTTGAGGGGCATCATGCGGCATGAGGGGTCGTCACGTACTGGTTCGACGACAACTCGAAGACCCGCACGCGTCGGCCGTGGCCGCGACCGACGATCTCACGGACCGGCCGCATCCCCAGTTTGGTCACGACCCGTTCGGAGGCGCCGTTGCCCACCTGAACGATGCTCACGATCCGCTCAAGACCCCGCTCCTCGAACCCGAACCGCACAGCGGCCGCAGCGGCTTCGGTGGCCAGCCCCTGCCCCCAGTGGGAACGCCCCAGCCGCCAGCCCACCTCGACCGCCGGTAGCACCTCCGGAAGGAAGTGGGGCACCGCGAGCCCGGTGAACCCGGCCAGCTCACCGGTGGCCCGGATCTCCACGGCGAACAGTCCGAAGCCCTCCGACTCCCACTCGCGCTCCCACGCCTGGATCCCGTCGCGCGTCTCCTGCTCGTCACGCACGCTGCCGTCACGAATCCACCGCATGACCTCGGGGTCGGCATTGACGGCAGCCATCGGCACGATGTCTTCCTCGCGCCAGCGACGCAGGATCAGCCGGGGCGTCTCAAGGGTGACCATCGAATCATTCTGGATCAACGACGGTTTCGGCACCACGCCCACGGCCGGGCAGTGAGCTGGAGCTCGGGCGCCTGTGTGCCGCGTCAAACAGGCGTAGGACGCATACCGGCCCACTCAGGAGTCCGCGAAGCTCAACACGGCGGTAGGCGCCGGTGGTTCGCACGATTCAAGCTCCCGCCGCTGCGGGGCGTCTCACTCGTTCGGGGTCACTAAACCGTGGACAAAGTCGGGGAATTGAGCCGAGGGCGCGAGAACCCGAGGGCGTACCGGAGGGAGTGCTCCAGGAGGGGCGCTCCCTCCACGCCCCGGCGCGCGAGGCCATTGCCCGGGGTCGGGCATCCTCGGCTGGAAGGCCGCCCTGCACGCCGGAACCGCCCGCCAGAGGTGCTCGTCCCCCCAACCGGGCAGTCTTGGGAGCGTCATTGCCAGGTGTCGGCCATGGGCACCTAGGCTCCCCGCATGCAGCAATCCGAGATCATGCGACGCGTCATCGGCATCCTGACCGAGGCCATGGAGATAAGGCGACAGGCAACCGAGAACCCGGACGTCGAAGTCGCACTCACCGGCGCCATCTCCAGCCTCCTCGCCGAGACCCTCCCTGAGATCAGCCTCCCGGCGGACGCGAGCCCGCAAGAGGCCGCGGACATCATCGTGAGGGCTCTGGGGCCCGCGATCGTGGCGCTCTCCACCTGCTTCTCCTACGCCTTCGTCCACCTGGGCGAGGTGCACGACGAGGGGCACCCCGAGACGTCGACGACCGATGTGCTGCGGTCCCTCTCCCTCCGGTTCTCACAGGGAGACGGCGCCTGACCCCACGGTCCCCGACCGCCGAGCGTGAGACGCCCGCCATCTGGGCGTGCCCACCGCGCTCGCGCTCGCCGGTCCCCCTGTCAACCGTTTGCGCGCAGAACGCCGGAGTTTGCGTTCGTAGACCAGTCGACTGATCGCCCTCGCGGCAGGTCCGCGGTGTGTGGCGGCAGGGGGCGGCCTTGCCTGGCTCGCGCCGCCCGAACGTCGTGGAGCCACGACATTTCCTTGCGTTCGAGGTGCCCCATCGTCACGGGCCCCCGGCGTCCGCTCTCGCTGTCCGCGCCGTTTCCGAAGCCCCTTGTCCCGCAGTTTCCTTTGCTGATTCCTCCGTCACTGCGCCCTGCCCGGCGGCCCCCTTCCGGTTTGCCGCAGCTATCGAAAGACACACCGCTGCGGGCCCTCGGTGTGAGCGAGTGCGGGGCGTGAGAGTGGCCTCCCGGCGGATTCGGTAGGGGAGGGCGGCAGGTCTCCCTTGCGTCATTGACGCCCAAGCGACACCGCATTGTCGAGCAATTACGAATCTGGCGCGCAATCTTGCGTGGGGTTGTCGACGGTGGTTGAGTGTGGCCCGCCCCACAACGCACCCGTACCGACGGTGGGGCCTCCTCCACGTCATGCCCGAAGGGGATCCACCCATGAGAGTTGCCCGGTTCCGTCGTACGCGCCGCGCCAGCGCGGTCGCCCTCGTCTCCGCCCTGACGCTGACCGCTCTGGCCGCCTGCGGCACCAGCAGCAGTGACAACGGGGACAACTCCGAGGGGAGCGGATCGAGCGACCCGTCCGCCCCGCTGGACCCCAAGACGAAGGTGACCCTCACCATCGACTGCATGCCCCCGACGGCGAAGGCGGCCGAGCTCAAGGAGTGGAAGGAGGACGTCGCCGAGTTCAACAAGACGTACCCGAACGTCACCATCGAGGGACGTTCCACGCCCGGTCAGTGCCTGGAGCCCGCGCGGTTCACGGCCATGCTCAAGGCCAAGTCGCAACCGGACGTCTTCTACACCTACTTCACCGACCTCGGCCAGGTCCTCTCCGAGGACGGCGCCGCCGACATCAGCGCCTATGTCAACGACAAGACGGTGCCGCTGCTCAAGGACATCGACCCCAACGTCCTCGGCCAGCTCAAGAAGGACGGCAAGCTCTACGGCCTGCCCACCAGCAACTACACGATGGGCCTGCTCATCAACCGCAAGCTGTTCAAGCAGGCCGGGCTCGACCCCGACAACCCCCCGCGCACCTGGGACGAGGTGCGTGAGGCGGCCAAGAAGATCGCCGGCCTCGGCGACGGTGTCGCTGGCTTCGGCGAGTACAGCGCCGGCAACACCGGCGGCTGGCACTTCACCGCGCAGATGTACAGCCGTGGTGGCGAGATGGTCGACGCCAGTGGCGAGAAGGCCGCCTTCAACGACGACATCGGCAAGCAGGTGGCCGAGAACCTCCACGCCATGCGGTGGGAGGACGACAGCATGGGCAAGACCCAGCTGCTGAAGTGGGGAGATCTGCAGAAGCAGATCGCCACCGACAAGCTCGGCATGTTCCTCGCCGCGCCCGACGACATCGCGTACATGGTCCAGCAACTGGGCGCCCAGTACGAGAACTTCGGCATGGGCCCGATCCCCGGAGAGCAGAGCACGCTCGCCGGCGGCAACAACTACATGATCAAGAAGGGCATCTCCGGCGACAAGATCAAGGCCGCGGTCGCCTGGCTGAACTTCAAGAACCTCACCGTCGGCAAGGGCCAGTTCGACTGGGAGCGGGCCAAGGCCGACAAGCTCCCCGTCGGTGTCCCGCAGCCCAACTTCTGGCTGAACGAGTCCAAGACCAAGGACGACGCGGCCCGCCAGGCCAACGCGACCATGCCGGTCGCCAACTTCAAGGCGTTCATGGACAACCCGGTCCCGGGCAAGGCCGAGCCGCCGAAGGCCCAGGAGGTCTACAAGGTCCTCGACAACGTCATGTCCGGCATCCTCACCAACAAGAACGCCGACATCGACAAGCTCCTGTCCACCGCCGAGTCGCAGGTCAACCAGGTCCTCGCCAACCAGTGACCGGCCGGGGCGGGGCGGCCCTTCCACGGCGGCCCCGCCCGGCAGCAGCAACGGCAGCACGTACGGCAGCACGTACGGCAGCACGTACGGCCGCCGATACGGCAGCCCAGTACCGAGGAGCGACGATGTCGGCCCCGAGCCTGACCCCGAGCAAGGCGGGACCTCCCCGCCCTCCCGAGCCGCGCACCGCGGGCCCGTCGGCCCCCGGCGGCTCCTTCGCCAGAAGCCTCAGGCGCAACCTGACGGCCCACGGCTTCCTCATCGGAGCCGTCCTCTGCTTCCTGGTGTTCTCCTGGTATCCGATGGTCCGGGAGTTCTTCCTCGCCTTCCAGAAGACCGAGAGCGGGCAGACGACCTGGGTCGGCTTCGACAACCTCGTCACCGTCTTCAACGACCCCGCCTTCTGGCAGGCCTGGCGCAACACACTGCTGTTCACCGTGCTCGCGCTGGTCCTCGGCTTCGCCGTGCCGTTCGTCGTCGCGGTGGTCATCAACGAGTTCCGGCACGGCCAGGGTTATCTGCGGCTGCTCGTCTACCTGCCCGTCATGCTGCCGCCCGTCGCCTCGGTCCTGCTCTTCAAGTACCTGTACGACCCCGGGTACGGGCTCCTCAACGAGCTGTTCGCCATCCTGCACCTGCCCGAGCAGCAGTGGCTCCAGGACCCCGACCTGTCCATGCTGTCCGTGGTCATCGCGTCCACCTGGATGAACATGGGCGGCGCCACCCTGATCTACCTCGCCGCGCTCCAGGGCGTGCCCGGCGAACTGTACGAGGCGGCGGAACTCGACGGCGCCGGTCTGCTGCGCAAGATCTGGCACGTCACCATCCCGCAGACCCGCCTCATCCTGTCCCTGATGCTGCTGATGCAGATCATCGCGACGATGCAGGTCTTCGTCGAACCCTTCCTCCTGACCGGCGGCGCCGGCCCCGAAGGCTCCACGACCACCGTCGTCTACCTCATCTACCAGTACGCCTTCAACTTCAACAACTACGGTGCCGCGGCGGCGCTCGGCCTGCTGCTCCTCGTACTGCTCGCCGGATTCTCGGCGCTGTACGTCAAGCTCAGCCGCGCCGAGGACAAGTAGGCCAGGGGAGTCCACCATGTCCACACGCACGCTCATCGCGCCGGCCGTCCTCGCCAAACGCAAGGGCAAGGCGCTGTACTGGACCGTCTTCGCCGTGGTCGTCGGCGGGTTCAGCCTGGTGTTCCTCGGGCCGCTCTACTGGCTGGTCTCCAGCGGCTTCAAGGACACCCAGGAGGTGGTCCAGACCCCGCCCACCCTGGTGCCCGGCAGCTTCACGCCGGAGAACTACAGCAGGGCCTGGGACGTCATGGATCTGTCCTCCCTGCTGTTCAACACGCTGTACTACGCGTTCGGCGCCCTCGCCTTCCAGCTCGTCCTCGACGTGGCGGCCGCCTACTCGCTGTCCAAGCTGCGTCCCGTCCTGGGCAAGGCGATCCTGGGCATGATGCTGGCCACGCTGATGATCCCGGCGACCGTGCTCGTCGTACCGCAGTACCTGACGGTGCTCGACGTGCCGATCGTGGAGCGCAACCTGCTCAACTCGCCCTGGGTGATCTGGTTGCCGTCCGTCACCAACGCGTTCAACATCTTCCTGCTGAAGCGCTTCTTCGACTCCATCCCGCAGGAGCTCCTGGACGCCGCCTCCATGGACGGGGCCGGCCCGATGCGGACGCTGCGCTCCATCGTGCTACCGATCTCGCGGCCCATCCTCGGCGTGGTGTCGATCTTCGCGGTCGTCGGAGTCTGGAAGGACTTCCTGTGGCCGATGCTCACGCTGCCCGACCCCGCCAGGCAGACGCTCAACGTCGGCATCTACTCGCTGTCCAACGGCGTCCCCGTCAACGTGCTGATCGCGGCGCTGACCATCGCCTCGATACCGACGCTGCTCATCTTCCTGGTCTTCCAGCGCAACATCATGAGCGGCCTGACCGCCGGCGGCCTCAAAGGCTGACGCCCACCGCACGGAACACCCCCCGATGAACTTCGCCGCCGCCCTGTCCATCCGCCCCGCAGCAACCGGGGCGACGGCGAGGAATCTTCCTGCCCGAAAGGAACCTCTGTGGCAGCCCCTCATGCGCCCCGCACCGACGACTGGTGGCGCGACGCCGTCATCTACCAGGTGTATCCACGCAGTTTCGCCGACGGCGACGGCGACGGCACCGGTGACCTCGCGGGCGTCCGGGCGAGACTGCCCTACCTCGCCGAACTGGGCGTCGACGCCGTCTGGTTCACCCCGTGGTACGCCTCACCGCTGGTCGACGGCGGCTACGACGTCGCCGACTACCGCACCATCGACCCCGCCTTCGGCACCCTCGCCGAAGCCGAGAAGTTGATCGCCGAGGCCGCGGCCCTCGGTATCCGCGCCATCGTCGACATCGTCCCCAACCACGTCTCCGACCAACACCCTTGGTTCCAGGCAGCGTTGGCTGCAGGGCCCGGCAGCGCCGAGCGGGAGCGGTTCCACTTCCGGCCCGGACGCGGTGAGCACGGTGAACTGCCCCCGAACAACTGGCCCTCCCAGTTCTCCGGACCCACCTGGACGCGCGTCCCGGACGGCGAGTGGTACCTGCACCTGTTCACCCCCGAACAGCCCGACCTCAACTGGGCCCATCCCGAGGTCCGCCAGGAGCACGAGGACGTCCTGCGCTTCTGGTTCGAGCGCGGTGTCGCCGGCGTCCGGATCGACTCCGCCGCGCTGCTCGCCAAGGACCCCGCGCTCGCCGACTTCGAGGAGGGCGTCGACCCCCACCCGTACATCGACCAGGACGAACTCCACGACGTCTACCGGTCCTGGCGCGCCGTCGCCGACGAGTACGGCGGGGTCTTCGTCGGTGAGGTGTGGCTGCCCGACGCCGAACGCTTCGCGCGCTACCTGCGCCCCGACGAACTGCACACCGCGTTCAACTTCAACTTCCTTTCCTGCCCCTGGGAGCCCGGCCGGCTGCGCCGCACGATCGACGACACCCTCGCCGAGCACGCCCCGGTCGGCGCGCCCGCCACGTGGGTGCTGTGCAACCACGACGTCACCCGCACCGTCACCCGCTACGGCCGCGAGGACACCGGCTTCGACTTCGCCACCAAGCGTTTCGGCACGCCCACCGATCTCGCTCTCGGGACCCGCCGCGCCCGGGCCGCCGCCCTGCTGACCCTCGCGCTGCCCGGCTCGGTCTACCTCTACCAGGGCGAGGAACTGGGCCTGCCCGAGGCGGACATCCCCGTCGACCGGATCCAGGACCCGATGCACTTCCGCTCCGGCGGTGTCGACCCCGGCCGCGACGGCTGCCGGGTGCCCCTGCCCTGGGAGGAGGCGGCCCCGGCGTACGGGTTCGGCGCGGGGGACGCCCCCTGGCTGCCGCAGCCCGAGAACTGGGCGCACTACGCCGTGGACCACCAGAGCGTCGACGCCTCCTCGATGCTCTCGCTCTACCGGCGGGCGCTGCGCATCCGCCGAGCCGAGCCGGGTCTCGGCGACGGGTCGATGCGGTGGCTGCCCGCCGGGGAAGGTGTGCTGGCCTTCGCCCGCCCCGGAGGAGTGGTCTGCGTGGTCAATCTGTCGGCCACGTCGGCCGGCCTTCCCCCGTACCGCGAGGTCCTGTTGGCCAGCGGGCCGCTCCGGGCCGACGGGACGCTGCCCTCGGACACGGCGGTGTGGCTGCGGGCAGCCGACGGCGCCTGACCCACGTTCCCTGCGCGCCCCGCCGTCCGCAACAGGTCGGCCGGGCGCGCAGGTTCCATCCGCCGGTTACCGCGGGGCGTGTCCCCGTGCCGGCAGGTTCCATCCGGCGGCTACCGAGGGGCGCGCCCCCGTGCCGGCAGGTTCCATGCGCCGACTACCGCGAGGCGCGCCCCCGTGCCTACGTCCCTGCCACCGGACCGCATCCACCGCCCCCGTACGACGTGCCTCGCCCTTCCCTCCGACAGAAGCGAGCCCCGATGTCTCCCAGACGCGTCCGCGCACACACCGGCGCCAGAGCCACCTCCCTGTTCTGCGTGCTTCTCGCTCTCGGACTGGCGGCCGACGGCATCGCCGCCGCGGCACCGGGCCGCACCTCCGACGCCACCGGCGTCCGTCCGGTCGTCACCCGGGCCGCACTGGATCCCGCACTGGTCGCCGGACGCGGCGCGGACGTGGACTTCGACGAGCAGGAAGCCGAGAACGTCACCACGGACGGAACCGTCATCGGACCCGACCGCACGCCGTACACCCTCGCCTCGGAGGCGTCCGGACGGAAGGCGGTCCGGCTCACGCCCGGTCAGTACGTCGAGTTCGTCCTGCCACGTGCCGCCAACGCCCTCACCGTGCGCTACAGCATCCCCGACGCCCCCGAAGGCGGCGGGATCACCGCGCCTCTCGACGTGAGCGTCGCCGGCCGGCACCGCGCCACGATGACACTCACGTCCCGGTACTCCTGGCTCTACAACCAGTACCCGTTCACCAACGACCCCCGCGCCGACCTGCTGCACCCCGACTGGTGGATCACCGAGTGCTCCTGCGTGCCCGCGGCCACCACACCCGCCCCGCGGATCGACAAGCCGTTCCGCCCCACCCACTTCTACGACGAGCAGCGCCTGCTCCTGAAACGCACCTACCGCGCGGGCGACCGGGTGCGCCTGACGGTGCCCGCGGGCAGCCGCGCCGCCTGGACCGTCGTGGACCTGCTCGACTCCCAGCTCGTCGCCCCGCCGAGGACCGTACGCGGGGGCGTCGACGTGCGGGCCTTCGGCGCGGACCCCACCGGCCGGAGGGACGCCGCGCCCGCCATCGAGCGGGCCATCGCCTTCGCCCGCCGCGCCCACCGGCCCGTCTATCTGCCGCCGGGCACCTTCCAGGTCAACCGGCACATCGAGGTCGACGACATCACCATCACCGGTGCGGGCAGCTGGCACACGGTCCTGAAGGGGCGCCAGGTCACCCTCGACACTCCCGCGCCCGACGGGTCCCGGCACACCGGCGTGGGCCTGTACGGCAAGAGCGCCGCGGACGGCGGCAGCCACCACGTGCACCTGTCCGGCTTCGCCGTCGAGGGTGACGTCCGCGACCGCGTCGACACCGACCAGGTCAACGCGATCGGCGGCGCCATGAGCGACTCCACCGTCAGCGGCCTGTATCTGCACCACACCAAGGTCGGGCTGTGGTTCGACGGGCCCATGGAGAACCTGCGGGTGCGCGACAACGTCATCGTTGACCAGATCGCCGACGCCCTGAACCTCCACACCGGCGTGACCCGCTCGCTCGTGCACGGCAACTTCATCCGCAACACCGGCGACGACGGCCTGGCGATGTGGTCGCAGACGACGGCCGACTCCGGCAACACCTTCTCCCGCAACACGGTGCAGTCCCCGACCCTCGCCAACGGCATCGCGATCTACGGCGGACGCGACAACACCGTCAGCGGCAACCTGGTCGCGGACCCGGTGCGCGAAGGCAGCGCGCTGCACGCGGGCGCGCGCTTCGGTGCCACACCGTTCGGCGGGTTCCTGCACTTCACCGACAACACCACGGTCCGCGCCGGCACCCTCGACCTCAACTGGCGGATCGGGCTGGGCGCCCTGTGGTTCTACGCCCTGGACCGCTCCATCGACGCCGACATCCGGGTCACGGGCGACCACTACCTCGACAGCACCCACAACGCGATCATGCTCGTCAGCGAGTACGGCGTGAAGGACCTCTACGACATCCCGTCGGTCCACTTCAAGGACATCCGCGTCGACGGCACCGGCAACTCGGTGCTCAGCGCCCGCACGAAGGGGTCCGCCACCTTCGAGAACGTGGACGCCCGCAACGTCGGCGCGGTCGGGGTGAACAACTGCGGTTCCTTCAACTTCCCGGCGTCCGGATCGGAGTTCGCGCTGACCGACCTCGGGGGCAACGACGGAGGCTGGCTCTCGGACTGGCTGCTGCCGAACACCATCACCTGTGACGACCGGCCGCCGGTGGTGGAGCCCCCGGCGCCGTCACCCTGGTGACGCGGTTACGTCCGGCACCGTCCCATGGCCCAGGCGGTCACCGGGGGAGGGGCTGTCCGGCCGGTGGGCTCCGGGTTGCAAGCGCCGCTGCGACGGGAGCCCGGGACGGCGCTGGTGGCGCCCCTCGGAGGTGGCAGGAAACCGGAATTTTCCGCAACTGGCTTGCGTATCTTGCGCTAGGCTTGCGTTCATGACGCGACGACTTGCTCAGGTGGCGAAGAAGGTTGGGGTCAGCGAGGCGACGGTCAGTCGTGTCCTCAACGGAAAGCCCGGGGTGTCCGAGGGGACCCGGCAGTCGGTCCTGACCGCCCTGGACGTGCTCGGGTATGAGCGGCCGACCCAGCTGCGCGGTGAGCGGGCCCGGCTCGTCGGCCTGGTCCTGCCCGAGCTGCAGAACCCGATCTTCCCCGCGTTCGCCGAGGTCATCGGCGGGGCGCTGGCCCAGCAGGGGCTGACCCCGGTGCTGTGCACGCAGACCCGAGGCGGCGTGTCCGAGGCGGACTACGTGGAGCTTCTGCTGCAGCAGCAGGTCTCCGGCGTCATCTTCGCCGGCGGTCTGTTCGCGCAGGCCGACGCCCCGCACGAGCACTACCACCAGCTCGCGGAGCGGAAGATCCCGGTGGTGCTGGTCAATGCCTCCATCGACGGACTGGACTTCCCGTGCGTCGCGTGCGACGACGCCGTCGCGGTCGAGCAGGCCTGGCGGCATCTGGCCTCTCTGGGGCACGAGAGGATCGGCCTGGTCCTGGGCCCGGAGGACCACATGCCGTCGCGCCGCAAGCTGGCGGCCGCCCGCCTGGCCGCCGACGCGGCGGGCACGGTCTGGGACGACGCCCTGGTCCAGCGGTCGATCTTCTCCCTGGAGGGCGGGCAGGCGGCCACCACCCGGCTGCTCGAGGCGGGGGTGACCGGCATCGTCTGCGCCAGCGACCCGCTCGCCCTGGGCGCCATCCGGGCAGCGCGTCGGCGGGGGCTGACCGTGCCGACGCAGGTGTCGGTCGTGGGCTTCGACGACTCGGCGTTCATGACGTGCACGGAACCGCCGCTGACCACGGTGCGCCAGCCCATCGAGGCGATGGGGCGCGCGGCGGTGGACCTGCTGTGCTCGCAGATCCAGGGGAGTACGGCGCACCCGGGCGAGCTTCTCTTCGAGCCCGAGCTGGTGGTGCGCGGCTCCACCGCGCCGCCGCCCGTCGAGTGACGGACTGATCCCGCGTCGCCTCTCGGCACCGGTGTCACCGCCTTTCCGGCGGTTGTGACACCGGTGCCGTTGTCGTTTCCACGGCATTCGACTGTCGTGAACCTGACGGAAGCGTTGACAAAGTCGTCACACTGGAGAAACCTGTCACCTCAGCGTTGCAAGTGAGTCACATAACTACTCAATAAATCGACTCAACGGCGCCATCCCTCATTGAAGTCCTGCTGGGCTCCAGGCGCGCGACCTCGGCACCCCCACTCCGGCCCCGGCGTGCGTCCCGCGCCCGCAGGCCCGATCCGAGAGGCGGCGCCGGGGTTCCCGCACCCTGCCCGGATCGCGGAGAGGCCACCATGAGACGCATCAACTTGAGCAGACGGCTGGGGGTCGGCCTGCTGCTCGCGGGTCTGACAGCCACCGGGCTGCTCCCCGCCCCGGCACACGCCGCGGCCCAGCCCAACCTCGCCCTGGGCAGAACGGCCACCGCCGGCGGAACCCTCGGCGGCTACCCGGCCGCCCACGTCACCGACGGAAGCCAGCAGACGTACTGGGAAGGGCCCACCGGCTCCTTCCCCCAGTGGGTACAGGTCGACCTCGGCGCGCAAGTCCCCCTGGACCGCGTCGCGTTGAAGCTGCCCACCGGCTGGGAGGCGCGCACCCAGTCGCTGTCCGTCCTCGGCAGCACCGACGGCGGCTCCTTCAGCACCCTCGCCGCCGGGCAGGGCCGCGCCTTCAACCCGTCCGCGGCGAACACCGTGAACATCGACCTGCCGGCCGCGACCGCCCGCTATGTGCGGGTGCAGGTTGCCTCCAACACCGGCTGGAACGCCGCCCAGTTGTCGGAACTGGAAGTCTTCGGCGAGGCCGGCCAGGAACCCGAGGAGCCGCCGGTCGAGGCGGGTGACCTCGCCCGGGGCAAGCCCGTCGAGGCCTCCTCGACGACCCAGAACTACATCGCCGCCAACGCCAACGACGGCAACATCGGCACCTATTGGGAGTCGGCGGGCTTCCCGGCGAACCTCACGGTGAAGCTCGGCTCCGACGCGGACGTCCAGGCCGTGCGCGTCAAGCTCAATCCCGACGCGGCCTGGGGACCGCGGACCCAGTCCATCGAGGTCCTCGGCCGCGCCACAGGAGTGTCCGGCTTCACCACCCTCAAAGCCCGCGGCGACTACTCCTTCAGCCCCTCTTCGGGCGGCAACAGCGTCCTCATCCCGGTCAGTGGCCGGGTGGCCGACGTACGGCTCGCCTTCTCCGCCAACACCGGCGCGCCCGGCGCCCAGATCGCCGAGATCGAGGTGCTCGGCACCGCCACCCCGCAGCCCGACCTCGTCGTCACCGACCTGACCTGGTCCCCGGCCACGCCGTCCGAGGCGGACACGGTGACGGTCAAGGCCACCGTCCGCAACGCCGGCACCGCCGCCGCGCCCGCGAGCGCGCTCGACGTCAGCGTCGAGGGCACCGTCGCCGGTTCCGCCTCCGTCGCGGCCCTCGCCGCGGGGCAGTCCGCCACGGTCGACGTGCCCGTGGGGAAGCGTCCGACGGGTTCCTACACCGTCTCCGCGGTCGTCGACCCGAGCGACACCGTCACCGAGTCCGACAACGGCAACAACAGCCGTACCGCGACGGCCAAGCTGACCGTCTCCCCGGCCCCGGGCCCGGACCTCCAGGTCACCGGCATCACCACCAACCCGTCCTCGCCCGCGGTCGGCGCCGACGTCTCCTTCACCGTCGCGGTCCGCAACCGCGGCACCAGCGGCGTTCCGGCGGGCAGCGTCACCCAGCTGACCGTCGGCGGCCAGACCCTCAAGGGCACGGCCGGCGCGATCGCCGCCGGCGCCACGGCCGAGGTGGCGATCAGCGGGACCTGGAAGGCCACCAGCGGCGGCGCGACCCTCACGGCCACCGCGGACGCCACCGGCACGGTCACGGAGACCAACGAGAACAACAACGTCTTCGCCCGCTCCATCGTCGTCGGGCGCGGAGCCGCCGTGCCGTACACCGAGTACGAGGCGGAGACCGGTCGCTACCGGGGCACCCTGCTGACCGCCGACAGCAAGCGGACCTTCGGCCACACCAACTTCGCCACCGAGTCCTCGGGCCGCGAGTCCGTACGCCTCGACACCACCGGCGACTACGTGGAGTTCACCTCCACCAACGCCGCCAACTCCCTCGTCGTACGCAACTCCATCCCCGACGCCGCGGGCGGCGGCGGCCGGGAGGCGACCATCAGCCTCTACGCCGACGGGACGTTCGTCCGCAAGCTGACCCTGTCCTCCAAGCACAGCTGGCTCTACGGCAGCACGGACGAACCCGAGGGCCTGACGAACCGCCCCGGCGGCGACGCCCGCCGACTGTTCGACGAGGCGCAGGCGCTGCTGACCACGAGCTACCCCGCCGGCACCACCTTCCGTCTCCAGCGCGACGCGGGGGACAGCGCCGCCTACTACGTCCTGGACCTGATCGACCTGGAACAGGTGGCGCCGCCCGCCTCCAAGCCGGCCGAGTGCACCTCCATCACCGCCTACGGCGCCGTGCCCAACGACGGCATCGACGACACCGACGCCCTCCAGCGGGCCGTCACCGCCGACCAGAAGGGAGACATCGCCTGCGTGTGGATCCCCGCCGGGCAGTGGCGCCAGGAGCAGAAGATCCTCACCGACGACCCCCTCAACCGCGGGCAGTACAACCAGGTCGGCATCCGTGACGTGACCATCCGCGGCGCCGGCATGTGGCACTCGCAGCTGTACACGCTGACCGCGCCGCAGGACGCGGGCGGCATCAACCACCCGCACGAGGGCAACTTCGGCTTCGACATCGACGACAACACCAAGATCTCCGACCTCGCGATCTTCGGCTCCGGCACCATCCGGGGCGGCGACGGCAACGCCGAGGGCGGCGTCGGCCTCAACGGCCGCTTCGGCAAGAACACGAAGATCAGCAACGTGTGGATCGAGCACGCCAACGTCGGCGTCTGGGTCGGCCGCGACTACTCCAACATCCCCGAGCTGTGGAACCCCGGCGACGGGCTGGAGTTCACCGGCATGCGGGTGCGCGACACCTACGCCGACGGCATCAACTTCGCCAACGGCACCCGCAACTCGACCGTGTACAACTCCTCCTTCCGCAACACCGGGGACGACGCGCTCGCCGTCTGGGCCAGCAAGTACGTCAAGGACACCTCGGTCGACGTCGGCCACGACAACCACTTCCGCAACAACACCGTCCAACTGCCCTGGCGCGCCAACGGCATCGCCGTGTACGGCGGTTACGGCAACACGATCGAGAACAACGTCGTGGCCGACACGATGAACTACCCCGGCATCATGCTGGCCACCGACCACGACCCGATCCCGTTCTCCGGACAGACCCTCATCGCCAACAACGCGCTGCACCGCACCGGCGGGGCGTTCTGGAACGAGGACCAGGAGTTCGGCGCCATCACGCTGTTCGCGCAGGGGCCGGACATCCCCGGCGTGACCATCCGCGACACCGACATCCACGATTCGACCTACGACGGGATCCAGTTCAAGACCGGGGGCGGCGCGATGCCGGGTGTGAAGGTGAGCGACGTCCGTATCGACACGTCACTCAACGGCTGCGGTGTCCTCGCCATGGGCGGGGCCCGCGGCAGCGCGACCCTGACCGGTGTGACCATCACGGGTTCGGCGGAGGGCGATGTCTGTGTCGAGCCGGGCTCCCAGTTCGTGATCAACCGCAACTGACCGACCGGGGTGACCGGTTCGGCGGCCCGCTCCACGCGGGTCGCCGAACCGGAATGGCGTCATGAACGGACGCCCCTCCCGAGCCGCGACCCGCATCCCCGACCCGCATCCCCGACCCGCACCCCCGACCCGCACCCCCGATCCGCCCCCCGACGTGCGATCCCGAAATGCGAGGAACGATGAGAACCCCCACCTGGAGATCACGGTGGCTGAGCGCCGTGATCGTGACGAGCCTGCTGGCCCTCGGCGGCCCCCTGATGACCGCCCAAGCCGCCGGCGGACCCAACATCGCGCTCGGCGACACCGCATCGGCCAGCAACACCAACAACGGCTACGCCGCCTCGAACATCACCGACGGCAACCAGGGCACGTACTGGGAAAGCGCGGGCAGCAGCCTGCCCCAGTGGGTCCAGGCCGACCTCGGCAGCAGCCGGCGCATCGACGAAGTCGTCCTGAAGCTGCCCTCCGGCTGGGAGAGCCGCACCCAGACCCTCAGCGTCCAGGGCAGCGCCGACGGCACCAGCTTCGCCACCCTCAAGAGCTCCGCCGCCCACACCTTCAGCCCCGCCACCGCCAACACCGTCACCATCGGCTTCCCCGCCGCACAGGCCCGCTACGTCCGCATCGCCATCAGCGCCAACACCGGCTGGCAGGCCGCCCAGCTCTCCGAACTCGAAGTCCACGCCGCGGGCGAGTCCTCCACCAACCTCGCCTCCGGCAAGACCCTCAAGGCCAGCAGCCACACCGAGGTCTACGCCGCCCCGAACGCCAACGACGGCAACCGCGCCAGCTACTGGGAGAGCACCAACAACGCACTCCCGCAATGGCTGGAGGCCGACCTCGGCGCCTCCCTCGCCGTCAACCGCGTCGTCCTCAAACTCCCCGCGAACTGGGAGACGCGCAGCCAGACCCTGAAGATCCAGGGCAGCACCAACGGCAGCACCTACACCGACCTCTCGGCCTCCCAGGCCTACACCTTCAACGCGGCGAACGACAACACGGCGACCCTCACCCTCGACTCCGCCACCACCCGGTTCGTCCGCGTCCTGGTGACCGCCAACTCCGTGCAGCCCGCCGCCCAGATATCCGAGCTGGAGATCTACGGCCCGAGCGGCGGCGACACCCAGGCCCCCAGCGCCCCGACCAACCTGGCCTACACCGAGCCCGCCGACGGTCAGATCAAGCTCACCTGGAGCGCGGCGACCGACAACACCGGCGTCACCGGCTACGACATCTACGCCAACGGCTCCCTGCTCACCTCCGTCGCGGGCAGCGTCACCACCTTCACCGACACCCGCCCGGCCAACCAGACCGTCTCCTACCGCGTCCGGGCCCGCGACGCCGCCGGCAACCAGTCCGCCGACAGCAACACCGTCACCCGCATCGGCGACGCCGGCGACACCCAGGCGCCCACCGCCCCCGCGAACCTGACGTACACCGAACCGGGCAGCGGCCAGATCAAGCTCACCTGGACGGCCTCCACCGACAACACCGGCGTCAGCGGCTACGACATCTACGCCAACAATGTCCTCAGGGACAGCGTCGCGGGCAACGTCACCACCTTCACCGACACGCAGCCCGCGACCAGCACCGTCACCTACTACGTCCGCGCCAAGGACGCCGCCGGCAACCAGTCCGGCAACAGCAACACCGTCACCCGCAACGGCAGCGGCGGCAACGGCTCCAACCTCGCCGTCGGCAAGCCGATCGACGCCTCCTCCACCGTCCACACCTATGTCGCCGCGAACGCCAACGACAACAACACCGCCACCTACTGGGAAGGCGCGGGCGGCAGTTACCCCAACACCCTCACCGTCAGGCTCGGCGCCAACGCCGACCTCGAACGCCTAGCCCTCAAGCTGAACCCCGACAGCGCCTGGTCCGCCCGCACCCAGACCATCGAGGTCCTCGGCCGGGAACAGAACGCCTCGACCTTCACCAGCCTCGTCGCCGCCAAGAGCTACGCCTTCGACCCGGCGAACGCCAACACCGTCACGATCCCCGTCACCGCCCGCACCGCCGACGTCAGACTGAGGTTCACCACCAACTCCGGCGCCCCGGCCGGCCAACTCGCCGAGTTCCAGGTCATCGGCGCCCCCGCCCCCAACCCCGACCTGCTGGTGACGAACCTGACCACCACACCGGCCGCGCCGGTCGAGTCGGACTCCCTCACCGTCGCCGCCACCGTCCGCAACGACGGCCCCGCCGCCGCGCCCGCCAGCAAGCTCGCGGTGCGCCTGGGCGGCACCAAGGTCGCCACCGCCGAGGTCGGCGCCCTCGCGGCCGGCGCGCAGACCACCGTCAACGCCTCCCTCGGCCAGCGGGAAGCCGGCTCCTACGAGCTCAGCGCCGTCGCCGACGACACCGACACGGTCATCGAACAGAACGAGACCAACAACACCTACACCCGGCCCACCGCCCTCGTGGTGAAGCCCGTCGCCAGCTCCGACCTGGTCACCACCTCGGTCACCACCACCCCGTCCAGCCCCTCGGCGGGCGACACGGTCTCCTTCAAGGCGTCCGTCAAGAACCAGGGCACCGAACCCACCGCCGCAGGCAGCCACGGCCTGACCCTCACCCTCCTCGACAAACAGGGCGCCACGGTCAAGACCCTGACCGGCGCCCACACCGGCACCCTCGCCCCCGGCGACTCCACTGTCGTGACGCTCGGCCCCTGGACCGCGGCCAACGGCACCTACACCGTCAGGACCGTACTCGCCGCCGACACCAACGAACTGCCGGTCAAGCGGGACAACAACACCGCCACCCAGTCCCTGTTCGTCGGCCGCGGCGCCAACATGCCCTACGACATGTACGAGGCGGAGGACGGCACCACCGGCGGCGGCGCCAGTGTCCTCGGACCCAACCGCACCGTCGGCGACCCCGCCGGCGAGGCCTCCGGGCGCAAGGCCGTCCGCCTCGACGCCACCGGCGAGTACGTCGAGTTCACCACCCGCGCCGCCACCAACACCCTGGTGACCCGCTTCTCCATCCCCGACGCGGCAGGCGGCGGTGGCACCGACGCCACCCTCAACCTCTACGTCGACGGCACGTTCAAGAAGGCCGTCCCGCTCACCTCCAAGTACGCCTGGCTGTACGGCGCCGAAGCCTCGCCGGGCAACTCCCCGGGCTCCGGCGCCCCACGGCACATCTACGACGAGGCGCACGTCCTGCTCGGCGAGACCGTGCCGGCCGGCAGCAAGATCCGCCTGCAGAAGGACGCCGCCAACACCTCCACCTACACGGTCGACTTCGTCAACCTGGAGCAGGCGGCACCGGTCGCCAACCCCGACCCCGCGACGTACGCCGTGCCCGTCGGCTTCACCCACCAGGACGTCCAGAACGCCCTCGACAAGGTCCGCATGGACACCACCAACACTCTCGTCGGCGTCTACCTGCCGCCGGGCGACTACCAGACCGCGAGCAAGTTCCAGGTCTACGGCAAGGCCGTCAAGGTCGTCGGAGCCGGCCCCTGGTACACCCGGTTCAACGCTCCCACCACCCAGGACAACACCGACATCGGCTTCCGCGCCGACGCCACCGCCAAGGGCTCGCTCTTCAAGGGCTTCGCCTACTTCGGCAACTACACCTCGCGCATCGACGGCCCCGGCAAGGTCTTCGACTTCGCCAACGTCTCCGACATCACCATCGACGACATCTGGAACGAGCACATGGTGTGCCTCTACTGGGGCGCCAACACCGACCGCATCACCATCAAGAACTCCCGGATCCGCAACATGTTCGCCGACGGCGTCAACATGACCAACGGATCGACCGACAACCTCGTCACCAACAACGACGCCCGCGCCACCGGTGACGACAGCTTCGCGCTGTTCTCCGCCATCGACGCCGGCGGCGCCGACATGAAGAACAACCTCTACGAGAACCTCACCACCACCCTGACCTGGCGAGCCGCGGGTGTCGCCGTGTACGGCGGCTACCACAACACCTTCCGCAACATCCACATCGCGGACACGCTCGTCTACTCCGGCATCACCATCTCCTCGCTCGACTTCGGCTACCCCATGAACGGCTTCGGCACCGATCCGACGACCTTCGAGAACATCTCGATCGTCCGCGCCGGCGGCCACTTCTGGGGCGACCAGACCTTCCCCGGCATCTGGCTCTTCTCCGCCTCCAAGGTCTTCCAGGGCATCCGCGTCAACCACGTGGACATCGTCGACCCCACCTACAGCGGCATCATGTTCCAGACCAAGTACAACGGCAGCCAGCCCGAGAACCCGGTGAAGGACACCGTCTTCAACGACATCTCCATCACCGGCGCCCGCAAGAGCGGCGACGCCTGGGACGCCAAGTCCGGCTTCGGCATCTGGGTCAACGAGATGCCCGAACCCGGCCAGGGTCCCGCCGTGGGCGAGGCCACCGTCAACTGCCTGCGCACAAACAACAACGCCCAGGACATCCGCAACACGACCAACTTCAAACTGACCATCAACCCCTGCTGAGGCCCCGACCCACCGCACACCACAGCGAGAACCGCGCCCGCCGCACTCCGCGGCGGGCGCGGCAGCATGATCCGTGGCGCGGGACACGCATCGGCGAGCCCCACCCGCGGGAGCCCCGCTCACGAGCCGGCGCGCTCGCGGGGGATCTTCTGACCCGCCTCGATCGCGACCGGCAGCCGGTTCTCGGCCGGGGGCAGCGGGCAGGTCGCCAGGTCCGTGTAGGCGCACGGCAGGTTCGTGGCGCGGTTGAAGTCCAGGACGACCGTGCCGTCGGCGGCGGGCGGATCGAGGGTCAGGGACCGGTTGGCGGCGTAGGTCGTGACCCCGGAGGTCGCGTCGGTGAACAGCACCATGAGCCGGCCCGCACCATGACCGGGGAACGCGGTCAGCGACAGCGGGCGTCCGTCGAGTTCGAACTCGACCCTGCCGGGAGCCTCGTAGACATGCTCAAGGCCCTCGACGGCGGCTCCCACAGTGGTCGGCCGCGGCGTGTCGAACGGGACGTAGCGGCCCGTCACGGCCCAGCGCGGGTCGGGGGCGTAGGCGGGCGTTCCGGTGAAGGAGGTGCGCAGCGGCGCGTCCGGGTGCCGGGGGCGCACGATGTCGTACCCGCCCCGCTTGGCGACCTCGATGACGGCGTCCCCCCAGACGGCCTCGACACCCCCGCGCTCGGGAAGCACCCCGAAACGGTGCTCACCGCTCACGGTCGTACCCTCGACGACCAGTTCCTCGCCCTCGTCGAGGGTCACGACGACCCCCTCCGGGCCGGTGTGCCACGCACCGGGCGCGTCCGGGAAGCGCTGGGGCCGGTCGTCGAGCCAGTGCAGTCCGGTGATGGCCAGGAAGCCGTGCGGGGCGGCGAGCCGTGCCTCCTGGGCGCGGTGCCACTCCACCCAGGTATCGGTGAAGGCGGCGAGGTCGGTGCCGGTCTCGGCGGTCACGGGATCTCCTTCGTCACAGGGGGTCGGGGGAGCGCGGCGGTCGGGCAGCCGGGCTCGACGGTGTGTTCAGCGGGCCAGTTCGCCCAGGAGCCGCCAGGTGCGCCTCCGGTCGGTCTCTCCCGCGATCTCGGTGCCCGAGAACACGACCTCGGTGGCGCCGGCGTCGCGGTAACGCCGGATCTCGGCCTCGGCGGTCTTCTCGTCACCGATCACGGCAAGGTCGGCGGCACGTCGGCCGCCGGAGAGTTCGATGACCCGCGCGTAGGACGGGATCTAGTAGAACGCCAGGTTCTCGGTGGCCTTGGCCCGTACCGCGTCGGTGTCGTCCGTGACCACGCCGGGCACGATGTGGTCGGCCAGGGCGCGCGGCCCCGCGAGGTACGGCAGGATGCCGTCCGCCAACTCGCCGCTGACACGCAGGGCCTGGGGTCCCATCGCGGCGACCAGCAGGGGGACACCGCCCTCCGCGCCCGTCACCCGGGCGGGGATCGGCGTGGTGGCGGTGAGCAGCTCGCCGTGGAAGTCGGCCGTGCCCCGAAGGTCTGCCCGAACCACGCCGACGTGAGACAACTCAGCGGCTTCTGAGGCGAGTTGGACGGTCGCGTCGACCTGGTTCGATGCCTGGGACGCGTTGAGTGCTACTCCGACAGTCATGTCAGTTCAGAACGAGCGCCGCCCGAACGCGCATTCCGGTCCGCGTATGACAGCTTCTTGTCAGTCATGTGTACAGGGAGCCGCACCTCCAGGCACCGTTCACGTCGTTGACGTGCGCCCTGGTGCCCGGTGTCTGGTTGTCGTCAAGCAACCTGACCTCGCTGTGGGCCGGGCCGGCGAACGAGCCGTGCGGACGGGTGCCGTGCCGCACGGACCCGTACGGTGACACCGGCCGGTCACATCCACCCGGCGCCCCCGGCTTCGGTGCTCAGCGCCAGCCCAGTGCCGGAGCGACGTGGGTGAGGATGCTCTCGATCACGTGGGCGTTGTAGGCGACGCCGAGCTGGTTCGGCACGGTGAGGAGCAGCGTGTCGGCGGCGGCGACCGCTTCGTCCTCGGCGAGTTGCTTGACCAGGACGTCCGGTTCGGCGGCGTAGGACCGGCCGAAGATGGCCCGGGTGTTGGCGTCGATATAGCCGATCTGATCTTGGGAGTCGCCCTCGCGGCCGAAGTAGGCGCGGTCCCGGTCGTCGACCAGCGCGAAGATGCTGCGGCTGACCGAGACGCGCGGCTCGCGGGCGTGCCCCGCCTCCCGCCAGGCCTCGCGGTAGGCCTCGATCTGCTTGCGCTGCTGGACGTGAAGCGGTTCGCCGCTCTCGTCGTCCTTGAGGGTCGAACTCTGCAGGTTCATCCCGAGCGTGGCCGCCCACGCGGCGGTGGCGTTCGAACCGGACCCCCACCAGATTCGGTCCCTCAGGCCCTCCGAGTGCGGCTCGATGCGCAGGAGCCCGGGTGGGTTGGAGAACATCGGATGGGGGTGGGGCTGCGCGAATCCCTCACCCTTCAGTACCTCCAGGAGCCGCTCGGTGTGGGCGCGGGCCATGTCGCTGTCGGTGGTGCCCTCGGCGGGCAGATGCCCGAAGTGGCGCCAGCCGTCGATGACCTGCTCCGGGGATCCTCGGCTGAGGCCGAGCTGCAGTCGACCGCCGGAGATCAGGTCCGCGGCGCCCGCGTCCTCGGCCATGTACAGCGGGTTCTCGTAGCGCATGTCGATCACACCGGTGCCGATCTCGATCCGGCTGGTTCGCGCGCCGATGGCCGCGAGCAGCGGGAACGGTGAGGCGTACTGCCGCGCGAAGTGATGGACCCGGAAGTACGCGCCGTCGGCGCCCAGCTCCTCCGCGGCGACCGCGAGGTCGATCGCCTGGAGCAGGGAGTCCGCCGCGGAGCGCGTCCGGGAGTGCGGCGACGGTGTCCAGTGACCGAAGGACAGGAACCCGATCTTTTTCATACCACTTTCAACAATCAAGCAGGACGTTCATTCCCTGCCGCCCGGGCAGCCGATCCTGCGGGGCTGCGACCACGTCGGTCAGCTGGCTCGCCTCGCACAGGAACGCAGGCAGGGGCTAGGCGGTGGCGTAGTCGGACAGGGTCGGTTCCAGGAGGTCGAAGGCTTGAGCGGCTTCGGCGGTGATGGTCTCGGCGATCCGGTCGTTAGGGTGTCCGGCGAGAGTGAGCTCCTGGATGCGGTGGAACAGCGTGCGGTGCACGGTGCCCAGCAGTTCGGCGACGGTCCGGACGGTGATGTCGTCGGGCCGGGCGCCGGTCGCCTCGGCGAGTGCGTGAGCGAGGTGGTGGGCGCGTTGGTCGTGGAGGCCGCGTACGCAGGTGCTCAGGGTGGGGCTGTCGGCGATCATGCGGGCGAACTCCTGGCCGGAGAAGCCCGCGACCGGGTCCTGCGAGGCGACGGAGTCGGCGAAGGCGCGGCGCAGCGCGGCCAGCGCTGATTCTCCCGGGTGTCGTGCGTCCACGGTTCGCGCCAGCGAGGCGGCGAACTGCTCCTGATGGTCCAGCGCCAGGTCCTCCTTACGGGGGAAGTAGTTGGTGACCGTCTTTTTGGCGACGCGGGCGGCGGCGGCGATCTCGGCGATGGTCGTCTGCTCGAAGCCCTGTTCGATGAACAGTCGTGTCGCGTGGTCGGAGATGAGCTGCCGGGTCTCCTGCTTCTTCGTCTCGCGAAGCCCGGCCTTGGGGGACGGCGTCTGGGTAGCCATGACGCAATCTTACCCCCGTAGCATTTTTATGTTGACACTATGGATGGGCGGGGCTAAGTTTACGTCCGTCGTAAATTTACGTCGATCAGACAGCGGCAGGGTGTCACCCGCGCGCCCCGCCGTCACAGCCGCTGAGCCCGTCCCACCGCATCCAGGGAGCCTTGTGCAGTTCACCGCCTCCACCGTCTCGCTGACCGTTGACGACGTCATCCGTTCGCAAGAGTTCTTCACCACCCATCTGGGCTACGTCGTCCGGCAGTCAGCCGACGGGTTCGTGGCCTTGTCGCACGACGACGCGGTCGACGTCATCCTGCTCGCCCGCGGTATCGAGGTGCTGCCGCCCGAGCAGCGTGAGCAGCGAGTCAGTGGGCTGATCCTGGCCTTCACCGTCGCCTCCGGCCTGCGCGAGCACGAGGAGCGCCTGCGTGCGGCCGGAGTCCCGATCACCATGCCGTTGCGCCAGGAACCGTGGGGTGAGCGCCTGTTCCAGGTCACCGATCCCAACGGCGTGATCGTCCAGTTCGTCGAGTGGGCTGCTCCCGAGCACGGCTGACCCCGCCCCGCCCCCAACGGATCTCGGGCCTGTCGCCCGATCCGCACCATCCGCACCGATCGCCACCTGCCACCCGACAGCCGATCCACCAGGAGCTCTTCTTGCGCAAGCTCGTCTACTACATCGCCACGACCCTCGACGGCTTCATCGCCGGGCCCGACGGCGCCGACCCCACCGGTCCTGACGGCTTCTGGCCGGTCCCCATGGACTACGTGCAGTACCTGGCCTCGGAGTACCCCGAGACGCTGCCCGCCCCGGCCAGGCAGGCGTTGTCCATCACCGCGGAGGGCACCCACTTCGACACGGTCCTCGAAGGCCGCAAGACCTATGAGATCGGCCTCGAAGCCGGTATGACCAACGCCTACCCGCACCTGCGGCACCTGGTGTTCTCCACCACATTGACCGAGAGCCCCGACCCGGCCGTGGAACTGGTCGCGAGCGACCCGGTGGCGAAGGTGCGGGAGCTGAAGCAGGAGACCGGCAAGGACCTCTGGCTGATAGGGGGCGGCGAACTCGCGGGCGCCCTGTATGCCGAGATCGACCAACTGATCATCAAACTGGGCCCGTTGACGATCGGGACCGGCATCCCTCTCTTCGGGCGCCGGGCCGCGTTCGACCCGCAGGTCTGGAATCTGACGGACCACACTGTCCTGGAGAGCGGGGCAGCGTTCCTCACCTACAGCCGCGGCTGAGGGCGACCGGTGTGCCTGATGCCGCGGGCCGGACACGCGGGCCCTCGGCACCAGGCACGGCTCTCCGGCCGCCGTCCGGGATCGTCACCGGAGCGGACCTGCGGCCGGTGAGGGGATCGGGGCCTCAACCGCGAGGCCTCGTGACCTCCTTAAGGCACCCTCCCGGTCACACGGAACCGGTGCCGGCGGGCGACGGCAGCGTGTGGTCGCCGTCCGGCGCCGGGCCGGTCGCCGGGCCCCGTTGGCCGGAGTCCTGCCGGGCGCTGTCGCCGAGGAAGCCACCCGACTGGTGCCTCCACAACCTGGCGTACGTGCCCTGCCCCGCGAGCAACTCCTCGTGGGTTCCCTGCTCGACGACGCTTCCACGGTCCAGCACGACGAGACGGTCCATGCCCGCGACGGTGCTCAGCCGGTGCGCGACCACGAGCGCTGTGCGCCCCTTCATCAGTCGCCACAAGGCGTCCTGGATGAGGATCTCGCTCTCGGAGTCCAGCGCGCTGGTCGCTTCGTCGAGCAAGAGCACCGGTGCGTCCCGCAGGATGGCCCGGGCCAGGGCGACGCGCTGACGCTGGCCGCCCGAGAGCTTCACCCCTCGCTCGCCCACCAGCGTGCTGAAACCGTCGGGGAGTTGCTCGGCGAACTCCCTGACATGGGCGGCCTCGGCCGCCGCGAGGATCTCCGCGTCCGTCGCGCCGGGCCGGGCGAAGGCGATGTTGTCCCGCAGCGGCCGGTGAAACATGGCGGGTTCCTGAGGGACGTAGGCGATCAGTGACCGCAGGTCGCTCTGCCGCAGCCGACTGATGTCCTGGCCGCCGATCAGGATGCGTCCGCCGTCGATGTCCGACATCCGCAGCAGCAGGCGGGTGAGGGTGGTCTTGCCGCCGCCGGACCGGCCGACCAGCCCGATCCGCGCACCCGCCGGTACGTCCAGGTCGAGTCCCTCGAAGATCGGCGCCGCGCCCGCGTGGGCGAACGTGACCTGGTCGAAGCGGACGCTGGAGTCACGGGGCGCGAGCGGCTCCGGCTTCGGCGGGTCGACCACGGTGGGCGGGTCCAGCAGCAACTCCGTGAACTGCGCCGCCTCGGTCATCGAGCTCTCCAGGCGCCGGTAGATCTGATTGAACTCGAACATGATCTCGGTCGCCTGGGAGTAGTAGGTGAAGGCGACGACAACGCCCTCCACCCCCAACCCCGGTCCGCCGAAGGCGATCGCCACGATCAGCCCCAGCACGTTGGTGGCGACAGACATCGGCGCGATCACGGTGTCGACGCGTAGGTTGCCGTAGTCCCACGACCTCAGCGTCAGCCGCCGGGACTCCGCCACACGGCTGCGGTGCTCGGCTCCTTCGCGCTGTTCGGCCGCGAACGCGCGGATGGTCTCCATGTTCATGAGGCTGTCGGCGACATGGCCGGAGACGCGGGCGATCGCCGCCTCCCGCTCGTTGACCAGCCGTTGCCTACGCCGGATCAGCGGGGTCGCGGCCACCAGGGTCAGTGCCATCATCACCAGCAGGCCGGCGACCAGCATCGGCGAGTAGGTCCACAGCACCGCGGCACCGAAGAGCAACGGCACCAGACTGCCCACGATCCGGTACGTCATCGTGTCGATGTAGTCCTCGAAACGCTTGCCGTAACTCAGTACCCGCTTGGTGAGGGAGCCCGCGAAGTTGTCGTGGAAGAACGCCGCGTCCTTGGCCAGCAGTTCGTCCATGCCGTCGACGTAGAGGTGCTCCATGCCGAGCGCGGCCACCCGGTTCAGGCAGTGCTGCCCGACCCGCCACACGGCCTCGGAGAGCAGCAGTGTCACCCCGAAGCCGAGCAGGTAGGGCGACGCGGAGTCGAGGGTGAGGCCGTCGTCGGTGGCGGCCTGCCCCGCGAGCTTGGCGATCAGCAAGGGGGCGATGTAGCGGATGCCGATGTTGCCGAGGGCCGGAAGCAGCAGCGCCGGCAGCGTCAGCCACCGTAACCGCAGGAGTTCGAGGTTGTAGTGGCGCAGCGCCAGGAGGACCGCACTCCTGCCCGGAGCGGAGCCGTAGGTCTCAGAGGTGCCCATCACACTCCCGGAGGTGAGGAAGCGGGCAGTGTCCCGTCGAACAAGGCTCTCAGTCCATGCATTTACGGCGGAGCGGTGAGAATCGGACACTCCGTCCAAGGTCGTCAAGGACGGTTACTGGCGTTGGGACTTCACCTCAACGAGCCCGGGGGCACACGCGCCTGCGCTGCTCGCGTCCCAGGCTAGGGTGGAGTCCATGTCTGTGAACATCCATCTCTACCTGGACATTCTCAACCTCGCCTCCGCCGAGGAAGCCGACGCGGTGGCGGTGTCGGTGGAAGAAGTCTTCAAGGGCCACGGAATCGACTCGTGGATGCAGGTGGGTATTTACCACCAGCCGCCGCAGGTGCTCACGAGCAGCGAGCACGGACCGATCATCATCAGCGGGTTCGGCAAGTGGTCCGAGCGCTTCGAGACCGACGCGACCGAGGCGATCCGCGCCATCGCGCCAGAGGCCCGGATCGAGTTGGAGTGGGGTTACCCGGACGAGGCTCGATAGGGCGCTAGCGGGCACCGGCACTCGAGGCTGGCGCCCGCCGACAGGTCACCCCCCGGCAGCGTCCGTCGCCCCCGACCCCGCAACGGCGTGGCGGCCATGGCTGTTCGGCGGCCCTGGTTCTACCGGGGATGGGTGCCCGGGCCGTGTTCTCGGCCGGCCAGTGGGGTGGGGGAGAGGTCGGCGGGTTCCTCGCCGGCTTCCAGAAGGGTGTCGGCGGCGCCGACGACCAAGGGGTCCGGCTTGCCGACGGCTTCGGAGTCCTTGTCCGGGTAGTCGCAGCGCTGCAGCAGACTGCGCATCGCTTCCAGACGGCCCCGCCGTTTGTCGTTGTTCTTCACCACGGTCCATGGCGCGAACTCGGTGTCGGTGGCGCGGAACATCTCGACCTTGGCGGTGGTGTAGTCGTCCCAACGATCGAGGGAGGCGACGTCGGTGGGGGAGAGTTTCCAGCGCCGTACGGGATCGACCTGGCGGATGGCGAAGCGGGTCCGCTGCTCGGCCTGGGAGACGGAGAACCAGAACTTCACCAGCAGGATGCCGTCCCGGGTGAGCATCTGCTCGAACTGCGGGGCCTGTTCGAGGAACCTCTCGTGCTCGTCGTCGGTGCAGAAACCCATGACCCGTTCCACACCGGCCCGGTTGTACCAGGAGCGGTCGAAGAAGACCATCTCGCCGCGGGCCGGCAGGTGGGCGACGTAACGCTGGAAGTACCACTGGCCCGCCTCGCGTTCGGTGGGCTTCTCCAGAGCGACCACCCGAGCACCGCGCGGGTTGAGCCGCTCGGTGAAGCGCTGGATGGTGCCTCCCTTGCCGGCGGCGTCGCGCCCCTCGAAGAGGATCACGACCCGTTGGCCGGTCTCCTTCACCCAGCGCTGCATCTTCAGCAGTTCGATCTGCAGGATGCGCTTGGTCCGCTCGTACTCCTGGCGGCCTATCTTGCGGTCGTAGGGATAGTTCTCCCGCCAGGTGTCCACCGGGCTGCCGTCCGCGTCCAGCAGGACCGGGCGCTCCGGTCGGCGCCGGTCCACACTGAGGCCGTCCAGGAGCGTCGCCTCCACGGGCGCGTCCTCCGCGTCGTCGCCCGTCAGGGCCATGTGCTCGTCATCCGACACCGCTGCTCTCCCGAACTGCTCGTTGCTTGCCCTTGCGGGCCCCGGCGACGACGGCCGCCGGGCCGTCCCGCTCCGGGGCCATCGCTCTCGCTTCGCGGCGCCGAGGCTCAGAACGGCATACGCCCGCGGGCCCGCCGGCCGGCCGCACCACTGCGTCCCATCGCCCGCGAGCTGGAACTGAACGGCTTGCTCAGCAGTCGGCCGAAGACGCCCGGTGCCTTCGATCCGGCGCGCGATCCGGCTCCCAGGCCGCGCTGGGCACCGTTCTGCGGGTGCCGGGACAGCCGCGGCAGCAGGAAGGCCAGTACGGCCAGGACGACGCAGCCGGCGATGACAAAGCCGATGACCATCGTTGTCTCCAAGTTTCGGTGGCAGGCAGGTCCTGTGCTCTTCTGTTCCACCGACTGCCCCGTCCGCCTGAACCAACACTGCCCGCACCGACCTCCGACCGCATCCGCTCCGTGGTGCACCCCCAGGCCCCAGAAAGGGGAGGCAGGCAGTACGGCCAGCGATATGGGCTCGCCCATCCGGCTGTTCCGGTGGGGAGTTGGACCTGCTGGTAGTCGCCGGTCGGAAGATCCGCCGGTGCCGCGGAGGCGGAGAGGGCCGTGGGAGCCGCCGTGGCGACGCCGGCCGGGACGAGCGCGAGCGCGGTGAGGCTTCTCAGCCCCGCGCGGGGGCGCCGGAAGATGGGGGCGGTCCTTCCTGGCGATGGCAGATGTCAGGCAAGGCACGCGCCGGCCGCGCTTGCCGGGTGCAGGTACGGGGCGAGCCCGAGCTCACGGCCGGCGCAGCACACCATGCGGCTCAGCCGTGCGGCGTGCAGGGTGGGGGCATGGCCACCGATCATCCCGTAGTCGTGTACCCGCCCACGGCGGACGGTGGCCGACGCGTACGGATCGACGGGCACTTCGTCGGCATCGCCTACAGCGTTCTCGACATCGCCGCATTCGTTCAGGAGGCCGGGCTCCAGGACTGGGACGAGATGGACGTCGTCCGGTCCTCGCTGATCGAGTGGCGCAGCGGCGGGCCCGACGTCTGGACGCCTGAGTGATCGCGATCCGTGTGGTGTCGCGCGACTCCGGGAGGACTTCAGCGGCAGCGCCCCCGCATGGTTGACGCGCGTAGCCGCCCGGCCTCACCCTGAGCGGTGGATGGTCACGCAGTGACAGTCGATCCGTCTCATGGGGCTGTTTTCGGGACGTACGGTCGGGAGGCCGGAATGTTCGTACGGGTGGCACGATTGGTCGCTTCGTTTGTCATGGTCGCGACAGGAGTGGTGGTGGGAGTGGGCGTCAGCGCGGGCACCGCTGTGGCTGACGAGTGCTACACCTGGGGACGCACCCTCTCCCAGGGGGCGTCCGGCGGTGATGTGACACAGCTGCAAATACGTGTCGCCGGGTGGGTGACCTCCGGCGAGCGGCTGTCCTACGACGGTCAGTACGGGGCGCGCACCGCGGCAGCGGTCAAGAAGTTCCAGTCGGCGTACGGTCTGACCGCGGACGGCGTGGCAGGCCCCGCGACCTTCGCCAAGATCTACTCCCTCCAGGACGCGGACTGCACGCCGGTCCACTTCAGCTACGCGGAGCTCAACAAGTGCAACTCCGACTGGTCGGGCGGTGCGGTCTCCGCGGCCACGGCGAAGGCCAACGCCCTGAAGACCATGTGGAAACTGGAGGCCATGCGCCACGCACTGGGTGACGTGCCGATCACGATATCGAGCGGCTTCCGCTCCTACGCCTGCAACAACGCGGCCGGCGGATCGTCCACGAGCCGCCATCTCTACGGCGACGCCGCCGACCTCACCGGCTCGGTGAGCCTGTGCCGGCTCGCCCAGCAGGCCAGGACGCACGGCTTCTCGGAGATCCTCGGCCCGGGCTACCCGGACCACAACGATCACACGCATCTCGCGTTCGACCCGTCGCCCTACTGGTCCGCACCCACGTGCGGGATCTGAGAGAGGGCAGGCGTCCGCAGCGCGCCGAGGCACGCCGCAGCGTGCCGAACCACGGCACGGCCGGCAGGCGGGCGTGCGACCACGCCTCAGCCCGCCGGCCGGGCCGCCCTCGGTGAGCGGTGCCGCCCCAGCCCCCCAGACCCTCCTCCGCCACCGGAGAGCGGCCGGGTGTGTACCGGGTTCCGAGAGGGAACCTGTGCAACCTGATCGTGGCACGGCGGAAAGGAACCCGGTGGCGGTGTCGGACTCGGCGGCGAACGGACCGCGCACGGGCGGTGGCAAGGACGGGTACGTCCCGGATCCCAACCGGTGGCACGCGTTGTGGGTCACCCTCGTCGCGGGGTTCATGAGCCTGCTCGACGTGACGATCGTGGCGGTGGCTCTGCCCACCGTCCAGCGTGAGCTGGGCGCCACCCCCGCCCAGGTGCAGTGGGTCGTCTCCGGGTACGCCCTCTCCTTCGCCCTGGCCCTGGTCACCGCCGGACGGCTCGGGGACGCGCTCGACCGGCGCCGCATCTTCCTGCTGGCCCTGAGCGGATTCACCCTCTTCAGCGCCGCGTGCGGCGCAGCCCCGAACATCGGCCTGCTGGTGGCGGCCCGGCTCGCCCAGGGGCTGGCTGCCGGCTTCATGGCCCCGCAGAACTCCGCCCTGATCCAGCAGATGTTCCGCGGCGCCGAACGCGGACGCGCCTTCGGCCTCTTCGGCGCCACGGTGGGCATCTCCTCCGCCGCCGGGCCCCTCACCGGCGGCGCCATCCTCGCACTCGCCGACGGCTCCGACGGCTGGCGCTGGATCTTCTTCGTCAACGTGCCGATCGGTGTCCTCGCCGTGCTGCTCGGTCTGCGCCTGCTGCCACGCGCCGAGCGCTCCGGCCGCGGCTCGGTGGACGTCGCTGGCATCGTGCTGCTGGGCCTGGGCGTGCTGGCGGTCATGTATCCGCTGGTACAGGCGGACGCCGGCGGCATCGGACAACTGTGGTGGCTCTTCCCCGTGGGCGCGGCGCTCCTCGCGCTCTTCACGCGGCGTCAGTTCCGCCTGGTCGCGCGCGACGCCCAGCCCTTGTTGGATCCGCGCCTGTTCACCACCGTGCGGGGTTATGCGGTCGGCGCGGGAGTCGGCACGCTGTACTTCATCGGCTTCAGCGGGGTGTGGCTCGTCTTCGCGCTCTTCTACCAGCGGGGACTCGACTTCACCCCGTTGCGGTCCGGGCTGGCGGTCACCCCCTTCGCCCTCGGCTCCGCCGCCGCCGCGGTGGTGGCGGGCCGGCTCGTGGACCGCTTCGGCCGCCTGCTCACGGTGTGCGGGCTGAGCGCCGTCATCCTCGGCATGGGGGGCGCCGCGCTGCTGCTGTGGCTCGTCGCGGACGACTCGGCGCCCTGGGCGGCCGCACCGGCGCTGTTCGTCGCGGGCATCGGCGGGGGCTTCGTGGTCTCCCCGAACATCACCATGACCCTGCGAGACGTGCCCGTCCGCATGGCCGGGGCGGCGGGCGGCGCCTTGCAGACCGGCCAGCGTCTCGGGGCGGCTGTGGGTACCGCGGCCCTGCCCGGCATCTACTACCTCGTCCTGGGCAGCACCGACCACTACCGCACGGCACTGGTCACCGCCCTCGGCGTGGCCCTGGTCGGCATGACCGCCTCGCTGGCGCTGGCCACCACCGACTGGCTGCGCGACCGGGGCGGCGACGCCGGGCACCGCCCCTGCCCGGACGAGGTCGCCAACAGCCCCGTCCACTCCCGGCATGGCTGAGCTGGAGGCCGTACGGGGTCCCGTCCGCTCTGCGTTGTGGAGCGCGCGGCAAGAGTCCTCACATCCGGCGATCCCAGGACCTCGGGGTCGGCGCACCGAGGCCCTCGGAACGCCGGATGTGGGCGGGGCGGTCTCCCTCAGGGCTCAGATGCGTACGACGGCGAAGTCGGGCAGGTCGGGGTAGAGCTCCTGCCGTGTCTCCGTCACACACTCCACGACGACCGGCTCGTCGCGGGCGGTGGCGGCGAAGTCCGTGGCGTTGTGCTCGGTGCCCGACACGTTCACCCCGCGGCCCTTGAGGCACTTGCCGACGGCTCGTCGCAGCGGCTGGTCCATCACCTTGCGGTGTGACTCGACGTACGTGGGCTCGATCATGGACAGCTGGCCGAGGTTGCAGCGCTGCACCCGGTCGTTGTACGTCGCCGGGTCTCCCGACGGGGTGATGTCGTACAGCAGGCTCAGTCCGTCGATGGGGCTGAGCACCGGCTTTCCGGTGCGGTAGCCGCTGTCCTCGATGCAGGTGAGGAAGCGTGTGATCGCGGTGCGGTACTCGCCCGCCGTCACCCGGCCGTCTCGTAGTGCCCATCGCTGGCCCGGAAGGGGCACGTCCTCGTCCGCCCCTCGCGTACCGCTGTCGGTGGTGCCGGGGGAGCAGGCCGCCACCGCGACTGCCGTCAGCAGCGCGGTGGCGACGGAACGGAAGCGCACCTGCTAGCTCCTGGTCACGTTGCACGAGTCGCAGCCCCAGTGCAGCCCGTTGGCGGCCCTGGTGGTGGAGGTGTGCGAGGTGTAGGCGTTCTCGCTCGTCCCGTAGGCGCGAGGCGTCCACCAGCCGGTGCCGTACTCGATGGCCGAGCTCAGCCGGCCGCTGCAGTCACCGCTCTGCCTGCGGGTCTGGGCCCAGTTGTAGCTGCCGGTGAACCCGCTGGAGACGTAGTTCGTCCCGCAGGAGCGGCTCACCGCCCGGTTGTTGCCGAGTGCGTTCGCGGACGGTGCCGCGAGAGTGGAGACCAGGATGGCGAGGACTCCTGTCGCCGCCACCTTCGAAAGCCGTCTGCCCGCGAGAATTCGTCCCATCACTTCTCCTCCTCGATGGAAGCCAGAGCCGGGCGTGGCCCCGCGAGGCGCACAGACCGGTTGGCGCGAACTCATGTTCCCGGGCCGTAACCGCTGCTGTCATGCTCATTCGACCCTGCTGACACATCGCAGATGAGAGATCTGAGCACAGGGGGGAACACGTTGCTCCGCTTTCATTTCACGCCTGAGGACCTGACCAGACTCAGGATCGCCACCGCACCGCACCCGCTGTGGGAGATCGCGGCGAGCCTCCACCGCTTCCAGACCCAGGAAGGACGGTGGGCCTACGCGCCCTGGTACCGCACCGCGCGCTCCGTCCTGTGCAGTACCGGACTGGACCGCATGGTACGCACGGTCCTGCTGCCCCTCTTCCCGCGGGCGAGCTACTTCCCCGACTTCCTCACCCCGGCCGACGGCATCGCGGGCCTGGACGCCGGGCTCGAATCCATCCGGGCCGCGCCGGATCGACAGGTCGCCCAGGAGGTGACCAAGCTCCGGGAGATCGTCGGCGCTCCCGCCTGGACCCGCAAGCTCACCGACGGCGGGATGCGGGACCAACTCGTGCGCGCGTTACGCGCCTACCACCACGCCGTGATCACCCCGTACGAGGAGTGCCTCCACGGACGTCTGCACGCCGAGCGCACCCGGCAGACCCGCACGCTCTGCGGTACGGGCATCGAAGGCGTACTGAACACCCTGGCGCCCTCCATCCGATGGCGCCCTCCCGTCCTGGAACTCGGCAGATACCCGACCGAGGCCGACATCCACCTCAGTGGTCGCGGGCTGCTCCTCATCCCCTCCTACTTCTGCTGGAACACCCCGGTCTCGCTGGCCGACCCCGACCTGTCTCCCGTACTGCTCTATCCCCTGCACCACCCGCCCGCCGCGCCCCAGCACGTCGCCGGCCACGCACCGCTGCACGCCCTGCTCGGCAGCACCCGCACCGTCATTCTGCGGGCCGCGGCCATCGGCGCCACCACCACCGAGGCCGCCCGGCACGCCGGTGTCACCCCCACGACCGCGAGCCACCACACAACCGTTCTGCGCGACGCGGGCCTGATCACCAGCCACCGCCACGCCAACACCGTGCTCCACGCCCTGACGCCCCTGGGGGCCTCCCTGCTGCAACAGGACGGGTGGCATCGCATCCCCTGACCCCGCTGGACGGCGCGATCAAGTTTTCCGGGCGCAGGCCGAATCCTTTCGGCGGGCCCGCGCCTCCTATACATGTGCCGACGAACGTCGGGACAGAATGAGGAGGTTGTCATGATCGTAGGTATCGCCATCGCCGCCGGAGCCGTACTGCTCTGCACGTGCAGCTACTTCGTCATGCGCAAGCGAAAGCAAGCCCGTGGCTGAGTCTTCCTGGCCCGCTGAGCAGCTGATCGTCGCCGCCCAGCGCGGCGACGTCGATTCGCTCACCGCGTTGGTGTCGGGTTCGCACCCGAACGTGCGGCGGTTCGCGCGCTCACTGTGTGCCACACCCGAGGACGCCGAGGACGCGACGCAGGAAGCCTTGATCATCCTCTATCGCAAGATCGGGATGCTACGGGCGTCCGGCGCACTGGCGTCGTGGATGTTCCGCATCGTCCGCAACGAGTGCCTGCGACGGGTGCGGACGACGCGGGTCCACGCACCCCTGCCGGATGCCGCCGTGCGCTCGGCCGAGGAGGTGGTTCTGCAACGCATCGAGGCGGGGAGGGTGGCAGCGGCCGTCGCCGCTCTCCCGGAAGAGCAGCGCAGCGTGTTGATCATGCGGGACATCCAGGGCTACAGCGGACGCATGACCGCCGATGCGCTCGGCCTCAGTACCGCCGCGATGAAATCCCGACTGCACCGCGCCCGCGCTGCGGTTCAGCAGTCCCTCCGTGTCACATCCGAACCTGAGCCTGGAGATACGCATGACGACAACGAAAGCCGACCGTCCTGACTTCGCGAGTTCCTCCCTGCCCCGGCACCTGCTGCGGGGTGTGATCGGATTCGGCAGCCTGATCGGCTCGGTCGCGTTGCTCTCGACCCTCGGTCCGGTCAGTCTGCTGCTCCTGCCGGTCGGCCTCCTGGCACTGCGGGGCTGCCCGATGTGCTGGACCATCGGCATGATCCAGACCATCTCGCGCAACCGCCTTCAGCGCACTTGCGAGGACGGCCAGTGCAGGCTGGCCGTGGCGGATCGCGACCACGAGGAACGCCCGAGCGAACTGGTCTCGCCGTAGCGGAACCGAGGGTTCGGTGCCCGTCTCCGCGATGCCCAGGCCGGTGAGTCACCGATAGGATCCGCGGGTTGTCTCAACGGGGAGGGACCATGGCCGAAGGCCGGGAGATGATCAACAGCGGCGAGGAAAGTGCCGCCGATGTGGGGGACGAGGCGGCGGTGCAGGTGGTGTACCGACCTCAGCCGGCCGACACGTTGGTCGCTCTGCGGGTCCGGCAGCGGATCAAGCGGTGGGGGGTGGTGCTGCGGAGCGTGTTTCTCGTCCTGTGGGCGGGACAGTGGTTGCTGATCACGATCGGCCGCGGCCGTGTCGACGTCGTAGCCACCGTCCTGTTCCTGTTGGTCGTCCTGTTGACAGTCGGCTACCCGCGCTTGCAGGCCGCCCAGGTGCAGCGCGTCGTCGCAGCACAGGGCGAGTACCGCACCACCGTGTCCGGTGCCGGGCTGACCACCAGCAACGACCACAGCACCCTCATCCAGAAGTGGTCGGTCCTGCGGGGATACCGGGAGACGCCCGGCCACTTCGTCCTGCTCAGTCGGGACCCCAACATCCTGTGCCTTGAGGTCCTGCCCAAGCGCGGGTTGAGCACGGCCGACGACGTCGACCGGCTGCGTGCCCTCCTGGATCGCCACTCCGTCCGGGTCTGAGCTACGCGCCCACGAGCAGGGATGTGGATGCGGGGCGCCGACCAGGACGCACGGCTCTCGCCCCGTGCACTGGGCGTGCGGGGGAGCGGTTCACAGGAAGCGCCGGAGCGGAGTGACCGCGGCTTCCTTGGCGCGTTGTAGCGCTGCGCGTCGTTCCCAGCGGGAAAGATCGATGGCCACGCTCTGTTCGAGGTCGGCGTCGTAGTCGCGGTCGAGCGCGGCGGTGAACGTCTCGTCCAGGACGGCGAGCATGACTTCCTCGTCGTGTTCCATGGAGCGGCGGTTGAAGTTGGTCGATCCGATGAGTGAGGCGACCGAGTCCACCGTGATGATCTTGGCGTGCATCATCGTGGGCTGGTACTGGCGGATGTGCACCCCGGCTTCCAGGAGCCGTGTGTAGTGGTGCTGGCCGGCGAGTTGGCAGGCGCGCTGGTCGGTGTGGGGGCCGGGCAGGAGTATCTCGACGCGCACGCCGCGACGCGCGGTCTGGCACAGCAGATCGATGAAGTAGGTGTCGGGCGCGAAGTAGGCGGTGGCGAGCCGGAAGCGCTCTTCTGCGGAGGTGAGCATGATCCGGACGAGGGTCTGCATGTCCTGCCAGCCGATGCTCGCCGATCCGCGCACCACCTGGACCACCGAGGAGCCGACCTGCTCGTGTTCCGTGAAGCGGTCACAGTGGTCGAAGAGTTCGTCGTGGCACTCCGCCCAGTTCTGCGCGAACGCGGCCGCGATCCCGTCCACCGCCGGACCGCGTACCTGTACGTGGGTGTCCCGCCATTCGGCAGGATTGCTGGCGTTGCCGCACCACTCCTCGGCGATCCCGACCCCGCCGGTGAAAGCGGTGTGCTCGTCGACGATGAGGGCCTTGCGGTGGCAGCGGTGATTCTGTTTGAACGGCGAGAGCCACACGGGTTTGCGGAACCAGGCCACCTTCACGCCTGCGCTGCTCATGAGGTCCAGCAGTTCCGGCTCTATCTCCTTGGCGCCGAAGCCGTCCAGCAGCAGTCGCACGCGAACCCCGGCGGCGGCGCGTTCGGCCAGCGCTCCGGCGAAGGTGTGCGCGATGTCGCCACGCCAGTACACGAACGTCATCATGTCGATGGTGTGCTGGGCCGAGCGGATGGCCTGGAGCATCGCGGGGAAGATCTCGTCACCGTTGCGCAGGGGGACCAGGTCGTTCCCCTCGGTCGCGGCGATGCCGATGAGCCGTTCCAGACGGCGGCGCAGGCGTTGCTTGCGCGCTGCCTGCGCATCGACAGGTGAAGGCGCAGGTCTACCGTCGAGTCGCACGCGGAACCTCCTGTTGGGGTAGGGAGTCGAAAGGCTCACCCCACCGGACGAACCCGAACAACCTCCTGCCCTGCGCTTCCCTCGGCATGCAGCTCACACAGGTGGGCGGCATTCGCGAAGAGGCGAACGGAAGGGGGGACCGGTCCGCCCACACGGATGTTCACGGCCTGGGCGCGCGGGCAGCTGTGGGGGCGGTACGAGGTGTGGGACTACCGGGCGCCGCAGCAGCCGCAGGCCGTTGCCCGCTGTCGGGCCCCATGAGAGCATCAAGCCGGTCCGTCTGCTTTCTCTTGCGTTTCGCGACGTGAGCGAAAGGGGGCGGGCCGTTGCCGTGCTGAGGGTGAAGAGCCTTCCCTCAAGGTCTGCGAATGACGGGTACCGCCTGATGTCCACAACTGAGCCGAGGGAAGCCCGTATCGAGGACGCGGGCAACGTTTTGGTGGCGCCTTCGGCGCTGCGGGACGAGGGCTTGGTCCGGGATTTCTTCGGATCCGTGATCACCCCGGAGGACCTTTCCTCCGCCGCATTCGACCTGGCGCAGAAGACCGTCTACCTGTGTGGTGACATCTCCGGGCTCCATCGCGTTCAACTGCGCAAAGCCGCCCGGGTGTTCGTCGTACGGCAGCTGTCGCACGGCTACGACGAGGATGCCGGTCAGGACTGGAGTGCGGTTGATCTCGGCCGAGTCCCCGTCCGTGTGCAGGGCGTGGGCGTGTACTACCGCCGGTTCTTCGACGTGGGGGCCGACTATTTCGGACAGATCCGCGCGGAGCACGCGTTCCAGTCCCTGACCGAGTCCACCAAGCCCGGCACGGCCCATCGCAGCGGGATCTACCTGACGCCCGTGACGCGCGACGGCGACGCACTGCATTTCCGTCTGCTCCGCTGCTCCACGAATCTTTCGGGGCCCACCGAGGGGTTCGGCCCGACCGACACGCGCATCGTCGAGGAGCTGAACCGCGAGGCTGATGCCGTCTTCCGGGACCAGGCGCCGCTGAATCACGTTCTGGCTCAGATCTACCACAACACCCGTGCCACTGCCGAGCGCAGACAGTCAAAGGCCAAGATCTCGGCCCATGCCGACAAGACCAAGGACATGCCCGTCAACGGCGTCATGGCCTTCTGCACTTTCTACGATCGGCTCGACGGGATGGAACCCCTGGCCGAAGACGCCTTCGACCACGGAGTGAGGGGGGTCAGTGGACTGACCAGACTTCACTTCCGCCTCAAGGAGGCGACCGAGGAACGCGAGGGGAATGCGCTGCCACCGCATTTCACCCTGACGCTCTATCCCGGCTCCGTGTTCTTCATGCCGTTGTCCACCAACCGCCTGTACACGCACGAGGTCCGGCCCTCGGCGCTGGACGCCGAGTTGCTTCCGACCCGCCTCGGGTATGTGGTGCGCTGTTCCCGTACCGAGGCCGTGCACAAGGACGGACAGACGTTCCTCAAAGCGGCCGGAGGCGCGGTGCCGCTGGAGCCGCCCACACAGGCCGGCATGGACGAGCTGCGCAGGCTGTACGCGGAGGAGAACCGAACCTCGTCGTTCGTCGACTACGGCGACGAATTCGTCTTCAGCATGAACACGGGAGACTATCTTGCCCCCCCGAGCCTAGGATCCCGGACGAGATCCTCACGTACGGCTTTCCGACTGACGAGAACCCCTTCACCGAGCTGTTCGCCTCTGTCCGTTGGGAGGACGTAGGCAAAGGCCGACGGGGCGCCGTGCTCACCAAGTTGGACGAGGCGGGCGGGGTACCGCTCGTACGCACCACCACTCGATACCGCACTCCGGCGCAGCGCTTCCGGGCGGTGCACGAACGACTGGCGCGGCAGGTCCAAGAACGCGCGGCGCTCCCGGTCGCCTTCAACAACGCCCTTGTCGAGTGCTACACGAGCGCCTACACCACCATGGGGAGCCATTCGGACCAGGCTCTCGATCTGGCCGACGGCTCGTTCATCGCCGTCTTCTCCTGCTACGAGCGTCCTGAGGTGGGTCCGCCGCGGCAACTGATCATTGAATTGAAGGGGAGCGGTGGCGAAAGGTACGGGATTCCCCTCGCACACAACACTGTCGTCGCGTTTTCCCTCGATACGAACCGGCGGTTCAGGCACAAGATCGTGTTGGACGGGTCCGCGCGGGCGGCGGACAACCAATGGTTGGGCGTGACCTTCCGGACGTCGAAAACCCTGGTCCGCTTCGGCGACGGGCAGGTACAACTCCCGCAGGGTGCGCGCCTCATGGTGGCCGACGAGGAGCAGAGGCGCGAGTTCTACCGGCTGCGACGCCGTGAGAACGAGGAGACGGACTTCGTCTATCCCCCGCTGACGTACACCGTCAGCGAGAGTGATCTGCTGCCACCGCTCTGACCTGAGTGCACTGCGGGTGTGCGAGGTAGCGGTAGGGATGAACCACCGGGCTCCGGACCACGCCCGCGCCTGAGTACCGCCTCGGCGCGGCCCGAAGGGATGCGAGCGCGGGACAGGCCTCAGGCGATGGACGCCGAAATGATGGCGGAGACGGCGAGGTTGCAGGAGGCCGTCACCCACACCGCGGGGTGCGGTTCCGTCTCGACCAGGGTCGCGCCCAGGCGCCCTGGGGTGATCAGGTCCACGATCCAGAACGCCACGGCCATCATCACCAGCCCGAGCAGCCCGAACGCCCCGGTGGAGAGCAGTCCCTTGCCGAAGTCCTCGTACGTCGTCCAGATCGACGTGAACACGATGCCGCCTATGCCGAGCAGTGCGGAGCTGAGCACCAGGGCGGCGTTGCGGTTGCGCTCTTCCCAGATCTGTCGGCCGAGCTTTCCGGGCGTCAGTACGTCGACCAGGACGATGCCGAGAACCAGCAGGACCAGGCCCAGGCCTCCGTATGCGGTGGCCCGTCCGAGTCCGTTGACGATGTCGCTCATGAGGTTGCCGACTCCGTGAGGTGAGAGATCGTGAGTGATCGCGGTCAAGGAGAGGCAAAGTTAGCGCACGCGTGTGGTCCGCTGATCGGCGCCCGGGCCTGGGTGGGAGATGAAGCCCGAGCGGGCTCCGTCGCGGTCGGCATCGGAGCCCGCTCGGTGATGCTGGTGAGGGGTCAGGTGGTGTGCAGGGTCAGCCCGTAGCGGTTGAGGATCTCGTTGACGGGCTGGTGCCAGGTCTGGCCGCCGCTGCCGCAGTTGCCCCAGCCGCCGGAGGTGACGCCCTGGGCCTGGTCGCCGCTGATGAAGGAACCACCGGAGTCACCCGGCTCGGCGCAGACGCTCGTCTTGGTCATCTGGTAGACGGCACCCTGGCTGTAGTTCACGGTCTCGTTCTTCGCCAGGACCGTGCCGCAGTGCCAGTGTGTGGTGGAGCCCGAGCGGCATATCGAGGCGCCGACGGGGGCCTCGGCGGAGCCGCGGACGAGTTGGTCGGGGACGGTGCCCCAGCCGAGGACCACGGGCACGGTCCACCAGCCGCTGCCGACGTTCACCCAGGCGTAGTCGTCGCCCGGGAACGACGAGCCCTGGAAGTTGCCGATGTAGGAGCGGTCCCAGCCGTACACGGCCGCGCTCGGCCGACCACAGTGCCCGGCGGTGACGAAGCCGCCGTGCACGGAGAAACCTATGGAGCAGCGGACGTTGCCCGTGTAGTAGGGGTCGCCGCCCACGGTGCCGGCGGCGAAGGTGCGTGGTGCCGTGGGCACGTCCCGCACGGTGACGGGTCCGGCCTGGCGGGCTCGGGTGAGGAAGGAACGGACATCGTTGTCGTCCCGGTGCGCGGCGACGACGTTCACGACGACGGCGTTGGTCCTCGCGTCCACGTGCCAACTGCCGACTCCGGCGGGCGCGGACAGGGCGTCGATGCGCTTCTTCGCGGCGTCGAGCTGTGCCGCGTCATGGCGTACGAGGCGTACGTTCGCCCCGGCCGCGCGTACGGCATCGACCCGTGCGGCGCTCGTGACGGCGACGGTGAGCCGGCCGCGGTCGGCGTCGAACCAGGAACCGGCGTAGGCGGAGCCGGCAGCCCTGCGGGCCTTGGGTTCGACGGCTGTGGCGGTCTTCTCGGCGGCCAGGCGGGTCTCGGCCTGGCCCCGGGTGAGCCCCAGGTCGCGCTGCATCGCGGACAGCAGGTCGGCGGAGGCCGGTGCCTGGGGTGAGCGGGTGGGTGCGTCCGCGGCGGAGGCCGGCAGGGTACTGGCGGTCGCCCAGGTGCCGAGGAGCAGGAGGGCGGACAGGGCGGTGCGCGGAAGTGTGGTGCGTCTCAAGGGAGTGACCCTTCGTTGTTCCAGCAGGGTGGGGGTGGAACAGCCGTGCTTGAGAGCGCTCTCGTGCGGGCAGAGCCTAGCCCGTGATCATGGATTGGTCCATGCCAACTTCAGCCGTGTGTCGTCGCGTTGGCGCCGGTGTCGCCCGGGAAGGTCGGCGGACCCGTTGGCGACGCGCCACGCGGGACGCCCACCGGTCAGCAGCTCGGGGGCTCCTGACCGGTGGGCGTCTCGGCATCGCGCTCAGCGGCGGACGTCGTACCGGTCGAGGTTCATCACCTTGTCCCACGCGGCGACGAAGTCCCGTACGAACTTCGCGTCGGCGTCACGGGAGGCGTAGACCTCGCTGAGGGCGCGGAGCTGGGAGTGCGAGCCGAAGACGAGGTCGACGGCGGTCGCGGTCCACTTCACCTCGCCCGTGTTCCCGTCCCGGCCTTCGTAGACGTTCTCGTCCGTGGCCGACGTGGACCACTGCGTCCTCATGTCGAGGAGGTTGATGAAGAAGTCGTTGGTCAGGACCTCCGGCCGGTCGGTGAGAGCGCCGTGTGCGGAGCCCTTGTAGGCGGTGTTGAGGGCTCGCATGCCGCCGATCAGGACGGTCATCTCGGGGGCCGTGAGGTTCAGCATGTTCGCGCGGTCGAGCATGAGCGTCTCGGGGGAGAGCTTCTCGCCCGCCTTGAGGTAGTTGCGGAACGCGTCCGCCTTGGGTTCGAGTACTGAGAACGACTCCACGTCGGTCTGTTCCTGCGTGGCGTCCGTGCGTCCGGGAGTGAAGGGGACGGTCACCTTGTGCCCGGCGTCGGCCGCGGACTTCTCGATGGCCGCACAGCCGCCCAGGACGATCAGGTCGGCGAGGGAAACCCGGGTCCCGCCGGTCTGTGAGCCGTTGAAGTCCTGCTGGATCCGCTCGAGTGCGCGTACCGTCTCGGTCACCTCGGGGAGGTTGTTGACCTCCCAGTCCTTCTGCGGTGCGAGCCGGATGCGGGCCCCGTTGGCGCCGCCACGCTTGTCGGTGCCGCGGAAGCTGGCGGCCGAGGCCCAGGCGGTGGTGACGAGCTGGGAGACCGACCGGCCGGAGGCGAGGATGGTGGCCTTGAGGGAGGCGATGTCCGCGTCGGTGACCAGGTCGTGGTCGACCGGGGGAACCGGGTCCTGCCACAGCTGCGGCTCGGGAATCCACGGGCCGAGGTAGCGCGAGCGGGGGCCCATGTCGCGGTGCAGGAGTTTGAACCACGCCTTGGCGAAGGCGAGCGCGAACTGGTCCGGGTTCTCGTGGAAGCGCTTGGCGATCGGCCCGTAGACGGGGTCCATCCGCAGCGCGAGGTCCGTCGTCAGCATGATGGGGGCGTGCCGCTTCGACGGGTCATGCGCGTCGGGCACCTTGTCCCGGGCGGAGGCGTCGGTGGGAGTCCACTGCTTGGCACCGGCCGGGCTCGTCGTGAGTTCCCACTCGTAGCCGAACAGGTTGTCGAGGAACCCGTTGTCCCACTTCGTCGGCTCGTGCGTCCATGCCCCTTCGAGCCCGCTGGTGATCGTGTCGCCGCCGACTCCCCTGCCGCAGGTGTTCCGCCAGCCAAGGCCCTGCTGCTCGATGGGGGCGGCCTCGGGCTCGGGGCCGAGGTAGCTGGGGTCGACCGCTCCGTGACACTTGCCGAACGTGTGGCCGCCGGCGATGAGCGCCACCGTCTCCTCGTCGTTCATCGCCATCCGCCCGAACGTCTCACGGATGTCCCTGGCGGCGGCCAGCGGGTCCGGGTTGCTGTTGGGGCCTTCGGGGTTGACGTAGATCAGCCCCATCTGTACGGCGCCGAAGGGGCCGGTCAGTTCCCGGTCGCCGCTGTAGCGCTCATCCCCGAGCCAGGTGTCCTCGGGTCCCCAGAAGATCTCCTCGGGTTCCCACTGGTCCTCCCGCCCGAAGGCGAACCCGAACGTCTTGAACCCCATGGACTCCATGGCGCAGTTCCCGGCGAAGACCAGGAGGTCCGCCCAGGAGATCTTCTGCCCGTACTTCTGCTTCACCGGCCAGAGCAGACGGCGCGCCTTGTCCAGGCTCGCGTTGTCCGGCCAGCTGTTCAGCGGGGCGAATCGCTGCGAGCCGCTGCCGCCGCCGCCCCGGCCGTCCGCTGTCCGGTAGGTGCCGGCGGAGTGCCAGCTCATACGGATGAAGAGCGGACCGTAGTGACCGTAGTCGGCGGGCCACCAGTCCTGCGACGCGGTCATCACCTCGAAGACGTCGCGCTTGAGCGCTTCCACGTCGAGGCCCGCGAACTCCTTGGCGTAGTCGAAGTCCTCGTCCATCGGATTCGAATGCGACGAATGCTGATGGAGGATCTGGAGGTCGAGCTGGTTCGGCCACCAGTCACGGTTCGTCCGGGGACGACTCGCCGTGGGGGTGGGGGAGGGGATTGCCGGGTTCTCGCTCTCACTGCCGGGCATGCGCGCAACCTGCTTCCTGGTCGGATGTGTCCTTTTGCCGGTTGTTGGTCCTGACGTTGTTCGCTTTGCCGGAGCCGGGCAATCCGACACGCACGCGGAGGGCGCCATGGCGCCCACAGGATGGAAACCCCGGCCCGGGCCGCGTCTCATTCCGCTGTAGCGGCAGCACGGTAGAGACTCCTACGGGCGAGGACGGGTCTCCAAGGGGGCAGGTTCGCCACCGTGGCCGTCGAGCGGCCGCGCAGGGTGGCTGAGCGGCCGCCAGGGCCGGGGCGGGCCGCGCCGAGGCGGCCCCCGCAGCTGTTCTCACTCCCGGTCAGTGGCCCGAGCCCTGGGTGCCGCCGAGCTGGTCGCGGTAGCGGGGGTCGCCGAGGTACTTCTCCTCGTCGAAGACGGGCGCCGCCTTGACCTGGTCCTTGGTCCAGCTCAGGTGCACGGTCCGGGCCGCGTGGTCGATGCCCGCAACGGCCTCGGACGGGATCACCACGTCCTTGCCGAGCAGGGGGAGACCGGTGTGCACCACCGCGTGGTGCGGCCCGAGGTCCGCGGAATGCGCGCCGATCTTGCCGACCTCCGCGTCCACCGCGTGCACGTGGTAGCCCGTGAGATCGTCGTCCGGGGTGTGGCCGGCGGTCGGCACCTGGTCGCTCTGGAACTCGTTCACTTCGTCCTCCCTGTGGTCCTGGACCTGCGTCTGCCCACCATGGGCCGCGCCAGACGTGCGCCGACCGGCTCGTCGGGATGATCGACTACGCTCCAGTGCGACCCCGGCGCGACCACAGGAGATGCCCATGCCCTCGCACACTGACCAGGACAGCAGCACCGTGGAGGTCGTCGACGTTCCCGAGGCATCGCGCTTCGAGGTGCGCCTCGACGGGCGGCGGGTGGGCCTCGCGGAGTACCTGCGTACGGACGAGCTGGTCGTCTACCCCCACACGGAGGTGGACCCCGCCTACAACGGCAGGGGCCTCGGCTCGGCACTCGCGCGTGCCGTCCTGGACGACGCCCGCGAGCGGAAGCTGGCGGTGCTGGCGACCTGCCCGTTCATCGCGGCCTACCTCGCGCGGCACCCGGAGTACCACGACCTCGCCTACCAGAACCGCAGCAAGGTCGCGGACTGAGGGAGGCCGCCGCATCGCACGGGCGCCGTGCGTCGTCCCGGTCACCGAGGCGGCGTCGGCGCCCGTTTCGGCGTAGGGCGTCCGCCTCGGTGCAAGGCGGCGTTGAGCCGCCCGCCGCCCGCCTGCCGTCCGCTGCCCCCGCCCGCCTGGCGCGGGGGCGCGCTTTTCGCACCGAGGTGCGGCAGGTCGACCAGCCCGCGGGACATGTTCCCGCCTTGCGTGTGACCACCTTGCGTGGGCATGAGCGCAGGCCATTGGGCGGTGGCGACGAGTCCACCGCCGACCCGGTCGACGCGGCCGCCCACGGCGAGGGCGCCCCGCGGGGGGCGCCCCGATCGTGAGGACGGTCGTGCGGTGGGGCGTGCCGCGACCTTGCCGTTACGCCCCGCGAACGCGCGAGATCCCGGCGGCGCCATCGTGGACGGCTGCCGCCGGGACCTCGCGGGGACGCCCCTGGCCGGTCACCGGCGTGAACCGCTCCCGGCCCGGGCGGGACCGCTCACCGACCCGGGGCGGGGGCAGCCGCGGCGAACCACTGAGAGCCGCTCCCCGCCCCAGGTCGGCCGGTCACGCCGCGGTGAATCGCTCCCAGACCCGGTGCGCACCGAGCAGTTCGGCGAGCTTCTCCAGCGTGGCGGTCATGCTGTCACCGACGACCACACCCGGCCCCGCGGTGGGCAGCCCCGCCCACTCCAGCACGGCTTGGGTGCCGTTGAGCCCGCCGATCGCCTTGCCGTGCCGGAACGCCTCCGACAGCAGTAGCGCGACGCGCGGGTCGTAGGCGGCCTGCTGGGCGTCCGTCAGAGGTGACTTGGCGTCCCGGCCGCCGAACGCGTCGCCGCCAACACCCGGCACCGCCACGAGCAGCAGGGCGTCGAACTCGACGGAGCGTGCGGTGGCGTAGGTGCGCTGCACGGTGACCGCGCTGTCGCCGGAGCCGAGGACGCCGCCGGTCGGGGCGATGACGAGGGGCACCATGCCGGCGGCGAGGATGGTCTCGCGGGCGGCCTGGACGGCGTCGAGATCAGCGTCGGGTCCGGTGACGATGCCGATGAGGCGTCCGTCCGTCGGCCAGGTCTGACCGACCTGCGAGAGGGCCGGGCTGGGCGCCACGTCCGCCGGCGGGACCGTGGGTTCCGGGGCGGGCAGTCCGAGGCCCTCGGCGACCTGCGCGCACAGATAGGGGTCGATGTTGGCCAGGACCTGCAACGCCCTTTCCCTGATGGCCTGCTCGTAGCACTTGCTCAGCTCGAAGGTGTAGGCGCCGATGATGTGCTCGCGCTCGATCGGGCTCATGCTCAGCCAGAACCGGCGGGGTTGGCTGAAGTGGTCGGCGAAGGACTCCGGCGCCTTGCGTACCTTGGTCGCCTCCGGCACCCGCACCGGCGTCTCGACGAAGGCGCTCATGTCCGCGCCCGCGGTGAACGGGCAGCCGCCGTCGAGGCTGTTGGGCCGGTAGGGCGCGCTCCCGCGGTGCACGGCCGTCTGGTGCATGCCGTCGCGCAGCATGTCGTTGACGGGGGAGTGCGGGCGGTTGATGGGCAGTTGCGGGAAGTTGGGGCCGCCCAGGCGGGTGATCTGGGTGTCGAGGTAGGAGAACAGGCGTCCGGCGAGCAGCGGGTCGTCGGTGATGTCGATGCCCGGGACGAGGTGCCCGACGTGGAAGGCGACCTGCTCGGTCTCGGCGAAGTAGTTGGAGGGGTTGCGGTTGAGAGTGAGCAGTCCGATGGGCTGCACCGGCGCGAGTTCCTCGGGGACGATGTTCGTCGGGTCGAGCAGGTCGATGCCTTCGAACGTCTGGTCCGGGGTGTCCGGGAAGGTCTGGATGCCGAACTCCCACTGGGGGTAGGCGCCCGCCTCGATGGCGTCGGCGAGGTCCCGGCGGTGGAAGTCGGGGTCGACGCCGTTGATGATCTGCGCCTCCTCCCAGACCAGGGAGTGGACGCCCAGCTTGGGCTTCCAGTGGAACTTCACCAGGGTCGTCTCGCCCGCGGCGTTGACCAGCCGGAAGGTGTGGACGCCGAAGCCCTCCATGGTGCGGTAGGAGCGCGGGATGCCCCGGTCGGACATGTTCCACAGCGTGTGGTGGGTGGCCTCGGTGTGCAGGGTGACGAAGTCCCAGAAGGTGTCATGGGCGCTCTGGGCCTGCGGGATCTCGCGGTCCGGGTGCGGCTTGCCGGCGTGGATGATGTCCGGGAACTTGATCCCGTCCTGGATGAAGAAGACCGGCATGTTGTTGCCCACCAGGTCGAAGACGCCCTCGGTGGTGTAGAACTTCGTCGCGAACCCGCGGGTGTCGCGCACGGTGTCGGACGAGCCGCGCGAGCCCAGCACGGTGGAGAAGCGCACGAAGACCGGCGTCTCCACGTCCTTGGCGAGGAACGCGGCCTTGGTGACGCCCTCGGCGGTGCCGTAGGCCTTGAAGACGCCGTGCGCGGCGGCGCCGCGGGCGTGGACCACGCGCTCGGGAATGCGCTCGTGGTCGAAGTGCATGATCTTCTCGCGCAGGTGGTGGTCCTGGAGCAGGACGGGACCGCGCGCACCGGCCTTGAGCGAGTGGTCGGTGTCGTACAGGCGGGTGCCCTGCGCGTTGGTGAGGTAGGCGCCGCCCTGCGCCACCTGAGCCTGGTCGGTGCCCGTGGGCTGGCCGGTGGGCGAGTAGGTGTCCGGGCCGCTCTGATCGGGCTTCGGCGGCAGCGGCTCTCTGGGCTCGGTCGGCTCGGCGACGCCGGGGGACTGGGGGCCGGGCTTGCCGGGGACGCCGTCCTCGGGTCCCGTGCCCGAGGGCAGGCTGTCGGCGATCTTGTGTGCGGCGCGCTTGAGGGGATTGGCTTCGCTCATGGGGGGTGACCTGTCTCCGTTCTCCTCGGGCACCTGCGGTCGCGGTGGCACCGAGAGGGGTGATCTCCGTGGACACGGAGTCCCCAGCGAGCGCGCTGCCAAACGATCCGCCCCATCAGGCGGTACGCAGTTCCGCGGTGCTGTGGCGTGACGCCAGGTCAGCCGGATGTCCGCATGCGGGTGTTGCGGTCGGTGCGGATGTGGTGGCCCTGGGGGGGCGAGGCGCGACGGTTCGTGACTCAACTTCCGCGTCCGGCAGTAGATCGATCACTTTGATGTTGAAAACAACATCAACAAATTCCGGAAAATCTTGCATTAATCCCCACGAAGCGGACACCCCGAACGGTGAAGCCGATCCACTTCTAGACATCGAGGAGATGGTGGTATGGCTGCCGAGAAGATCGCTCAGGAAGCCCGTCTGGCGGACATCGACATCGAGGCGGTGCTCGACCCCGCCGAGCCGGACGGCGTCTACCGCGACAGCAGGCAGTGCGGCGCACTGGCGCTGTCGTCCGGGACGACCAACCTTCTGCTGTCGCCGCCGACCCCGCGGCCCAAGAAGGGCTGAACGGATCGACGGGAGCAACCCCATGAAGCAGTCAGGTACCTCCGCCCTCTTGCAGGGCGCGGTGCAGGACCTCGCTTCGAGCGTGGTCTCCGCCCTTCGGGGCGGAGGCCACGCGCCTTCGGCCGCTGCGGCCGTGGGCGCCTCGCTCGGCGACGACCTCACCTTCGCGGCCGCACGTGTGCTCGGCGCCGACCTCCTGCTGCCAGGCATCCTGCGCCGCATCACGCCCCCGCAGGAGCACCTCGCCCTCATCCGGCGGACCCTCGCCCTCTTCCCGCCCCGGCCGCAGGCCGCGCCCACCGTCCTGTGGAGCCACTGGGCCATGCGGCGCTCGCTGCGCCTGGCCGACGACGCGCCCACCAGGACTGGCTCGTGGGCGGCAGGCACCGAGGAGCCGGAACCCGACACCGCCTGGATCGACGGCGCCCCCTGGTCCCAACTGACCCACCAACTCGCCGTGCTGGCGCCCCTCGCGCTGCCGGGCGAGGACTGCGCGGTGGCCCGCGTCGCCCGCTCCCGCACCCTCGACGTCTCCCGGGGCTTCGTCCGGGCCGTACGGCGCCGGGACTGGCAGCAGGCGGCCGGCGCCGGACGATGGCTGGCCACCCTCGACGACGTGCCGCACACCCTGGGCCTGGACAAGGGGCTCGACTTCGTCGAACTCATGAGCGACGGCGATCCCCGGGTGCTGCTCCAGGTGCAGGCGGCGCGGTTGATGCGAGCCGGAGCGTACGCGTGACGGCGGCACCGGCCGCGCGGGTGCGCGACGCGGCGCTGCACTGGCTGGGGCGCAACCGGGAGCGGTTCGCCCTGGACGCCGACGCGCTGTCCCCGGACGGCCGCGCGGACCGCAGCTGGAAGCCACTTGGCGAACTGGCCCAGGTCAGTGCCACGCTCACCGTCCGCACCCCGCCCAGCGACCCCGCGCACGGCCGGGCACGCGACCTCCTCGCCTTCGCCTGGCAGGAGACGCATGACGGCGCCCTGTTCGTCCACCTCCAGCGCGCGGAGCCCTTCGCCACCTACCCCCTGGAGGTCTACTCCGCCTTCGCGGCCGCCGGGCTGCGGCACCCCGAGTACGAGCGGGTCGCCGCCGGCGTGGCGCGCACCCGCGGCTGGCGGTGCGCGGAACAGGACCCCACCCGGCGCCTCGGCGTCCTCCAGGCCGAACGGCACACGGGCGCGGACGGCGCCGGTGCGCCGCTGGAGCAGATCCTCGCCTCCACCTGGCTGGGCGGGCTGCCGGAGCCCTGGAGTTTCGAACGCTCGTCCGGCTACGCGCTCACCCACGTCGTCTTCCACCTGACCGACTGGGGACGCGGCGGTCCCGGCGTACCCCCCGCCATGACCGACTACCTGCACGACTGGCTGCCCGCGTGGCTCACCACCTGCCTGGAGGCGGGGATGTGGGACCTCGGGTGCGAACTGCTGGCGGTGGCCGCGAGCCTCCCGTGCCCCGACGAGGCGCTGCTGCGCGAGAGCTGGACACGGCTCGCCGACGCGCAGGACGAGACCGGGGCCCTGCCCGAGCAGGACGGGCTTCCCACCAGCGGCGAAGCCGACTTCATCCACACCTACCACTCCACCCTGATGGCCGCCTTCGCGGCCGGCCTCACGGTCGCCGCGCCGGTCCGGACCGACGCCTCCCGTACGGTGCGGCACCCGCAACACGCACGGGCCGTGCGAGTGGTGCACAACGCACAAGGAGTGTCCGGATGACCGACACCCGCCTGCTGCACACCGTGGGGGCCTGTGCCGTCGAATGGCTGTGGGCGCACCGCGACGGGTTCCGGCTCGAAACCGACGTGGACCCGGAGACCGGCTTCCTGGAGCGGTTCAAGCCCATCGGTGAACTCGCCCTGGTCTGCAAGGTGCTGTTCCGCGAAGGGGTCGCGGGCTCGGTCCAGGCCGAACTGGCCCGCCGACTGCTGGACCACGTCTGGCGCGACACCCTGGACGGCGGACAGATGCTGGTCCGCGGGCAGCGCATCGAGCCGATCTCCCCGATCCCCTTCGAGGTCTACCTGCCCTTCCGTGAACTGGGCTACAGCCAGCCCGACATCGAGCGCGCAGCCCGGCTCAACCACCGCCTGGACAGCTGGACCTCCTTCGAGACGACCCCCACCCGACGACTGGGCCTGTCGGCGTTCCAGCGCCGCTTCGGCCTCACCCCGCACCCACCCGAGCACGAGGCCCTCACCACGACCTGGCTGGCCCGCACCCCCGAACCCTGGACGGTGGAGGGACACATCGCCTACGACGTGACGCACGCCGTCTTCCACCTCACCGACTGGGGCGAGAACCCGGACGGCCTGCCACCCGAACTCGCCGACTACCTCGCCGCCTGGCTGCCCGCCTGGATCGACGACTGGCTGGACCTCCAGCGCTGGGACCTCCTCGGCGAACTCCTCGTCGTGGACGCCTGCCTGCCCCGGCCGACCCTCCACGAGGACGCCTGGGCGGCCTTCGCCGCAGCGCAGCAGCCGGACGGCGCCATGCCTGCGGTGCGCGCGATGCCGGTCACCGACGACCGCGACGAACTCTTCGACCTCATCTACCACCCCACCCTGGTCGCCGCCTTCGCCTCCACCCTGGCCACCTCCCGCTCCCTGAGCCAACTCGCGCAGGCCGCCTCATGACCGGCCACGACCTGCCCTGGCTCGCGCTCGACGACCTCTCTGTCGGGCTGGTGAGCGTGGGCCGGACGCCCGAGCCCCTTCGTGAGTCCGAGGCGGAGCTGGACGCGCGCCTGGCTGCCGCCGTGGACGCGGTCGGCGCCCCCGACGCCGTCTTCGCCCTCTCCCGGCACGGCCGCCGCCTGGTGCGCTCCGGTGGCACCGCCCCCGCGCCGGCGGCCAGCCGCGCGGAACGGCGCTACGAGATCGGCTCGGCCACCAAGACCTTCACCGCCCTGCTGCTCACCCGGCTGATCGACACCGGAGCCGTGACCGGCACCGAATCCGCCGCCACACTCCTGGCACCCGCCGACTCCGCCCCGGCGTCCTCCGCCACCCTGGCGCACCTGATCACCCACACCGCGGGACTGCCCCCGCTCCCCGGGGACTTCTACGTGAACGCCCTGCCCGCCTGGCGCACGAACCCCTACGCCCGCTATCCCGCCCCGCGCGTACGAGAGGCCTTCCTGCGCCACCGGCCCCGGCACCGGCCCGGCACGCGCTGGCGCTACTCCAACTACGGCGTCGCCGTCCTGGGCCTGGCCCTGTCGGCGGCCACCGGCACCGCATGGGAGGAGCTGCTGGCCGCCGAGGTGCTGCACCCCCTGGGCCTCGGCGACACCGCCACGCGCGGGGATCACGTCCGCGACGCGGTCGGCCACCGCAAGAACGGCGTCACCCCGACCCCCGGGTTCGACGCGGGCGGCTTCCAGGCGGCCGGAGCGCTGCGCTGCACCCCCAACGACCTGCTGACCTTCCTCGAAGCCCATCTCCGGCCCGCCGCAACGCCGTTGCGGGAGGCGCTCACCGCCGTACAAAGGCCCGTTCTGCGCCGGGGCCTGACCCACCGGCACGTCCACACCGCGGGCTGGTTCCGGCACCCCACCGAGGGCGGGCCGATGTACTTCCACAGCGGCGCCACCCTCGGCCAGCAGGCGTTCCTGGGGTTCAGACCGGACACCGGGACGGCCCTGGCGGCGGTGTGCACCCGCCGGTTCGGCGCACGGGATCCGTTCATCCCGACCGCGTACGGGCTGCTGGCGGGGCAGTAGCGCGGGCCGCTCTCAGACGACCCCAGGGCCTGCCGGGCGCGACCCGGCCCGGGCGCGCGCAGGTGCCGCGCCCGGGTGAGGGCCGGTCGTCACAGACGCTGCCACAGGGCGGGCGTGACGTCCGGGGCCCAGACGCCCTGCGCCTGGTGCGTCTGGAGGCACCGGTAGCTGTGCTGGCCCCGCGTCACCGTGGTGCCGACCTCGTAGACCCGGCCGGCGCTCCAGGCGTCGGCCGCGCCGCCGTTCTGCTCGGGGGCGGCGCCGCTCTGGGCGGTGGTCTTCAGCGTCAGTCCGTAGTCGCCGAGGATGGGGTTGACCGGCTGGAAGAAGGTGGTGCCGCCGCGGGTGCAGTCGCCGGAGCCACCCGACAGGACTCCTTGCGCCTGGGTGCCGGCGACATAGGAGCCGCCGGAGTCGCCGGGCTCGGCGCACACGTCCGTGCGGGTCACTCCGTCCACGGTGCCCTGGGCATAGCTGACGCTGGTGTCCTGCTGCTGGACGGTGCCGCAGTGCCAGCCGGTGGTGGAACCCGAGCGGCACACCGCAGCCCCCACGACCGCCTGCACGGAACCGGCGACCTGGACCTTCTCGCCGTTCTCGGCCTTGATGTCGGGGGTGGCGGTCCAGTCGGCGTTGACGGTCACCCACGACATGTCCTTGCCCGGGAACGCGGAGCCCTGGAAGGTGCCCTGGGCGCTCTTGTCCGCTCCGGCGGTGATGGAGCCCGCGGTGCCGCAGTGGCCGGCCGACACGAAGCCCTGCTGCTCGGCCTTGGTGGCGGAGAAGCCGATGGAGCAGCGTGCCTTGTCGTCGATGTAGTAGGCATCGCCGCCGACGAGGTCCTTCAGGACGCGCGGGCGCTGCGTGGTGAGACGGACGCTCGTCATGTCGGCGTCGGCGCCGGCCGCGGAGAGGAAGGCGGTGGCCGCGGCCTGGCTGGTGGCCTCGACGGTGACCCGGTTGGTGGGGATGTCGACGTACCAGACGGGGGTGGCGGAGGTGTCGGTGCCCGCGGCCGCCTCGCTGAGCTGCTTCTTCACGGCGCGCAGGTCGCCGAGGCCGTAGCGGACGACCGCCGCGGTGGCGCCCTGGGCCTCGATCAGGGGGACGTCGGCCTTGTCGGTGGTGGCGACGGTCAGTTCGGCGGAGGTGGCGCCCGTGACCCAGGCGCCGGCGAAGTGCGTACCCAGGGCGTTGTGCAGGATGCCCGCGCGAGTGCCGGCCTCCGCCTCGTTGGCCAGCCGCTCGGTCGCCTCCTCGGGGGTGAGGCGCAGGTCGCGCTGGAGCGCCCGCAGCACCTCGGGCGCGGGCCTGTCGGCCCCGAGCGTCTGGGCGGTGCTCGGGAGGGGGCCCCGGACGGGCGGCGGCTCGGCCGACGCGGCGGGGTGGACGGCGGTCAGTACGAGCGTGCCGAGAGCGACGAGGGCGGCGCTGCGTCCGCCGGTGCGATGTCTGCCTGCCATGGGCATGCCTTTCGGAAGCGGTGAGCCATGCGAACAACAGGCCTAGCCACCGCCACCTGGGGCGATATCGGGAGGACGGTCCTTTTGGGTACTTCGGGGGACACCGGAGAGGGCATGTGCAGTAGCCGGCCCCCGCGGCCACCCTCGACCTGGGTGTCCCCCGTGCTGCTCGGTCGACGCGGCGAGGTGGCACACGACGCGGAACGCCCCGGGGCTCAGGGCCCCGGGGCGTCGACCGGCGCGGTCCGCCGCGGGACCGCCGGGTGTCGGCACAGCCGGTCCCTCGGCGGCGAAGCGGCGCCGTGTCTCACACGAAGGCGCTCTGGCCGGTGATCGACTTGCCCACGATCAGGGTGTTCATCTCGCGGGTGCCCTCGAAGGAGTAGATCGCCTCGGCGTCGGCGAAGAACCGGAAGATGTCGTGGTCCAGGAGGATGCCGTTGCCGCCGAAGATCTCCCGGCTCCAGCCCACGACCTCCCGCATTCGCGCGGTGACGAACGCCTTGGCCAGCGAGGAGTGTTCGTCACGGAAGATCCCGGCGTCCTGGAGGCGGGCGAGCTGCACCAGCATGCCCCAGGAGGCGGTGACGTTGCCGAGGCTCTTGACCAGGAGGTCCTGCACGAGCTGGAAACCACCGATGGGACGGCCGAACTGCTCACGTTCACGGGCGTAGTCGAGGGCCAGTTCGTAGGCGCCGGCCATGACACCGAGCGCCTGCCAGGCCACCCCGGCGCGGGTCGCGCGCAGGATCTCGGCGACGTCGCGGAAGGAGTGGATGCCCTGCAGGCGGTTCGCCTCCGGGACCCGGACGTCGGTCAGCGTGATCTCGGCGTTCTCGACGATGCGGAAGGCGACCTTGTGCTGGATCTTCTCCGGGGTGAACCCGGGAGTGCCCTTCTCGACGACGAAGCCCTTGATGTGGTTGTCGTCGACGTCCCGCGCCCACACGACGACGTAGTCGGCGAAGGTGGCGTTGCCGATCCACTTCTTGGCGCCGTTCAGGATCCAGCCGTCGCCCTCGCGCCGAGCGGTGGTCCGCATGCCGCCGGCGACATCGGAGCCGCCGAGGGGCTCGGTCATCGCGAAGGCGCCGATCTTGTCCATCGCGGCCATGGCCGGCAGCCAGCGGTCGCGCTGTTCCTGGTCGCCACCGGAGTGGATGGAGTACATCGCCAGCCCGTTGTGGACGCCGAAGAACGTCGACACCGAGGCGTCGGTACGGGCCATCTCCATGGCGAGCGTGCCCGCGAGGAGGTTGCTCGCGGCGGGCTTGTGCTCGCCGTAGCCCTCGTAGGGCAGGCCGGTCAGGCCGCTGTCGCGGAACAGGCCGATGAGCTCCGTGGGAAACTCCCCCTTCGCCCAGTGGTCGTTCACCAGCGGCTTGACCTGGTCGCGCATGAGGTCGCGGGCCTTGAGGAGGATCTTGCGCTCCTCGTCCGGGAGCAGCGACTCGAAGTGGTAGAAGTCGGCGGTCAGTTCGCCGGTGAGGGGCCCGGCGGTCGGGGTGGTCATCTCAGTTCTCCTCCTTCGGGCGGGTCGTCCCGTTCGCGCCATCCAGCGCGTCCAGGACCGCCAGTTGCCTGCGGTCGCGCGTCTCGGCGAGTTCCGAGTACGTGGAGGAGCCGTAAGCCTTCTCTACGGCTTCGATGAGCCGTTCCTGCTGGGCGGGGGTCTGTGCGGGGCGGCCGAGGCCGTTCCCCATGGCCTGCATCGAGGCGCCGATGTGTTCGACCAGGTGCCGGTAGCCGCCGGGGCCTCCGCCCAGGTGGGAGCCGAGGAACGGACCGACCGTGGCCCAGCGCAGGCCCAGCGAGTTGGTCACGACCCGGTCGAGGTCCTCGGGGGTGACCACGCCCTGCTCGACGAGGTGCACCGCCTCGCGGCTGAGCGCGTTCTGCAGGCGGTTGCCGACGAAACCGGGGATCTCCTTGCGCTCGACGACCGGCGTGCGGCCGACCGAGGTGTAGAAGTCCAAGGCGGTCTGTACGGCGTCCTCGCCGGTGCGTTCACCGGGGACGACCTCGACCAGCGGGAACAGGTGCGGCGGGTTGAACGGGTGGCCGATCAGGACACGGGCGGCGTCCTCGTCGGCCAGCTCACCCGTGAACGCCGTGGACGGTATCGCCGACGAGGAGCTGAGCAGCAGCGCGTGGGTGGGCGCCTGGCGGGCCGGCGTGGCGAACAGGTCCTTCTTGAAGTCGACACGCTCCGGGCCGTTCTCCTGGACGACGTCCGCGTCCCGGACCGCCTCGGTCACGTCGGCGGCGATGTGCACCCGGTCGGCGAGGCCGGTCACGTCCAGGCCGCGGGCGGCCAGATGCGGCGCGTACCGGGTGAGGGCCTCGTCCACCGCCTCGGCGAGGTCCTCGCGCGGGTCGCTCACGCGGACGGTCAGGCCGTACGCCGCGAACAGCGCCGTCCAGGACAGTCCGATGGTGCCGGCGCCGATGACGGCGGCCGTACGGAAGGGGCGGGTCATGAGGAAGCGCCTCACTTCAGCTAGTCGTGGACCGGCTCGACGCCGTTCAGCGTCAGGTCGGTGAGGATGTGGCTGGCGGAGACGACCTCCAGCACAGGCAGGTCGGCCAGCGGGGCGAGCGCGTGCTGGAAGAGCTGGAGCCGGGCCGGTCCGGTCCAGGCGCCCTTGACGGTGAGGTCGGTGATGCGGGTGCGGACGAGTTCCTGCACGCGCGGCGTGCCGTCGTAGCCGGGGATCGTCTTGAGCATGAACGTCGGCACGGCGATCTGCGCCTCGGCCTCGCTCCGGTCCAGCTCGTGGTGCTTGTAGCCCATGGTCGCGGTGGCGACCCGCAGCGTGCCGTAGTCGAGGGTGCCGACGAGCGCGCCGGAGTCGATGGAGAGCGACGGGGAGCCGATGACCTTCGGGTAGGCGGAGACCTCGCGGCCGGAGGCGGTGGCCGGGAAGTTGTCGAGGTACATGGCGTGCAGGTACTCGCCCCGCTCGCCGTCGAAGCTGACGGGGATCGCCTGGCCGGCCTCCGTGTAGGGGCCGTAGCCGCTGACGTCGCCCATCCTCATGACCTCGAACCGGACCAACGGCTCGTCGATCCGCAGCGGTTCGGGGACGACGGCTCGCAGGGCGTCGGGGTCGGTGCGGTAGACGATGTTGAGGTACTCGCGGTCGGTGAACCGCGGGACCGTCGGCGCGTACGCCGGGCTGGTGAGCGGAGTGGTGAGGTGCTGTCGTACGTCCTGGGTCTTCATGCCTGCCTCACCGCCCCGTCCACCGCGGCGGACGGCGCTCGGCGAAGGCGGTCATGCCCTCGGTCACGTCGGCGGAGGCCATCAGGGTCCTCATCTCACCGCGCTGGAAGGCGAAGGCCTCGGCGTCCGGGGCTCCGTCGGCCGCACGGACGACGCGCTTGACGGCGGCCAGCGCCAACGGGGCGTTCGTGGCGAGCTGTTCGGCCAGGCGCAGGGCCTCGGCGACGGCCAGGCCCGTGGGGGTGACCCGCTTGGCCAGACCCAGCTCCCCGGCGCGGCGCCCGTCGACGGGCTCGCCGGTCAGCAGCAGCGTAGAGGGCCGCTCGGAGGGCGTGATCAAGGGCCTCACCGGAGGCCGATCGGGTGCGGGGCGCGGCCACTCGGTTGCGGACGGATCAACTGGACTGCTTCTACCTGTCCTTCTTGAGCTTGTGCTCCCGCCAGAGCGAGATCGATCCGCTGAGGACGCTGATCACGATGATCATGATGACGCCGGTGGGCCAGAAGCTGTGATCGCCTTCGGCGGCCAAGTAGAGGTGATCCATGGGAGACCCCTTCTCCTCTTCTCCTCAGCAACTGATCGGTTCCGGTTCCCGCCGCCGATCGCGGTTGCTGCGAGGTAGCTGCCCGCGCCGACGCCGGTGTCGGGTACACCGTCGCGCCTACCCGTAACGCATCGAGGCCCGCTCTCCTCGGGCCGCTGCGGCATCGTCCGGAGGGTGCAACTCGCAGACGGTGAAGGCGATCCCGTCCGACCGAACCGATCGGGCGGGATCTTTGCGTTGAGCTGTGCGCGGAGCCGTGCATGGAGCTGTGCGTCGGGCCGAACTCCCTGGCCGTAGCGTCGCCTGGGGGCGACAATCCCCCGCATGACCGAGTCCTCCGGTGGCGCATCCACCTTCCGTGACCTGTCCGCCTTCGTCGCCCGCCCCCGCGTCAACTCCCTTGCCCTGTCCTGTGACGGCAGTCGTCTCGTCGCCGCTGTGCAGTCGTTGTCCGGGGACGGGACGCGCTTCGTGTCGGGTCTGTGGGAGATCGACCCGGCCGGGGAGCGTGACGCGTTGCGGCTGACCCGCTCCGACAAGGGCGAGTCGGCGCCGGTGTTCGGTCCGGACGGGACCCTGTATTTCCTGTCCGGTCGCGCCGCCGCGCACGGTGACAGCGAGGAGGACGAGGGGGCCGCGCTGTGGGCGCTTCCCCCGCGCGGTGAGGCCGCCATCGTGGCCCGGCACCCGGGCGGGATCACCGCGGTCACCGTCGCCCGGGACTCCGGCGCGCTGTGCCACACCGCGGGCCTGCTGCCGGGTGCTGCCGATGCCGAGGCGCACGGCAAACTGCGCGCGGCACGCGGGGACGCGAAGGTCACCGCGATCCTGTACGAGGCCGGCCCGACCCGCGCCTGGGACCACGACCTCGGTCCGGCGGAGCCGCACACCTTCGTCCGTGCCGGTGCCGACGCGGAGCCGGTCGACGCCGGTGGACAGGGGGTCGGCCTGGAGGACCCGGGGGACGCGGCGCTGTCGCCGGACGGCACACGGGTCGCGTACCGACGGTTCGTGCCCGGGCGGGTCCCGGACGAGCACCGCACCGCCGTGGTGGTGGCCGACGCGGTGAGCGGCGGGGAGATCCACGTCGTCGGTGATCTGGAGCACCTGTATGAGGCCCCGCGGTTCACGCACGACAGTTCGGCCGTCGTGTGCTGCCGGATGCGTTACCCGACGTATGACGAACCGTGGGACGTGACCCTCGTCCGGATCGACCTGGCCGACGGCACGGTGCGGGATCTGCTGCCCGGATTCGACAACTGGCCCGATGGCGTGGCTTGTTCACCGGTTGACGACACCCTCTTCTTCACGTCCGACGAGCAAGGGCACGCGCCCGTCTTCCGGCGCGATCCGGACGGGGGCGTCACACGGCTGACCGCGTCGGGCGCGTACGGTTCGCTGACCGTGGCCCCCGACGGGCGGACGCTCTACGCCCTGCGCCACGCGGTCGACGCCCCGCCGACGCCCGTCCGGATCGCTGCCGATGCAGTCGACCAGACTCCGGTCGAGCTGCCTGCCCCGGGTGGCATCGGGGAGCTGCCCGGCACGCTTACCAAGGTGCACGCGGAGGCGGACGACGGGTTCGTGCTGCGCGGCTGGCTCGTGCTGCCCGAGGGCGCGTCCGCCGAGCGGCCCGCGCCGCTGCTCGTCGCGGTCCACGGCGGACCGCAGTTCAGCTGGAACGGCTGGACCTGGCGGTGGAACCCGTGGCCGTTCGCCGCGCGCGGTTATGCGGTGCTGCTGCCCGACCCGGCCCTGTCGACCGGTTACGGACAGATCAACCACCGCCGCGGTTGGGGGCAGTGGGGCGGGCGGCCCTACACGGATGTGATCGCGCTGACCGACGCGACCGAGGCCCGGGACGACATCGATGCCGGACGCACGGCGCTCGCGGGCGGCTCGTACGGCGGATACATGGCCAACCGGGTCGCCACCAGCACGGACCGGTTCAAGGCGATCATCAGTCATGCGGGTCTGTGGGACCTGCGGATGTTCCAGGGCGACACCGACGTGCCCTGGTACTTCCAACGGATCTTCGGTGACCCGCTGACCCGCCCCGAGCGCTACGAGGCGGACTCCCCGCACCTGGGCGTCGCCGACATCCGCACCCCGATGCTCGTCATCCACGGCGCGAAGGACTACCGCGTGCCTGTCGGGCAGGGCGCCACGCTCTTCCAGGAACTGCAACGGCACGAAGTCCCCGCGAAATACCTCTACTTCCCGGACGAGAACCACTGGATCCTGAAGCCGAACCACGCGCGCGTCTGGTACGAGACGTTCCTCAACTTCCTCGACCACCACGTCCTCGGAGCCGAGTGGCAGCGGCCCGGACTGCTCTGACCGGGCCGAGCCGGGTGCGCGTACGCCTGTCTCCGCGTGCCGGTGATCTGATCCGGGGTCGCGCAGCGGGCGGCCGTGCGGCATCAAGGGGGCCGCATGGACGGAGGAGTGAGGCAGTCGGACGGGGCCGACTACGACTCTGCGCGCATGGCCAGTGCGCTCCGTGCCAGCCCGCGTAGCCAGGTGTGGGCGTGGTCGGTGTCGTAGCGCTGATGCCACGACAGGTATATGGGGGCCGGCGGCAGTTCGAGCGGGAGGGGGAGTGCGACCAGGCCGAGGTCGGCGATCGCTGACCGCGTGGTGGCTTCGGGAACGCTGATCAGGAGATCGGAGGCGCGCGCGAACTCCAGCGCGGCCGCTTCCGTGGGCGCCGTCGCCACCACGCGGCGGGTGAGGCCGAGCTGTGCGAGCGCGTCGTCGAGCGCGTTGCCGAGGTTCCCGCGGCGCGAGACGCTGACGTGTTCAGCGGCGGCGTACTGCTCTGCGGTGACGCTCCCGGCGCGGGCGAGCGGGTGCCCCTGTCTCACGACGATGACGAGGCGGGTCTCGCCCACCTTCTCGGCACGGATCTCAGGTGCGCTCGGGCGATTGGCGTTCGCCTCCAAATCGACCTCGCCCCGCCGCAACTCGGGGGTGTCGCTGCTCGATTCCGAGAGGAAACGCAGCCGCACGCCCGGCGCCTGTTCGCGCACGGCCGCGAGCAGTGCGGGGCCGCTCAGGGCGACCAGGGAATCATGCCAGCGGAGTGTGAACGTGCGCTCCAGCGTCGCCAGGTCGAGCTCACGGCTCGGTGCCAGCACCGCCTGGACCTGGTGCAGCAGTTCGTGCACCTGCTCCCGGACGGCGATCGCATACGGCGTCGGGGTCATCGTGCGGCCGGTGCGCACCAGGATCTGATCCCCGGTCGTGCGCCGGATGCGGCCCAGGCTCCGGCTCATCGCGGGGGCGGTGACGTGCAGACGCGCGGCCGCCCCGGCCACACTGCCCTCCTCCAGCAGCGCGTCGAGCGCCGCGAGCAGGTTCAAATCCAGTTGCATGGGAGTAATCCTAGGCGTGCTTGACATGCATTTGAAGTTAATCAAGGGGCTCTATACCTTCGACAAGAGAGCCCAGGACGGAACGCACAGCGACGGAACGCACAGCGTGGTCCCGCCGGCCTCCTCATCACCCCTCCTCACACGGGAGTTCCACCATGTCCGAAACGCCTCAGCTCCTCGATGGCACCGTGTCCGACGCCGACTTGCTCGACCAGACCGCGAGTGCCGTACGCGCGGCCGGTTCGGTGCTGCGCGAGCGCTTCGGCGAGGTGGTCCGCTACCAGAGCCGCGAAGAGTTGATGCGTGCGCTCGCCGCCAACGACGACGCGGCGCTCGACATCCTGCGCCCCCGTCTCACGCGCCTGCGCCCGGACGCCGGCTGGGTGGAGGACGAGCTGGACGGCGGGGCGCTGCCGCCCGGCGAATGGTGGGTCGCGGATCCGGCCGAAGGCAACGTCAACCACCTGCACGCGCTGCCGGAATGGGCGGTGACCGCCACCCTCGTGCGTGAGAACCAGCCGGTGCTCACCGCGGTCCACCTGCCGTTGACCGGCGAGACCTACACCGCGCTGACCGGAGCGGGCGCCTACGTCGACGGCCGGCCGCTGCGCGTCTCCCCAACCGCGGACCTCGCCTTGAGCATCGTGGCCACCAGCCAGGCCCGGCCGGACGAGGACGAGCAGGTCGTGCGGCGCGTCGGCTCCTCGATCACCGCGATGCTCTTCGACGCACTCGTCGTCCGCACCGCCGTGCCCGCGACCCTGCACCTGCTGAACGTGGCCGCCGGACGGATCGACGCGTTCTGGCAGTTCGCCGGCGCCCGCGCGGACCTGCTGCCCGGCACGCTGCTCGTCACCGAGGCCGGCGGACAGATCTCCGACGCCGAGGGTCGCCCCTGGACCCCGCAGAGCGACAGCTTCCTGGCCGCCGCGCCCGGCGTCCACGCCGAGGCTGTCGCCACCCTCTCGTGCTGACCGCGCACCACACCCCGCACGCTCGGAAGGACCAGATCATCATGAGCACGATCGCAGTTCTCGGCAACGGCCGCGTCGGCGGCAACCTGGCCGCGGCTCTCACCCGGGCAGGACATGAGGTGACCGTGGCGGACCGCACGCCGGGCGCTGCCGCCGACGCCGCCCGGGGCGCCCAGATCGTCATCAACGCCACCCCGGGCGCCGGTTCGCTCGACGCGCTCGTCGCCTTGCGCGAGGAACTGCGCGACAAGATCCTCATCGACGTCTCCAACGCCACCGTCGACGGTCCCGACGGACTGCCCGCCGACCTGATCCACCCCGGCTCGAGCCTCGCCGAGCAACTCCAGCAAGCGCTGCCCGAGACGCGCGTCGTCAAGACGCTCAACACCATGCTCTTCCCGGTGATGACCGCGCCGGCCACGCTCACCCAGGCGCCCGACGCCTTCCTCTCCGGCGACGACCCACAGGCCAAGCAGACCGTCCGCGAGCTGCTCATCGACCTCGGCTGGCGCAAGGAGTGGATCATTGACCTCGGCGGGATCGAGACCGCCCGCGCCACGGAGGCCGCGATCCTGTTCGCACCGCACGTGATCCGGTCCAGCGGATTCGCACCTTTCGCGATCTCGATCGCCCGCTGACCCGGCCTGGACGGCAAGCCGCGGCCGACCATGACCGGAGCCATGTGACCGCGGGCCGCCGCGGTGGCCGGCCGAAATTCCCAGGCTCGTGCAGTCCGCTCCTGCGATGCTGTTCGCCGCCGTGGAGGTTGGGGCGCCGCTTGCTCCGCGAAGACAGCAGGGGCGTCGCTGTCGTCCATAAGACGTGTACGTGTGCTCGACATGAGGGGACGACATGGAGCCGCCGGAACTCGGGCGCGCAGTTGAGGCGGGACGTACGACCGCTTCTGAACTGGGCCTTCAGGTCGACGATGTGGTCGTCATCCACAACTCGGATCGCGTGGCACTGCACCTGGCTCCTTGTGATGTGCTGGCTCGGGTCGCGCCTCCAGGGCATCTGGCTGGTTCCGAGTTCGAGGTGGAGGTCGCCCGCCGTCTGGCCGACGTCGACGCTCCCGTGGCCGAGCTCGATCGTCGGGTGGAACCGAAAGTCTTTGTGCGTGATGCCTTCGCCATCTCGCTCTGGACCTACTACGAGCCCGCGGAGTCAGAGATCGCGCCGGCCGACTACGCAGACGCCTTCAAACGGCACCACGCCGCCCTGCGCCGAATCGATCTGGACGCCCCGCATGTCACCGATCGCGTCGCGATGGCACTCGGAGAGGTGAACGACCGGGAGAAGACCCCCGGGCTGCCGGAGTCTGACCGAGAACTCATCATCAGCACCCTCAGCGCCCTGGGCGCCGCGATCAGCCCCGACCGAGTCGGCGGCCAGCTGCTGCACGGCGAGCCGCATCCGGGCAACGTCCTCAACACCCGGAGGGGGCTGCTCTTCGTGGACCTCGGTACGTGCTGCCGCGGACCGATCGAGTTCGACCTCGCCCATGCGCCCGAAGAGGTGGCGATGCACTATGAGGGGGCTGATCACGGGCTGATTCGCCAGTGCCGCGCCCTGAACTGGGCGATGTTCTCAGCCTGGCGCTGGCGCCAGGACGACCAGATGCCTGACCGGGACCATTGGAGAGCGGCGGGCCTCAACCATGTTCGTGCTGCACTCGATCGCTGCGAGCTGGGCTGAACCGGGGGCGACGGCCGCTGACTCCGAGATCCGCTGCGCCGTGCGCGTGCCGCATTCTGGAGGCTCGGACCAATGAAATAGCGGCGATGATCGCGAGGGCGTCAGTGGGGAGCCGATGCCGGTTGACGACCGCGACCGGGTGCTGGAGGCAGTTTCCGGCACGGCTGGCGTCCACGGCGCGTATCACCTCATCGGCCCTGTCACCGGCAAAGGCCTGCCAACCGCGTTCCTTGAGGACGAACCCGCAGCCCACGCCACCCGCGCGGTGATCGAGAGGGCGCACCGAGGAGATCGGCTGGAAGTCGGCCGGAAGAACGCCTCGCACCCGGCCCGGCACCCACATCCCAGGCGATCCGGCAAGTCGTCCGGCACGGGTAACACGGCGCCACCCTGCCTGTCCGCGAGATGATGTCCTTGGAACGACACCTCCGCCCACCCCGTGCCCACGACACAGGGCAGAGGGCACGCACTGCCACTCGTGAAGTGCCGTCGGGCACACCGCGTGCTGGTGTGACTATCTTGGGGAACTCGCTCAAAGAACGTGGGACAAGAAGCGGACGCGGGTGCCGATGTGCAGTGGGTGGCGCGGTCGGCAATCGCAAAGGAGGACGGGCGTGACGGGGCCAGAAGGGGCCGAAGAAGTCGATCAGTGGTCTCGCAGGGCGGCTGACACCGCCCTGGTCGGGGCGCTGGCCGCGATCGGCGCGGGGGCGTACGTGGTGGACGCCAAGGGTTGCATCCTTGCCGTCAATGCCCGCGCGGAGCAGTTGCTGGCCCGTACCGCTGAGGAACTCGTGGGCCATGACGCGCATGATCTGCTGCACCGGGATGCCCGTGGCCAGGCCCTGCCGACCAGCCGATGCAGCATGCGACAGGCGTTCTACGCCAGGCACACGGCTCAGACCGAGGGGGACTGGTTCGCTCGAGGTGACGGCTCCCTGCTGCCCGTCTCCTGGATGATCGCCCCTTACGACATGGGCGGTCCGGACGCGGCCACGCTGGTCATCTTCCACCGTGAACAGCAGCACCAGGAGGCGGACCGGCGCTCAGAGGACGCCGCCGAGCCGCTGACTGAGCTCGAGCGGCTGACCTTGCTGGCGGAGACCACCACGCAGCTGACCTCCACCTTGGACGTCGACGAGACGCTGCGTCGGCTCGTGGCACTGGTCGTGCCGCGCTTGGCGGACTGGGTGATCATCGACATGATCACCGAGCGCGACGAGGTGTGGCGCACCGCCGTGATCCATGCCGACGGCGACATGTTGGTGCGCCGCGATGACCTCGAAGGACCGATGCCGCCGGTACCGGAGGAATCTCCGATGCCACTGTCCAGAGCCCTGCGGGGGGTGGCTTCCACCGTCGCCAGTCCGCAGACCTACGAGGGAAGCCCGGACTCGGGCATAGCGGTCGAACAGCGCCGTCTCTTCGAGGCGACCGGTATCCGCTCCGCGGCCATCGCTCCCATCCGCAGTACCCGCGAAGTCCTGGGCGCCCTGACCCTGGGCCGTGCGGACCAGGCGAGGGACTTCAGCAGCGCGGACCTGGCGCTGATCGAGGACATCGCACGTCGGGCCGCGGTCGCCCTGGACAACGCCCGCCTCTACCAGCGTCAGCGCACGGTCGCCGAGACCATGCAGAACCACCTGCTGCCTCAGTTGCCGCGGGTGCCCAGGCTGGAGATGGTCGCCCGCTATCTGCCCGCACCCGACGCCTCCCAGGTCGGCGGCGACTGGTACGACGCCTTCCGTCTGCCCCACGGCGTCACCGCACTGGCCGTAGGCGACGTCGTCGGGCACGATCTGGAGGCCGCGGCCGGTATGGCACAGGTGCGCAACATGCTCCGCGCCTACGCCTGGTCCCAGAAGGAACCCCCGAGCAGGATCGTGGAGCGGCTCGACGAGGCGCTCACGCACATCACCAATGTCCCCATGGCCACGATGATCTTCGCCCACCTCGAAGACACGGGTGACGGCCACTGGGAGCTGTGCTGGACCAATGCCGGGCACCCGCCGCCCCTGCTGATCACCCGCGACGGTCTCACGCGCTACCTCGACGAGGGCCACGGCATCCTCCTGGGCACAGGGACCCGCAGACCCCGCCCCGACGCCACCGCCGTGCTGCCCCCTGGATCCACCCTCCTGCTCTACACCGACGGCCTCATCGAAGAACCCGGGCACTCCCTGGACGAGGGACTCGCACGCCTGCGCCAGCACGCCGCCGCCCTCGCCCACCGTTCCCTGAAATCCCTCACCGACCAGCTCCTGCGCCGGGTCCGCCCCGCCGACAACGACGACGACGTGGCCCTGCTGGCTCTGCGGACCCCGTTCAACAAGCGGACGCGGTGAGGAGCGGCGTCCGGCAGGGCGACCACGCGCCCGCCCGTTCCAGCGGCGGCTGCACGCTCCTGGAACCCGAGCCGCCCCTTCGCCTACGCCGAGGCCGCCCGCAAGGCCCGGGCCGCCGTGGCCGTCACGGGGCCAGCGTGGAGGCGAGTGCCTCGGTCGCGTTCACGAGTTCGCTGTCGCGCTCGGCCAAAAGGCGCGGGATGACACCGCGTTGCGCGCGCACGGCCTGGCGGGCGGCCGACTCCCACGCGATGTCGTCGCCGTGGTGGCGGCGCAGCTTCGGGTAGGCGGCGGCAGTGGTCTCCCACTGCCGAGCCTCGGCTATGTTCCGCAGCAGGTGCAGGATGTGCACACGACACGTGATCTGCGGTCGCTGGGCCAGGTCCCACAGGAAGGGGACCGTGACGGCTGTCGCCTGCCCGACGAGGAAACCGTGCCGGCAGATGCGGTGCCGCAACCGGCCCAGCGCGTCGCGCGCAGCGGCCTCGTCGCCGGAGGCGATGGCGGCGAGCAGGAAGGGGATGGCGGCGGCGGACCCTGACGAGTCCTTGATGTCCCTCCAGGGCACGCGACCGGCGTCGCGGAGCGCGGTGGCCTGATGGGGCCGAGGCGCGGCTCTGTCACCGCTGCGGACGTCGGTGGACCGGCGCATGTCAGGCCCGCGGCCCTATGGGCAGCATGGCCCAGACGGTCTTGCGCAGGGGCGAGTGCCGGGTCCAGCCCCAGTGCCGCGACAGGGCCTCCACGATGAACAGTCCACGGCCGCTTTCGCTGAGCACGTCCGGCGCGTGCGGTGGGCACGGATGTCCTTCGCCCTGGTCGGTCACGGCGCACACCAGGTGCGCGGACCGGCGCGTGAGGCGCAACCACACCACGGAGTCGGCGTCGTCGGCCAGGTCGCCGTTTCGGCCGTGCAGCACCGCATTGGCGGTGAGTTCGCAGACGACGGTCAGCGCGTCGTCCCGGTAGTCACCCAACCCCCACTCGCTCAGGACGCGTTGGGTGAACTCGCGCGCCTGTGCGCAGCCCTCGCTGTTGCCGGGCAGGCGCAGGGTCGCGCTTGTGCTGGTGGGGCGGGAATGGGCGCTGGGGGGTGCGGGCCGGTGTGCCGGGAGCACGGTGGGGCCAGACCAAGGTGCTGGGCGTGCGGGCTGCGACACGGCATCTCCTGAGGTGGCGTCAGGACTGGGCGCCAGCACGGATGTTGGCGACGGGGTTATTATCCATCTCGACAGCCAGTCCGTGCAATTTCACGAGAAATTGCGCGTGCGGATCGAGCCAGTCATGCGCGAGGAGACTGCGGTGCCATCTGTTCCGAACGGAGTGCAAGCGAGTTCATTGGACGTCCGCTGGACCAAGAGCCGACACAGCAACGCCGAGGGCAACTGTGTCGAGGTGGCGCCCCTGACCCAGGGAGGCGTGGCCATACGCAACTCCCGTGACCCGCACGGTCCGGCGCTGGTCTATACGTCCGCCGAGGTCGCGGCGTTCCTGGCAGGTGTGAAGGACGGCGAGTTCGACGACCTGATGTGACAGGGGGCGCGCGCCGTCCGTACCGAACTGGGCACGGAGCATGCGCGCAGGGGCCAACCGGTGCGATAATGCGGGCTGTTGCCTTCTGCCCACCGGGAGTCAGGATGCCCTCCGAGTCACCGCGCGTCTCCCGTCTCGAACCGTACCTGCAGCGCACCGAACCCGCGCCGACTTTGCTCAAGATGCTGGTCGGCGTGCAGTTGGCGGGCTTGCGCGAGGACGCGGGCATGGCGCAGGAGCAGGCGGCGCGTGCCGTCGGGTTCAGCGCGGCGAAGCTGTCCCGCATCGAGGCGGGCAAGGGCCGCCGGCCACCCACCGAGGGTGATGTCCGCGCACTGCTGGACCTCTACAAGACAGAGGACTACGAGGCGTCCGTCCTGCTGCAACTGCTGCGGAGGGCCGGTGAGCCCGGATGGTGGCAGCGCTTCGACAAGCGGTTGATGCCGGAGTGGTTCGACCGGCTTGTCGGCCTGCAGGAAGCGGCTGATTTCATCCGTACGTTCGAGATCCAGTACGTTCCCGGGCTGTTGCAGACGCCGGCCTATACGCGCGCCGTAGTGGAGCGCGGCCTGCCCTCCGCCCCGACCCGCGAGGTGAACCGGCGCGTTGAGCTGCGCATGAAGCGGGCGGAGCTGCTGGGACGGCCGGACGCACCACAACTGTGGGCGGTCGTCGACGAGTCGGTGCTGCTGCGGGTGCTGGGCAGCCGCGAGATCATGCGCGAACAGCTGGAGTACCTCATCGCGATGGCCGAGCAGCCGCATGTCGTCGTGCAAGTCGTACCCCTGGACGTGACCAACGCCTCCGCACCGGCCATCCCGGTCACGTACCTGCGCTTCGGCGACCTCGACCTCCCGGACATCGTCTACCTGGAGCACATCAGGAGCGCCACGTTCCTGGAGGACCGCGACGAGACCGAGCAGTACCGCGTGGCACTGGACCAACTGGCCGACGACGCGCTCAGCCCCCGTGACACCCTCGACTGCCTGCGCAGGACCGTCAAGGAGCGCTACGGGAGCCAGTGAGCCGGTGCCGCACCGTCACAGCATGCGGCCGACTCCGCCGAACTCGACCCACTCGTGGGTCAGCTGACGCGGAGCCACCTCGGTGTCGGGCCGCCAGGTGGACACCTCCACCAGGCCCGGTTCGAGGATCTCCAGCCCCTCGAACCACTGCGCCACGTCCTTCTCCTGGCGCACCCGGCCCCAGTGTCCCTGGGTGGCCTTGTCCATGAAGTCGGTGACGAACTCCCGCACCTTGGAGTCCTCGCTGACCAGCTGGCACATCACCAGGCAACTGCCAGGCGCGAGCCGCTCGGTCACCCGCTTCACCACCGCGAGGGGACCGTCCGTGTCGCTGTCCGGAATGCAGTGGAAGACCGAGTTGAACAGCACGCCCACCGGCTGAGAGAAGTCGATCAGCCGCTGGGTGTCGGGGTGGGAGAAGATCACGTCGGTGTCGCGCAGGTCGGCCTGGATCACGGCCGTGCGGTCGTTCTGGTCCAGCAGGGCCCGGCCGTGCACCAGAACCATCGGATCGTTGTCCGCGTACACGACGCGCGTGGTGGGATCGATGGCCTGGGCCACCTGATGCACGTTGTTCTGCGTGGGCAGACCGGACCCATGGTCCAGGAACTGCCGAATGCCGTACTCCTGCGCCAGCGTCCCCACCACCCGCTGCAGGAAGCGCCGGTTGTTCAGCGCCAGCGCCCGGGTGCTGGGCACCACCTTGTCCAGTTCCTCGCATGCGGCACGGTCGACCGCGTAGTTGTCCTTGCCGCCCAGGTAGTGGTCATACATGCGCGCGGCCGTCGGAACCGTGGCGTCGATCTTGGTGGACAACCGCTTCCCGGATTCCATCGTCTCCCCAGTCACCTACCCGCACCGGCCCGACCGGCACGTCAGGCAACACATCCTAGGGACAAGGCACTTGACGCAGCCACCGTCTCCACAAACTCCAACTGCCGAGTCACCGCTGGGTGCCCGCGAGGTCTCCGGTGTCCGGGTCTTCCTGGTCGCCGAACCCTTACCGGGAGCCGTTGGTGGGCCAGACGAGGCCTTGATCGGTCCAGATGACGCCCTTGTTGCGGCAGAGGCAGAAGGGGTGGCCGACGGGGTCGGTGTAGACACGGAAGCCGTAGCCGTCGGGGTCGGTGCAGTCCCGGTGCAGGGTCGCGCCGAGGGCCAGGACACGGCGCTGTTCGGCCTCGATGTCGTCGACTTCGAAGTCGAGGTGGAACTGCTTGGGGTGCTCGCTGTCGGGCCACTGCGGGCCCGATAGTCGTCCACCTGGACGAAGGCCAGTTCCAGCTCGCCGAACCGGATACCGGCCCAGGTCTCGTTACTGTCCTCCTTGACGGGGAGCCCCGTCACCTCGGAGTAGAAGGCTGCCAGCTTCATCGTGTCCGGGCAGTCGATGATGAAGTCGGTGAGTCGTAGCATCCCGTGATCTTGCCACAAGACCACGGGAACCGAACTTCGGGCCGGAACCAGGCCTAGTAGCTGTCGTGGCTCGGCTTGCCGTGGGGCCGGTAGACGCCGACGATGGTGCCGCTCTTCGTGCTCGAGACGCTGACCGGCTCCAGCGCTGTGGGGATCGCTCCGTCGGCGAACAGCCGCTTGCCGGTGCCGATGATCACCGGATGGATGGTGAGCCGATACTCGTCGACGAGGTCGTGCCGCATGAGGGTCTGGGCGAGGTCTCCGCTGCCGACGACGTTGATGTCGGCGCCGTCGGACGCTTTGAGCTCGCGTACGGCATCGGCGATGTCGCCCTCCAGCAGCGTGGAGTTCTGCCAGTCGACGGACGTCAGGGTTCGGGACGCCACGTACTTGTGCATGCTGTTCATCCGGTCGGTGAACGGGTTCTGAGGGTCAGCGGTCGGCCAGTACGACGCGAAGATCTCGTACGTCTTGCGGCCGAGCAGCATGGCGTCGGAAGCTTCGTACCAGCCGGCGATGGCCATGCCGACCTCGTCGTCGCTCACCGGCTTCTGCCAGCCGCCCTGCTCGAAGCCGCTCTCAGGGTCCTCGTCCGGACCGCCCGGCGCCTGCATGACGCCGTCCAGCGTCAGGAAGGTACAAACGATGATCTTGCGCATGGTGCGCTCCCTTCGTCGAGGGGTAGACCGCACAGCCGCCGGAGACTCATCGGTGAAACTCCCGCGGCGTGGCACGGGGGCCTCGTTCACCCAGGGAACTCGCCGATCCGCGCTGCGGCTCGCGGCTGGTGAGCTGGGGCTCACGACGGTGCGGGTCGACCACATCCGGCGCCTGGCGGAGACCACGAGGACGGGGCCGCCCGGCGCCCGGGCCGGCGCCGTCACCGGCACCCCCGTGCCGAACGTGGCGGTATCCGTCGTGCGCACCGGCCCGGGAGCCTCGCAGCTGTGGCGCCGCAAGTCCGCGGGGCTCGTCGCGCGGGTCTTCCGTCGCCGGGCCGCGTCCTCCTCAACCGGGTCTCCCCGCAAGGCGGGCCAGGGCGGTCGCCGTCTCGTCGGCGGAGGCCGTGTCGCCGGCCGTGACGAACAGACGGTGGGCCTCTGTGAAGCGGGTATGGGCCTCGGTCAGTTCGCCGCACCGCTCCAGGGCCGTGGCGAGACCGGCGAGGGCCTGGGCCTGGAAACGACTGGTGCCGCCGTGGGTGACGGGGGCTATGACGGCGCGGAAGGCCCGCACCGCCTCGGGCCACCGCTCCAGGGCGAGCAGGTCGCGGGCTATCTGATGGCGCACGATGGCCTCGGCGAACTCCTGGAAGCCCGGCGCGTCACCGGCCCGGACGCCCAGCAGAGCCAGGTGGACGCTCAGTGCCTCCTCGGCGCGCCCGGCCTCACGCAGGGCGCTGCCGAGGACACGCCGGGAGACGGCCTGGCCCGCCTCGTCACCGGTGGTCGCGAAGAGCCTCACCGCGCTCTCGGCGGCCTCGGCCGCATCCGCCGGGCGGCCCAGGGACATGCAGGCCCCGGCGATGTACGTCGACGCCCATGCCTGCTGCGCGATGTCGCCCGCGTCCGTGGCCAACTCCAGTGCACGGCGGGCGTGTTCCTCGGCCTCCCGGGGACGGCCGTCGCTCACCGAGTACGTCCAGGCCAGGCAGTTGAGTTGGTGGGCCTCGGCCGACCGGTCGCCGAGCGCCGCCGCCGCGCGGACGCCGTGGGAGAACAGGGTGCGCCACTCGGGCCAGGAGTCCCAGCGGTCGGAGAACCAGTACAGCGTGCGGGCCGCGTGCAGAATCTCCCGGTGCCGGCCGGCCGCCGACATCACCGGCAACGCGCCTGACCAGTGGGCGCGTTCGGTGGTCAGCCACTCCTCGGCCTCGGCGGCGGACGCGGGGGTGAAGGGCGCGGGCTCGCCCTTCCACGGCTCCGGCGCGGTGTCCGGTGCCTCGAACAGGCGGCCGGCCGCCGAAGCCGAGCGCAACAGCCAGTCCGCGACCTGGAGGTGGACCGTGTCCGCGTCCTCCTCCTCGTCCCGCAGCCGCTCGCGGGCGAAGAGCCGTACGAGATCGTGCAGGGCGTATCGGTGGGGTGTCGTCTCCTCCAGCAGGCCCCGGTCGACCAGCAGGTCGAGGGAGGCCTCGGTGGTGAGCGGGTCCTCGCCGTCGAGGACGGCCGCGAGGTCCGGGCCGGCGTCGTGGCCGGGCAGCAGAGCGAGTCGGCGCAGCAACCTTCGGTGAGGAGGCGTGAGTTGGCCGTACGACAGGGCCAGTGCGCTGCGGACGGCGAGGTCACCCGCCACCAGTCCGCTCAACCTGCTTTCCTCGTCGGTGAGTTGACTTACCAGTCGGGCCGGGGTCCAACTCGGGCGGCTGGAGAGGCGGTTGCCGACGATCCGCAGGGCCAGGGGAAGGTGGCCGCACAGTTCGGTCAGCCGCTTGATCACTTCCGGCTGGCCGTCGGTGCGCGGGGCGCCGAGGATCCGTTCCAGCAGCCGCGCCGATTCACCGCCGCTGAGCCCGCCGAGCCTGATCCGCCGGACGCCTTCCAGTCCGGCCAGCGGCCGCCGGCTGGTGACCAGCACGAAACTGCCCTCCGCGTCCGGCAGCAGCGGTCTGGTCTGACGCTCGTCGGCCGCGTCGTCCAGGACGACCAGTGCCCGCCGGCCTGCGAGCGTGGCACGGTAGAGCGCCTCCCGGGCGACCGGGTCCACCGGGATCCGGTCGGGCGGATGTCCGAGCGCTGTGAGCAGGCGGACCAGGGCCTCGGCAGGGGGCAGCGGGGAGTCACTCATGCCGTGCAGCTGGACGCACACACAGCCGTCCGGGAAGGCGTCCGACAGCCTCCGTACCGCCTCCGCCGCCAGTGTCGTCTTGCCCTGCCCGCCCGGCCCGAAGAGCACCACGGCCCGCGTCCGGGCCCCGCCGGCGAGGGCCGCCAGGTCCGCCAGTTCCTGTTCCCGACCGGTGAAGTCCGGGACTGTGCGCAGGAGGTACGGCGTTGTCGGCGCCCCTCCGCGTTCCCGGCCGGCGTCGGCCAGCCGCTGGAGGCGCTCGCGCTGCTCGGCGTCGAGACGGAGGGCGGCGGCGAGCGCCTCGACGGTACGGCGCTGCGGTCCTCGGCTGCGGCCGCGCTCCAGGTCACCGAGGGCGCGCACGCTCACTCCGGACGCCTCGGACAGCTCCTCCAGGGTCAGCCGGGCGGCCTTGCGCAGGGAGCGGAGTATGCCGCCGAAGGCGGTGCCGCCGGGGGAGGTCTCGGACTGCGGGGGTTCAGATGTGTGACTGGTCATCACGCCAATTAGAACAAGCGTTTTCTACTTCCGCCTGCACTTCTGCCTGGCGGGCGCGGGCCGCCCCTGATGAGCTGGAGGCTCCCTACGACAAGGACGTCCGACATGCCGTACATCACCGTTGGCCAAGAGAACAGCGCGCCCGTCGAGCTCTACTACGAGGACCACGGCACCGGACAGCCCGTCGTGCTGATCCACGGGTACCCGCTCGACGGCCACTCCTGGGAGCGCCAGGTCCCGGCGCTGCTGGAGGCCGGCCACCGGGTCATCACCTACGACCGCCGCGGCTTCGGCCGCTCCTCGCAGCCGACCACGGGCTACGACTACGACACCTTCGCCGCCGACCTCAACAAGGTGATCGAGGAGCTGGACCTGACCGACGCGGTCCTGGTCGGCTTCTCCATGGGCACCGGCGAGGTGGGCCGCTACCTGGGCACGTACGGATCGGGCCGGATCGCCAAGGCGGCCTTCCTGGCCTCGCTGGAGCCCTTCCTGCTCAAGACCGACGACAACCCGACCGGTGTCCCCCAGGAAGTCTTCGACGGAATCTCGGCCGCGGTCACCAAGGACCGGTACGCCTACTTCACCGCCTTCTACCAGGACTTCTACAACCTGGACGAGACGCTGGGCAGCCGGATCAGCGAGGAGGCCGTGCGCAACAGCTGGAACGTGGCCGCGGGTTCCTCGGCGCACGCCTCGGTGGCCTGCGTACCGACCTGGATCACCGACTTCCGGGCCGACGTGGCGAAGGTCGACGTACCGTCGCTGATCGTGCACGGCACCGGCGACCGCATCCTGCCGATCGACGCGACCGGACGGCCCTTCCACGCACTGCTGCCTTCCGCCGAGTACGTCGAGATCGAGGGCGCCCCGCACGGGCTGCTGTGGACGCACGCGGAGGAGGTCAACGCGGCGCTGCTGGCGTTCCTCGCGAAGTAGTTCCCAGCGGCGGGACACCCCCTGAAGCGGTCACCGCCGGCGGCCCGGCCTAGCGCCGGGTGGCGATGACCGCCTTCACCCACCGCATCCATGCCCGAGCAGAAGGCCAGGCCCGGTGTTTCCGAAAGTTCCGCTAGCATTCCATATGAATGCTTTTGGGCTAATGTCCGAAAAGGGATGAACATCTTTCGGAGTGGCGCATGTCCCGCAAGGGCCCCGCGTACGACGGCGACGAGCTGCTGGCCAGACTCGGCTCGCTGACTTCTCGGGCGCGTGAGCACGCGGAGCTACAGCGCTCCCAGGTCGAGCTGGCCATTGCCCTGCAGCGCGGCATGCTTCCCGCGGAGATGCCCACCGCGCCCGGCTACCACCTCGCGGTGCGCTACGCACCGGCCTTTCATGGCCTGAACGTGGGCGGAGACTGGTACGACGCCTTTCGCCTCCCGGACGGCCGGATCGGGCTGTCCATCGGGGACGTCCAGGGCCACAACATAGAGGCCGCCGCCTTCATGGGGCAGGTACGTGTCGGGCTGCGTGCCCTCGCCTCGGTGACAAGCGAGCCCGGCGAACTGCTCGCGCGGACGAACGACCTCCTCCTGTCCCTCGGCACCGATCTCTTCGCCACCTGCACTTTCCTGCGCCTCGACCCGACCACCGGCGTACTGGAGAGTGCCCGCGCCGGGCACATCCCCCTCGTCTGGGCGACGGCGGACGGCAGGAGCGGTATCGGCGGCGACGAGGGCGGTCCGCCGCTGGGTGTCCAGGCCGGCACGACCTACCCCGTCACCTGTTACCGGCTCACCACGGGCGGCGTGCTTGTCCTGCTCACGGACGGTGTGGTGGAGGGGCCGTCCATGGAACTCGGTCAGGGGCTGGACCAGGTCGTGCGACTTGCCGGGGTCGCCGCTGTGGCGGGCATGGACGCCGGTGCGCTCGCCACCGCCGTGATGCGGGGCGCGGACCAGGTGGGACATGAGGACGACGCCGCCGTGCTCGTCGTCGGGTACGAAGGGGCCGAAGCTCAGCCGTAGGGCGGCATGCGGCCGCTCCCGCCTCGCCGGAGCGGCGGCCTCGGTGTCTGATGGCTGGTGTGGTGGGTACCGAGAATCTGCGCCGGGACGGCGTCTTCGCCCTCCAGACGCTGGCCGTCGCCGGTTGCTACTACGCCGCGGGACGACTCGGACTTCTCTGGAACCTGGCCGTCGAAGGGGCGGTGTTCACTCCCATCTGGCCGCCGACCGGTATCGCGGTGGCCGCTCTGCTGATCTTCGGGCTGCGCGTCTGGCCCGGAATCACACTCGGAGCCCTGCTCGTCGTCGTGCACCTCACCTCGCTCAGGCCCGAGGTGCTCGGGAACCTGGCCGGCAACACGGCCGCACCTGTCTGCGCGTACCTGATGCTGCGTGCGGTGGGCTTTCGTACCGACCTGAGCCGGTTGCGGGACGGCCTGGCGCTGGTGTTCCTCGGGGCCCTGACCGGCATGCTGATCAGTGCCACGGTGGGGGTCGGCATGCTCGTGATCACGGACCGGCTGCACACCCACAGCTTCTGGGGGGTGTGGCTGGCGTGGTGGGTGGGCGACGCGATGGGCGTCTTGATCATTACGCCGCTTCTGCTCGTGTTGTACGAGGCACGCTGGCCCCCGCCTCTGTCCCGTTGGCTGGAGGCCACAGCGCTGACGATCGTCACCTGCGGCGTCATGCCGCTGGTCACCCACAGCAGGCTCAGCGTGCTGTTCCTCGTCTACCCTCTGCTGATCTGGGCTGCCCTGCGCTTCCAGCTGGTCGGCAGCATGCTCTGCGCTCTCTTCGCGTCCGTCATGGCCACTGTTGCCGCAGCGGAGGGAGCAGGGCCTTTCAAAGGCTTGAACCAGATTGAGATGATGATCAAACTGCAGGCGTTCAACGGCACCATAGCCCTGACCGCCCTGCTCCTCTCGGCTGTGATGACCGAGCAGCGCAACACCCGGCGCTCGGTGGAACGGGCCTGCCAGGAGCTTGTCGAGGTCCTCGAACATCTCACCGCGGGGGATGCGGCACGCGGCAGGCCCATGCGGCCGAAGGGGGAGGCGGAGACCGACGACGGGCCCCGGCAGCAGGAGAGAGGACATTGAGCCTCGCCCCTGCGGCATGCCGTGATGCCCGGTGCGGCTCACTGCCCAGTCGCATGCCGCGTCGCCCGGTGTGGCTCACTCGGGACGCCGCCCTACCGGCGCGCGCCGGTAGGGCCCTCGATGCGTTCCGTGCCGTTCTCGGCGCGGCGGCGGGTCAGTGGTCGGAGTAGCTGAAGTCGCCCACGGTCCAGGCGCTGACGTCCTCGATCGCCACGCGGTACATCCCGCCCGTCTCCGGGATCCCCACAGTGCCCTGCAGGATCCGGGCGACATGGAAGTGCAGATGCGTGGGCGGCCCCTCCTCCTTCACGGGGGTGTCGAAGACGGCGGAGAAATCGCCGAGGTCGGAGGAGTCCGCCAACACCTCCGACACCCGCTGCCTCCACACGGCTTCGGGAGCCAGGCGACCGGTGATGACAGCACCACCGGTCACCACGGTCAGGGACATCTGATTACTCTGCCCGGACTCCACACGGGCGGCGATATCTACGATCAGCGCGTCAGGCTTCGACATGAGATCGGATTCTACGCACCGACCCGCTCGGGCAGGCCGAGTGGTGGCCCTACCTGGCAGAACGGGCGCACAGGGCGCTGCTGCCGGCGACCCGGAGGTGGACCTTGGTGGCGGGGGCGCCACTGGCCGAGTCGGCTTCCAGGCGCTCGTGGGATGAAGGTCGTCGACGCGTTTCACGCGATGAAGGCCCGCAGACCAAGACCGGGACCGGGGGCCTGGAGCCACTAGACGTTTCAGCTATAGCCGAAAGGGAGTGCGCGACGGTGGCCCGGGGGAGTCAGCGGGCGGTGAACCGCAGGGCGGGGCGGGGCAGTTGGCCGGTAGCCTGAGGATGTGGCTGAGCCCTGGACCGAGCAGCTGGACGACGGAGACCGCTACCGGCCCGACGGGGGAGACCTCTGGCTGGGGTGGCGCCCGAGCGGTGGGGCTGCCGTCGATCGCTAGGCAGCTGCCGAACACGTCCGCGAAGCCTGCCGAGCCCGCGACGGCGTCTGTTTGACCTGCCCTACGGTGACGCCACCGTCATAGCCCTCAGGTACCCGCGAGCCGGAGTGGGCGCCTTACGTGGCAGCCGAGGAAACGGACCTGGTGACGGCCGCATGAACGGGCGGACAACCCGCAGTTGGCGTAACGGCCTTTGTGACACCAGTGACAGGACCGCGACAAAAAGGCCCACAACTGTCAGTGGGGCTTTCCGGTCTCACTCTGCGTGGACGGCAACGACCGGCCGTCCCGATATGGCAGCAACAGGGGGAACACCATGAAGTCGATCCGCAACAAGGCAGTCACCGCCGGCGCCCTCGCCGTCCTGGCCCTGGGCGGCACACTCGCCGCGACCACACCGGCCTCGGCCTCCACCACAGGCGCGTACAACGGAGCGTGCGGCGAGGGGTACGAGGTCTTCATGTCGACCCCGATCAAGTCCTCGCAGACCACCGTGGCCGCCACCACGTACGTGGCCTACAGCTCCGCGGACGAGCAGTGGTGCGCGGTGACCGTACGCAACAAGCCCGGCGCCCGCGTGTTCATGGAGGTCACCCTGGACACCTGGCCGACCAGCAGCGCCCCGGCGAGGGACGCCGGCTCCTACACGACCTACGCCGGCCCGGTGTACAAGGACCTCCCCGAGGCCGGCCAGTGCATGACCTGGAGCGGTTCGATCGACATCTACTACAACTCGGACAACGGCCTGTGCCCGTGACCTGACGGCAGCCGACGTGGTCGACCTTCGGATCGGCTACGCCCATGACATCCAAGCTGAGAGCCCCCCGGCGCGGCCGGGGGGCTCTCAGCTCTGGCTACGGGTTACAGGTCCTGATCCGTGACGTCAGAAGGCTTGGGCAGGCTCAGCCCGTACCGGCGCAGCCGCCAGAGGCCGAAGACTTCGCTCCCGTCGACTGCGAAGTCCACATTGATCTCGGTGGTGCTGTCAGGGTTGCTGCGCAGGCGGCAACGAGAGGTAGAGGCGAGTGCCTTGCGGGCGGAAGCCGACGCGTTCGTAGACGCGGCGGGATCCTTCACCGGAGTACTCCAGCCAGACTGAACCGGCTCCCTGGGCGAACATCGCTTCGCTGAGCACGGCGGTGACGGCAGCGGCGATGCCGCGGCCGCGGCAGGCGGGGCGCGTGCCGACGCCGGTCAGCTCTGCGGTGTTCTCGGCAGGAGGGGAGCAGGACGCCCCGCCGGCGATGCCGCCCCGTGGGTCGCGCACAAAGCGCACTGCGCCGCCGCTCTGCTGGGTGTGACGCAGCCGGGCCGCACCCTGTGGGGAGGGGGTGAAGAGGCCACCAAACGCTTCGGCCAAGGCGGCGTCGAGCTCAACGAACTCCTTGTCGGTGGTCGGGATCTCCACCTGCGGGGAGTCGGGGGACTGGGGGAGCACCAGCGTGCGGGGTGTGCAGACGAGGTATTCGTGCGCGGCCTCGGTGCCGAAGCCCGCCGCCCGCAGGGCCGGTGCCACGGCGGGGGCGGCCTGGGGCACGAACTCCAGCCGTGGCAGCAGACCCCGCTCCCGGAAGGCCCCGATCAGCGCGGCGACGTCCCGCGCCGTTGGTGCCGCGCCGGGTAGCGGCGTCGCGTAGTTCAGGTAGGGGTTGTCGGTATCGGGGGTGAAGCCGGCTACGAAGCCGCCGGTCTCGACGACCACGGGACGGCGGCGGAGGTTGATGACGGCAAAGCTCTGGACCTGGGTGTCCATGGTGGGTATGACCTCACGGAGTCTCTGGATGAGCCCCTGGTGAACTTGGGAAGTCCGGGGCGCGAGAGCGGCGATGCGTCAGGCATCGCGTCGTGGGGTCGCCGTAGGCAACAGCGTGGCCGGCTGGGCTGCCGCGAAGCGGGGCTCAGGGCCGACGGCGACCGCTGGGGGGCGCCGAGCACATGGACTTCGTTCCTCACCGTGAGTGTGTCTGCGGGGTCGCAGAGTGCGGTACACCCTTCCACGGCCAACCGCCGTGGACAAGCAGTTATTTTCGCTGCGGTCCAGGGGGGGCCGGTCTCCCCGGAGCCACCCCCGCCGCAGGCTCAAGGCCGGGCTGGGACTTCAGGCGCTCGCGCACCACTGCCGCCCACCAGTGACGGCCGCTGCTCCCTCAGCGACGGTTACAGCGGGGCTCAGCCGGGTCCGACACCCCGCTCCGCCACATCACCGTCCCTGCTGACGAGCCGGTTTCACCCCTGCAGTACAGGATGAAGCGGCTCACTCAGGAAGAACTGCCCCTGACGTGTCTGCCGCTCAGGTCTGTGACCGGTCGCACGGGCCCTTCACAACCTGGGCGGGCCGGCTACCGGTCTGACCGGGCGGGCGGCACCGGCGGGCCTCACTCCGGCGTCAGGGCGCCGGTCCGCAACAGGGCCAGTCCGAGGGGGGTGATGAGGTGCAGCACGGACCTGCCTCGGCGGCTGGTGGTGATGAGGTCCGTGTTCCGCAGCACGGTCGCGTGCTGACTGGCCGCCGCGGCCGTGACGTTGAGGCGGCGTGCCAGTTCGGCCGTCGTGCAACCCTCCGCTGTCACCCGCAGGGCGGCAGCTCGCGTGCGGCCGAGCAGAGACTCCAGGTTCCGGGCGGGGGAGTCGTCCGCTTCGCCGGGGCCGGTCAACGGCCGGCGGAGGGCCGGTACGGTCAACCGGGGAGACTGGGTGTTGTCGAGCGGGTCCCACAGAAAGCTGACCGGGAGCTTCGAGAAGACCGTGGGCGTGATGATCAGCCCCCTGCCCTGGAGGCGCACCTCGACCCGGCGCGGGTAGGGAGCTTCGAGCACTGGCGGACGCCAGCGGACCAGTGGTGCGCAGATCGACCGCAGCAGCAGATCGGTGCCTCCTTCCAGGACCAGGTTCGCGCAACGGGTGGACAGCGCGACCAACTCGGCCCGTCCCCGGTGCCAGTAGGGCTCCACGGCCAGCCGATGACAGGCGCGCACGGCTTCGGCGAGCTCCCGCCGCGCGTCCCGGTCTCCTTCGGACACGCGTCTGGCCCAGGGCAGGTGTCCGGGGTGGAAGTCGAGACCTTCGAACTCGCGTCGCAACCGGGACACCGGGGCGTGGAGCAGGTTGTCCACGGCGTGGTCCAGAGAAGACACGTCACCCATCAACGCCAGCAGATCAAGCCCGGGGCCGCGCACCGGAACCAGGGACGTCAGGGGGCGTGTGTCGCTTCCCATCCGGCCCGCGACCGCTGAGCGCCATGACCGCAGGTGAAGAAGATCTCGCGTCTCCCTCAGCAACTCCAGGCTGTAGTAGATCTCCGCTGCCACACCGATCGTCGCGGCTACCCGGGTCCGGGCGAGGTCCTCCGCCGTGAAGTGGATGCGTAACACCAACCGTCCCCCCTGCCACCGCGACAGCGCGACAGCGCGTGTGAGCGCACCCCAGGATGCCCCACCTGGCACACCCCGAGAGGCACGCCCGAAGGGAAGCTGTACGCAGTCTTCACACCCGGGGCCGCCCAATCCGCGCCGCCCACAGCCGGGGGAGGGCCGGGCGGAGACGACTGTCGTGTCCGGTGAAACACACCCTGCTCGACGCGCCTCGCCCGCAGGCACTGTCCGACTGATCGGGCGGCCCGACCGCTCGCTGTGCCGTTCGCGGGGGACTACCTCATGGTCAAGGCCGCGAAAATCTACCTTGGCCATAGTAGACATTGGAGATCCGGCCAGTTATGGTTTCTCTCGTAGCCGAGATCTAGAAGGGCCCGGCAGAGATGAACTGCCGGGCAGCAGTACGCAGGACGGTGCGGCAGTGGAGCTCCGAAGCCAGGGTTGTTGCATGACGGCGACGGGACTGACGGCCGGACCGGGTGGCCCGCGGTGATCAGGGGCTGCCACGAGCAGGACCGCAGTACCAGTTCGGTAAGTGATTGATCAGAGGGAAGAACGGAGGAGCCGAGCGCCATCAGGATCGCCCGGACGAGTAGTGGGTCCGGGTACCGCAGGACATCGATAGTGAGGTGGTCTCCGGTCACGCATTCGCGATCCCCGCATCCCCGGCAGTCTTCAGGCCAGGCACGCGGAAACAGAAGGCCGGCGCATTACTGGGCCGGCAGATGGTGTAGATAGTTCCTTCGGGGTCCTGGTGCCGATGGCACCAGGACCCCTCCACGTGTTCCACAGAGAGGTGCGATGACAGCAGACGACTCGTTCGGGCGTCTCGATGACGACGACTACCCCGCCTACACCATGGGCCGGGCCGCCGAACTGCTCGGCACCACCCAGGGCTTCCTTCGCGCCGTCGGCGAAGCCCGCCTCATCACCCCGCTGCGCTCCGCAGGCGGACACCGCCGCTATTCCCGCTACCAGCTGCGCATCGCCGCCCGGGCCCGCGAACTCGTCGACCAGGGCACGCCCATCGAGGCCGCCTGCCGCATCATCATCCTCGAGGACCAACTCGAAGAAGCCCAGCGCATCAACGCGGAACACCGCCGCGCGGCCGAAGCGTCCACGTGACCCGCAGCCTGAGGCAGTGCGTGGTCATTGCCTCAGGGGAACTTGCAAGTTCCCCCAAGTTCCCCTTCGCCCACGTCTCCCGGCGTGGGCGTTGTGCTGTCGTGCGCTGTGCTGCTGGATCAGATGGTCACCTTCGCCTGCGCATGTCGCGGGAGGTGCACTGGTCAAGCGGGGGTGCGTGCCGGGCGGAAAATCGCCACTGGAATAAGCGCTCTTTGAGCGCGTAAGGGCGACCGCTGTTCCTGAAACGCTGCGCTTCGGGTCGGTCAATATCTATGGCCGCGAGGTGAGGATTTGCCGCGTCGCGCAGAAAATATTGTCGCTGGGACGGTCGGGGCCGGGGCATTTACCGGACTCGGCCCGCCATCTCATGCTACTGTTGATCTCAGTTGCAGTTGTGGTTCCCAAAAACTTCAAACGCCTTCACCGTCATTTCAGCCGGTGGCGGTGTTTTTTTGGCCGGTCGTTTCCCGGACGGGGCATCATCGCGGCGACCCGGTTTCCGTGCATCGCGGATCCCGGCGTACTGCCCAAGAGGAGATATGACATGGCTTCAGGCACTGTGAAGTGGTTCAACGCGGCCAAGGGGTTCGGCTTCATCGAGCAGGACGGTGGGGGTGACGACGTGTTCGCCCACTTCTCGAACATCGCCGCCCGTGGCTTCCGCGAGTTGCTCGAAGGTCAGAAGGTCTCCTTCGACATCGTGACGGGCCAGAAGGGCCCGACGGCCGAGAACATCGTTCTCGCCTGACGCTGACGCGTACTCCGTAGCTGGGGCCCGCACTCCGAGGGGTGCGGGCCCCAGCTACGGACATTTCCCGCAGTGGTGCGACCTGCGGGACGAGAAGCGTCCGCGGTCCCTTGTCCAGGGACGGGCGCCTCGTCGAAGGCGCAACCGGTAGGGGCCCGGGATTTCACGTCCCGATGGCATCAGAAATTCTACCGATGCAATTCGCGCCAGATCTATCGCACTCCTCATGCTTTTTCGTATTCATTCGGTCCGGTCTTGTGATTCCCAGCGCTGCTTTCGCTGCGGGAATTCCTTGATACGTGCCGTATCAAGGAAGGTTCTCAATGAATTTTGCACGTACCAATGACCGTTCTTCCCGTCGCAGCCGCGGCGAGGTCCCCGCTTTCGGCTCCGGCGGCGGCACCAGGCGCGGCAGCCGTTTCGCATCGTCCGCCCCGAGCCGTTCAGGGGGTCCGAGCCGTTCGGGCGGCTACGGCCGGCGGCCCGCAGCGGTTCAGGGGGAGTTCGCGCTGCCCAAGACGATCACTCCCGGGCTGCCCGCGGTCGAGGCGTTCGCCGACCTCGACATGCCCAAGCAGTTGCTGGCGGCGCTGACCGCGCACGGCGTGAGTGTCCCGTTCCCGATCCAGGGCGCCACCCTGCCCAACACCCTCGCGGGCCGAGACGCCCTGGGACGCGGACGCACCGGCTCCGGCAAGACCCTCGCTTTCGGTCTGGCCCTGCTGGCCCGCACCGCGGGCCAGCGCGCCGAGCCCCGTCAGCCGCTGGCCCTGGTCCTCGTACCGACACGCGAGCTGGCCCAGCAGGTGACCGACGCACTCACCCCCTACGCCCGCTCGGTGCAACTGCGTCTTGCCACGGTCGTCGGAGGAATGTCGATCGGCAGGCAGGCCCACGCGCTGCGCAACGGTGCCGAGGTCGTCGTCGCGACACCGGGCCGGCTCAAGGACCTCATCGACCGCGGGGAGTGCCGGCTGAACCAGGTCGCGATCACTGTCCTGGACGAGGCGGACCAGATGGCCGACATGGGCTTCATGCCCCAGGTCACCGCGCTCTTGGACCAAGTCCGCCCCGAGGGCCAGCGGATGCTGTTCTCCGCCACCCTCGACCGCAATGTCGACCGACTGGTCCGCCGCTACCTCACCGACCCGGTCGTCCACTCCGTCGACCCGTCCGCGGGTGCGGTCAGCACGATGGAGCACCACGTGCTGCACGTCCACGGCGCGGACAAGCACTGGACGACGACGCAGATCGCGGCACGCGAGGGCCGAGTGATCATGTTCCTGGACACCAAGCACGCCGTCGACCGGTTGACGCAGGATCTGCTGAACTGCGGGGTGCGGGCCGCCGCCCTGCACGGTGGCAAGTCGCAGCCGCAGCGCACCCGGACCCTGACCCAGTTCAAGACCGGGCATGTCGGCGTGCTCGTGGCCACGAACGTCGCCGCCCGCGGCATCCACGTCGACAACCTGGACCTGGTCGTCAACGTCGACCCGCCGACCGACCACAAGGACTACCTGCACCGCGGCGGTCGCACCGCCCGCGCCGGCGAGTCCGGCCGTGTCGTCACCCTGGTCACCCCCAACCAGCGCCGCGAGATGACCCGTCTCATGGCCGCCGCCGGCATCGTGCCCCAGACCACGCAGGTCCGCTCCGGCGAAGAGGCACTCAGCCAGATCACCGGCGCCCAGACGCCCTCCGGCATCCCCGTGACGATCACCGCGCCGGTCGCCGAGCGGCGTCAGCGCGGCACGTCGCCGTCACGCGGCCGTCGTAGCCCCGCCTCGGCCGCCCGACGCAAGACCCGGCAGTCCACGTTCAACGCGGCGGCGTAAGGACTTCGTGTTCAGGTTCAGCACCCTGGCCCACCTCTGTAGGAGGCACGTTTTGACGATGGTTCAGATGCAGCCCCGCCCGACAGGCACCGACGTCATTTCGAGGACGGTGGCCGACGCCATGGACACCGCCGGTCCGCAAGTGTGTGACGACATGACCGTCGAGGTGGCCCTGTCCGTCATGGCCAGCGCCCGCACCACACACCTGCTCGTCTGTGACAACGACGGCGTGTGCACCGGACTTCTCACCGAGGCACAGCTCACCGCGGTCCGCGACAGCGCCGTGTACACGGACCGGGTCCAACTGCGGGACATCGCCGTCGACCCGGGGCCTTTCGCCTCTCCCGTGACCACGATGGTCGAGGCCGAGCATGCGATGCGCTACCGCAGCCTCCATGCACTGCCCGTGGTGGATGAACAGGGCAACGCCCTGGGCATCCTCGCCCTCGCCCGGTGATCCGCCTCAAACGCGGCAGAACCATCCCTTCGTTCTTCTCCCCTGTGAGGCATCATGCGCTGTGTCATCGCCCGATTCCCGTTCGACCTGACCAAGAGCGGTGTCCTGGAATCGATGAAGGGCGTCAAGCCTGAGCAAGCCATCGGGGCGTCCGTGATCATCGGCCGTCGCACCTACCCCGTCAAGCAGGTCGGGCAGGTCATCACCCGCCAGGACCGCCGAGACTTCAGCGTCGACGAAGTCCTGCGAGCCATGACCCAGCTCGGCTTCACCTGCCGCGACCTCTCCCAAGTCGCCACACCGGCGCGCGTTCTCAGCCCGTTGCAGAAGGCTTCCGCGATGCTCGGGGCCCCGGCAGCCGTGTGACCGACGTTGCAGCAGGGGTGAGCTTCGCCGCCATCACCGAGTAGTGGTGACTGCTGCCGAGGGCTGGAGTCCGTGGAGGGTGCCCTCGCGGAGCAGCACCCGCTTCAGCCCCCGAGGCGGTGTGCAAAGGTCGAGCAGATCTGCCAGGTGCAACACCCGCCCGTCGAAGCCCGGGAGGGGGACATGGAGTGGCTGTGTCCACCGGGCGGGGATGGCGTCCAGCCCGTAGTACGCCCCCGCGAGGCCTCCGGTGACCGCGGCGACGGTGTCCGTGTCGCCGCCGAGGTCGATCGCCGCGCGTATCGCGTCCTCGAAGCCTGCGGTGGTGCGCAGGGCCCAGACGGCGGAGCCCAGGCAGGGCCAGACGGCACCGTTGAACTCGGTCGCCTGATCGGGGTGCCAGTCAGGCGCGAGGACGGTGGCGTAACGGCCGCGGTGGTCGGGGTGGACAAGGGCCAGGATGTCCGGGAGCGCGGCGAGGGGGTCGGTCTCCTCCCACGTGAGGCGGACGAGTTCGTGGAAGATCGCGGTGCCCTCCCAGGCAGCGCGGTCGCCGTGGGTGAGGGCGGCGATCCGGCGTGCCGCCTCCGTGGTGGCTTCTTGGCCGGCGGCCGCGAAGTAGACCGCGGAGGTCGACGCCCGCATCAAGGAGCCGTTTCCCGCTGCTCGTTGGTTCACCTGGAAATGGATGGCGGCGGCGAGGTCCCAGGACATGCCGTTGGTCAGGACGTCTTCGGTCTGCAAGCCGATGTCCTTCGGCTCTGACGCTGCCCACCGCTGGAAGCGGCCGAAGATGTCCGGCAGATCCAGGCCACCCCGCTCCAGCAACGACTCCGCGACCAGGACGGCCATCTGCGTGTCGTCGGTCGCCTCGCCGGGCTCCCAGCCGCCGCCTCCGCACATCTCGCCACCGGCACCAGGCACGGGAAACCGCGCGGAGAACACTCCCTGGGGACCGAACTCGAATGGGCCGCCCAGGGCGTCACCCACCGCCGAGCCGACGACCGCGCCGGCGGCTCGCTGTATCCGCTTCATGCGCGGAGGCTATCCGCGCCCCGCCCCGCCCCGCCCAGCCGCGCCTACGGCCGCACGGCCCTGTCGCGTTCCTCGGCTCCCCGAACCGTCGGCGGCGGATGCGTCTCGACTACGGAGGCGCACCGGCTGAGACACCCGCACAGGTCACCCACTGTCCGCGTCACAGCCCAGCGCTGGTGTCGTGCGCGCTGGTGTCCAGGTCGCCCACCGTTACAACAGACCTCACCGGACCCGGCGCCGGCGCGGGATCCGGTGAGAGGTCTGAGCCGATACCGGTGATCAGGCCGCGACGAGTTCCTGCTCCTGCTCGCGAACCGGTGCCTTGGCCTTGGGCTTGCTGTTCGGCAGCGAGAGCCGGATGACCTTGCGCCACGCGGAGAACACCTGCTTGGGCAGGGGACCGGTGACGTACTCCAGCTCGTACTTCTCGAACAGCGCGCGCACCTTCACCGCGACCTCGGCGTAGCGGTTGCTCGGCAGGTCCGGGAACAGGTGGTGCTCGATCTGGTGCGAGAGGTTGCCGGTCATGAAGTGCATGGCCTTGCTGCCGCTGATGTTGGCCGAGCCCATCATCTGGCGCAGGTACCACTGGCCGCGCGTCTCGCCCTTGATCGACCGGCGCTCGAAGACCTGTACGCCCTCAGGGAAGTGCCCGCACATGATCACCGAGTGGGACCAGATGTTGCGGACCAGGTTCGCGGTGAACGTGGCGGCGAGCGTGGTGAGGAACGACGGGCCCGACAGCGCCGGGTGGATCACGTAGTCCTTGAGCACCTGCTTGCGGATCTTGCGGCCCACGGCCCTGGCCTGCGCGCGGAACTGCGGGTCCTTGCGGCGGCGCTTGTTCAGGTTCTTGCCCAGCTCCAGGTCGTACGCCGCGATGCCGTACTCGAAGAAGCAGGCGTTGATGAAGTTCCACAGCGGCTGGCCGAGGTGGAAGGGGTGCCACTTCTGGTCCTCGTCGACGCGCATGATGCCGTAGCCGAGGTCGTTGTCCTTGCCGAGCACGTTGGTGTACGTGTGGTGCAGCTCGTTGTGCGAGTGCTTCCACTGCTCGGCCGGCGATACGTGGTCCCAGTCCCAGGTGGAGGAGTGGATCTTCGGGTCCCGCATCCAGTCCCACTGGCCGTGCAGGACGTTGTGGCCGATCTCCATGTTGTCCATGATCTTCGCCACGGACAGCCCGGCAGTGCCGACCAGCCACGCGGGCGGGAAGAACGAGAACAGCAGCACGCCCCTGCTGGCCAACTCGAGCTTGCGCTGCGCCGAGATGACCTTGCGGATGTAGGCGGCGTCTTTCTCACCGCGGCTGGCGATCACTTCGTCGCGGATCGCGTCCAGCTCGCGGCCGAGCTCCTCGATCTGCTCCGCGGTCAGGTGGGCGGTGGGGTCGATAGCGGTCAAGGTGTTCCTAACGTTCGATGTCGCAAGGGCCCGCGGCAGCGGACACGCAGGTCTGGATGAGGACGCCCGGTTCGGCCTCGGTGATCTCGCCGGTGCGCAGGTCGCGGACGGCGCCCGCCTTGAGCGGCGTGATGCAACCGAAGCAGATGCCCATGCGGCACCCCGACGGCATGAGCACTCCGGCCTCCTCACCGACGTCCAGCAACGGCGTCGCACCATCCGCGTCAACCGTCTTGCCGCTGGTGCTGAAGGTAATCTCGCCGCCGTCGCCGGTGACGACGATGCTGGGGCGGAAGCGTTCGATGTGCAGGCGCTCTGGGACGCCGTGTTCGCTCCAGTGCTTCTCGGCGGCGTCGAGCAGGCCCGTGGGCCCGCAGGCCCAGGTCTCACGCTCGGCCCAGTCGGGCACGAGTTCGTCGAGACGGGCGATGTCGAGCGTGCCGTCCGTGTCGGTGTGCACCTCGGTGAGCCGCAGCTTGTTGTCCGCGACCAGGTCATGCAGTTCGTCGCGGAAGATCACGTCCTGCGGCTGTGGCGCGCAGTGGACCATGACGACGTCGTCGAACGCGGTGTCGCGCAGCATGCCCATCACAGGCGTGATGCCGCTGCCGGCCGTCAGGTAGAGCACCTTGGCGGGCTTGGCCGGCGGCAGCACGAAGTCGCCGGTCGCCTGGTCGAGCTGGATCAGCGTGCCCGGTTTCGCCTTGCGGACCAGGTGGTTGCTGACCTTGCCGTCCGGGATCGCCTTCACGGTGATCGTGATGCGACCGTCCGGGCGGTTCGTCGGCGAGGTGATGGAGTAGGCACGCCACAGGCGCACGCCGTCGACGTCGACCCCGATCCGTACGTACTGACCGGGCGTGTGGCCGCGCCAGCCCCGTCCCGGTCTGATCACGATGGTCGCGGCGTCAGGCGTCTCGGGGTGCACGGCCTCGATGCGCCCGCGAAGGTCAGCGCCCGCGCGCAGCGGGCTGACCAGGTCGAGGTAGTCCGACGGCAGCAGCGGCGTCGTGACCATCTCGAGCAGTTTCCACGCCCTGCTGCGGAGGGCTGTACTCGTCATGTCTCCAGCTTGCTGCGCTTCAGGGCGTAAAGTCCTGTCCGTAGGACGTAAATCTGGACGGCGGAATTGTTCGCAGGGAACAAAACATGAGTCATGCGATCCAGAGGGCCAGCGAACTGGCCCTGGATGAGACGACGGTCGCGGCACTTCGGGCCGCGGTGAGGACCACCGCGGACGAGGTCGTCCAGGCGATCATCGACGAGGTCCCTTCTTACGCCAACGCCCTCTCCGGCCGCATGGGTGGCACCATCCGCAGAGCCGTCCGCACCGCTCTTGGGCACTACCTGGACCTCGCGAGCGGGAACGCCACGGGTGGCGACGCCGGTGACGCGGCCTACGAGCTGGGCCGCGGTGAGGTCCGCGACGGCCGTTCGATGGACGCGCTGCTCAGCGCCTACCGCGTCGGCGCCCGAGTGGCCTGGCGATGCCTGGCGGCGGGTGCTGTCCCCGCGGGCCTGCCCGCCGCCGAGGTCGCCAAGTTCGCCGAGCTGACCTTCGCCTACATCGACGAGCTCTCCGCCGCGAGCGCCGCGGGCCACGCCGACGAACTTGCCGCCCGGGGCCGGGCCCAGGAGCGCCACCTGGAACACCTGGCCCGCGACCTCCTCATCGGCGCGAGCCCGGACGTGCTGCTGGCCTCTGCCCAACGGGCCGGCTGGCAGCCTCCCCTCTCGCTGACCGCGGTGCTGCTGCCCGCCGCCCAGGCCCGGCCCGCCTACCGCGTGCTCGATCCGAGCACTCTCGTCCTCGACGATCAACCGGACGCCACCGGTGTGCTGCTCGTTCCCGATGCCGACCGATCGCATCTGCTGCGGCAGTTGACCGACCGCACCGCCGTGGTCGGCCCGGCCAGGCCGTGGACTCGTGCGTCCGCCTCGTACGCACGAGCGGTACGCGCGCGTTCCCTGTCCCCCGACATCCGCGACACCGAGGACCACTTGCCCGAGCTGGTGCTGAGCGCCGACGCGGAGGCGTTCGCGGACCTGCGTGCCCGAGCCCTCGCACCGTTGCGGACCGTGCCCGACGCGACCGCGCGGCGGCTGGAGGAGACGTTGCGGGAGTGGCTGCTGCACCAAGGCAGGCGGGAGGAGGTGGCGGCGGCGTTGTTCGTCCATCCCCAGACCGTCCGGTACCGCATGTCGCAACTGCGGGAGCTCTTCCCGGACCTCGCCTCGCCGCAGCGGGTCCTTGAACTGACGCTGGCCCTGGGCCTCCGGGACAGCTGACGCGTGCCGCATGAGCCGGCTGATGGCACCGAGGGCGAGGTGCATCCGCTGGACCGCTCACCGACGCGGTTGTGGACGGACGCACAGACAGGCGAGGCCTCGGAGGCCCGCCGGGCCCCTGACTCCCGTGGACGACGCCCATCGGCCCGCTCCGGCGCGCTCCGCCGGCGTGCTGCGGGGCCCCCTGTCTATCGGGCAGCCGGACGTCCGACCGGTCGGCCCGGCGTGGCGCGCGAGAGATGATGGGGGCGACATGACGGAACGCGAGGTCAGGAGCTTCCATGGCGAAGGCGGTTCACCGACCCCGTGAGGACGCGGAGTTCGATTTCATCCTCGGGATGAGCGCGGTTCCGGTCCTCGCGTACTTCACCGGGACATGGCCCAAGGCGATCGAGCCCTGCCGGGTGATGAACCTCGTCGTGGGTGACATCGCCGACCACTACGCGGGCCGTCTGACGACCGTCCGCACCGACATCACGCGTTGCCCGGCCGCGACCACGCGATACGGCATCACCGGAGCCCCCTCCTACGTCCTGCTGAAGGACGGAGAGGCGGTGGCGCACGGGATGGGGCCCATGACCACCGCCGAGCTACGGGAGTTCCTGGACGGCCACATCTGAGTGGCCGCTGCGGCTCGCGTCCCTTGCCACCGCTCACGTCGGCCACTTCCTGGCCCGCCTCCTGCGTCGGCAGACGAGGCGCGCAGTCTGTGGACCTGTCGCGCCCCCACTTACATCCCGTTCTGGTCGGGCACGCACATGACGTGGTGAGCCGGTACGACGGGCTCAACAGGTGGCGGATCGAGTCCGCGGACCCGCACAGCGACGATGTCCGTGGCGATGAGGGAAGGGCCCGGGAGCTTGGTCAATCGCCATCTGAAGGGCTCTGGGACGTCCTTGGCGGGCAGTTCGACCGTACTGAGGCTCACCCAACGGTCGTAGTTGGTCGGGTACACGCGGATCGGTGCTCCGCACTCGGGGCAGGTGGGCGGCTCGATCCATGACGTGTCGTCGGGGTCAGGCTCAGGTCTTGGTGCGGCTGTGGCGCCGTCGGCTTCGGCCATCTCGTTCGCGAGGATGTTCCAGCACCGCGCACAGAGTCTCGCCATGAGGTCGATCCGCCCTCGATCGCGCACCGTCGGGCTTGCCTCACCGCAGCGATCGCATAACCCCTCTTGATCCCTCAATGCCCCCATGTGTTCGAGTGTGAGTGAATCTGACCGGATCGCAGTAGGTGGCGATTCGGCCTCGTTTGGTGACTTCTCACCGGTGAGGTCGACAAGGCCCTGTCGATCGCTGCGCGTACGCCGGGCGGGACGGGGGCGCGTCGAGCGGTGTTGTCACCCGGGAGGCTGAATTGCACGTCGGGTGTGGGCGGATGGCGCATAAGGGCGGGCGGGTGAGGAGATGCAACGGGGGCGGGGTTGTGGCTGACAGCAAGGAGAGCGCAGGTGGATGCCGTTGCGTTCAGTGCCGATTTCTCCTCGGAACGACAGTGGGTCGCGGGCCGGTCCTGGGCCTATCCGGACGGAGGGCCCACGAATCCGGGCGACAACAAACTCGATCACCTCACGGCCGACCCCGCCTATTCCCGGACGGGGACGTTCAGGGCCCGACGCAGGGCGGACGGCTTGTGGGACGCCGGGCTGCTGACTACGGAGGAGAGTTCCGAGGGGTTCATGGTGGCCACCGGGGACCACCTGGACGCCACCGTACGGCTCCCTACCCGGCTGGGTGCCTGGCCCGCCATTTGGACCTGGCGGGACGGCGGCAACGAGGTCGACGTCTTCGAGTACCACCCCGACAACCCAGACCTTCTGGAACTGACCAACCATGTACGGCAGAGCCAGAGTTACGTTCGCCACGACGCGGTGCGTCCGGGAGCCGTCCTCGATGTGGGCGTGACCTTCGGCCGACGCAGTGTGGTGTGGACCCTCGACGGGGAGCGGATATTCGCCGACGGACGCGGCGTGGGATCCGACTGGCAGGCCTACCTCATCGTCAACCTGTCGGTGTGCGCGGGCCGTTACCACCCCGCCCCCGAACCCGAGACCACCGAGATGTCCTTCGAGGTGCGCCGTCTCGTGGTCACCCGGCCGTTCGGGGGTGTTTCGGACGACCCGGCGGAGGCGGACTGACCCGTGGTGCCTCGTCGGGGGAGACCTGACCCGGAGGCGCCTGGGTGATCAAGGCTTCGCGGCGACTTGTTGGCCGCGTGCAGCCGCGCGCACCCCGCGCAGCGGGCGCGCGCACCGGTCGGTCAGCCCGGCCTCGTCAACCGCGCGCCATGTGAGGCGCCTTTGGTAGGGCCTATTACGAGGTCTGCTGTCGGCGCTTCAGTGCTCGAAGACCGCGGTCGCCACTGGTACTGCCAGCAGCAGGCTGAGTCCGATCAGGGGCAGGCGGTCCAGCCACAGGATGGCGGCGAATTCGCGCAGTGTCGCGGCCAGCCAGTAGGCGGGTGAGGTCGGCGCGCCCACGACGTGCACGGGCACGCCGACGCGGCGGGCCAGCAGGGTCGTGCGGTAGACGTGGAAGCCGCTCGTGACCACCGTGGCACGGTGGCCGGGAGTGGTGCCGTCCACAAGGGCCGCACTGAAACGGAGGTTCTGCCCGGTGTTGACGGAACGGTCTTCCCGCACGATCCGGTCGGCGGGCACTCCGCGTCCGCGCAGATAGTCGGCCATCGCGTCCGCCTCGGAGCGGACCTCGTCGTTGCCTTGGCCGCCCGAGACGACGAACACCGCACGCGGCGTGTCCGGTGCGCGGGCGGCGTCGATCGCGAGGGCGCGCTCCAGCCTGCGTGTCAGCAGGGGGCCGGGCCCCTCGCCGTTGAGCCCGGCGCCCAGGACGACGACGTGGGTGGTTTCCGGCAGGGGGGTGCTACGGCCCCGGACGAACACGTAGCCGGCGAAGACAAGGAAGAGCAGAGTGAGATATCCCGCGGCCGCGTTCACCGCGACCACGAGGGCACCTAGCGCCTCGCCGTCGACCGCGTAGAAGACCGCGTCCAGGCCGAGCACCGCCAGCACCGCGCAGCCGGCGGCCCCGGTCGCCAACAGGGCTGCCTGCGGTCCGTAGCGCCGGACCAGGAGGACGCCGTCGGCCAGCAGCAGCAGGCCCAGCGCGAGCGCCAGGAGCAGGGCGGCGACGGCGAGGACGGTGGCGATGGTCGGGTGGGCTGCCGCGCTGCGACCGGCCACGCCCAGTCCGGCAGAGGTCACCGCGAGGCAGAAGAGGACGGCGGTGGAGAACCGGTGCGGTGCCAGCAGAGCGTTGACGCCGCCGCCCGCGGCGAACACGACCGCTGCGAGGTACTCCGGGTACTCCAGCATGTGCCGCACCGCTCCGCTCTCCCGCCCGTCTCTCGTCGTCCGCAGATTCCCGGACCCGGTACGGACGGCTGCCGGCCATCCTCCCAGACCTGCTGCGGTCCGCCGAACGCGGGCGGGCGGTGGCGCGTTCGGCGGGACTGGCACGTCGTGCCGGTGCCGGTGCCGGTGCCGGTGCCGGTGCCGTATTAGCGGCGGTGGCGAAAAGCCGAGTATGCATCTTGCGGTGGGCGGGGAAACGACAGGCCGGGCGTCAGGCCCTGGCCCGCCCTTTTCTTTATGGCCTGGTTTCTGTGGAAGGTCAGCCGGCAGTGTCACTGCGGCGCTGCCGAAACCACAGGGTGATGTATCCCGCGAGGGCGAAAGTGAACAAGACCGACATGGCGATACGCAGGATGAGCCATGGCTGTCCGTCGGGGTCCCACAGTGCCTCTGCCAGATTGAGAAGCAGTGTGAGGCACAGTGTGACCAAGAGAGCAGTCTTCGCCCACGCGGCCTGCTGTCGTGTGGCTTCCATCAGTGATCTCTCACTCCGTGACCGAGGAATAGTCGCTGGTGGAGCAGCTTTTGGCCGACCGGGTCGGGCTGTGCCTGGCGACCGGCTGGCACCGCGGGGACTTCGTGTTCCAGCCCGGCCACCTCGCCGAACTGCCCGTGCCGAACACCGTCCTGATGTTCATCGGCAGCCTACTGTGCGCGTACCGCTCCGAACTCGTCCTGCTGGTGAGCGGCTGGCTGCTCGGCGGGCCCGTGGGCGTCGGTACGGTCTGCTTCCTCGTCGTGGTCGACCTTCAGATGCCCCACTGTGGCCCGCGTGAGCGGGAGCAGGGTGGGGCGGTGGGCCCGCTAGGGGCCATCACGGTCCCCCTCGGGCCGTCTGTGCCCGCGCACACGGCTCGTCCTGACCCGTTGTGCGCGGGTCTCGCGATGCCGAGGAGTCCTGGACCACGTGTCGGGCGGCTGATGGCATGACCGCCATGTCAGCCGCATCTGTCGTCGCGCAGTCCCGGTCCGCGCGTACGCGACCCCCAGGCCGCGCCCTCGCCGTCACTATGTTCACTGGTCCGGAACGGGACGTTCTAGCCGTTCACGGCACCGCGTGGGCAGCGGGGCGTCGCCGGTGAACTCCACGGACGGGCAGTCCCTCGCCGCGATGGTCTTCCTCGTCTTCGTCGCCGGATCGCTGTTGCTGTGCGGGCTCGCCGCCGCCGACCTGGACGAGCCCGAGCATTTCTACGCCGGTGGCGGTGCCGCCTTCGGCCCGGTCGGCAGCGGTCTCGCGATCGCGGGCGACTATGTCTCCGCCGCGACCTTGCTCAGCACCACGGGCGCGGTCGCGCTGGACGGCGCCGACGGCCTTCTGTTCGCTACGGCCACCGTGGTGTCGCTGTGGCTCGTGCTGCGGATCCTGGGCGAACGCCTGCGCGGCGAGGGGGTGTTCACCGTCGGTGACTTCGTCGCGGCCCGGCTCGGCGATCCCTCCGCGCGCAAGGCACTGGGAGTGGCCGCTCTGGTCGTGCTGACCCCGTTGCTTCTCGTGCAGCTGTCGACCGCCGGCCACATCGTCGTGGCCATGTTCGGCCTGCCCGAAGCAGCCATCGCGGGTTGCACCATCGGGAGCGGCGTCCTGATGATCAGTTACGCCGCGTTCGGCGGCATGCGAGGCATCGGTTACATACAGATCCTCAAGATCGTCGTGGTGCTGATCGCGGTGCTGCTGCTCGCCGGTCTCGTCCTCGCGCGCCACGGCTGGTCGCCCCCGGCCCTGTTCGAGGCCGCGCGCGATCAGTCGGGGGCGGGAACCGACTACACCGTCCCCGGACTGCACTTCGGGCCCTCACTCGTCGGCCGCCTCGACCTGCTCAGTTTCGCCGTGACCCTGCTGCTCGGCGCTGCCTGTCTGCCGCACCTCACGATGCGTCTGCATCCGTTGCGCGACGCCCGTACGGCGCGCCGCGCCGTCGGGTGGGCGGTGGTTCCGGTGACACTCGTCTGCCTGGGCGTGGCGGTCGCGGGGCTGGGTGCGTGCGCCCTGCTCGGCCGGGACGCGATCCGGGCGGCCGACCCCACCGGGTCGACCGCCCTGCTCATGGTGACCGGCGCGCTCGACCCGTCCGCTGACGGCACCCGGCACAGCATGCTGTTCGCGATCGTCGCCTGCGCGGTCTTCGCGACCACCCTCGCAGCCGTCGCGGGCATCACCCTGGCGGCAGCGGCGGGCCTGGTCAGGGACTTCGCCAACCGCCCCCACCGCGACCGCCGTTCAAGCGGCGAGGTCCGTCGGGCCAGAGCGGGAGTCGTCCTGTTCGGCGCCGCCGCCGTACTGCTCGCCGTCCTGCTGCGGGATCGCGGCACCCTCACACTGATCTCGCTGTCCCTGACGACAGGCGCGTCCGTTCTCGCCCCGGTCCTGCTGTACGCGATGTTCCTGCCCCGGTTCACGGCGGCCGGGGTGCGATGGACCGTGTTCGCGACCCTGCCGCTGATCGTGACCATCATGTGCCTCTCACCAGCGGTTTCCGGCACTCCGACGGCCCTGTTTCCCGACCGCGACTTCCATCTGTTCCCCTTGCAGACACCCGGCCTGCTCACGATCCCCGTCGGATTCCTGCTCGGGCTCCTCGGCAGGGCCCGCACACCCCACACGCGGCCGGCCTGGGGGAGGCGGTCGACAGGGGTGGGGGCGCGGCGCCGAGTGGGCTCGGGTTCGGCCTGACGTGTCGGGGCACCGCCCTGCTGCCCGGGCTGTGCCCCGACCCGTGCCGGTCAGACGCGGCGGCGGGTGAAGCGCTGGTTGGGGTTGCCGCTGTAGGTGTACTGGGCGATGCGGGCGCCGTCGGCGGTCGAGTGCTCCCAGACATCCATCGCCAGGCCGGACTCCCGGTTGACGAGACTGATGACGCCGCCACCGTGGTCGACCACGCGCCACTGCTGGCCGGTGGCGTTGGTGTCGGCCTGTTGGACGATGTCCGCGCCGGTCGAGGTGCCCGTGGGCTGGAGGAACAGGCCACTGTGCAGTGCCTTGACGCGGACGTGGCCGTTACCGGCGTCGATGAACTCGAACTGCTGGTTGGGGCGACCGCTGCTGGTCCGCTGGACGAGTGGTGCGCCGGCGGCGGTGGAGGCCCCGTTGATCTCGGCGGCCTTGCCGCTGTGCTGGGCCAGCAGGGTGTAGAGGCCCGGGCCGCCGGGGGAGTCGCCCAGCTGGGCCTCCCACCTGCTGTTGGACCCGGAGGCGTCAGCCGCGAGGCGGTCCCGTGCGGCGGTGTCGCCGTACATGGTCCAGCGGGCCCAGTCGACGACGGTCCTCGGGAAGCGTTGGTCGCTCCAGAAGCTGGTGTGGCTGCCGCCGACGAAGGTGAGGAACGCCTTGGGCCAGGTGATCTCCGAGTACGCCTGCCGGGCCGAGGAGTACGACGTGGTCGAGTCCCGGTCGCCGTGGACGAACAGGACCTTGGCCGAGACCGAGCTGGACGGGTTGCCCATGTCCACGCAGGACTGGGGGTTGGCGGAGACGATCCGGCTGTCGGGCCAGGAGGTCAGCAGGCCGTGCGTGACCATGCCGCCCAGGGAGTGGCCCGAGACGCCGACGCCGATACCGGTGTTGATGTGCCCGGCCAGCGGTCCGCTCGCGTTGAGCGCGAGGGTGTTGGTGAGGACCTGCGAGACGTCCTTGGAGGTGTTGCCGTTGTTGACGTCGGTGAAGTTGTGGTTGAAGTGCGGGGCGGGGACGATGAAGCCTGCCGAGGCCAGGGCCCTGATGATGAACAGGGAGTTCTGCGGGCTGCTTCCGTAGCCGTGGGTGAAGTTGTAGACGGGGAAGACCCCGGCCGCGACCGGGGCGTCCGTCACCGGACCGCCGCCGGAGGCGCCGGTGGCCGGGTAGTAGACGTACGTGGTGCACGGGCGGCTCCCGCGGGTCCAGTTGTGCCGGCGCACGCCGACCGCGAACGGCGTGGTCGGCGCGGTGTCCAGCGGCCCGGCGGTTGCCGGTGCCTGTCCTGCCCCGAGCAGGGACAGGCCCACGCCCGTCGCTCCGGCCGCGCTCAGGCCGAGGAAGGTTCGTCGTCGCAGCGTCATGGTGGCTCCTTGGGTGCGGGGATGAGTCTGGCGAGGGGTGCGCGGCTGGGCTTGTCGCCGGGTGGAGGCGCGGTGCGGACAGCCGGTCGCTGGTCGAGGCTAGGAGGGGGGCACACCGTGTCCACCGCGTCCGGGAACGACGTCGACGACCGCCGTGACCGATCCTGCGCCGGTCGTCCCGGTGACTGTCACCTCGCCCGGCCTGTCGGTCGCGCCCGGTGGCAACGGCTGCCGGCGGACGGGGACCGTGCTGATCTGGTGGGTGGCGGTGGTGAGCACGCGGAGGGAGGAGGGCAGCTTCGGGGCGGTGCCCACCACGGTGGCGGTGTAGACGGTGTCCTGGAGGACGCGCTCCGCGCGGCTGGCGTTGAAGACGTCGACGGACGCGTGCGGCTCCCACGTGTTCGCCAGTCCGGGCACAGCCCGGAACATCGGCTGGTAGCCGGCCGGCTCCCACACCAGCACACCTGAACCTCGGTTGCCGGCCACGTCGTTGGCGGCCTGGAACACCCTGCGGATCGCGTCCGCCTGCCCCTGAATGGTCCGCGGGTACGGCGAGTTGGGCAACGGCGAGCCGTCGCCGCCCGAGGCGGGGTAGGCGGTTTCCGCGATGTCGATCTCGCCCGACCGGCCTCGGTTCGCGCCCGCCACCGCGTGCTATCGGAGATACGCGGCGAGCGGGAGGTTCTGGCGGCGCACGTCACCGGCGACGAGCCCGGCGATCCGCTGGGCGCCGTAGGTGTCGAAGTGGGTGTGGTCGTTGCAGAAGAAGGTGCCCAGGGGACCGCTGCCTCCGTAGTCGCCGTTGTTCGGGCAGAAGCGCAGACTGTTGTAGAGCGAGACGCTGAGCGTCTGGAGGTCGATGACGGGTGCCCTGGTGGCGGATCCGGCGGCGAAGGTCTCGTTCACGAAGCCGCGGTTCTTGGTCGCCGTGCCGCCGAAGCAGGTGATGGCGGCCACCGGGGGGAGCAGCACCGGGTGCGCGCCCCGGGCCAGGGCGGCCTGCGCCATCATGGTCATCAGCTGCTGGTACCGGGCCCGGCCGACGTGCCGGGGGCAGGTCGAGGACGAGTCGTTGATGCCGAACTGGATGAACAGGTAGTCACCGGCCTTCATCCCGGTGGTCGCGTTCAGCATCGCCTGCCAGCGGGACGAGTACGTGGTGGAGGTGAGGCGGCACTCACCGTCCGAGCCCTTGGTGCTGCTCACGTTCCCCTCGTACAACCAGGTCTGGATGCTGCGGCCTCCGACCGCCTGGTTCTTGACGGTGATGTCGGTGTTGAACAGGGCGTCGAACTGGCTGCCCCAGCCGACCGGGCACCGGCCGGAACTCGGGTTGGCCATGGTGGAGTCACCCGCCAGCCACACGGTGACCGGCGCGGTGGCCGCCCGTGCGGCGGGGGTGTGGGTGGGTGAGGCGCTGGTGCAGTGGGTGGTGACGCGGTCCGCGGCGGATGCGGTGCTGACACCGAGACTCGACAAGGCGATCACGAGCGCGGTCGTGATGACGATCCGTAAGTTCCTCAAGGGTCCCTCCTTGGGACGGGCGCCGGGCGTCGGTCAGCGCAGATGCGCGGCCAGGGGCAGGTGTTGCTCGCGGATGCTCTGGAGCACCAGCCCGCCCATCTGGCTCGCGCCGTACTGCGAGAAGTGGGTGTTGTCCGTGACCCCGTCGACGGACGAGCGCAGGAAGAGCTGTGCGGAGGCGGACGGGCCGAGGGACTCGACCAGCGTCTTGCTCTTGGTGGTCAGATCGATCACCGGCACGTTCTGCGCGGCGCCGACCGAGCGCATCTCGGCGGGCAGATTCACTCCGACGCCGTTGACGTGCAGTGCCGTGGGCGTGAGTCGGCTGCCGTCGAACTGCCGGCGGACCGGCGGGGTCACGAGAACGGGGAGGCCGCCCTTCGCACGGACCTGCGTGATCATGGAGGTGAGGTTGCTTCGGAAGGCTGACGCGCTGGTCTGCTTGTCGTTGTGGCCGAACTGGATGAAGACAGCGTCGTTTGCCCTGACCTTCGCCAGCAGCGCCGGGAAGAGCGCCGAGTTCCTCAGGAAGCTGCCCGAACTCTCGCCGGAGTCCGCGTAGTTGGCGACAGACGCTCCAGGGCCTACCGCCGGCGTGATCATCTGGCCCCAGCCCGTGTGCGGGGCCACGGGCTGGTCGCACACGGTCGAGTCACCGGCCAGGTAGGCGACCAGGGGTTGGGTCGCCGGTTGGACGGAGAGGGCCGACACCTGTGGGTTGGCCCCCGCGAACCGGATGTCCAGACCGGGGTTCCCGGTGCCGCCCTGGCCGGTCGGCTGGCCCTCCGGCTGGCGCACATTGACCGTGAACGAGTACGTGGCGGTGGCGCCGGCGGTGGTCTTCGTCGCCGGAATCATCAGGCGCCGGGCCTCCACCCACATGTCGGTCTCGCCGGCAGCGCCGCCACCGCCGATGGAGACCGTCACGGCGTAGTTGCCGGGGGAGAGCGCATAGTGGCACTTGATCGGTGCGGTGCCGGAACAGCCGGCCGGCAGCGCCCGCGTGGCGGCGCCGGCCGGCGTCGCACCAGTGCTGACCAGCGTCGCGAGGGTCAGTAGCCCCACTGCTCCCAGCCTGGCCCCATGCCCTTCGGAACGTAATGTCATGCCCATTACAATCACCATTCTCGTGCGTCCATCGGCGAGTTGCCCGGGGTGAGGTCCGTGGCCCGTCGCTCAGGCCTGGGTGAAGCCGTTCATGATGACGGAGGGCCGTTTCGTGGCGGAGTCCCAGGCGCCCATGGTGTAACCGGTGAACGGGGACATGCACTCCGGCTCCCAGTAGAAGATGCCCTGCCCACCGCTGGCCTTGAGGGCCCTGATGTAGGCCACCAGCGCGGCCTGGGTGGAGGAGGCGCGGTCCACCCGGCCACCGAACTCGCTCTGCAGGAACGGTTTGCCGTAGGCGTCGGAGATCCTCTTCATGTTCCCCACGATCCCGGCCGCGACATCGGCGCTGCCGTAGGAGGAGAACACCGACATGTCCCACTTGCCGCCGTTCGCGGCGAAGCGACTGAAGAACGTCGTCATCACGTCGTACTTCTGCGGCTGGGCCAGGTGGATGCACACGGTCGAGTTCGGTGACACCACCTTGACCTGATCGTATGCGGCGTTCAGGAGTCCGGTCATCTGTGCCGGACTGGAGACGCTGCCGACCGGGCGGCAGATCCCGCTGTTGATCTCGTTGCCGATCTGCACCCAGGTCGGCAGCACGTCGTTGTTCCTCATGACCGTCATGGTCTGGTTCACGTATGTGCCGATCGCGGTGCGCATCTGGCTGTAGCCCATGTTGCGCCAGGCCGCGGGCGGGTTCTGCACCCCGACGGAGTTCCAGGTGTCGCCGAACATGTAGTCGAGCATGATCGACATGCCGGCGGCCTTGACCCGCTTGGCGAAGGCGGCCACCTCGTTGATGGCGCAGTGCCCGTTGGCCGGGTCGTTGGAAGGGTTGACGAACGTGCGCAGGCGTACGGCGGTGATGCCGTATCCCTTGAGGATGGTCAGCAGGTCCTGGGTCTGCCCGTTGGCGTTCTTCCAGGAGTAGCCGCGCGCCTCCATCTGAGGAGCCCAGCTGATGTCGACGCCCTTGACGAAGCCCGCCGCGGCGTCGGCAGGCGTCTCGAGTTCGGCGAAGGCGACGGCGGTGGCCAGCGCTCCGGCGGTGGCGGTGGTGGCCTTGAGCAGGGTGCGCCGGCTGATGCGTCCGGTGCCTGGTGTGGGGGGTTGCTGGGGCACGGTCGGTCCTTTCCTTCCGTCGGCCTTGGGGGAGACGTCACGGTCGGCGGAGAGCGGGTGGTGAGAGAGGTGTCGAGGAGGGGGCGAATGAGTGGAGCGAGCAACTGGCTGGTGGGCGACGGAAGTTGATGTGGTCCGGTGTGGTCCAGTCGAGGCGTTTCCCTTGGTGCGGCAACAACTGCGTCAGGAGTGCTGATGAGTGGCACGTGTGGCGAGGGTGTGGCCTGGGCGTGCCAGGAACGTTCCCATAGGTCGGATCTGTGAGCGATCACAGGAATGTTGCGACGGAAGTGTGCAATCGCATCAGGCCGAACTTGAGGTGCATCACGCAGCTTCTCGATCGGACACAAAGCTGTCAACCATTGCTCACCAATCCTTGGGGGAACCACTGGGATCTTCTGGACGGGGGCCGCTGCTCCTCGGCTGCGAACGGTCTGGAGCGACGAGATGAAGCCCCAGTTCAAGTGCCCTTCGAGGAGGGATGCGGCAACGTGGAGAGGGTGCACGCCGGGCATCGGGAGGGCTCGCATCCGAACACGCTCGAACAAGAAAAGCCAACAGAATGCTTGACGGGCTATCAGTGGATTCCTACCCTCGCAGCGAATGAGAGCGTTCCCATGCTGGGGTCAGATCGCCGTCTCCGCGATCTTCGCCTCACCCCCCACATCGGAGGTCATCGTGACCGACCCGCACCGGCATCCCCGCATCGCATCGCGTCCATGGCGAATCCAACGCCGGTCGACCAAGCGGCTGTTCGGCGGCTTGACGGCCGCTACCGCACTGGCCCTGACCACACTGACCGGACTGCCACAGACCGCGCAGGCCGCGACCGCGCGGCAGGTGGAACGCCTCGACCGGGGCCTGACCAGCGTCCACACCAGCAACGGGAACCTGGTGTCGTGGCGGTGGCTGGCCACTGACCCGAACGACGTGGCCTTCAACGTCTACCGCGGCGCCACCAAGCTCAACTCCTCACCCCTGACCACCTCGACGAACTACCTGGACGCCGGCGCCCCGGACTCGGCCGACTACACGGTGCGCGCGGTGGTGAACGGCACCGAGCAGGCGCCGTCCGAACACGCGCTCCAGTTCCGCACCGGGTACAAGGACGTGCCGATATCCCCGCCACCCGGGGGCACTTCACCGGGCAACTCGCCGTACACCTACGAGGCCAACGACGCCTCCGTCGGCGACCTCGACGGCGATGGCGCCCTGGACATCGTTCTGAAGTGGCAGCCGACGAACGCCAAGGACAACTCCCAGTCCGGCTACACCGGCAATACGATCGTCGACGGCATCAAGCTCGACGGCACCCGGCTGTGGCGCATCGACCTGGGCCGCAACATCCGCTCCGGCGCGCACTACACCCAGTTCCAGGTCTACGACTACGACGGCGACGGCAAGGCCGAGGTCGCCATGAAGACCTCGGACGGCACGAAGGACGGCACCGGCGCGGTCATCGGCAGTTCCTCGGCCGACCACCGCAACTCCAGCGGGTATGTGCTGTCCGGCCCCGAGTACCTGACGATGTTCAACGGCCAGACCGGCAAGGCGATGCAGTCCGTCGACTACGTCCCAGGCCGAGGCACGGTGTCGTCCTGGGGAGACTCCTACGGCAACCGCGTGGACCGGTTCCTGGCAGGCACCGCGTATCTGGACGGCTCCCGGCCGTCACTGATCACGGCGCGCGGCTACTACACCCGCGCGGTGATCGCGGCCTGGGACTGGCGCAACGGCCAGTTCACCCGCCGCTGGACCTTCGACTCCAACGCCAACAGCGGCTACGCGGGCCAGGGCAACCACCAGCTGTCGGTCGCGGACGTCGACGGGGACGGCAAGGACGAGATCGTCTACGGCGCGATGGCCGTCGACGACAACGGCAACGGCCTGTGGACGACCCGGAACGGCCACGGGGACGCGATGCACGTGGGCGACCTCGACCCGTCCAGGCCGGGTCTGGAGGAGTTCAAGGTCGACGAGGACAGCTCCAAGCCGTCCTCCTGGATGGCGGACGCCAGGACCGGCCAGATCCTCTGGTCCACCCCCTCCGGCGGTGACAACGGCCGGGGCGTGTCCGGTGACATCTGGTCCGGCAGCGCCGGCGCCGAGTCGTGGTCGTCGCTCGTGAGCGGCGTCCGCAACCCCAAGGGCGCGGTGGTCTCCAACCGTAAGCCCGGCTCCAGCAACTTCATGGCGTGGTGGGACGGCGACCCCACGCGCGAACTCCTCGACGGCACCCACATCGACAAGTACGGCACCTCCGGCGACACCCGCCTGCTCACCGGCTCCGGGGTCCACTCCAACAACGGCACCAAGTCGACGCCGTCCCTGTCCGGCGACATCCTCGGCGACTGGCGCGAGGAGGTCATCTGGCCGACGTCCGACAACACGGCCCTGCGGATCTACTCCACGCCGTACCAGAGCACTACGCGGATCACGACCCTCCTCCACGACACCCAGTACCGCACGGCCCTGGCCTGGCAGAACACCGCCTACAACCAGCCCCCGCACCCCAGCTTCTTCATCGGCAGCAACATGGCCACCCCGCCCCGCCCCACGGTCACCGTCCCGAACCACCTGTGAGCTGAATGGCCGACTTCCCTGATGCTTGAGCAAGTTCAGGCATCAGGGAAGCGGCGTTTGTTGAGGCAGCGAACCCGGGCCGGCTGCCTGAGCACCGGCCGCGGGGCATGCGGCCCGGTGGGGGTGTTGGTCATCCACGCCGTGTCCCCGCGATGCCGGCCCGACCGGCATCGCGGGGACAGCCTGCCTGACGCCCTGCTACGTGCCAGACGGAAGGCCCTGGTTGGCTGCGCTGGCACCGACGCCGCTCATGATGCCGTTGATGATGCCCTGTTGGGTCACCGTGAGGGAGCGCCGGTCGAACAGTCCGAACCCGTAGCGACCGGTCGCACCGTTGTCCCAGTAGATGCTGGCGGCCCCGTATTTCTTGGCAGTGGCCGCGACGGCCCGGGCGAAGTCCGCGCGATACCTGTTGTTGGACGAGTCGAACGACGACTTGTCGATCGCGCCGTACTCGCCGACAACCACCGGATACCCCTTCGTGACGAACACGTCGTGCATCGTCTTGAGCTGGGCGTCCAGATAGTCCTCCTGCCCCCAGGTCGACTTCCTCGAAGGATCGGTCGCCCCTCGTCCCCACTGCGTGATGGTGCCGCTCTCCTCGCCGGCGAAGTCCCACGGGCTGTAGTGATGAACGGAGATCATGATCCGCCGCTCACTGGCGGGAATGGAGGAGGAGCGGTACTGGTCGGTCGGGAGCTTGAAGCCGTAATTCCCCGCGGTGTAGTCGATGTTGGTGTTCCACCCGGCCACGAGCAGCCACCGCGAACTGTTGTTTCCGCCCGTTCTCCGCACGGTGTCCACGAAGATCTGGTTGTAGCTGTTGATGTTGGAGTAGCAGGGTTGGGTCGGACGGCCGTACTGCCCGTCGAACTCCTCGTTCATGGACTCCAGGATCAGGCGCTGGTCGTAGTTCTTGAACCTGTTCGCGATCTGCTGCCAGGCCTTCTCGTACTTGGCCTTGATCGTCGTCTGGGAGGACGAGTCGCAGATCAACCAGGAGCCGCTCACGTTCTTGTAGCCGTCACCGTGCATGTTGATCAGCACGTGCAGGCCCCTGTTGTAGGCGTAGTTGACGACCTCCTGGACTCTGTTCAGCCAGGACGCGTTGATCGTGTAGTTCGGGCCGGGGCCTATGTATCCCAGGTAGGAGACGGGAATCCGGATCGTCTTGAACCCTGCCGCCCGCACCTTGTCGATGAGGGCCTGTGTCACGGCCGGCTGGCCCCACGCCGTTTCGCTGGGGTATCCGTTGGTGGTGGCTTCGAGCTGGTTCCCCAGATTCCATCCCGCGCCCATGTCGGCCACGATCTGCGAAGCGCTCGACTGTGCCCCGGTATCGGCCGATGCCTGATGAGCCGCACCGTACACGGACGCGGCAACCGCCATCAGGACGGCAAGGACAATGACTCTGATCTTCCCTGCTGGTGAAGCCATGGGCTTTCCTTTCTGCAGTCTTGGGGGGTGTCGGACCCCCAAGTGGACCTTTCTGCCCGAGCGCGGGCGGTCGGAGCCGCCCGGCTGTTCGGGAGTGTGATGTCCGGGGCCGGGCCTGGCGACGTACACGGTCGGCCGGGCGTCCGCCGACGCGCGTCCGTGGGCGGTCAACGCATCCCGCACGGCCCGGGCGCGGCCCCGCGCTCACGGCGAACGCGCGCTGTCGGGGCCGAGCGTGGCGGTTCCTCAGCTCAGGGCGGATTCTGCGTCCGGCCATGCCGTGAGCAGGCCATGGGTGGTCATGCCGCCCATCGAGTGACCGGAGACACCGACTCCGACCGCCGTGTTGAGGTGGCCGGCCAGCGGGTCGCCGGAGGCGTTGAGGGCGAGGGTCCGGGTGATGACCTCGGAGACGTCCTTGGACTGGTTGCCGTTGTAGACGTCCTGGCCGCTGAGGTTGCCGAAGTGGGGGGCGGGGACGATGAAACCGGCCTCGGCCAGGGGGCGGATGAGCGCCAGGGACTTCTGGGGGCTGCTGCTGAAGCCGTGCATGAACTAGCAGACCGGGAAGACGCCTTGCGCGACAGAGCGTTGACGACCGGGCCGCCACCGGGGGCGCCGGCGGCGGGGTAGTAGACGCACGTGGTCCACCGGCGGCTGGCGACCCCGAGCAGTCCCAGCCCACGGCAGCCGCCGAGCCGGACACCCATCGGCCGCGGCCGGTGTCCGAGGGCATCCCCGTCCAGCCGGAGGCCGCGTCCGACGGCCCTGCCGCGGCTCCAGGCGTACTGGCGCACGCCGACCGCGAACCGCTGGGTCGGAGCTCCCGCCCGCGCGGTGGCATCTGCTTGGCCCGTGCCGAACAGGGGCATGCCCACGCCCGCGGCTCCGGCCGCGCTCAGGGTCAGGAAACTACGCCGTCGCATGGTCATGAGGACTCCTGGTGTGGGGGGTTCGGAGCGCTGCTCGGTCAGGTGCCGGGAGGAGACATCGGCGATGCTGGGGCGGTCGTACCGACCGAGGTGGTGGGGTCGTAGCCGCGGGGGTGGGGTTGCGGCCGCGGAGATGGTCAGGTGGGCGTATCGCGCACGGTGGGGGACGTTCCGGTCCTGCCCATGGCAAGGACCGTGGTGGTGATCGATGCGGCGTTGCCATGCGTGCGGAGACGGGGCGAGCCGATGAACACCTGCCGACCCCGCGGGGGCGTGCCAGAGGGTGCCTCTCCTTCCACTTGGCGTGTGCCGCGCCTCTGGGAGCGTTCCCACGTCGGGTTGCAACAGTCAGAGTCCCGATCGGGTGCCAATCTGTCAATCATCGGCGCCCAACTCTGTTGTCTTCGACGCGCATTCGACAGATCAAGGGGCGGATGGCCCGGTGTGGCGTCTCCCCACACCGTCCGGTCACGCTCGCGACGGGCCCCTCGTCAGGTGTGACCGACGCCCGCACTCATGCCGGCGATCGTATGGGCCTTGATGTCGAGGTGCGGACCTTCGGCGAATCGGGTCACCACGGCGCGGACGTGGTCCTGGGCGGGCTGGAGCAGCCTGTCGTACACCGCGACGCAGACTTCCCGCGCCCGTGACCGCGGCCAGTCGGAAGGCAGCTGCCCGATGGGGAGCAGCGGGTCCAGGATGGGGAAGTGCCGGTAGGCGTGCATGACCTCGGTCCGGGCGCGCACCGCGTCGGCGCCGGTGACATCGTTGGCGCTGATGCGCGCGAGCAAGCCGCTCCAACGGCTGATGAAGGCGTGGTAGTGGTCGGCGATACCGGTCAGGTCCCACGCCTGGACCGGGTTGCGGTCGACCTCCGTGTCCAGTTCCTCCTGCCGCGCGCGGAACACGGTCACCGCTCCCCGCGCCAGCTCGGCCACCTCGATCCGCCCCTTGGGGGTCAGGGGGTGCGGCGACACCCAGAGCGCGTCGTACAGCGGCGCGAATCCGCGCCAGCGCAACGCGGTGCGCAACGCCCGCCGCCGCGTGCTCTCCTGTTCCGGGACGGAGAAGGCGATCAGTGTCCACCGTCCGTCCCAGGCGTCGGGTTGGGTGGTGAAAGTGGCGATCGAACTGGCGCCGCTCCACAGGTCGGCGGCGGCCTGCGACGTCAGCCGGTATGAGCTGTACCGCCCTTGCCGGCTGCCTTCCAGTACCCCACGGCGCATCAGCCTGCTGATCGTCGTACGGGCGGCACCCGCGCTCACGTGGAACTCGCCGAGCAGCGCCACGATCGCCGCCGACGGCAACCACGCCCGCACGGGGAACGTGTAGTCGGCGATCAACGTCACTGCGAGTCCCTGCGGTGAGAGGGTGCTCTGCCAGCCGGGTGACCGCACGGGGTCGGCGGCGCCGTCACCCTCGTCCGAGAAGATCTCCTCGAGATGGGACAGGTTCGGCAAGGTCGGCTCCGACGCGGTGGACAGGGTCGGCCTCACTTTAACGGCTGGGAAAACGTCGGGTGGAGATCCGCCGGGATTGCTCCACCCGGAGGGACGTCCGCGCACCGGCGAAGGCGCACGGACAGCGTCCAGGTACGCAACACAGGTGTCCTGGAGGGCACTTGGAGGGGTGGTAGTGAACCGTGCCCGGTCAGGTCACGGTGTTCCGCAACCCCGGGGCGAAGTCCGTCCGCATTTGATCGACCGGCGCGCGGTGGCAGCGGGGGAGTGGGCTCGGCACCCCAGTCTCGCGCTGCGTCTCGCGCTCCCGCGGCTGGGAGTCCGTCCAGAGGGCGGGGCCGACGGAGTGCTACGGCCTCAGCGAAGTCGGCAACGAATGGGAAGGGCTTGGCCTTGCATGGTCGGCGGGCGGATCGGTCACCGCCTCGCGTCACCAGCACGGTGGGATCCGCGTTCCCGGCAAGCGCGGTGCGGCGATCTCGCCGTCGAGCGGGCCGGGGACGGGCGCCCGCGCAAGCCGCGCAAGCGGCCAAGGCTGTGAAGGCTGCGAAGGCGCCCGCCTGCGCGGCGCGGTCCGGCGGCCCAGGCCGCTCTCCGTCACATACCGATCCGCGCCGCGATGATCGGTGCCAGCCGGTCCGCGATGGCGCGGTGCCCCTGGTCGTTGGGGTGGACCGAGTCCGACAGGTCGCCCGAACCCAGCCAGCCGGTGGTGTCGACGAAGGAGACCCGGGAGTCGCCACCGTCGGCGGCCGCCTTGACCGCCGCCTGGGTCTGCGGGACGTAACGCCCGCGGAAGGTCTCGAGTGCGAAGATCCACGCCTGCGGGTACGCGGCGCGGACCTTACGCAGCAGGCTGGTGTACGCCGTCTGGAACTGCGCGGAACTCACCCCGTGGCCCACGTCGTTGGTGCCGAGGTTGATGACGACCGCGTTCGCCTGGTAGCGGGCGAAGTCCCAGTCGGGCGTGGCCGCGTTCGGGTTGAGCTTGGTGAACTGCCGCTCCAGACCGACGCATCCGTCCGCCGCGGCGACCAGACAGGCGCCGCCCTGGGCGATCTGGGTGTGCTCGGTGCCGAGCCGTTCCCCGATCAGCCAGCCGTACGCGGTGCGGGCGTTCTGCGACGACGTTGTCCCCACCGTGATCGAGTCGCCGACGAACTCGATCAGCTTGCCGGGCGCCGGCGGTGCATACGTCGTGGCGCCGCTGTCGAGGACCAGTCCCTGAAAGACGGCGTCGCCCCGGTAGGAACCGGCGACCACCTGGTAGTTGACCTGGAGGGTGTGGTTGCCGGCGGACAGCGGGGAGGGCGTCAGGTTCACCGTCCCCTTGACGTCGTCGTAGAACTTCACCGGGCCGTTGTCGATCCTCGCCCAGAAGTCGATCGTCCCGCGCTGCTTGAGCTGGACGGTCCGGCCGGTGAAGCCGACCCGGTAATAGGCGCCCGCCCAGTACGGGGTGTAGGCGGTGGAGGTCCTGGTGTCCCAGCGGCCCACGAACTTGATGTTCGGGTCGCCGGGTTGGCCGGGAGCCGCCGCCAGGGTGGACGCGGGGTTGCCGAGCCGGGCGGCGATGACGGGGGCGAGACGGTTCGCGAACTTGGTGTGGCCCGCCTCGTTGGGATGCCCGTTGCCGTCCTCGTAGTCGGTGCCGTCGGTCAGCCAGCCCGTGGTGTCCACGTAATGCACCCTGCTGTCACCGGCGTTGGCGCGGGCGGTGACAGCCGCCTTGGTCTCGGTGACGTAGCGCTTCTTGAGCGTCTGCACGGCGAAGAGGCGAGCGTTGGGGTAGGTGGCGCGCAGGTCGGCGAGGAACTTGGTGTACGCCGACTGGAAGGCGGCGCCGGTCACGCCGTGGCCGATGTCGTTGGTGCCCAGGTTGATGACGACGGCGTCCGCCCGGTAGCGGGAGAAGTCCCAGTTCTGGGTGCCGGTGCTCGCCGTCCTGAAGAACTGTGTGCTCAGGCCCGTGCATCCGGACTGGGCGACGAGGCAGTAGCCGGAGCGGGCGATCTGGGTGTGGCGCGCCCCCAGTTGCTCGCCAGCCTTCCAGGCGTACGAGTCGAGTGCCAGCCGGTCCGTGAGCGCGCCGGCGGTGATGGAGTCGCCGACGAACTCGATTAGCCGGGACGGGGTGTTCGGCGTCACCGTGCGCGCACCGGCGTCCAGCACCAGGCCCTGGAAGACGGTGTCGCCGGAGCGGTACGAGATGCGCAGGGTGTGGGTGCCGGGGGACAGCGGTCGGGGAGTGAGGTTCACCGTGCCGCGCACGCCCGCGTGGAAGACGTCGGGGCCGCCGTCGATGCTGGCGTACAGGTTGACCGCGTCTCTCGCCTTGACCTTCACCGTGGTGCCGGTGAAGGCCGTCTGCAGATAGGCGCCGGTCCAGGAGGGCACCGCCGCCGTGCCTGCGCTGGTGTCCCAGCGCCCGACGTAGACGATGTTGGGGTCGGAGACCGAGCCGTCGCCCGGCGCGGCCTGGGCGGGGGAGCTCCCCGTCCAGGACAGCAGACAGGCGACGAGAACGGCCGCGACGAGCGCGGGGAGGGTATGGGCGAGGCGGCGTAAAGAGGTGACGTGGGGGGTGGTGTGGGGGGTTGTCTGCACGGGGATCCCTTTCGGCGTGGGGTGGGAGCGTTCCCAGAAGCAGCCTCTTGAGAGAAGCAATGAAACGGTTCAGCGTCAAGGGTTCGCGTGAGGCAGGCAATTCACCGATAGGCGAGGGGAGTTGCTCGAGTCGTCTCCGCCGATCAGGGCTTGGCGGGATGGTGGCGCGCCTGCAGTGCACTGCACTGCATTGCGTTGCTGTTAGGCGTGATTGCCGGCCAGCCGTTCAGCACGCGGAGTGGGGGCGGCGGCTGATCCGGTGGCCGTCGCCGTGGAGTCAAAGGCGGGTTCGGGGCTACTCGGCGGGTATGACTGCTGGAGACGCCCGGGCCGCGCCGCGAGGTGGCCAAGGTCTTGTCGCCGCTGACCGTGGCGGACGAACAACTGCGGCTGGGCTTCGATACTCGGGGAGTCCGTCGCCTCGGTGACCGGCAGGCTGGCCCTCGCAGCCTGACCGAATCCGGCCAACCCACCTCTTGAACTGACGATCTTCGCGCGGCGGACCGGCCGCGGGGCCGGCGGGGCCGGCGAAAGGGAGGACAGATGTCGGTCGACCTCGTCGGCTTCCTAGGCGTAGTGCTGGTGGCGTATGTGGTCCCCGGCCCAGACTTCCTCGTGGTGGTGAGATCGGCCGGCGAGAATCCCGCCAAGGGGCGGGCCGCGGCGCTGGGCGCGCAGACCGGACTGTGCGTGCACATGGTCGCCGCCGCGGTCGGACTGTCCCTGATCGCCGCCCGATCACCGGCGGTCTACGACACCATCAAGCTGCTGGGCGCGGCCTACCTCGTCTATCTCGGGGTCCGGGCTGTGCTGGCCGCGCGACGGGCCGCCCGTGAGCGTGCCGCCGGGTCAGAAGAGCCGGTCACCGGTCTGGCAGACGGCGTTCCTTCGCGGGCTTCGGCCGACAACGGTCGGGTCCCTGGCGAGTGGCGATCGGGCTTCACCCAGGGCTTCTTCACCAATGTTCTGAACCCCAAGGCCGCCCTGTTCTTCCTCAGCATCTTGCCGCAGTTCGTCAACGGCGGCGGCTCCGCGTCGCGGCAGATCTTTCTTCTCGGCACCCTGGACATCGTCCTCGGGGTCGCCTACTGGTTCATCGTTGTCGCGGTCACCGCGCGGCTACGGGCCTTCCTGGCCCGCCCGAAGGTTCGTCACCGCTGGGAGCTGACCACCGGCTGGCTCTTCATCGGCATAGGCCTGGGTGTCGCCGTGACAGCCTGACAGCGCTACTCCCGGTCCCGGTCCCGGTCCCGGTCCCGGTATCGGACCTTCTCCGGGAGCCGGGCAGGGCCGGCGGCGCATACGTAGGCCGCGGTGGTTCCTCCCGCATACCGATGCCGAACGGGGCGTAGGGCGCCGCATGTCACGTACGTCGGATCAGCCGTGGTCTATCAGTCATGCGGGGGCTGATCGTGCGTGGGTGGCGGAATGCCCGGCGGCCGCCTGCGCACCCTGCTGGGCCGGGACCTGTTCGGACCGAGTTCGGCCCAGGCGCGCCGCGTGTTTCTGGAGGCGGTCAACGGCCCGTTCCGGCCGGAGGAGGAGTCGGCCCTCCTTGGGCCCGGTCGCGACTTGCGGCGGGTCGGCGCCAGGGGCCCCCACGTGTCCGGCTGCCGACCGCACGTGCGGAACCTGCCTGTCCGGTAAGCGACTGTCACCCACCGTGACGGCCTCCTGGTTCAGCTGAGGGAAGCGCCGCGTCCCGTCAGCGGGTGGAGCGGATGCTGCCGGGAGCCGGGAGGGCTGGCGTTGCGGGCCGCCGGGCCGTGCCGCCGGTGGTGCCGCAGGGGTTCAGGCGGCGTCCTGCGCCGTGAGGGCCCCGTTCAGGGTGGGGTAGAGCGGGAGGACGGCGTCCAGTCCGACGATGCGCAGGAGGTCCAGCACGCGCGCCGGAGTGTGGGCCAGGCGCAACCAGCCGCCTTCGGCACGGGCGGCGTTGTTCGCGGCGACGAGGACGTTGATGCCGCTGGAGTCCATGAAGGTGACGTCGCAGAAGTCGACGACCGTGCAGCGGGTGGACCCGTCGTCCGCGGTGAGGGCCTGGCGGAAGATGTCGGCTGTCGTGTGGTCGATCTCGCCGACCAGGGCGAGGACGTGCACGCCGTCAGTGGTGGTGTGCCGGGTGACGGTCAAGTGGGCCTGTCGCATACCGTCTCCTGTCCCTCGTAGGCGGACTCGCCGCTACGAGGCCACTGCCCACGCAAACGCATGCCGCCCTACGATGTCAACTGTCCCACGGTCGGACGGGCCTGAAGAGGCTCGGACGGGGCAGATGCCAGGCGCTGTGGTGCAATGGGCGGGCACAGGATGAATATCGTGTGCTGATCATGTGAGGCGGGCGGGTGCATGGGGCAAACCGCGGGGGATGAGGGACGAACGGCCAAGGATCGCGATCTGCTGTCGGCGTCGGCCGCTTTTGACGGCGACTCCTCCTGCATCAGCGCCGCGCGTCATCTGGCCACCGGCTTCCTCGCCGAGGTGCAGGCCGTTCACGGGCTGCCGGTGTCCGAGCGGGCGATGGGGATGACGGAGTTGGTGGTCAGTGAGCTGGTCACCAACGCGGTGAAGTACGCGCCGGGGCCGGTCATACTCGACCTGCAGATCAGCCAGGGCTCGGTCCGGGTGTCGGTGTGGGACAGCGATCCGGTCCTGCCGGACGTCGCGGCCACCGATCCGGAGCGGGTCGGGCGGCACGGGTTGGAGATCACTCTCGCCGTCAGCCAGGGCTATGAGGTCCACCGTGAACCGGTCGGCAAACGCATCACGGCGCTGATCGCGCTGGCCGACGACCCCGGCGGGAGCATCGCCGGCCGCACCGCGCCGTAGAGCCCGAGCGGCCGACAAGCACGACCTGCTGGATCCGGGGTATGTGCGCGCGAGGGTGCCACCCCCGTCTGTACAGGTAGGTCTCGAATGCCGTCGGTCGTCGGACTACTGGAACAGCACGAGCCCGTTGCTCGGCGCCGGGTCGGCGGCCTGCGTGAGGAGGCCGACCGGAGAGCCGTTCAGGAGGCCCTCCCCGCATGCGCCGAGTACCCGACGATCAGCCGATCGAGACGGCAGTTCGATCACCAAGGCCCCAGAGCATCACGACAAAAGCTACTTACGCGTCGGGGTGCTTCGGCAGGGCGAGCCAGTCCGACCAGGAGGTCTCGCGGCCGAGGAAGCGCGGCTGCTCGAACGGCCAGTCGGCGGCGATCCACTGCGGCACCAGCTCGTTGAGGGCCTGCTCGACCTCGCTGCCCACCAGCTCGTCGACCACCCACCAGGAGATCTCACCGTCCGCGCCGACTCTCTCCGGTGGATCGATGTAGACGCAGCCGAGCAGAGCTGTCTCCGCCGCGTCGAACAGCGCGTAGTTGAACGACTGATGTGCGGCGATCTCCTTCTCGTGCCGCAACAGGTCGGCCTGGTCGGCCTCGTAGGTCATGGTGGCCGCGGGCCAGCCCCAGGCTGGGCCGAAGATGGTCCACAGCCGCTCGCGCGAACCCATCACAGCCGGATAGTCGAGCGGGGTGTCCGACTCCCGGATCGGCCGCAGGTGATGACCACCGCCCGGCAGCGGTACCAGGACGGGATGGACGAAGTCCTCGGGGAGCCAGCTCATAGCGCCCGACCGTAGCAGCGCGCAGCCGTCCGTTCGGCTGGAATTTCCCCGTAGACCGCCAGGCCCTGCTCTCATCCGGGGCAGTGCCCGCGATCACCCGATGGAGACTCCCGCTCGATCGACCGACTCCATGATCAGTCACCTCACCCTCAGCCCTGACCCCAATCGTCTCGACCAGGAATCACTGCGCTGCGCCGGCACCAGCTCGCTCCCTCCCGCTACCCGGCGATCCGGTTCCGGGCCGCCGATGAGTTTGGGTGTGCCGGACGGTCCAAGTCGGCACACCTACTGAGGAGAGAGCCCGATGGGCAAGACGAGCGTGCATCCGATGACTCACATCGCCCGCCGCATGCACGAGCTCCTGGAGCCGATCTGCCTGGTCACCTACTTCGCTGACGAGTGCAATGAGGAACTGGCCGCGCTCGGGCACCGCACTTACTGGGACGGCTATTTCGCCAGCAGGGCCGCACCGCTGGGGCGGGTACCGGCGGAGGTCGTGCACGCCGCTTTCTACAACTTCGCGGACGGGGAAGCCGCACGGCACATTCCCAGCGCCTGGGAGACCATCCCACCCGAGGCGTCCGTCGCCGCACGGGAGCGGGGCAGCGCGGCCTCCCTGCGGCGGATCCTGGGCGAGGAGCTGGCTGATTCCCCAGGCCTGGTGCGCGCCGCTGACCTGACCACCAAGGCCGCGACGAGCGCCCCCATGGAAGGCCGGATGATGTACGCCGGGATGCGCACCCTTGCCGTGCCGAGCGACGCCGTCGCCCGCCTGTGGCACTCCGCGACCATGCTGCGCGAGCACCGCGGTGACGGGCACGTCGCCGCTCTCCTCGGGGCGCGCATCGGCGGCACGGCAGCTCATGTCCTGTCCGCCCTGGAGATGGGCATCCACCCGCCGGAGTCGTTCGGGCGCATCCATCACCTACCGAAGGAGCGGCTGGCCGCGGTCATGGACGACTTGCGCGAGCGCGGGCTTGTCGACGCCGATGGTCGCTTCACCGACGCCGGTCGCGAGACCAAGCGACGCATCGAGGCTCTGACCGACGAACTCGCCGCCCCGCCCTACGACGCCCTGACTCCCGCCGAACTCGACGAACTGATCACCGAGCTGGAACCCATTACCGCGGCCCTGGTGGCCGAACGCTCGCAGTGAGGCGCGCTCGCCCGGGGCCCGGGCCGAGGCCCGTGCGCGATTGCCGAGTTGCTGCGTCGGGGTGAGCTCACGGCCGGGCGCGTGTTTGAGGGGTGTCGTCACCCGCGAGCCGATTCCGACGTCGGCGAGTACCGGGACGGCAGCTGCCGCCCGACGCGATGGCGCTGCCGGCCGACCGCTGCTTTCTGGGGCCGGGGCGTGACGTAAGAGGTAAGAGGCCCAGTGCAGGTCAGCTCCGCGCCCCCGGCCCGGTTTCGTCCGAGCGAGTGCGGTTGCTGTGCCAGTCCAGTATCAGGACTGTGGCGTCGTCCCTGAGATTGCCGTGGCAGGCGTCGAGTACCGCGGTGGTCAGACTCTGGACGGCTTCTCGCGGATGTAGCGCACGGGTCTCGTGCACGATCGATGCCAGGTCGACGGACGCGGCACCACGCTCCTGCATTCCGTCGGTGAGCAGGACCAGGCGGTCCCCGGGAAGCAGTTGCAGCTGCTGCAGACGGTAGGACGTGGGCGCCGCCACGCCGAAGGGCAGATTGACGGCGAGTTTCACCTCTTCAACGGCGTTGTCACGCAGTCGGAACGGCCGGGGGTGACCGGCGTTGACCAGTTCACACAGACCTGTGTCGAGGTCGACGCAGAACAGTTGCCCGGTGGCCAGGCCTCGGCTGTGACTCAACAGAGCCTGGTGGGCGTGGCTGGCTTGCTTGAGGGCGTCACAGCCGCTGCGGCGCGCCCGCCGCAAAGCGCCCACCAGCAAGGTGGCCAGGAGCGCGGAATTCGTGTCGTGGCCCATGGCGTCGGTGATGGACAGGTGCAGGGTGTCGCGGTCGAGGGTGTAGTCGTAGGTGTCGCCACCGATGTCATCGGCTGGGACCAGCCCGGCGGCGAGGGTGAACTGGGCCGCCTCGCAGCAGGACGCCGAGGGAAGCAGCTGGTGCTGGATCTCCGCGGCCAGGCTGGTGTCCGTGGTGCGCCGGCCCAGGTGGTAGAGATCGGTGAAACGGCGGTCCGTGACGATGATGTAGGCGAGCGCGTGGGCCGCGTCGCGGACCTGTCTGAGCACGGTGTCGTCGGCGGATTGGAGGGTCACCTCCAACACCCCGAGGCAGTCACCGCGGTTGGTGACCGGCGTGATGACACGCCGTCCACCCTGTTCGTCCGCTTCCACATGCTGACGCTGGTTCCGCAGAACGGTGTCGTAGACGCTGCCCTGCAGATCGATCGGACGGGCACGGTCCACGCCGGCTTCCGTCGCGGCGAGCCGTACCAGCCGCTGGCCGATGAGATCGACGAACAGGAACGACACAGCCTCCGCACCGAACCGCTTCTGCAGATCGTGCGCCACCACGTCGACGGACTCACCGGGCGGCGCCGCTTCCGCTGCGGCCAGCAGCTCGCCCAGTTCAAGGTCTCCACCCTTCACGACAACCTCCATTCGGCTGTCGCCACTTCTTCCCCGAGTCGTCGCTACCTCACCTGTGAGCTGCGTCCTGCCTGGTCAAGGCAGAGAACGACGCGCCCGACGCCCGTTCGAAGGCGGCCGCGGACCAGCTGATCGCTCGGCGCGAGGTGTACCTGTGGGAGAAGGCGTAACCGGCAAGTTTCCCCGGCCAGCGGTCGCCTACGGGGCGCCGTCGAGGACCTGGCGCAGTCGATGCGCGAACTCGTCCGGCTTCCCCCGATGTCCGAACTCGCCATCGCAGAACCCGCCGTGATGGCTAGGGAAGACGGTCACCTGCTGCCCGAGCAGTTCGGCGGTTGCGAGGGAGGTTCGTCCGGTCAGGACGCCTTCGGACTCCTCGCCCACGGCGATCACGATACGGGTGGGCGCAGCGGTGAGCGCGTCGACATCCGGCTGGTAGCTGCTGATCGCCCAAGACCGGTCGGACAGCAGCGGATCGTCACGGGAGCCGTCGTCTTCCGTGGGCATCCCGAACGCGGCGGGATCGGCTTGCGGTTGTGCGAAGTACGCGTCGGTGAACTCGCCTTTCCACGAGGCCATGGCCACGAACGCAGCCATCCCGGCCCCCCACCCGCGCTGCTCGTAGGCCTCCCGGACTCCGGCCCGTGCCCGTACGGCCGCCGGGCCGTCCGGTGTGAGGGTGATGAGTGGCGGTTCGTGCGCGACCAGGGTGGTTACGTCTGCGGGATACGCCGCCACGAGCGCGAGCGCGGTGACCGCTCCGCCGCTGCTGGCGAACATCTCGACAGGTCCGGCACCGAGCGCCTCGACGACGGCGTGCACGTCGTCGGCCTGGGGCTGGGGCGTATGGTCGATCCGCCCGTCCTTGCGGGTGCTGCGCCCGAGCCCGCGCGGGTCGTAGGTGATCACGGTCCGCTCGGGGAAGCGTGCGGCGAGCGCGGCGAAGCCGGCAGCGTCCATGGGCTGCCCGATCATGAACAGCGGCGGGCGCCCGTCTGCGGTCGGCAGCGGCCCACGAACGTCATAGACGAGGTCCGCACCGGCTGTCTTGAGCGTATGAGTGTCCATGGTGGTGCAGACCCTCCTCGCCTCGAAAACTAATCGGTCCGGCGGGCGCCGCTCAACGGTCCGGCGGACCTGTCACTCGGGTCAGACAAACCACGACGAGTGGCCCCGCACCGCGCTGCGAGTAAGGGCGGGTGATGCGCCCCAGCGGGGCGCCGGGGATGGTGTGCTCGATGCGCCAGAACGCACACGTGGCAGGCAGGCCTGCGCGGTCTCACATCCGGGATCGCAGCACGTCGACCTCACAGCCCGGCGCGAAGGGGTCGAAGCCCTGCTCGATCAGCGCGCGCACTGCCAGCAGGCTTCGCAACGACGACCACGCGCGGATCACGCCGAGGTCGATGTCGATGTCGGTGCCGTACCCGGCGAGGACGTCGTCGAGGCGCTCCTCGTGTCCGAGTGTGAAGGTGGCCAGGTCGTACAAGGCATCTCCCTGGCCCGCCTCGGACCAGTCGATGATGCCGGTGACCTCGTCGCCGTCGACGAAGACGTGCGCGATCTGCAGGTCGCCGTGTGTGAACGCCGGAGTCCACGGCCGCAGCGCAGCCTCGGCGACCTGGCGGTTGCGGGTGACCAGGTCGGCTGGCAGGACGCCGTTCGTCACCAGCCACTCGCACTCGTCGGCGAGCTCCTTCGCCCGCTCGTCGATGCCCCGGCCGGCCCGTCCAGGCCAGGGCGGCAGCGGTGCGTCGTGCAGCGTCCGGATGGCGACACCCGCCGCGGCCCACGCTGCCGGCGCCCCGGTCGCCGGCCCGCCGAGGCGCCCGAGCGTCGTGCCCGGGAGCGCGGCGGTCGCGAGCACGGGCGGCTTGCGCCACAGGATCTCCGGGGTCGGAACCGGCGCGAGGGACATCGCCTCGACCTCGACGTCGATGCGCGCCTGATCGGCGTCCACCTTCAGGAACACGTCACCGACGCGCAGAGTCGCGCGCTCGGAATGGGCGACGACGACTTTGACCTCATCCATGGGCGGCCAGTATCCCGGGCCTGATCGCCGACGTCGCCGGATTCATCGCATCCGATGACGCGGCTGACCGCGTCCCGGTGATCTTTGCCAACGTCATCGAACTGGATGAGCAGGCAGAACCGGTCCACGAGAAACACGCGGAGCGCCGGGCTGCCGCCTGGCTCTACCGTCAACGTGGGCGAAGACCAAGCCCTCCCGCACCCGGACGGATCCGAACGTACGAGTCAAGGGTGGCGGCCACTCGTTCGGCAGGTCAGGGCCCTTTGGCGCTGTCAGACTCCAAGAGGAAATGCGCCGGTGGGGCGTGGATGCGGCGGGAGCAGCGAGGCAGGGTGGGTGTGACCGAGCGTGGTACGGGCGGTCGTGCCGCTGCGGACGGGGTGGGGCTGGGCATGAGGGACCACGGTGTTCCGCACGCACGCGCGGCTACGGAGGACTGGCTGGGCGGGAAACCGTGGGACGAAAGTCCCGGCGGGCAGCGGCGGGACGACGGGCCGGTGCGTTCGGTGCCGCGGCACGTGGCCTGTGTGATGGACGGCAACGGCCGCTGGGCGCAGCGGCGTTCGCTGCCTCGTACGGCGGGTCACCGGGCTGCTGAGACCACGGTCATCGACATCATCGAGGCGGCGCGGGCCGCTGGTGTCGAGTGGCTCAGCCTGTACGCGTTCTCCACCGAGAACTGGAACCGCCCTGGTCCCGAGGTCGAATTCCTGATGCGCCTGGTCCGTCGGGTCGTGCGCAAGCACGCGCCGCTGTTGCTCGCCCGCGGCATCCGCTGCCGTTTCCTGGGGGTCGCCGACCCGCGCATCCCCCGCGAACTGGCCCGGGACTTCGACGATCTGGCCACGCTGACGGCCGAGAACCGGGGGATGACGCTGACCGTTGCCTTCGACCACGGGGGACGCCGGGACATCGTGGAGGCCGCCAGATCGCTGATCCGCAGCAAGACGCCGGCCGATGAGGTGACCGAGCAACTCTTCGCGGACCACCTGCCGTTCCCCGACACCCCCGACGTGGATCTGGTCATCCGCACCTCTGGCGAGCAGCGCATCTCCAACTTCATGCTCTGGCAGGTCGCTTACGCCGAGTGGGTATTTCCCGAGCTGTTGTGGCCGGACTTCCGGGCTCCCGACTTCCTCGCCTGCCTGCACACCTACCGGCGCCGCGACCGCCGCTTCGGCGGCGTGCCGCCCCGGACGAACGGAAACTCATCATGACCACCGAAACCACGGGAACGCACAACGAGACCTCCCTGTTCGGGCCGCAGTCGCAGTTCAGCGGCTTCTTCGACGACCCGCGCTGGGCGCTGGCCATCATCCGCGCCACCGTGCTGGAGGCCGCACATCCGCAGATCGGCGCCGCCCTCGTCGACAACTCCACCTTCGTCGCCCACCCCTGGCGCCGGCTGCGCAACACCTTCCTCAGCATGCGGCGCATGTTCGGCAACGACCCGGCGGTACGCGAGAGGGAGGCCGCTCGGCTCAACCGGCTGCACGCCCGCATGAGCGGCACCGACCCCCGCGGCCGTGCCTACGACGCCATGGACCGCGCGACCCGCGCCTGGGTGGTCGCCACCCTCTTCGAGAGCGCCGTCACCATGTGCCGACTGAGCGGTCAGCCGCTCGACCAGGACACCATGGAGCGGATGTACGCCGAGTACCGCACCTTCCTTGGTGCGCTCGACGGCGACGCCACAGAACTCCCCGAGGACCTGAACGACTTCTGGCCGTACTTCGACCGGGTCGTCGAGAACGAGCTGGAGAACACCGAGGCGGCCCGCGTCATCCTCTACCGCCTCTTCGACCACCTGCCCGCCCCCGCCCTGCTCGACGGCGCGCCGACACTGTGGGCGGCCGGCCGTGCTGTCGTCGGACCGCTGCTCGGCACGATCACCGTCGCCTCGCTCCCCGAGGCCTACCGGCGTCGGGCCGGCCTGCCGGAGATGCCCGGCGCCGCAACCCTCATGCAGGGTGCCTATCTCGCCGCTGGGCTCGCCCGTTTCCTGCCTGAGGGCTGGATCAACGCAGAAAGCATCATCGAAGCCCTCTCCCTGTCGCCCGACAGCGACGACCCCCGGGCGCGGACCGTCGCGGCTCTGCGCACTCGCATGAAGCGTGCATCGGCCCTGCTCCGCCTTCTCACACCGCTGAGCGGCGACCCGGCCCCCGACCCGGCGCCTTCCGCGGGTACAGGAGAGAGCCGACGCTCGGCGGAGGAGTTCTTCCGAAAGGTGCTGGACCAGACCGGCGACGGCCACCTCGACTGGCCCGACCTCGCTGCCATGGCCCGGGAACTCTCCACCCGCCTCGACCTGGACGAACCCGAAGAGAGCCGGCTCTACGACGCCTTCGCCGCCTGGTGGCGCGAGCTCCAGGCCGCCCTCGACACCGACGGCGACGGTCGCGTCAGCGCCGACGAGTACGCCGTCGCCGTCCCCTCTCTCGCCGGTCCCGCGCTCATCCGCGTCGCCGAGGTCCTCTTCGACGCCACCGACAAGGACGGCAACGGAACCATCGACGCCCACGAATACCGGGCCCTCTTCCACACCGCCTTCCACCGCGACCTCACCATCACCGACGGCACCTACGGCCGAAGCGCCTTCGTAGGGGACTTCCTCTCCTTCATGTCCGGCCGCCGCCCGAGCAGCCCGTACGACCCCCTCCTTGCCGACGCCTAACGAAGTCGAGCAGGGGAGGGGGACAGCCTCGCCCCTGCTCGCGAGACGCCCAGGAGGTGGGCGGGGACGCACGCGGGGTGACCCGGGCCGATGCGGGGCACCCGGATTGGCTCCGTCAAGGCGCTGAACTGGGCGCAGGCGTTGGTGTTTGCTGGGGCGGGCCGGGTCGGGCCGGGCGGGGTTGCGGCGTGAGCGGGGCGGGGCGGGACGGGGCAGGGCGGGGCGTCAGGAGTCGGCGGACTCCCCGGACTTCTTTTTCGCGAGCCCGTCCCGCACTTTCTTCGCAGCAGGTTTCACTTTGTTGTTCCAGAAGGGCTTGACGTGAGGAGCGATGAGCAGAGCGCCCACTACGGCTCCCCCGATTGCCAACCCTTTCCAACTGGGCGGAGAGACATCGTCATCGTCGCTGCTGCTGCAGTCCGACGAAGGTTCGTACGGCGGAGTGTCCTCTTCGTCAGTGGAAGAGTCTCCCGCGTTGAAGCCTCCGGGGTTGGCTTCCATGTCAGCCTTGAGCGCCGCTGCCGTTTCGTCGCTCCAGGTGCGTGTTTCCCAACTAGGGTTGTACTGTGCGTAACCGCCAGTGCCACGAGAGTGGTACTTCTCCTCCGCGTACTGCTGTCCCTTCTCGGTGAGCCCGTACGCGCCGGGGTTTCCGTCCAGGTACCCGTGGAGCTTGAGGAGCTCATTCATTTCGCGAGCCGTTCGACCGAATTCCCAGCCCAGCACCCGTGCTGACTTCCCCATGGAGCAGAGTCCCCCTCTTCCGCGTAGCAGTGACCTGCACGCGAAGGGCATCGTATCCGTGCAACACGGCGGCGAAAGCCTGGCAGTTGACGCAGGATGCGTCTCCGCGATCGAGCATCCGCCACAACATGGTTCTGCTGGGCGGACTTGAGGGCGAGGGGACTGTCAGTGCCCGACGCGGACCAGGCCTGGCGCCGACATGTGTGTCTCGGTTATGCCCGCAGCTCCTCCGTCACGGGCACGCACTCGGTGAGCAGGTCGACGACGTCGCGCCAGGCTCGCTGTGCGTGCTGTGGGTGGTAGCCGACGCCGGGGAGGGTGGGGTGGTCGACCGGCGGGTGGTGGAAGGCGTGCACGGCGCCGCCGTAGACCGTGAGGCGCCAGTCGACGCCCGCAGCCTGCATCTCAGTGGTGAACGCGTCCCGTTGCGCGGGCGACATGATGGGGTCTTCCGACCCGACCCCGGCCCACACCGGGCAGCGGATGCGCGCCGCCTCGCCCGGTCGGCCCGTGAGCGTCGCGTTGACTGTCCCGATCGCGCGCAGGTTGACGCCGGCGCGCCCGAGTTCCAGGCCTATGGCGCCCCCGGTGCCGTAGCCGACAGCGGCTATCCGGTCGGGGTCGGTCCTCGGCTCGGCGCGCAGCACGTCGAGCGCCGCATGGCCGATTTCTCGCATCCGGTCGGGATCAGCGAGCAGTGGCAGGCAGCGGGCCAGCATCTCCTCGGGGTCGCTCAAATAGCGCCCGCCGTGAAGGTCGAAGGCCAGCGCCACGTAACCCAGTTCGGCGAGAGCGTCGGCCCGCCGGCGCTCGACGTCGCTGAGCCCGATGCCCTCTGGTCCGAGCAGCACCGCGGGCCGCTGGTCGACATCGGCCGGGAGCGCGAGGTGCCCGATCATCGTCAAACCGTCCGCCGGATACTCGACCGTGCGCGTCGTAATCGTCGTCATGAGACTGGACTTTAGGGAACATCGGGCCCGGTCCTGCCGGTGTTCTGCCGCTGGCAGAACAGCGCGTGGGTCCCTCGAATTCGGGGGCCGGGCTCAGGGCCGGGCCGCCCCCGCGCAGGCAGTGCGGGATGTCGACGGGTACAGCGCGCGTCGGCTCGGGCAACGACCAACTGGACGGCAAAGACGGAGACATGGTTGACGTCTTCCACCGCCCGAGCCCGCATCGGCGTCTCTTCCCCCGGCCGGGCGACGGTTCTCGAAGGAGGGTGCCGAATCCACACGTCTGACCCGAGTGCCTGTGAGTGATCCTCCAGGTCCGGGCCGGGGCGGTGTATCTGCCTGGGCAAGCAGGGACGCCGCCCTACGGCGCGAATCTGTGCGTCAGGCGGATCTGCAACGGGCCGCACCGACGCTTCACCTGACGGTCACACAGGGATCGGAGGGGGCGCGGACACGTCTGACGCCTCGACTCCGGCCGCGACCGGGATGGTCTGGGGCGGCGTCTCCTCGGCGACGTCCGCGCCCTCCCCGGTGCGCGGCTTCGCCTTGCGGTCGTCGAGCCGGCTCTTGACCTTCATGGCGGCGACGGTGGCCGCGACGGACGTCACCGCCGTGGCACCGACGATGCCCGCGACAACGCGTCCCGCGGGGAGCAGGTCGGCGTGCCCGACGAGATTGTTGCCGCTGCCGCGCAGAAGACTGCTGAATGCGCCAGCCGTACTGGAGTTGGACAGGGACGTCCACTCCGGCCGTTTCACCAGCATCAGGCACCAGCTCGCGCCCTTCCAGCGAATGTTCATGGCGCCACTGTAGGGGCGCCACCTCACGCTGCGGGGCGGAACGTGATGTTCCTGGATCCAGGTCGGCTGCGCCTTTGAGCTGGCGAGACCGCTCTTCCTGTCCGTCGGTGAGCCCTGTCCCGGTCATGGCTCCAGCCCGGCCTCCCGCAAGCGAAGCAGCGCCCTGCCCATGCACTCGGCGACCGAGGCTCCGTCGGCTCTCATCCCACCGTCCAGCGGCCCACCAGACGCGGCAAATCCACGTCGGCTGACCATCACGCATGCGCTCCGCATCGACCCGGGACTCCAAGGGCCGCCTGAGCAAGGCCGTGGGGACCAAGGACGGCTCCATCACCGCCGGCTGGGCCTACTGCTACGACAGGGCCAGCAACATCACCGGCCGCTCCACCGGCACCAACCTGCCCGTCTGGACAAGGCCCAGTCCGTCCGCGAGTTCAACAACGCAGGCGAACTGACCTCAGTGGACGGCAACACCGGCTTCAGCTACGACGTCGATGGCAACGAGACCTCCGCCGCCTCTCCCATCGGCAACCGCTCCGGCGGCCAGTGGACCCCCTTCACCCAGCTGTCCGACCTGACGGCCTCCGGTGCCGCGTCGAACTACACCTACGGCGGAGTGGACAACAACGACCGTCTCAGGCGCGGCAGTTCGGCCGTCACCAACGCCGCGGCCGGCAAGACGCGGGAAAACTCCACCGGTTTCGTCCGTGAAGCCTCGGGCACGTGGACAGCCATGACGACCGGCGGAGCGAGCCAGTACTACCTGCCCGACGTCCAGGGCAGCGTCATCGGCCTTGTCGACGCCGGCGGCAAGCGCACCGCCACCTACAGCTACGGCCCCTACGCCGAAGCACGCACCACCACCAGCACCAACCAGCCCTACCGCTACACCGGCACCTACCTCGACCCGTCCGGTCTGTACAAGATGGGCGCCCGCTACTACGACCCCCAGCTCGGCCGCTTCACCCAGCCCGACCCCTCCGGCAGGGAAAGCAACCCCCACGCCTACGCCGCCGGGGACCCCGTCAACCCGCATCGACCCCAGCGGCCTGGACTTCCTCGGGTTGTCCGGGGGTGAATGGCTCAGCCACGGCGACCAGGCGCCGGGGTTTGCTTCCATCTTCAACCTGGCGGCGCGCTCGTAGCGGCCGGTCTCACCGCTGCAGCGATCGGTATGGAGGCCGCAGGCGGGGCCATGCAAGGAAAGAGCGGGTCTTCGATTGTCGCCGGAGCTCTTGTGGGTGCGGTAGGCGGCAAGGTGGGAATCGGAGCAAAGCTGCTCGGCGCTTCCCAAGCAACGGCTCAGGACATCGGCGTGGCCTACTGGGCCATGGGCGCAGGTGCCGGCCTATTCATGTGACCGGCTTGTGACAGGCTGAGGAGAAGGACATGTCATTACCGCTTGCTCGTTCCGGCGCCGCTGTCGGGGGCAGCGTCGGAGCCACCATAGCCATCATCATCATCGGGCTTCTCATCTTCGCAATCCTCACCCTGCGGCGCCGCAGGAGAGGCGGAAAATGACAGCCGTCTGTCCGTGAAGTGAGAACGACGCACTGATCGGTGCTTAGCGTGTATGGAAAGTCCGCTGCATGAGGGCGCCCGACCACCACTGGCCGAGCGCCCGTCGGACATGCGGACCGCTCCGACTTCGACACCCCCCGCCGTCCACCGCGACCTTGCTGCACTGACACCACGCGAACGCGAGGTACTGACACTCATGGGCAAGGGCCTGTCCAACGCCGAACTCGCTCAGGAACTGACACTGAGCGAAGCGACGGTGAAAACCCACGTGGCCCGGATTTTCGCCCAGCTCACCCTGCGGGACCGGGCCCAGGCCGTCGTCCTCGCCTACGAGACGGGACTCGTCGCGCCCGGCGAGTCCGCTGACCTCAATTGCTAGCTGCTTTCACCCTGCCGCCGTTTCCACCCAGCCGGGTCCGTCCGCCCTGGTTGGTCCGGTGGTCGGCGTCCACGAGCAGACGAGGGACGTCATACAGTCAATTCCAGGTCTGGGCGGTCGCCTCGAAGAGATGCGGATCACTGTGGACGGGGATGACGCACACCAGGTGCCCACCCGGCGCTCGTAACACATGGCACTCAAGCCAACGAGACACCTCGGTTGCGCCGAGTTGCACGAGGCGGTCGACCTCGGCCTCGACGTCGTCGGTTTCGATGTCGATGTGCATACGTGGTGCAGCATCGACGGCCTGGACCGCGGTAGCCAGTTGGTCCACGGCGCCGACGAGTGACGTGAACTGGGGTTCTGCGGGGTCGACACGGGTGGGCACACCCAGAGCGGCTGACCAGAAGCGGGCTGCTGCCGGAGCCTCTTGCTCCGGAGCATCCACGATCAGCGCGTACATTCGTGATCGGTGCATACATGTCACTTTAGTGATCGCAGAGCCGACTTGAGGCCCCTGGAGACACCTGGCCGAGCAGCCTGCGCCAGTGGACTGGCTGGCCAGCCCCGGCGCTACCGCGTCGGCACCCGCGTGGCGAGACGGGCGAGTGACTCCGTGGGGGCCAGTAGAGCCAACACCGGCGAGGAAATGAGGATGCTCACCGGGACCAGAGCTCTCACGGCGCTCAGCTTCGTCCTCTCCTATATCGCATGCGCTCAGTGCGCTGACCTGAATGGCTCTTGTCAGCCTGCTCTGCGGGCTTGGAACTGACCTTGCGGTGGGTGGGGCGGGTGTACGCGGCGCCGGTGGCGAGGACGCGTTCCGCTTCAGCGGGTGGCGGGGCAACGGTTCCTCGAACCAGGCGGACCCCGGAAGGGAAACGTGGGTCACGCGGTGGTGCAGGCAGTGCCGTTCAGATAGCGCCCCTGGATGGTCGTCGTACCGAAGGGCTGGCGGATCGTGGCGTCGGTCTCACGACCTTGTAAATGGAAGCGCTTCCAGTCCTTGATTCGGGCAGGACGGCAGGGATAGCTCAGGTCCATGACAAGGATGCCGACAGGAACACGTTGACCTGATGAGAGAGACGCAGGCCAGACAGGGGCGGTCACAAGACATGCCCGCCCGTTCCGAAGGGTTCCCCGGGCGCTGGTACGGACGACGGTCAGGTCGACTCGCGGACCACCAGCTCCGTACGGAGGATGACGTGACGCCAGGCCACAGCGCCCTCCTCCATCTCCTCCAGGAGCAGGCGGATCATGGCCCGCCCGATCTCCTCGATCGGCTGACGGACCGTCGTCAGTCGTGGTTCGGTCCGTTGCGCCAGCGGAAAGTCGTCGAAGCCGATTACGGCGACGTCCTCGGGCACCCGGCGTCCGGCCGCGTGCAGGGCCTCCAGTGCCCCCGCCGCCGTGGTGTCCGAAGCGGCGAGGACGCCGTCGATGTCCGGATGCCGATCGATGAGCTCGGTCATGGCACGGCGTCCGCTCTCCGCCGTGAAATCGCTCTCGGCGACACGGGTCTGATCACCCTTCAGGCCTGCCATCGCCAGGGCCTCTTCGTAACCGCGCAGCCGGCACTGGGCGGCGTGCAGGTCGAGCGGCCCGGTGATGGTGGCGATGACCCTGCGGCCCCGCCGCAGCAGGTGGGAGACGGCGCTGCGGGCTCCGCCGACATTGTCCGCGTCGACGTAACTGACGTACTCGTCACCGGAGCGGCGCCCCAGCAGCACGGTCGGCAACCGGGCCTCGGCGAGCATGTCGGGCAGCCGGTCACCGGCACGCACGGACATCAGCAGGACGCCGTCGACCCGGCCGCCGCGCGCGTACTCGAGGAAACGCTGCCGATCGGCGTCGGAGCGGACCAAGGTCAGCAGCAGCTGTATTCCGGTGCCGGTCAGCGCGTCCCCGAGCGACGTGACGATCTCGGAGAAGAAGGGTTCCGCGAACTGCCGCCAGTCCGGCTCCGTCATGACCAGGGCGACGGCGTCGGCCCTGCGTCCGGCCAGGGAGCGGGCGGCGAGATTCGGGACGTAACCCAGTTCCTCGATGGCCTGTTGCACGGCCAGGCGGGTGGACTCCTTCACGCCCGCGGCGTTGTTGATGACGCGGGAGACCGTGCCGCGCCCCACCCGTGCGTGGGCGGCCACCTCCTCCAGCGTCGGTGCCTCCGGGCGCCGTCTGCCCATGCCACCTCCCCCAAGAGATCACCGATCTTACCGGCCGGAGGGGGCCGAGCACATGAGTTCACCAGCGCATGGCCACAGACGGTCGTCCTGCCCGCGATGATTGGGAGCGCTCCCAGTCCAAGCGGGGAGGCGTGTGCGCGATGTGTGCCAGGCCAAGCGGCCCCTGGGGGCGTGGGGCCGCCCGGCCTGGTGACCCGTCGCCTTGCTACCACCAATGGGTGCCCACCGTCGTCGGCTCCAACTACCGGCTCGTGAACGTCAACAGCGGAAATGCCTGCAGATCTCCGGCGCCTCCACCGCCGACGGAGCGGTCGCCGTCCATTCGACATGCACCGGCGCCCCGCACCAGCTGTGGACCCAGGACGGCTGTGATCGGAGGCCACGTCACCTTCACCAACGTCAACAGCGGCAAGTGTCTCGAAGTCGCCGTAGCGTCCACAGTCAACGGCGCCCCGCTGGACCAGGCAGCCTGCACCTCCGCCGGCAGCCAGCAGTGGATGGTCGTCTGAGGCGCCAGAGCACGGCGACCGGGTGGAGGGCGAAGCGCGCCGCATCATTAACTGCCCCCCGCCACGTAGCCCGCCACCGAGAGATCACCCGGCACCGACAGCCCGCCTTCGGTCACCGCCTCCAGGACACCCATGGCAACGATGTCCTTCGCCCCCGCGAACACAACCGTGAACCTGACCGGACGTGCGAGCAACTGTCTCGCGCCCTCGTATCCGCCCTGCTGGGTGTAGCTGGTGGAGAGGACGTCGATCTCCTCGTCCAGGCCCAGGTCCCGCCTGGCCTGCCGATAACCACTGGCGCGCGGGGCGTTGGGGCATGCCGCGGTCGATCATGGCCTCCATGACACGGCCCTCCTCCTTCTCCCTGTTGCAGTCCGGGCCCTGGGTATGGCGGGCCACGTCGACGATGGTGACGCGACGAGGTGGCGCGGGCGGCTCCATACCAACCGACCCTGGACCACAGCCAGATGCCCGGCCTCACGCACGGCGGCACGAACAACGAACTGGTGCACGCGGGCACGACCAACTCCGAGCGCACGAAGCTGGGTTCGACGTCGTTCCACCGCACCGCGCTGGGTTCGGCGTCCACGACGACGAACGAACCTGGACGCCGGATTCATCCATGAGTCGACGGGCACGTTGAATCCCATGACGATCTGGGGGAGTCCTACTCCTACCTCACCGGCGCCACCGGGAAGGTGCTCGGCTTGGTGGACGACGCGGGCAAGCGCACCCACACGTACGCCTATGCCCCCGCTCACCTCCGGGCAGGAGACGGGCCCCTACCTCTCACGCCAAGCTGACCGCCTCTTTCGGGATCGGGCCCCCGGCGTGGGTGAGCTCTCCGCGGACACTGGTGACACGGACAGCGGCTGGCCGGGCGAGGTGTCCTGCTGTTACCGGCCTGGAAACTCCAAGCCGGCCGGGGACAAGAGCGGTGCGGACATCGGCTATGGAAGTGGCGCGGGCAATACACCTTCTAGACACGAGGAGCATCAGTGAACGTCGCCGTCGGAATCTTCATGGCTGCCTTTGGCCTGGCATTCGCGATCTTCGCGCCTCGCTTTTCAAGGGCCAGTGCCGCCAGCTCCAAGGAAGTGTTCGGGACGACCGGCGGCAGGCCGATGTACCTCTGGAACCGGACAGTTTTCATAGTGGTTGGACTCGTCCTGGCCGTGTTCGGGATCCTCTACGCCGCCGGTGTAATTGGCTGAGCGTGATCTAGCGCCCCGGTTGGACCTGCGATGGTCCCACCGAGCGCACGCGAACCGTAGTTCGGTGCCACGACCTGCTCCACCACGAGGCTGTTCAGCGCTGTGACCGTGTGACGGGCGCCGCCTCGTGGATGTGGCAGCAGGTGCGATGGTCAGCCCGCCTCGTCCTCCGCCTTGTTGGTGGGAACGGATGCTCGGGTACGGCGCGCCGTCATCACACCGGCGGCCGCTGCGGTGGCGGCCAGGAGCACGGTGGCTGTGCCGAGGGCGTGTTCGGCCGCGGTGCGGGGGCCGCCGGTCGTGTCGAGGTAGATCCCGCCGATGAGGGCGACGCCGAGCGTTCCGCCGAGTTGTTGGACGGCGTTGAGTAGTCCCGCTGCGGAGCCGGTCTCCTGCGGTCCGACGGCTCCCAGCGCGGTGGTGAAGAACGGCGGCGTGAACAGCCCGGAGCCCAGCCCCACCAACGCGAGGGCGAACGGGAGGGCCGTCGGGTACGCGTCGGGGGCTGCGGCGCGGTAGGAGAGGGCGGCGGCGGCCAGGCCGCAGGCGAAGGTCGCGATGCCGGCATGCATGACACGCCCGCCGTACCGGGGGACGAGGTGGCTTCCGGCGGCCCAGGAGGCGACGGCCAGTCCCATGGACCAGGGCAGCAGGCTGAGTCCGGCGGTCAGCGGCCCGTCGTGGAGGCCGAGTTCAAGGTGCAGAACGACGGTGATCATGACGCCATTCATCACGGCGAAGAACAGCGTGGACGTGGCGAGTGCGGCAGGAAAGGAGCGGCCGCGCAGCAGGGCGGGTTCGATCAACGGGGCTTTGCCGCGACGGGCGGTGCGGCGTTGCTGGGCGGCGAACACCGTGAGAACGACGGCGCCGACTGCGGCGGTCGCCCACGCTGCGGGCCCGGGGTGGCCGGTGGCGAGCGGGCACACCAGCAGGGCCGTGCCGAGCATGGCCAGTGCGGTGCCGGCCGGGTCGAGGCGCGGACGGACGGGGGCGCGGTCCTCGCGCAACCGGGGTGCGGCGGCCAGAACGGCCGCGGCGAGGGGGAGGTTGACGAGGAAGACGGCGCGCCAGGAGGCGCCGAGCAGGTCGGCGTGGGTGAGAACGCCGCCGAGCGCGGGGCCGGCAACGGCGGACATCCCCATGACAGGACCGATCATGCCGAGAGCCTTGGACAGTTCGGTGCCGGTGAACATCGCGCGGATCAGCCCGAACGTCTGCGGGATGATCGCGGCCGCGGTGGCCCCTTGCAGGGCACGCAGGATGATGAGAACGGTGGGGGTGGGAGCGAGCGCGCACGCCAGGGAGGTCGCGGCGAACGCGACGACCCCGGTACGAAAGACGCGCTTGCGGCCGTGAATGTCGCCAAGGCGGGCGCCGGTGAGCAGGCCGAGGGCGAAGGCAAGGGTGTAGGAGGCGCTGAACCACGGGATGGTGGCGCCCGCTCCGCCGAGATCGGTGTGGATGACAGGCGCGGCGACCTGGACGATGGTGGCGTCGAGCAGGTTCATGGCCTCGGCGGCGAGGAGTGCGGCGAGCGCTATCCAGCGCCACCGGTACGGCACGGGCGCGTTGGCGGGGGTGCCCGCTGCGGCGGGCGTGGTGGCGGGTGTGCCGGTCGTGCGAGACATGCGGTCTCCCTAGGAATACGGGTCGTGACGAACCGGCGACCACCGTGCCCGCACACCCGCGTCAGCTTCCATTTCTTCGCAGCCGACGGGCCATAACTTCCATTCAGATCAGCTAATTTGCTGGATATGCTCATACTGGATGACCTGGATCGAGGCCTGATCCATGCCCTGCAGGTGGACGCGCGGGCGCCGTTCACGCTGATTGCCGAGATCCTCGGCTCCTCGACGCAAACCGTCGTCCGCCGCTACCGCCGCCTGCACGCGCAAGCCGGGCTGCGGGTGGTGACGCTGCCGACTCCGCGCAGCGCGGGCGCACACCAGTGGTTCGTGCGGCTGACGGCGGCGACGCGCAGCGCGCACGACATCGCGTTGGCGCTCGCGCGCCGACCGGACACCTCGTGGGTACGGCTGACGTCCGGCGGCACGGAGATCGTGGCGATCATCCACACGGCACCCTCCGGTCCGGACGCGCACACGCTGCTGCTACGCGACATCCCGCGCACTGCCGGGATCACCTCGGTCTCCGCGCACTACCTGCTGCACACCTACCTCGGCGGGCCGACGGCATGGCGGGGACGGGTGAACGCGCTGGACGAGGAGCAGCAGGCCCGGCTACGCGCTGAACGGGACACAAGTGGCGTCAACGGGCGAGCCGCGCACCCTGAGGAAGGGCCGTACCTGCTGACCCCCGCGGACCGGGTGTTGCTGAACGCGTTGCGCGAGGACGCACGAGCCAGCTACGCAGAACTGGCTGCGGTGACCGGCACGACGGCGTCGACAGTGGCCCGCCGACTCGCCGAACTGCGGGCACGCGACGCGTTGTTCTTCGACGTGGACGTGGACCCGGCGCTGGTGGGCATCACGGTGTCGGCGCTGTTGTGGATGCAGGTCGCGCCCGCGCACCTGGAGACGGTGGCCACCGCCCTGGCGGGCCACGACGAACTGGCGTTGGTCGCGGCGACGACCGGGCCCACGAACCTGGTCGCTCATGCCCTGTGCCGGGACGCGGAGGCGCTCCACGCGTACCTCACGCGACGCGTGGCATGGGAGGCAGTGGCACGGATGGAAACGGCACCAGTACTGCGCACGTACAAGGCAGCGGTGGCTGTGCGGACACCCTGAGCGGTTTCCAACCTCCTGCGCCTGGCTGCCCAGTTGGCCCGACAGCCGGATGACGCCCCTCTCGCCCACCTCCACAACGGGCCCCCTTATGCCAGCTCGCGGCAGGTCTCGGGACGGCACCACCACCGTCTACCGCTACGTCACCGGGACCGTCGAACTGCTGGCTGCGCTTGCCCCCAGGTTCGCCGAAGCCATGAGGGCGCGCCTAGATGAAGGAGTACCTGTCCCCGGCGTACCTGTTTCCTGGACGGGACGCTGCTGCCGATCGACCGAATCGCCGCCGACCGTCCCTTCTACTCGGGCAAAACCCAATAAGCACGGCTGAATGCGCAGGTCATAGCCGACCGGTAGGACTGTCTCCTGTGGGCTTCACCAGCCCCGGCAGGCGCCGTCCCTCACGCCTAAGCCGCAGGCGAGCACGACCTCATCGACCGATGCGTCTGGGTCACGGGAGCGGTCCGACTTCTGAAACGACTGTGAGGAGTAAGCCGAGTGGACCTTTACAGCATCAGGTGTGTAAGTGACAGGACCAGGGCACGCGAGTGGTTCGAGGCCTTTTTTGGGCGCCCAGCAGACGAGCTCATTGGCGAGGAACACCTGTGGCAGGTCGGTCAAAACGCATGGGTAGTCGTTGACGATCGGGACATGCGCGCTGAGCGAGTGGGCGAAGGCATGATCACGCTCGGCGTGAGCGACCTCGACGACATCCTCTCCCGACTCGCCGCACACGGGATCGACCACGAACCGGTCGAGACCTACAGCAACGGCGTGCGCCACGTCGTCGTGCTGGACCCCGACGGGAACAGCCTGTCACTTGCCGAGGCGCCCGCTCGGTGAGGTTCCCACCTGTGCGCTGCGCTGCATCTGACCTGCTCAGAGGGAGGTTGAAAACGCTCCCTGACCCGGGCCGGGCAGGCGGTGGGACTGGCCGGTGCGCTGGCTGTTCCTGCTCTGCCCGTGGGGTCCGGTCTCACGGCCCTCAGTGCGGGGCTGGAGGCGCCGATGGTTTCGCTGAAGGAAAGAGCGCATCGGATATCGCCGGAGAAGCGTCGCGGCAGGCGGAGTTATGTGAAGGAGTGTCGAATGACCTTGTTGAGCGCGGCAATAACTGACAACCCGCCGGTGACCATCGCAGTGCTCGTCATCGGCTTGTCCATCACGATCTTCGTCATGATCAGGGGTCGAAACAAATAGCGACCCCACTGTTGCGTCCCGCCGAGCTCGGCTGCGTTCCCTGTGGCAGGGCCGCCTCATGAGTCAGTCCTCTGCCGGTGTGACCGTCCAGCGGATGGAGACCGATCACCGGTACATGATCCGTGCTGAACGGCGAGCGGCGAGCGCGCCGGTCTCACCGACTGTCGCGACCGTGGTGAGCAATGTGTCTTCCGTGCGGAGGTAGACACGGCCTCCGCCGGCCAGGGGTCTGGCCGCGCAGCTGGCCCAGAGGCACCGACGTGCGCGTGTTCGGGAATGGGTCGTTGGCGTGACGAGTGAATTGCCACGCCAACGATGAGGAGCTCCGACCTGTGCCGCTCGTGCCGAAGGCAACTTATTTCATGCGTGCCTTAGAAATGGAAGGAGGGAGCTCTGAGGAGTGTTCAGCGGTAGACCCAGCTGCAGCGGTCCTGTACCAGCCAATCATCCTTCTCAAAAATGGCGACGTCGACAGTCACAGCCGCTATCCCGGCGGGGTCGGAGGCGGACGTGTCCCAGATGTCGGCGGCACCCTTGCCGCCGTAAGTGTGGTGCCAGGACCACGTCTTAACGGTGCCCCCGTTGGTCTTCGTCACCAGGCGAATTGCTGGGTGGTGGCCATCGGCGGCTGTGTCGTACAGGTGGAGCTCCAGCGGGTCCAGTTTGGTGCTGCTCGACCAGTCCCCCCACCAGTACCCGTAGGAACCGTCCACCTCACATCCCGACGAAGTCGCAGCAGACGCTGACGGTGTCGAGAGCGAAATCAGCCCAGCCGCCATCACTGCAGTGCTCAGCAATGCAGGAAGTTTACGCATATTATTCCCTTTTCCTTGGTCTGCTAAATAAATGCACCAGACGCCCGGTCGTGATCAGCAAGAATTTTGACCGCCGCACCGATCGACGTCAGAAGGACGACCAATCAGTGCCGGGCGAACCGAGTCGCAAGGCATTTCGGTGCTGCAGCCGGTGTGATCACCTTGACCGTTGATGATCTTAGGTTCGGATAGTGGTTCACCGGAAGACTCAGGCGTGCACAACCCTATTTCCTCGTGGCTCACTTGTGCGCAGCTCGTCACTAATTGCTCAACAGACTCAGATTCAGGCATCGCCGCCACCGCCCCAGAATGTCGCTTAGGCACCGTTTCTGATGGTGGGTCCATGTCGTTGTCGGGGTAAGGCAGGCCTTGTAGAGCGGCTGGTGCCCGGAGGAGCTGTGGGAACTGTTCCGGCGGGTCGTGCCGCCGACCGAGGTAGTCCGCCCGCAGGGCGGAGGGAAAAGGCGAGCTGACGATCGCGAGGTCTTGGCCTGGATCATCTTCGTCGCTACCTCCGGGCGCACCTGGCGGCAACTGCCGCCCGTGTTCGGCCCGTGCTGGCAAACGGTCTATCGGCGTTTCGCCCAGTGGAGCCGCGCACGGGTGTGGGCCCGGCTACACCGTGTGATCCTGGACGAGTTGGGAGCCCGTGGTGAGCTGGACTGGTCCCGCTGCGCGGTCGACTCGGTGAGTATTCGCGCCGCAAAAGGGGGCTGTTGACGGGACCGAATCCGACCGATCGCGGCAAGAACAGATCGAAGATCCACTTGATCACGGACCGGAACGGACTTCCGCTGTCCCTGGGGATCTCGGCCGCCAACCTTCACGACAGTCAGGCTCTGAAGCCACTGATCTGCGGTATCCCTCCGGTCCGCTCCCGCCGCGGCCCTCGTCGACGCAAGCCCGACAAACTCCACGCCGACAAGGGGTATGACTACGCCCACCTGCGGCGATGGCTTCTAGAGCGGGACATCACCCCTCGCATTGCTCGCAAAGGAACCGAATCGTCGAACCGGCTCGGCCGTCACCGCTGGGTCGTGGAGAGAACAGTGTCCTGGCTGGCCGGCTGTCGGCGCCTGCACCGTCGATACGAGCGCAAGCCCGAGCACTTCCTGGCCTTCGTCGGCGTCGCAGCAGCCCTCATCGGACATCGCCGCCTGACATGCTGAGATGCGAGGTCAGTCCGTCGACGGGGTCAGAGGGTCCGGTCGGGACAACGTCTCGGACAGCGGCAGCCCGTCCCTTGCGGCAACGACCCGACGCACCCGCAGCTCGGATCGTGTCCGCGGGCGGTACTTGGGCTCCTTGCCGCACCCGCAGACCGATAGCCCCTCGTAGCGCAGCCCTTCACCCAGCACCGCAGCCACCACAGACCACGCGTGGACATCACGCCTGGGCGGCGGAGCGAAGTCATGACCAGCGCAAATGAGGGGCTGAGAACAGTTTGGGCACACGTGCTCGCGCTGCGGATAGGCATGCTGCTTGAAGCTGACACGGCACGAAACACACGCGTAGTGCAGCTTGTAGTAGGTCATGGCGTAGAAGCACACCGGGTCACCGTACCCACCAGTCCTTCAGGCAGACCACCCGTTTCGAGCGACCAACAGTCCGCCATCAGAAACACCCTCTTAAGCGATGTGTTCTCACACTCCGTCAGCACGCACCATGCGCGCTCTACCGCGTCACAGCGGGGAGGCGGTGGGTGTACGGAAAGGGGTGCGGCCCCCGGGGATCCGGAGCCCTGCGCGGTTACCCGCTGCGCGGGCGAAGCGTGACAACTTGACCAGCAACGAAGTTGAGGAGCTGGCTCAAATGCAACGGGGGAACCGCCGATTGCGGGGGTGCCTCTGTGCCTTGCGTCGGGCGAGGCGTGGGTTCTGGGTTCGGAGAGGGTGTCGTGCCGTCGCGGAATATCGCGAACAGCACGCTGATGCGATGTCGGGCCAGGCGGAGAAGAGCGTGCGTGTCCGTCTTGCTGCGGGCCCGGCATCGGTCGTAGTAGGGAACGGGAGGTGTGATCGTGCAGGGGGGCGAACGCGGACAGGAACACCGTCCGTTTGAGCTGCCGATTGCCGCCTCCGTGCGTTTGGAGGTGTGAGACAACGGCGTGGGCTTCGACGTCGCGTGACTGAAGGGGTGCGACGCTGGCGACGGGTGCTGTTTCGGACTGATCGCGAGCCGGGAGCGCCCGCCGCGTGTGCCGGCACGATGAGCGTCGACACCCATCAGGTCCGGCCAGCCGACCCTGACGACCAGGCGGCGGCCCGTGCTCTGGCCCGAACTGGATCTCACCGGCTCACCGCCGAGGAGGGCGCGCAGTCCCGTACGGAGGACGGCATGGTCGTCCACGATCAGGATCTGGATCGTCGCGGCGGCCGTCTCGTTCATCGCGTACTCGCTGGGCCGGGGGCTTGCACGGGCACGATGCGGGCGGCGGCCCGCCGAGTGTCCCGTCGGCGGACTGTGCACCCGACGCGAGGCGGTGGCACAGTCCGGGCAGCTCAACAGGTTCCTCGGCGCCCCGCCGCTTCTGCTGCCGGTGGGCGGTCGTTCCACGGCACAGAGTGTCGGGCACTGCCGAGGAGCGTGCGTCGTGCCACTGCACCGAGTGCACCGAGCCTTGCCGGTTTCTTGACGAAACCGCAGGACTGGAGGGCCGATCATGGGCAAGGAGCGGAACGTGACTCGTATGGCAATCGTCGTTCTGACTCTGGCCCTCGGCGTGCTGGCGTCCGTTGCAGCGGTCGGTCTCTCGCTGTGGTGGTGCGCTGCCGCCGTACCGCTCGTCCTGCTGGGCCTGCTGGGTGCGGCGGACCTGTTGCAGCGCCGGCATTCGGTGTTGCGCAACTATCCCGTTGTGGGGCACGCCCGCTTTCTTCTGGAGCGGATCCGTCCCGAGTTGCAGCAGTACTTCGTCGAGCGGAACTTCGACGGGCGCCCCTTCGACCGGGATGTCCGCACCATCGTCTACGAGCGGGCGAAAGGCACGGACGCCGAGCAGCCGTACGGTACTGAACGGGACGTGTATGAGCCCGGTTACGAGTTCCTCGTGCCGTCGATGGCTCCGCGCCCGGTGCCGAAGTCGCCTCCGCGGGTGCGGGTCGGTGGGCCCGACTGCAGCCGTCCCTATGACATGGCGCTGCTGAACGTGTCGGCGATGAGCTTCGGTTCGCTGTCGGCCAACGCGATTCTCGCGCTCAACGGCGGCGCCGCGGCCGGGGGCTTCGCCCACGACACCGGTGAAGGCGGCCTGTCGGAGTACCACCTGAGGCCGGGTGGGGACCTGGTCTGGGAGATCGGCACCGGGTACTTCGGCTGCCGTACCCAGGACGGCGACTTCGACCCCGCCGAGTTCGCCGAAAAGGCCGCGCACGATCACGTCAAGTGCGTGTCCCTGAAGCTCTCGCAGGGCGCCAAACCCGGCATCGGCGGTGTCCTGCCCGGCACGAAGGTCAACGCCGAGATCGCGAAGGTACGGGACGTGCCCGAGGGCCAGACGGTCATCTCGCCGCCGTACCACAAGGTGTTCTCCACCCCGCGCGAACTCGTCCGCTTCATCGCCCGGATGCGTGAGCTGTCCGGTGGCAAGCCGACCGGGTTCAAGCTGTGCGTGGGGTCGCGTCGGCAGTTCCTCGCCGTGTGCAAGGCCATGCTGGCGGAGGGCACGGCCCCCGACTTCATCGTCGTGGACGGAGGCGAAGGCGGCACCGGAGCCGCGCCCCTGGAATTCGCCGACCACGTGGGAACACCGCTGACCGAGGGCCTGCTCACCGTGCACAACGCCCTCGTCGGCGCGGGCCTGCGCGATCGCATCAGGATCGGGGCGAGCGGCAAAATCGCCACGGGCACCGATCTGGTCAAACGCCTGGTGCAGGGCGCCGACTACGGCAACGCGGCGCGGGCGATGATGTTCGCCGTCGGCTGCATCCAGGCTCAGCGGTGCCACACGAACACCTGCCCCACCGGTGTGACGACCCAGGACCCCCGACGCGCCCGCGCTCTCGACGTCCGTGACAAGACGCCGCGTGTGCAGCGGTTCCAGGAAGCGACCGTCGCCAGCGCCCTGCAGATCATGGCGTCCATGGGGGCCACCGATCCCGCCGAGCTGCGCCCGCGCATGCTCCGCCGGCGCATCGATCCGTACACCGAGCGCTCCTACGAGGAGCTGTACGAGTGGCTCGAACCGGGCCAGTTGCTCGCCGAGCCGCCTGCCGCCTGGGCGGCCGACTGGCAGGCCGCCGACCCCGACCGATTCACCGTCTGACCTGGAGGACTCAAGTGGCCCGAACCGTAGCCCGCGTCATCGTGGACGCCCTGAGCGAACTCGGCGTGCGCCAGGTGTTCGGCGTCGTGGGAGACGCCCTCAATCCCGTGACCGACGCCATCCGCACCACCGAGGGCCTGGAATGGGTGGGCTGCCGGCACGAGGAGGCGGCGGCCTTCGCCGCGAGCGCGCAGTCGCAACTCTCGGGCACTCTCGGTGTCTGCATGGGCACGGTCGGACCCGGTTCCGTCCACCTGCTCAACGGACTGTACGACGCGGCCAAGAGCCGCACCCCCGTCCTGGCGATCGCCGGCCAGGTACCGCTCGCCGAACTGGGCACCGACTACTTCCAGGAAGTCGACAATGACGCCCTGTTCAGCGACGTGGCCGTCTTCCGCGCCACCATCACCTCTCCCGACCAACTGCCTCAGATGCTCGAGACGGCGGTGCGCCACGCCCTGGGCCGCAAGGGAGTCGCCGTCCTGACCGTGCCCGGCGACCTCGGTGAGCGCGAACTGGCCTCGGACCGCCCGGCCCGGTTCTCCCTGAACCCTCCGCTCAGCCGGCCCGAGGAATCCGCCGTACGGCGTGCCGCCGAACTCCTGGACCGGTCCGAGAGGGTCTCGCTGCTCGTCGGACGGGGCGCACGCGCCGCACGTGAGGATGTACTGGCCCTCGCCGACCGGCTGGCCGCGCCCATGGTGCTCACGCTCAAGGCGAAGGAGGGCTTCGAAGGCGACACCAATCCTTTCCAGGTCGGCCAGACCGGGCTGATCGGCAACCCGGCCGCCGCGTCCGCCCTTCACGACGCGGACACCCTGCTGCTCCTGGGGACCGACTTCCCCTACCGGGACTGGTATCCGGAGGGGAAGACAGTCATCCAGGTCGACACCGAGGCCGCCCACATCGGGCGACGCGTACCGGTCGACGTCGGCCTCGTCGGCGACACGGGCGAGACCGTTCGCGACCTCCTCACCCACCTCGCCACCGCTCCCGCCGGGACGGAAGGCGCGCGTGACCGCACGCATCTGGAGAAGGCGCGTGAGCGGTTCGAGCACTGGCGCGAGGGCCAGGCACGGCTGGCCGACCCGGCACACGACAAGGGCCTGCTCGGTCGTGTGCGTTCCTCGCTCGACAACCGGACCCACGACATCCGACCGGAGGCGTTGGCCGCGGTGGTGGACCGGCTGGCCGACGACGACGCTGTCTTCACCTCCGACACGGGCATGGCGACGGTGTGGCTCTCCCGTTTCGTCGAGATGCGCGGCGAGCGGCAGCTCATCGGTTCCTACAACCTCGGCTCCATGGCCAACGCGATGCCGCAGGCGCTGGGAGCGCAGTGCCTGGACCGTGAGCGGCAGGTCGTGGCCTTCTGCGGGGACGGCGGACTGAGCATGCTCCTCGGCGACCTCATGACACTGAAGACACACCAGCTCCCCGTGAAGCTCGTCGTCTTCGACAACCGCCGTCTGGGCATGGTGAAACTCGAGCAGGAACAGGTCGGGCTCCCGGAGTTCGGCACCGTCCTGGACAACCCCGACTTCGCCGCCGTCGCCACCGCCATGGGCATCCCCGGAATCCGCGTGACGGACCCGGCCGACCTGGAGAACGCCGTACGCCGCGCCTTCGACACCCCCGGGCCGGTGCTGCTCGACGTCCTCACGAACCCGGACGAGATCGCGGTACCGGCCAAGCCGACCGTCGAGCAGGGCTGGGGGTTCGCGGTGGCCAAGGTCAAGGAGGTCGTGCGCAGCCACGGGGACGACAGCCCGCACTGATCTGGCCGCGAAGGCCGGCCCCGACGCCCGGCATACATGCCGCGTCGGGGCAGACGGGTGGACGTCGGTGACTGAACCCGCCGGTGACGAAGCCCACGACGACTGGACTGGCCCGCCCAGGAACTCTGAGGCGCTCTGCGGATGAGGTCAGGTGCGGGCCACTTCGCCGGAGCTTCGGCGGGCTGCCGATTCCTTGGCGCCATCGCTGTGGAACGCCGGGTCCTCGTCTTCGCCGCCAGCCATCCGCGACGCGGAAGACACACCACCGCCAAGTCGTTCGAAGCCGGCTCCTGGCGCGTCGTCGCGCTAGAGGCCGGGTTCAACACATCGGCCGACAGCCATACTTGAGTATGCGGGGCCATTCCCGTGGTGACGTGACTCGGGAGAGGCTGCAAACCGGTGAACAGCGACAACACGCAGAGTGTGAGCAAGGTCGAGGTACGGCTCAAGTGGGACCCGAGTCCCTGGAACCAGCCATCTCACCATCTCGACATCATCGCCACGACCTACTCGGCGGAAACCCCCTACAGCCGGCCCGTGTACGTCGTCCACTTCGACAGCCGCTCACCGGACGGCACCATCAACATGGGCCGACACAGCCAGACTGGTCAGGGCTTCGGCTACGTCGAGGTCATGACCCTGGAGCTCGATCGCCTCGGTTCCTCCTTCGCACGGGTGGTCGTGGGCGTGGCGATCCACCAGAACAACGGCCCCAAGACCTTCGGTGACGTCTCGAACGCCGGCGTACTGGTCGTCGAGGGGTACAAGGAGCTCCTCAAGGACGACTTCACCCAGCTCTCGGGAGCCACCGCGGCGACGGTCGCGGAGTTCACCCGGGATACGTCCGGAGCCTGGAAGTTTCACGAGATGGTCCGCGGCTTCGACAGCGACCCCACGGTCTTCACCGCTGAGATGGGCCACGCCCCGCGGTCGTGACCCGGATCATGGAGCGCTCCGCAGTCACACCAGCGCGGTGGGGCAGAGCTGACCAGAGCACACGTCGAAGCGGTCGCACCAGATACTCACGCTGGCGAACAGCTGCCCGTCGACGAGACGCAACGCCGTCTCATGCACACCGTCATGGACTACCACCAGGGACGGGTGGAGGACGACGCCACCGTCCTGTTCTGCGAATGGCACGGTCCTCCGGGCGCCCCGGTGGGATGAACGGGGGAGGGGCTCCAAGCCGTCCCCCGCCGGGCTCGCGCCCGTCGACCCGGCGTGTGAAGGCCGCGCGGCCGGCTGACGTCCGAAGGGCGGCTTCACCGCCCGGCCACTGCCGACATGTGTGCACGGCCGGTCAGCGAACTGGTGACCAACGCGCACACGCACGCCCCCGGACTTGCCTGCTGGATCTGGAGATCAGCGACAGCGCAGTGGCAGACGCAGCCTGGGAGCCGAACTCCGCCGGCTCCGCCGGCCGGCGATCCGAAGAGCGCCGAAGCGGCCGAGCGGCTCATGGTCTCCCAGTCCCTGGACTGTGGTCCGACCTGCGACCCCACGGGTTCGCGACCGGACTCGGTGGAGCACGCACCGGTCTGGCAGCCCGGGGCGGAGCTCGTGCCACCCGCCGTCGATTACGGCCGTTGCCCACCCCCCAGTCCACCCCGCGGCCCGCGCTCCGCGCCGACAGAGCGCGGGCCGGGGGCGTGACCGGACCGGTGGACGAGCGTGGTCAGGACGCGGTGGGAACCGACACGTCGATACCGCGGGCGGCTACGAGCTGGGCACTGCCGTCGGCCAGCCGGTAGGACAGCCCCACCACGCCGAGGCGGCCCTCGGCCACCGCGTCGGCCAGGATGCGGGAGCGCTCCAGCAGCAGGTCCACCGTGTGCTCGATGTGCTCAGCCAGGATCTCGTCCGGCTCGACCCGTCCGGCGGCCCGCGCCGCGAGAACACTGGGGGTCACCCGTTCGACGACGTCGCGGACGAAACCGCCCGGGGTCTGCCCGTTCTCCAGGGCGGAACAGGCTGCGGCGACCGCGCCGCAGGAGTCGTGGCCGAGGACGACGACCAGCGGCGCGTTGAGGACAGCGACGCCGAACTCGAGACTTCCGAGCACTTCGGTGCCCGCGACGTGTCCGGCGGTGCGGACCACGAACAGGTCGCCCAGACCGCGGTCGAAGATGATCTCGGCGGCCAGCCGGGAGTCGGAGCACCCGAACAGCACAGCGAAGGGCTTCTGGGACGGTGCGGTCTCGGTGCGGCGGGCGGCGTCCTGGTTCGGATGCTCGGAGGCGCCGGAGACGAAGCGCTCGTTGCCGGCCATGAGCAGGTCGAAAGCGTCACGGGGCGTGGGAGTCAGGATCTTCTCGGTCATGGCGGCAGCCTACGAGGTGACACCAGCCCCTGTGTCGTACACCCCCGCTCCAGTCCGCCGGAGCCGTACCCGCCGTGGACTCCTTGACCAGCGCCCGCCGGTGCGCTCCACACCGAGCCGGCAGCTTGGCGGTCTCCTCACCGGGCGCGCGGAACGTCCGCACGGCCGCACGCATCCCATGGGAGGAAGTCACGATGGTTCGTGTACGACGAGGTCTGGCGGTGGCACTGGCGGCCGGTGCGGTCCTGGTGGGCGGCGCGTCGGCGGCGTCCGCCGACGCCGGCGCGCAGGGCGTGGCGGCGTACTCGCCGGGCGTGGGCTCGGGCAACCTCATCCAGGTGCCCATCCACATCCCGGTCAACGCCTGCGGCAACACCGTCAGGGTCATCGGCCTGCTCAACCCCGCCTTCGGCAACACCTGCGTCAACGACTGACCGGACGCCGGGAGAAGAGCCCCGGTCCACCGCCGACAAGACGGGTCGGTGACCTGCCCCGGCTACGGCGTGCGAGGCGACCCTGAGGACGCCTTGCACTGACCGTGAACTGGGCGGGTCGGCTGCGGGTGGCTGCCGGCACAGCCACCCGCAGTACCCCCGTCCTTTGCCGGGCCTACCAGGTGAGGACGGCGATGACCTGCTTGTCGCTGTCCAAGGAGATGACCCGCAGCCGGTTGGCGGCGGGGTTGAAGTCCACGCCGAACGCGCTGCCGACCAAGACCGTCACCGTCACCCATACCGGAGGCGTCCTGGACCTCGGCCTCGTGCTCCCCACCGCCACCCATCTCGCCGGCGAAACCGTCCTGGCCCGGCTCGGCACCGCAAGAGGACTCATCGTCACGGCCATCGGCCTGTGGCTTCTGACCGGAGCCCCCGTGACAAGCCCGACCACGGCCAGACCATCACGGGCATGAGCACGGGCACAGGCACAGGCACAGGCACAGGGCAGTCGCCCGGCCCGGCCCCGACCTCCACCATCGGGATGCGTGGGGTGTGCGGGTCCTGAAGGATCCTGAGCCATGCCGGAACATCGCCCCCCGCCCATGACCCCCGACGGCCGTTATGTCGTGATCAATGGCCGTCGGTGGCGTGCCACCGATCCGTCACTGCCCCCGGAGGTCGCCGCCGTTCTGCGCCGGCACCTTATGTCGGCGCGGCGCGCCGTCCGTTCGGCCCTGTCCGCAGGTGACCCGGCCGCCGAGCGGGCGGCGCGGGCTCGGGTGAACACGGCGAAGACCGCACTGGGCGAGCGCGGCACTCCTTGGTGGGAGCAGGACGAGGACGAACGGCGAAGGCGCTGGGAAGAAGGTCTCACGCAGCTCGACGCGCAACCGTAGCGGCCCTGACTGGGGAGGCCGAAAGGGCCGTTGACACGGCCCGAGGGTGATCACGGGCGCACTCGACGCACTCGTTGTGCAACCGTTCCCCCGGCCAGGCCACCTCGGCTCCTCCCCTCATGTTGTCCGGCGCCACGCTGACATTCGGTGTCGGAGTCTGACTCAGGCAATTCAAGCGACCCGGCCTACGAGATGCGCGCCGCCCTCGAAACGCCGCGACGCGCGTCACCAGTGCGGATGGCGGCACTTACGTGACCCGGATGTCGCACTGTCATCGGCGTTTCGCGCCTACCTTTTCTGACACTCTGTAATTTGACGTGCAATTTGTCGGTTTAACACCGATATGACGCAAGGGGTGGCAGTGAGAGCGGTGAAGCGGAGCCGGACGTCGAGGGCCGCCACGGGAGCCATGGCGGCAGCGCTGTTGCTGCTGACGGGGTGCGACGTACCGGGCCTCTATCGTCCCGCCCGTCCCGCCACGGGAGGGCCGTTCACCTTCTATGTGAGCCCGGACGGCGACGACGGGAACGACGGGATGTCTCCTCAGAGGCCATGGCGGACCCTCGACCACGTGAACAGCGTGCGGCTGCGGCCCGGTGACCGGGTTCGGCTGAAAGGCGGCGCACGGTTTCGCGGGAGCCTGACCCTCGAGAAGGGCGAGGCCGGCAGTGCGAGTGAGCCCGTGGTCATTGAGTCGTACGGGACCGGCCGTGCCACCATCGCGCCGCGGCGCACGTCGGCGATCACGGTGCGGAACACCGCGGGAGTGGACATCCGGAACCTGTCGCTGGTAGGCGATGCCAAGGCCCTTCAAGAAGGGGTCGGTGTCGCCTTTCGGAACAGTTTGCCCAACCACCGGCGGCTCGGTCACGTCAGGATCTCGAAGGTAGAGGCCAGGGGATTCCAGAACGGCATCAGCGTGGGCGCGGACCGGGATGATGCGGCGGGTTTCAGCGACGTACGGATCACCGACGTCTCGGTGCATCACAACCTCGAAGCCGGGCTCACCTTCTACGGGCCCGTGTTCGACGCCGACCGCCCGGCCTACGCGAACGAAGGGCTCCGGATCGAGCGAGTGAGGGCATACGCCAACGCCGGCGACCCCCACAGCGTCGACCGCAACACCGGCAGCGGCATCGCCCTCGGCAGCGTGCGGGATGCCAGGGTGGCGCGTTCGCTCGCCTATGGCAATGGCGCGAGGTCCGCCGCCACCGCGGACGAGGGGCCTGAAGGGGTCTGGGTGTACGACTCCACCCGCGTCGTGCTGGAGCACAACACGTCCTACCGCAACCGCACGGGTTCCCGTGTCGACGGCGGCGGCTTCGGCCTGGACAACAACGTGTCGGACTCGGTCATGCAGTACAACCTCGCGCACGGCAATGACGGGGCCGGCTTTCTCGTCTACTCCGGGCAGCCGACCGGCGCCCACAAGAACAACACCGTCCGTTTCAACATGAGCTGGGACGACGCCCGCAAGCTGCCCGATTACGGCGGCATCGTCGCCTACGGCACCCGCATGAGCGACTTGGACATCCATCACAACACGGTGGTGATGCGGACCGTCGGCCTGGCCTCCGCACAAGCCGTCGGAGTCAGGCCGCCGGCGCTCCGGCTGCGTGACGGCATGCGTGACGTACGCGTCCACAACAACATCTTCGCCACCGACGGCGGCCCCCTGGTCGAGGCCCAGTCCCCCTACAGCCCCTCCCATCTGAGGCTTCAGGGCAACGATTACTACAGCAGCGGCCGTTGGGACCTGGGCTGGGGGCCCCAGCGCCACGCCACGCTGGCCGACTGGCGTACCGCGTCGCTCCAGGAAATCCTCAACGGGAAGCCCATCGGCTCCGACGAAAATCCCTGCCTGCCAGGCCTGATCGCACCCGTCCCCGAGGGGGCCGACGCCATGAACCTGGTGCCCCGCTGCGCGAGCGCAGCGCCCCTGGGCCTGGAAGCCGGGACCTTCGGAGTCGCGCCGGGGCTCGTCGACTACTTCGGCAACCGGCTCGGACAGACCTTGGTGGTCGGGGCCGCCCGGCCGGTGATCGCCAGCCCGTCGCCCGACTCCGGCGCAGCCGGCGCCGAGGACCTGAACCTCCTGTCGGACCCGACGCCCGCGGCGCCCGGCGACGCAGAGGACGCCGAAGACGCCGACGGCAGTCAGTTCGTCGACCCGGGTGCGGACGAGAAGCCCCTGTCGCGACACTGACCCTCCGCAAACACCCGAAGACGAGGAGGAAGGGCCGCGACGGGTCGCCCGTCGCGGCCCTTCACCGCTGTCAGGGCCATGGGGCAGCCTGGGCTGCCTGAGTCCGGACGGCAGACGCCGAGCGGGCGGAGCCGTTCAGGAGGATCACGGACCTTCACGGCCCGCGTATGGCTCTGCCCCGGCCCCGCGGTGGAGTTCGCGGTGCCAGGGCAGTGAGGGGTTGCCTCGGCCGGGCCTATGCGCGGGCTGCCGTGTGGTCGACGGGGGCCGGCGCGGTGGCTGGGGAGACGATCGTGGTCCGCAGCGGTTCGTGCGGGCGGTCGGCGTCCGGGTGTTCTGACGGGGCCGGGCGGCCCAGGGCCTTGACCGTCCAGCCGGCGGCTCGCCACTGGGCGTGGGCGAGCGTGTTGCGGCCGTCGATGAGGACCGGTGCGCGAACGACGCGGGCGAGCTTGACCGGGTCCAGCCCGCCGTACTGACTCCACTCGGTGAGGTGCAGGACCAGCTCGGCGCCTTGGCAGGCGCTCAGCAGGTCTGCGCTGTAGCTCAGCTCCGGGTGGGCGAGTTGTGCGTTGGCCGTGCCCTCCGGGTCGTGGACGCGGACGTCGGCGCCCTCGTGGCGCAGCGCCGAAGCGACGGCCAGGGCGGGGGAGTCGCGCACGTCGTCGCTGTTCGGCTTGAACGTGGCACCCAGCACCGTCACTCGGCGTCCGGTCAGGTCTCCGCCGGCCAGTCGGCGGGCGAGCGCGACGGTTCGTGTCCGCTGGCGTTGGTTGATCTCGTCGACCTGGTGGAGGAACGCCACCGCTGCCCCGGCGCCCAGTTCCTGGGCCCGGGCGGTGAAGGCCCGGATGTCCTTGGGCAGGCAGCCGCCGCCGAAGCCGATACCGGCGTTCAAGAACCGGCGGCCGATCCGGTTGTCGTGGCCCAGCGCGTCGGCGAGGGTGGCGACATCCGCATCCGCCGCGTCGCAGACCTCGGCCATCGCGTTGATGAAGGAGATCTTGGTGGCGAGGAAGGCGTTCGCCGCGACCTTCACCAGCTCCGCCGTGTTCGGGTCGGTGCTGATGTATGGCACGCCCGCCGCGAGCATGGGGGCGTACACCCGGCGCAGTGTGTCGTCGGCGGTGCGGCTGGTGGTGCCGACGACGAGCCGGTCCGGGTGCAGGGTGTCCTCGACGGCGAAGCCCTCGCGCAGGAACTCCGGGTTCCACGCCATCTCGGCTCGTACGGTGTTCGGTGCGAGGCTCGCGATGCGGGTGGTGAGCTGGGCTGTGGTGCCCACCGGGACCGTGGACTTGCCGACGACCAGGCAGGACGCGGGCAGGTGTGGTGCGAGGCCGTCGACTACGGCCTGCACGTAACTCAGGTCCGCCGCGTGGGAGCCGGCCTTCTGCGGGGTGCCGACGCAGATGAAGTGGACCTCGCCGTGCGCCGCCGCCTCACGCAGGCTGGTGGTGAAGCGCAGCCGGCCGGAGGTGAGGGCGCGGCTCAGGATGTCGTCGAGCCCCGGCTCGTAGAACGGGGGCCGGCAGTCGGCGAGAGCGTTGATCTTTTCGGTGTCGACGTCGACACCTAGGACGTCGTGCCCGATGTCGGCCATGCACGCGGCGTGCACAGCTCCGAGGTATCCCGTACCGATGACGGTCAACCGCATGCGGCGTACTCCTGTCTGGGTGGAAGGGGGGAAGAGACGCCGAACGCGTCAGGGGGCATAGCCGTTCGGGTTGTGCTGCTGGAAGTGCCAGGCGTCGCGGCACATCGCCGCCACGTCGCGCCGGGCCGTCCAGCCCCAGGCTGCCGCGACCTTCGCGGGATCGGCCACCAGCTCCGCCACGTCGCCCTGACGGCGGGGCGCGATGCGGTGCGGGAGGGGCAGGCCGCACGCCTCCTCGAAGGCCCGCACGAGTTCCAGGACGGACGAGCCGTGCCCGGTGCCGAGGTTGAAGACCTGCAGCCCCGGCTCGTCGTCGAGGTGGTCGAGGGCGGCCACATGACCCTCGGCGACGTCCATGACATGGATGTAGTCCCGCACTCCCGTACCGTCCGGCGTCGGGTAGTCGTCGCCGAAGACGCTGAGCTCCTTGCGGCGGCCCACGGCGATCTGGGCGAGGAACGGCATGATGTTGTTCGGCACGCCGCTGGGGTCCTCGCCCAGCAGCCCGCTGGGGTGCGCCCCGGCCGGGTTGAAGTACCGCAGCGCGAGCACCCGCAGCTCGGGTACGTGGCGGCACAGGTCCGCGAGGATCTGCTCGCAGGTCCACTTGGTGGAGGCGTACGGGTTGGTGGGCGCGGCCGGGGAGGTCTCGGTGAGCGGGACGACCGTGGCGTTGCCGTAGATCGAACAGGACGAGGAGAAGACCAGCCGATGCACCCCGTGGTCGTGCATCGCCGAGGCGAGCGCGGTGGTGCCGCCGACGTTGATGTCGTAGTACGTCAGCGGGATGCGCACCGACTCGCCGACGGCCTTCTTCGCGGCGAAATGGATCACCGAATCGATGGCGTGGCCCGTGAACACGGCATCCAGCGCCCGCCGATCGCGGACGTCGGCGGTGTGGACGGCAGCGATCGGCCGGCCCGCGATCTTCGCGACGCGTTCCAGGGCTTCTGGGGAGCCGTTGGAATGGTCGTCGAGGACGACCACCTCGTGACCGGAGCGCAGGAGTTCGACGCAGGTGTGGCTGCCGATGAAGCCGGCACCGCCGGTGACCAGGACGGTTTCGGGCATGGGGACCTCGTCTCTCGAGCGCATGCGGTGGGCCGTCACCAGGAGTAGAAGCCGGTGAGGTACAGGGGGAAGACGGCGACGGCAAGCGTCAGAGGGAGCAGGCAGAACACGCCGGCCGTCAGAGGGATCACAGCGGTACGCAGCGCGCGAAACGCGGGGACGCCGGTCGCGCGCGCGGTCTCCTTGACGTGCAGTACGCCGATGACGAGCGTGACGGCGGCATAGGAGGCTGCGCCCAGGAGGCACAGGAAGACGTAGCCGACGGCCGGTCCCGTGAACTGTCCCACGAGGGCCGAGCCCGACAGAAGCAGAGTGATCACCAGGTACGGTGCGACGGCGCGCAGCGGGAGCCGCTCCAGGCCGTCGCGCTTCTTCGGCGTGACCTTGAAGGTGATCTGGCGGGGCCGCAGCTTCTGTACGACCGCCGCCAGTACACCCCAGGCGACGTAGGGCCAGCGCGACAGACCGAAGAGCCAGATCTCCCAGCTGAAGAGCGGGACGTTGTTGGGCCGCAGCAGGCCGCGGCGCCGGCACAGCAGCGTCAGCGGCAGCAGCCAGAGCGACATGCTCCAGAAGTGTGCGAGGAACTCCAGGTAGTTGACATTGATCCACGGTGCACCGGTGATCGCGGCGATGGGCGGCAGCAGGATGCCCGTGACGGTGGCGACGGCGAGCAGGGGGTAGTACAGCAGGGCCACACCGAAGCGGATCTTCAGCTTCACGGGCATGCGTGCCAGATGGCGCGGCAGCATCCCCAGGAGCATCACGGTGAGGCTGCGCGACCACTGGAACTCCTGTGTGACCATCGCGCCGAAGGTGATCGGGCCCTCGCCGTGCGCCTCCGCATCGATCGCGAACGCACCTTGCCAGCCGGCCGAGGTGAGCAGGAACGTGGTGGAGAAGTCCTCGGCCAGTTCCGGGCCGAGACCGCCGATGTCTTTCAGGGCACGGGTGCGGACGGCGTAGTGCGAGCCGATGCACACCGGGGCGAGGCCGGCGGAGTGGCCGAGCTGCACGGGGCCGTGGAAGAGGGCCTCGCGCTGGAGGCGGCCGCGGGCCGCCCAGGACTGTTCGGCGTTGGAGTCGCAGACGCTGGGTGCGGCGACATAGCCGATGGACGGGTCGGCGAACGGGCGGATGACCTCGGCCAGGTAGCGCGGGCCGGGCACGTGATCGCAGTCGAGCTGGGCGACGACGTCGTAGTGCTCGTAGCCCCAGTGGTCGTAGAAGAAGGCGAGGTTGCCCTCCTTGCAGCGGGTGCGCCGCGGCCACTGGGCCCGGTGGTAGTCGCCGCGGCCGTAGCGGCAGGAGACGCCGACGCCCTGTGTCCGGCACCAGGTGAGGATCTCGTCGCTGGGGTCCTCGTCGCACAGCCACACGTCATAGGCGTACGGGAACTCCTGGTCGAGCATCGCCTCCAGGGTGGCGCGAGCGATGTCCCAGCTCTCGGACGGGGCGCGGGTGACCACGAACGCGGTGTGCAGGGCGGGCACTTTGATGGCCGGGGCGAGACGCCGCATTCGGTTCAGCGCGACGAGAAAGTGCACCGGCAGGTAGGTCAGGTAGAGCAGCAGAGCGCTGTTGATGAGCAGGCCGAGCCAGCCGATGCGGTGGGACGGCTCGAACCACCATGCCCAGAACCAGACCAGGCAGGCCGCCCAGCCGAGACTGAGGACTGCGACCAGGAAGCGGTCCCAGTGCGAGAAGGCCCGTACGAAGCTGGAGGGGAGCGGCGTGAGCCCGCGTGCGGGCCGTGTGAGGACCGGCCCGTCCGGGCCGATGGACGTCACCGCGCCGTTCGACAGGGCCCTGATCTCCCTGCCCAGCGCTTGCCATTCCTGCGGGGAGCCGGGGGTGGGGGCGGCGAGCGGGAGACCAGTGACGGTGCCGGCCCCGCCGGGGGGACCTTGCTCCAACGACGTCATGACAGCGCGTTCTCCAGGCGGTTGGACAGTGGTCCGCGAGGTGCGGTTGCAGGAACAGGGGGCGAGGGCTGCCGCGGCAGGCGGATCAGCCGGTCGTCGCGGACGGCCCGGGGGCGGCGGCGACCCCGCGGGCTACGGTGGCCGGGCAGGGGATCGTCGAGGCGGCCAGGGCGGCCGGATGTGTGACGGCGGCCAACGGCACGGTCTCGTCCTGGCCGCCTCGGATCGCCGCGGCCGACGCGCGCAGCCGGTCCGGGCGGGCGGCGAAGTACGCGACGGTCCGACGCAGACCCTCGCTGATGTCGACCTCCGGCTCCCAGCCCAGGACTTCACGGGCCCGGGTGATCACGGGGCGTCGGCGGACCGGGTCGTCGACCGGTAGCGGGTGGTACTTCACCTCGGACGCGGAACCGGTCATCGCGAGCACCAGATCGGCGAGCTCGGCGACGGTGCGCTCGACCGGATTGCCGAGATTGAACGGGCCCAGCTCGCAGGAGTCGAGCAGGGCGAGCAGACCGCGGACCAGATCGTCGACGTAACAGAAACTGCGGGTCTGCTTACCGTCGCCGTAGATCGTGAGCGGCTCACCGGTCAGCGCCTGGGTGATGAAGCTGGACACCACCCGGCCGTCGTGCGGCCGCATCCGCGGACCATAGGTGTTGAAGATCCGGGCGATGCCGACGTCCACATCGTGAATACGGCGATACGCGGCCGACACCGCTTCGGCATAGCGTTTTGCCTCGTCATAGACGCTGCGCGGGCCGATCGTGTTGACGTTTCCCCAGTACGTCTCCTCCTGGGGGTGGACCAGGGGGTCTCCGTAGATCTCGCTGGTCGACGCGAGAATGAAACGGGCGTCGTGGCGCAGAGCCAGCCGCAAGGCGTTCTCGGTGCCGCGGCTGCCGACCGCCAGGGTCTCCAGCGGCTGCCGCAGGTAGTCGGGCGGGGACGCGGGAGACGCCAGGTGAGCGACCGCGTCGACCCGGCCGGCGACCTCCACGGCCTCGCTCACATCAGCGAGCTGGAACTCGAAGCCCGGCTCGCTGAGAAGGTGGACGATGTTCTCGGGAGAGCCCGTCGAGTAGTTGTCCAGGCACACCACCGAATCGCCGCGACGCAGGAGCGCCTCGCACAGGTGGGACCCGAGAAAGCCACCGCCACCGGTCACGGCAACGCGCATCTGTTTCTCCAGGAATCGGAACCGGAAGTGCCTTGCACCCCGCTGCACGGACGACCTGAAAGAACATCACCGGACGAACCGAGAAGCGGAGCGATCTCTCACACAACGCAGGGACGAGAATATGGACATAAATTGCTATTTACGTGAAGGCGAATCGGGCGCTGGGCCGTTCGGCAGACACTGCACGTGGGGCACACGCAGCCCGACTCTCCCGTTGCATGGGGCTCTTCCTTCGAACGGCTCGGCCGAGCGGCATCACACGCACGTGTGAGATGGCGGCGGGCGCGCTTCTAGCCGGGCCGGCGGGCGTGCCGGTGCGTGGGGTGGACGGGCCTGTGGTTGCGTGCGGCCGGCTCATGGGGTGGTCGTGCCGGGGGCGCTGAGGGCCATGGCCGCGGCGAGGGGTTCGCGAGACGGCGGGCGGGCTTCGGGCGCATCCGCGATGGCCGGGCATCACGGGCATGCGTGCGGGTCCTCGCAACCAGCAGCAACCGCCCCTTTTCCGCCAGCGGCTGACTTCAGCGCGACGTCGCGAGCGGCGCGTCGCATGGGGGGTGTCGATCGGACGGGACGATCGAGCGGGAGAATCAGGCCATGGTCATGGCAAGGCGCTTGTATGCCTCTTCTCCCGTGGTGGACGGTCTGCCGTTGCTGGCAGAGCCGGAGTTCTGGGCGGCCCACCTGGTGGAGATGTATGAAGGCTCGCAGGTGGAGTCCTTCGGCGTTGATCCGGCGGACGTCGAGGGCATGCTGGAACGCCTGAGTGACAAGGTCGCCTGGCCTGTGTTCCGGATCCCGCTCGTGGGCGGGCACAGCATCGTTGTGCACTACAACAGCGGTGAGGAGTACACCTGCGTCGACTACTTCATCGTCCACCCGGACTGGCGGACGAAGGAGCTGGTCCTGGCCAGCACGGACGGGGATCGGATCGGCCCGGGCCTGTGCTGGGCGGAACTCGCCGCACTCCTGCAGGCCCCGGAAGGCGAGGACGGAGTCACCGACCCGCACGCCCGGCTGCTGCTCCTGCTCCCTGTCCTGGGCGACACGAACATCCCGGCTGAAGCCGTCACCCTGGTGCAGCAGGCACTGTCCGCTCAGGGCGCCCTCGACGACGAGGCACTGGCCCGCTGCCTTCTGCAGGGGCACCCCATGTGGGGAGCGGCGACGTGGTCGTTCGACGAGGATGAGCGCGCCTGGATCTGCGCGGGCGAACACAGCCCGCGCAAGGAGGCACTGGGTGATCACCTTCCGGACGGGCAGCGCAGGGCGCTGGATGCCTGCCTCACACCGCTAGGCGGCTGATCCGGTCAGGCGGCGCCGGCTGGCGGTGACATGCTCCACCGTTCGAAGTGCCGGGTGGGCGGGGCGAGGAACATGGGGATAGTGGTGTCCCGCCTGGGTACTGGGTGCGGGTGGCCGCGAAGAGTGCGGATGGTCGGGGTCTGTGACGCATGGGAGTAGCGAGTTGGGGTTCGTCGGGTCGGGTTTCGCTCTCATGTCCCGCTGCAGCGCCCGAGTGGTGGCGGGCCGCTACCGGCTGGACGAATTGATCGGTTCCGGCGGTGCCGCGGATGTCCATCGGGGCTTCGACCTGCGACTGCGCCGCCCGGTTGCTGTGAAGGTCTTCCGGCCCGGGACCGGCTTCGACACCGAGGAGAACTTGCGCGGTGAAGCGGTGATCCTGGCCCGGCTGGAGCATCCGGGAGTGGTCAGCGCCTTCGACGCCGGGCACGACGGCGACGGCTACCTCGTCATGCAGCTGGTCGACGGCCCCACTTTGAAGGCCCGCATCGCCGAAGGGCCCCTGCCGTGGCAGACGGTGGCGGTGCTGGGCGCCCGACTGGCCGACGCGCTGGCTCACGCGCACGGGGAGGGGATCGTCCACCGGGATGTGAAGCCGTCGAACATCCTCCTGGACGCCTCCGGCCGTCCCCATCTGACCGACTTCGGCATCTCGCGGCTGCTGGACGGCACCACCCGCACCGCCACCGGCACCCTCACCGGCACGGCTGCCTACCTGGCCCCCGAACAGGTCCTCGGCAGGCCCGTCGGCCGACCCGCTGACGTCTATGCCCTCGGCCTGGTCCTTCTGGAATGCCTGACCGGCCGGCTCGAGTACGACGGCGGACCGCTGGAGGCCGCCATCGCGCGACTGCACCGCGGGCCCGGCATCCCCGACGGCATCCCTGACGGCTTCGCGGCCCTGCTGCGGCAGATGACCGACCTGGACGAGCACGCGCGGCCCCCGGCCGGCGACTGCGCCCGGACGCTGAACCTTCTGGCAGCGAGCCACATCCCAGGGACGGAGGCCATCCCTACCGCGTCACGGCCGACAGGGGTGCGTGCGCCGGTAACGGCGGGCGGCACAGGCCGCGCCCTGTCACCAGAGGCCCCGCCGTCCGACACTTCGACGACCGCTTTCAAGGAACCGGCGGCTGCCGCGTCCGCGCGCCACCGAGTGCGCATGGCGAGGGCGGCCGTGGCCGTCGCTACGATCGCCGTCCTCGCCGTCACCGAGGGCACCGCCCGTCACACCACGGGGGGTGACCAGGCCGCCCCAGCCACCCCGGTGACGCCACAGACGCAGGTCGAGGACACCCCCTCTGAGACGGGGTCCTTGCCCGCCGATGAGCAGCCGGTTCCCGCCCGCAAGCTCCCTGCCGCCGCGCCGGGACAGGGCGCTACCGGCACCGCCAGGCAACCGGCCGCCGGGCGGGCGCAGGCCCAGCGCCATCCCACGCCTGCGCACACACCCGCTGCCGCCCCGGGGACGACGAAGACCGCCGACGCACCGCGAGGCCACGCGAAGCGTCAGGGTGGCAGCGAGTCGGGCAAGCGAGGTTCGGCTCAAAAGGTTGAGCAGGGTAAGCGCCGCTGACAGGGCGTCTTGGGCAGGCGCTACGCCCCCCCTGCACCGGTGTGATCATGAGACGCGAGGGATGGGGGCCTGCCCGCGCAGGGGGAGAACCACGCGTTCTTGAGGTCGCGTACTGCTCGGCGAGCGTGTCCTGCACGTCCGCCAACGGGCCTGGTGCCGGCGTCCTGCCAGGCGACCGCTCATGGGGATGGTCATCGACCACAACCATGGCTTCGTGCATGGCCAGCATGGTTTCATAGTCGCGCGCCAGGCGACGCGAGCGCATTACCCAGCTCAGCGTCCTCTCCATCAGCCATCTATGCCGCAGCGCCACGAACTCTGCTGTGCCGTCGATGCGTTGACGATCTGATGGGTCGGCCAGCCGGGGCTTCTCGCGGGCCCAGTCGATGATCCGGCGGGTTACAGTCCCGACGAGGCGACATGGAGATCGGCCCGCTTCGGACCGCCCGCTCGCGGGTACCTATCGAGGGGACGCTCGTCACGCAGGCCCGCACGTTGCGAGTTACCTACCGTTACCTACCGCGTAGGCCTGTTCAGATACGGATCACGATCTTTCCTCGGGTGCGTCCGCGCTCGGCGTGCGCGTGGGCGTCGGCGATCCGCTCCAGGGGGTAGGCCTGTTCGATACGGGGTGTGTAGCGGCCTTGCCCGCCCAGTTCCGCCGCTGCGGACAAGAGAGTTGAATCGTTCTCCGCGTTGACCACGTGCGTGCCCAGGCGCTGCCCGCCCGCGTGGTCGGCGACCGTCGCGACGCGCTTCGGATCACCTGTGATCGCGACGAGGTCGTCGAGGGAGCCGGAGGCCGCGGTGTCGAGCGCTATGTCGACGCCGTTCGGAGCGAGGGCGTTGAGGCGCTGTGCGAGGCCGGGGCCGTAGGTGGTGGGAACGGCGCCGAGAGAGGTGAGGAACTCGTGGTTGCGTTCACTGGCTGTCCCGATCACAGTGGCGCCTTGCGCTACCGCGATCTCGACCGCCGCGCTGCCTACGCCTCCGGCGGCTCCCTCGATGAGAAGGGTGCGCCCCGCGAGGGGGCCGAGCGCGTCGAGCCCACGCATCGCGGTCACGGACGCGAGACCGGCACCAGCGGCCTGCTCGTCGTTCCACGTGGCGGGGGTGTGCGCCCAGGCCGAGAGGATGAACAACTCCGCGGTCGCCCCGGTGACACCGCCCAGTCCGAAGACCCGGTCGCCGATGCTCACCCCCCGCACCCCGTCGCCGATCTCGTCGACCACACCGGCGCCGTCGCGCCCGGGAATGGCGGGCAACTCCAGGGGAATCAGCTGGCGCAGGGCGCCTGCGCGCAGCTTCCAGTCGATGGGATTGACACTGGCCGCCGCGACGCGGACGCGGATCTCGCCGGGTCCGGGGTGGGGGGCGGGGGCCTGTTCGATCACCAGGCTCTCCGCTCCGCCGTATTCGTGGAACCGGGCTGCGCGCATGATGGTCTGCCTCACTTTGACGGGCCGGAATGACGTGTTCATCCGACGCTCGGCACCCTAGAACCTGACGTTGACGTGAGGTGCAAGCCCAAACTGCCGCCCGGCCGGAAGAGGGCAGGCGCGGATGGGTGAGGTTGCCGAGCGGCGGGGGTGAGCGTGGGGGCCTGCGCCACCGCGAGGGATCACGCGGCCCGTTAGGGTCGACACCCATATGCCCTCGGGCGACTCCGTGATCCCGGCACGACGCGAGGACTGCCGTGCGTACGTGAACCACGTGAACGCCCTCGGGTCCGCCACCAGGTCATGATCAATCTCGGCGCCGGCAACGGTTCGATCGGCCCCCGGCGATGCCCCCCGGAGCCGGAACCGGTATTGCTAACCTAAACCTCACGTCAACGTAAGGTACGAGCGGGAAGGGAGTGGCCTGCGCCATGCGCATCGGACAACTCGCCAGGCGGTCAGGGGTCAGCGTGCGGGCCCTGCGCTACTACGAGGAACAGCGGCTCCTGGAATCGACGCGGACGCCCGGTGGGCAGCGTGACTATCCCGACGAAGCCCTGGAGCGGGTCCAGCTCATCCAGGACCTCTTCGCGGCCGGCCTCTCCAGCCGTACCGTTGTCGAACTCCTGCCATGCGTGAGCACCGGCGTCGCGACCCCCGCCATGCTCGACCAGCTCATCGTCGAACGCGATCGCATCGCCGCACGCATCCAGGACCTGACCCGGGCCAAGACCAAACTCGGCCGCGTGATCGAGAATGTGACCGCGGCGAACGTGGCACAGGACTGATCAACCCGCTGCGAGGGGTGGGGCCCCGACCTATCCGGCATCTACCGGGCGACATCGCGCGTGAACAGGTGTCCCCACCCGGTCGGGTCCGTGAGCGCCCCAGCCACGGCAGGCCCGTGGCGAGGAGGTGGCGTCCTCGCCATCACCCCGAAAAGGCCGCTGGCAGGGGTGGCGGACCGCTGCCGGTGAATGACTACGGCATCCACTGCCTCGGCCTGCTGGCCGCGATCCCGCCTGCCACGGCCCACCGCCTGCTGGGCGGGCACGCGGGCCGGATCGCCGCCGGCCGCGCCCCCGGCCTCGATCCCCGCCCGTCATCTCCCGCGCCCTGCCCGCCTTAACCGCCGTCCGCCGTAGTTTCGACCGGCACATCCTGGACGGCGCCGCCGTCCGCGCGGCCCTGTTCGACCTCGTTGTCCGGCTCAGCACCCTGCTGCGCGGCCGCCATCAGGTGGCCCGCGCGGTGATCCTGCCCCTGACCTTCGCCGGAGGCAGTCGCTGGAGGAAGATCTGCCGCATCGGGGAGACGCGCGTACGACGACGAACTGCGCCTGCTCGCCTACCAGCTGATGGACGCCTCCGGCCTCCAGTGCGGCCGCCTGACCGGCCTCGCCCCCAAAGCCGAGGACCTCATCAGTGCCGACCAGGCCGCCGAGCAGATCAGCCACGCTGCCGCCCGCGAGAACCGCCTGATCGCCGAAGACGCCATCGACCGTATCCGCGCGAAGTTCGGCCCCCGCAGTATCGGCCGGCCACCATCTACCGCCGCGCCTCATGACCGGCCCACGCACGGGAGTTGAACGGTGATCCTCCACCCGCCCGGCCTGGGCGCCGATGCGGCACAGCAACTGCCGCACTGGCCCTTCCTCCAGAACGGTCGACGCAGCCCTCACCCGCCGGGGCGTCCCGTCCGGAAAGAGCCGTGCCGACCGCAGCCACCCCCAATTCAAAGCCTTGTTGTATCTCGTCCTCACCTGGGACATCAGCTGCACCGCGAGCAGATGCGGCCTGCGCAGTTGTAGACGCTCCGACAGCCACCGGGCCGACGAACACCGACTCCCGCGCTGCTCTGCGCCGCTGGTGCGGCCACCGGTCGTATCCGCTCCGGACAGCCGCAGCAGGTCGGGTCGATGAGACAGTGGTGTTGGCAGAGGAGACGATGGAGGCGCGGCGCCGGGTGTTGGGCGATGAGCATTCCGACACCGTGCGCACGGCAGTGCTGTCCCTGTTCGCAAGCTGATGGGCGGGGCCGACGTCCCCCTCTACGATGGCGGCCTGGCCGCCGCATGGAGCGGCGGAACCGACGCTGGCCCGTCGCGAGGCCGGCTAGGAAGACGGTGACTCATGGCGTACGACAGGGAGCTCGCAGATCGCATTCGTGAAGCCCTTGCAGGAGTGACGCAGGTGCGCGAGGTGCGCATGTTCGGCGGGCTCAGCTTCATGGTCAACGGCAAGATCGCCGCTACCGCGAACGCCGGCGGTCAGCTCATGGTCCGCTGTGATCCCGACAGAACCGAGGCCCTGCTCAAGCGCGAAGGTGCCAGCTGGCCGGAGATGCGTGGCCGCAAGATGAGTAAGGGCTGGATCGTTGTCGACGATGGCGGCACTGCATCGGACGAGGCCTTCAACTTCTGGTTGAACGAAGCGCTGGATTACAACACGAAGGTAAGCACCGACGGCTGACATGGCCCTGCTTGACCTTTGCCGCCGCAGACGCGGGACGCTGGCTCGGCCCGGCGGCGTCCCAGTCGTGGTCGTCGATGACGTGCTGGACGCGCTCGCGCCCTTGCCCGCACCGTGCTGGCGTTCACGGCGCTGGAGCAGCCGCTGGTGATCATGGAGTCGCGATCCTCTGTGACTACTCGGGAGACCGCGCCCGCGCTGCCCTCATGGCTGACCGAACCGCTCTCGATCCACTCATCCTCAGTCGCACGCGCAAGAGCAGCCTCCCACTCACTCCGCAGAAGGTGGAACCTCGGTAGCGGACCCCACTTCAGGGCGGGAAGGCTCGGGCACTCGCCCCGACCACCCGGAGTGTCGGCTCAACAGGCGGAGTTCGCCGGTACGGACGATTTCTTCTGCCTCGGCGGAGACGCGCTCATCATGCCGAGGATCCAGCGAGAAATTCTCTCCGAGCTCGGCATCGAGGCTCACGGCAAGCGCTGTATCCGACTGAGTGTCAGTTCCGACTGAGTACTCGTTCCCGCGAATGGACCGTGTCGCCGAGGGTATTGACCGGCTCGGCGAGGTACGCGAAGCGCTGCGCATGAGCGCATGAGCGCGAAAGCCGGGGAGTGAATCAATGGGTGAATGGTTGCGCCGCCATCCGGTAGAGGGGCCTGTGGTCAGCCGCCTGGTCTGCCTGCCGCACGCGGGCGGGACCGCCGGGTCCTACGCCGGCTGGGCCGGCCGGCTGCCTGCCGGGGTGGAACTCGTCGCGGTGCAGTACCCGGGCCGACAGGACCGGCTGGCCGAGGAACCCATCGGGGTCATGGCGGAGATGGCCGACCAACTCGCGCAGGCACTACGTCCGTTGATGGACCTTCCCATGGCACTCTTCGGGCACAGCATGGGTGCCGGCCTGTCCTACGAGCTGGCCGGCCTGCTGGAGCGCGCGGACGGCTTCGTGATGGACCACGTCTTCGTCTCCGCGCGGCCCGCCCCGCACCGGATCCACGGGGAGCACCGGCACCGGTTGGGCGACGAGGAGCTGATCGCGGCGATGCGGCGGCTGGGTGGGCCGGACGTCGTGGTGTACGACCACCCGGAGCTGCTGCCCGTCATCCTTCCGCCGCTGCGGGCGGACCTGGCCCTGCTGGACCGCTACCGGCCGGAGCGCCTGACACCGCTTCGGGCGCCCGTGACGGCGTTTGGCGGTGAGGCCGACGAGACGTGTCCGGTCGCCGAACTGGCGTCCTGGGCCGAGGTCACGACGGCCGGCGCCCGGGTCCGGACGTTCCCAGGGGGACACCATTACCTACGGGAGTGCGAGGACGAGGTACTCAGAGCCGTGTGCGCGGACGTGGCGCCGACCCCCTGATGTGACGCGAAGGGGCGCCGGACGCCCAGCGGGTCTCTCGGTGTCCAGCGCCATGCCGCGAGTTCACCAGAGACCGCGTTCTCGTTGAGGGCGACTAGCGGGCGACTAGTGGGCGACTTGAGGGCAACTTGAGGGCGACTTGGGTTCGTAACCGAGGTGGCGGAGGAGGAGGGCTCCGGTGACGGACGCGCGCCCGTCGAGGAGGTCGACGACGAGCCGTCCTCGGCTATGACGACCCGGTCGGGGTCGACATCGGTCCGGATGGCGGGTCGCCCGTTGGGCCCGCAGTTGGCGCCATTCGCCGTGCAGGGGATGACGAGTTGGCGCCATCAGCCGTGCAGGGGCATGGCGTTGCGGGGTGCCGTGCTGGCGGGGGAGTAGCGCCCCTGGTACGCGTGGTCTCCACTCGTCTCCAGCGCGGTGACAGCCTCTTCGTAGTCCCCCCGGGCACAGGTGGCCCCCGTAGTCGGCATGCGTGGCCCGGGCTCCGGCCAGCCAGTCGGCGATCAGTTCACTCCACTTCCCTGCCGACGGCCCGTCGTTCATCTGGTGACGCCGGCTCAACTCGGTCCGCCACTCGTCAGCAACATGGCGCCCGAATGCGTGAGCGGTCAGGGTGACCGGGGCGAAGCCCTCGCGCCCTGGGACCCGCGTCCGAGAAGGCCGTCCGGCAGGGCCATGGCGGCGGTGGGACGCGACGCGTTGTCGGCGTACATCTGAACGAGGCGTACCCCCCCGCGGACATCAGGCGGGTGCGACGAGAGATCACGGTGATGGCCCGCTGCCCGCTTGCCTTGGACCGCATCTGCGATTACTGGCAACTCCGACTTCATGGGGTCGAGTTGCGCGGGTCACTGCAACGCGCGGACCGTCGGAACCCTCGCGGGCACCGCCCGTGCGTCCTGGGTGCGGCCCGCCCTCTGCGCGTGTTTCCGCCGGGCATCGATGACGCCAGGCGCTCGGCCCGGGAGCTTCTGTGCGGCGGACCGGCAGGCAGGCGTAGTGATCGCAACTCTCTTACCGGCGCGCGAGGCTGGCAGGGCCGGGCGCGCACCCGCGTACGCCGCGCACACGCCAGAGAAGTGCGCCCATCGCGCTCCCTATGCGCCCCCGGCGGGATTCGGCCGAAAGCAGGGTCGAGACTCGGCCGTACTTCCGTGGCGGCAGCATTCGGCCGCCGGGCGCCGCGAGGAACGCCTCCAGCGGTGGACGATCCTGGAATTAGGTGTTCCGATTCGCTGCAGGCGTGCTCGTACGGCCGCGGCGAACGATCTCTGTGCAGGTGAGGCGAGTTGCGGGCGGTGTGCGCTTAAGGGGAATTGTGGGTTCTGCATGTGTGGTTGTTTAGCCATCTGTTCGCGGGGCACGCGTTCAGGGCCATGTCGATGGGTTTGCTTCGGGCTGCCCGAGGCCCCTGAGAGATGCCTTGTCGGAATACCCCTCCGTTCAACTTGAGGGGGTTGCCGTCGGTTGACCCACCGTGAAGACTATCGCCGAGTTCGACCGGGTCGACGGTGCTCGTCGTGAGTACGACCCTGCCCTGACCGGCGGGGATGCGCAGCTTTGCAGGGAGCCGTAAGGGCGGGTCCACCCAAGGGCCCGCCCTATATAAAGGCAAGCGGAAGTCGCCGTACGGCACTTGCGCGGTGCGTTCACTGGAGATGTGTGATGTCGGCTTGGTGTGCACCACAAGTACTGCCGTTTGTCCAAGGGCGGGGCATGGAGTCGATGTGGTCCGCGGTGCATGGGGTGAGGCGGGTGGCGGAGTCGGGTGAGGCACGGCAAATGGCTGTTGGAATCGGTCGGAGCCGCGCCGGTTCCCGAAACGCTTGACGCAACAATTCGAGCTGCTCACCGCTCCGAGGCGTCGGCCGCTTCGCCACCCGTGTAGAGCCGGTTGCCTGTCGTGAGCGCCCGAGGTCACATGCGAGACCCGTGTCCGGGGCTGCGGCTCATCGTCGACCATCCCGCTTGTGGATGCGCTGTCCCCGCGTTCCCCACGAAGGAGAAAAGGTGACCGGCAACCCATCGGTCCAGAAGGACTCGCCCTTCGACAGACTGAGCGAGCGCTGGCAGTCCTTACGTGCCTGCGGTCCAGTTCATTACGACGATCGGCAGGGCGCGTGGCAGGTGGTGGACTACCCGTCGGTGGCCGGGATTCTCGCGGACCCGGCGACGTACTCCTCCGACTTCTCGTCCATCGCGCCCACGCAAGAGGACTTCGAGGTCTTCCGGCAAGGCAATTTCGTCGGCATGGACCCGCCGGAGCACCGCAAGCTCCGGACGCTTGTCAGTCAGGCATTCACTCCCCGGACGGTGCAGGGATTGGAATCGCGTATCGAATCTGTGTGCGGTCGCCTGCTGGATGATGTCGCCGACCGCGACCGGTTCGATCTGGTCGACGCCCTCGCTTACCCGCTGCCCATCATCGTCATCGCCGAACTGCTCGGTATCCCGGCCGCGGACCACAAGCTTTTCCAGGAGTGGGCGGCCACCCTGTTCGGAGGGGACGAACTCGGCGAGTCGCCCAGCATGGCCGACCTGGAGCGCGCCCTGAACGCCATCGCCCCGACGGTGCGGGAGATGAACGGCTACGTCCTGGACCATATCCGCAGGTGTCGGGCGCGGCCGGGGGACGATCTGACCAGCAAGCTGGTGGCTGCCGAAGTGGACGGTGTCCGCCTGGAGGACCAGGAGATCGTCGGTTTCGTCGCCCTGCTGCTGGTCGCCGGGCACATCACCACCACGGCCCTGCTGGGCAACGCTGTTGTCACGTTCGACCGGCACCCCGGCACGCTCCGGTCGTTGCGTGCCGACACCGGGCGGCTGCCGGAGGCCATCGAGGAGGTGCTGCGCTGGCTGCCCCCCTTCGCGGAGCTCGGCCGGCGCACCACGCGCCCGGTGGTGATCGGGGATCAGGAGATTCCCGAGGGCGCGATGGTGGTGGCTCACCTGGGTGCCGCCAACCGCGATCCCGCCCGCTTCGACGAACCGGACGTCTTCGATCCGGCCCGAAGCCCCAATCCCCACCTGACCTTCGGTCACGGCATCCACTTCTGCTTCGGCGCCCCCCTGGCCCGACTGGAGGCGCGGATCGCGCTTCGGATGCTGCTTGAACGTTTCTCCAGTGTGGGTGTCCCCGCCCATGATGAGGTCATCTTCCAGAACCCGGCCGTCATCGTCGGCGTACGTCACCTGCCGGTCGAGGTCGCAAGGCGTTAGCACGCACCGAAGCACACCCGCACCGACGCGTCGGGCCGAACCGCTCCTCCCCATCGGCCTTCGTGTCATGTCCATGAACACAGTCATCGGGAGTCCCCTTCTCATGCACTACCCCACCGCCGCTTCAGTCGCCGCCTCACGACCGTCCCTCTTACGTCAGGCGTTGCAGCACAGTCTCGACACCCTCGCGCGGACCCACCGCGTGCCCGGCGCCCACCTGGCCGTCGACACCGGGACGGAGGTCGTCAGCGTGCACACCGGGACGGCCGACGCCGTCCGGGGCACCGCGTTCACGGCTGAGACGGCCGTGCCGCTGGGGAGTGTCACCAAGACCTACACGGCCGCCACCGTGATGCTGCTGGTCGACGACGAGGACCTCGACCTCGACGAGGCCGTCGCCGACAGCCTTCCGGAGTTCGAGGACATACCCAAGGTGACCGTGCGTCACCTTCTCTCCCACACCGCCGGTCTGCCCACCGGCCCCGACTCGGACACCGCGGCAGGCTTGACGGCCTCCCGCTATCTGTCGACGGAGTGCACCGCCGAGAAAGCGCTGTTCGCACCCGGGACGGACTTCTCCTACTCCAACGTCGGTTACGTGGCGGCGGGACGGCTGATCGAGGCCGTGACGGGCATGAGCTGGCAGGAAGCGGTCCGCGTCCTACTCCTGGAGCCCCTGGGCACCACACCCGCCTTCCTCGGCGCGAGTGCCCCCGGCCGCCCGGCCGCCATCGGGCACGCGCTCAACACCGCGACGGGCGCCATCCGGCCGGCCCGCCAGAACCTCGCCCCCGTCGAGGCCCCGGCGGGCGCCCTCCTGGCGGGCGCCCACGATCTGATCGCCCTGGGCAGGGCCCTGATCGGCCGGTCCGCCGTCGTCCCGCCCACCGTCGCCACGCTGATGCGGCGCGCCGAGCCGGGAACGGAGGCCGGCGGTCTGGCGGACGCCTGGGGGCTGGGGGCCGCCCTCTACGAGCAGGACGGCCGATGGTGGTGCGGCCACGACGGGAACGCCCAGGGCACCTCCTGCCACCTGCGCGCGGAGCCGCGCAGCGGTGTCGTCGTCGCCTTCACGGGCAACGCCGGTGGTGCCACCGCCCTGTGGCGGGACCTAGCCGACATCCTCACCCGGCTCACCGGCATGCGTGTGCCCGCCACTCCCGCGAGCGTCGACCGGGGGGAGCCCGTCGCCTTCCCCGAATGCGCCGGGACGTACCGCAACGGGACGACCGAGTACCGGATCAGCCTCGACCCGGACGGCCGGCCCGCGCTGTCCATCGACGGTGACCTGCCGCTGCCGCTGGTCTGCTATCCCGATCTGACCTGTGACCTGGTCGACCCGGTCACCGGCCGGAGGGAACCCGGCGGACGCTTCCACCGGGACCCCGTCGACGGAAGCGTCGACCGCGTGCAGATCTCCGGTCGCACGGCCCGCCGCGTCGGCACCGCCTGACCCCAGGGCCGTTCCGGCAGCCCCACCCCAGCCGTCCCGGCGTATCCGGACGCACCTCTCCCCGCACCGAAGAGCAGTCAGCGCGGGGGTTCCGGTGCGCCCGGGCGGCTCCCCGCGCCCGCGCGCCCCCGCATCGTCACCGCCTTCCGAGGACTCCCCATGACGGACCTGCACAACTCGCCCGACTCGATGTCCCCCTCCACCCGGGCGGACGACGGCACCGCAGCCGGCGGCGGGGCGGTGCCCCACCGGACGCTCGGTGAACTGTTCGAGGCGTGGGTGAGCCGTACGCCGCACGCGCCGGCGGTGACCGATGGCCGACGGACGTGGTCCTACCGGGAGTTGGCCGAACGGACCGGTCGCCTGGCCGCCGATCTCGTCCGGCAAGGGGCCGGGCCGGAGCGGACGGTCGCGCTGGTCCTGCCGCGCTCCCTGGAGCTGATCGCCGCCGAGCTGGCCGTGGCCCGGGCGGGTGCCGCCTTCCTGCCCGTGGACCCGCAGTACCCGGAGGAACGGCGCGCGCTGATGCTGCGGGACGCGGCACCCGCCGTGATCCTCGACGACCCGGCCGGCGTACGCGCCGTCATGGAGGCCGCCGAAGACACCCCGAGACCGTGTCCGCGAGTGGACGCCGACCATGCCGCCTACGTCATCTACACCTCGGGCTCGACCGGAACGCCCAAGGGCGTGACCGTCACCCACCGGGGCATCTCCGCCTTCACCGCGGGCGCGGCCGAGCAGTACGCCGTGGGCCCGGGCGACCGGGTGCTGCAGTTCTCCTCGCCCAGCTTCGACGCTTCCGTGCTGGAACTGTTCATCTCCGTGCTGTCCGGCGCCACTCTCGTCGTCCCGCCGGACGGCCCCTGGCTGGGCGACGAACTCGCCTCCGTGGTCAACGAGCACCGCATCACCCACGCCCTGATCCCGCCGGCCGCCCTCGCCACCCTGCCCGACCCGGCGCGGATCGACGCGGGCCGCCTGCGCACGCTGATCGTGGGAGCGGAGGCCTGCCCGGCGGACCTCGTCGACCGCTGGGCGCCCGGCCGCCGGATGATCAACTCGTACGGGCCCACCGAGACGACCATCGTGGCGTCCTGGACCGGGCCACTGGCAGCGGGCAGCGGGACCCCGGGCATCGGCACCCCTCTTCCCGGCACCGAGGTGCACGTACTGGACGCGGCCCTGCGGCCGGTGCCGCCCGGAGCCGACGGTGAACTGTTCGTCGGCGGCGTGGGAGTGGCCCGCGGCTACCTCCACCGGCCCGGCCTCACCGCCGGACGGTTCGTCGCCAGCCCCTTCGGTCCGCCCGGCGCCCGGCTCTACCGCACCGGCGACCGGGCACGCTGGAACGCGCGCGGCGAACTGGAGTACCTGGGCCGGCTCGACCGCCAGGTGAAACTGCGCGGCTACCGTATCGAGCCCGGCGAGATCGAGGCGGCGCTGCGGCGCCTCACCGGTGTGCGTGACGCCGTCGCCGTGGTGCGCGAGGACGAACCCGGGCGGCGCCGACTCGTCGGGTACGTCACGCCCGCCGATCCCGAACAGCCCCTCGACTCCGATGAGTTGCGGGAGAATGTCGCCGCCGTCCTGCCACCGCACATGGTGCCGTCCGTCGTGGTCGTCCTCGACACCCTGCCGCTCACCCCGCAGCACAAGATCGACCTGGGTGCCCTGCCCGCGCCCGTCCGCGCGGCCGCCCGGGGGCACGTGGCGCCGCGCACCGCGCGGGAACGTGTGCTCGCCGACGTCTGGGCGGACGTCCTGGGGACGGATGCCGTCGGCGTCGAGGACGACTTCTTCGACCTGGGCGGAGACTCGATCCTCGCCGCCCGCGCCCTGGCCCGCGTCCGCGAGGAACTCGGCGCCCGCCTGTCCATCCGGGACGTGTTCACCGCGCGCACGGTCGCCGCCCTGGCCCGGCTGCTCAGCGCCCCCTTCGACGCGGTGGCCGAGGACCCGATCCCGGCCGCCCCGCGCGACCGGCCGCTCCCGCTCTCCAGCGCCCAGCGGCGCCTGTGGTTCCTGAACGACCTCACCCCGGGCGGCACCGAGTACAACACCGGGTCGGTGCTGCGGCTGCGCGGCGAGGTGGACACCGCGGCGCTGGCCCGCGCCCTCGACAAGCTGGCCGCCCGCCACGACTCGCTGCGCACCACCTTCGCCACACAGGACGGACACGGCGTACAACACATCCACCCGCACGCCGACCTGCCGCTGTGCACCGCCGACGTGACGCACCTGCCCGCCGCCCGGCGCGAGGAAGCCGCCGACCGGCTGCTCACCGAGGAGCTGGAACACCCCTTCGATCTGGCGGCCGGCCCGCTCACCAGGGCGCTGCTCGTCCGCCGCGGTACCGACGACCATCTCCTGTTGCTGGCCCAGCATCACATCGTCACCGACGGCTGGTCCGTGGGCATCCTGACCCGTGATCTGGCAGCGCTGTACCGGGCCGAGGTGTCCGGCACAGCGGACGGGCTGCCCGCACTCGGCGTGCAGTATCCGGACTTCGCGGTGTGGGAGCGGCGACAGCGCTCCGACGCCAGGGAAGCGGAGGACCTCGCCTACTGGAAGCGGCACCTGGCCGGCATGCCGCAACTGGAGCTGCCCACCGACCGGCCCCGGCCCGCGGTGCGCACCACGGCCGGCGCCGCGCACCGCCGGCACCTTCCGGCGGAGCTGGTCGCGCGGCTGCGGCACCTGGCGGGGGAGCGCGGTACGACCGTCTTCACCCTGTTCGCCGGGGCGGCTGCGGTGCTGTTCTCCCGGTTCTCCGGCCAGCGGGACGTCGCCTTCGGCACCGTCACCACGGGGCGGGAGCGCCGCGAACTGGAGGACGTGGCCGGGTTCTTCGCCAACACCGTCGTACTGCGCGGCGACGTGGACGACGCCGCGACCGTCGACCGGTTCGTGGAGAGCATGCGGGCGACGGTGCTGGACGCCTTCGCCCACGACGCGGTGCCGTTCGACCGGGTGGTGGAGGAACTGGCCCCGCCCCGGGATCCCAGCCGGACCCCGCTGGTGCAGGTGCTCGTGGTGCAGCAGACCGCTCTGAGCGACCCGCCGCCGGCCGGCGGGGTGCGCATCGAACAGCACCCGCTGCCCCGCCCGGCAGCCCGCTTCGACCTGGTGCTGGAATTCACGCCGCGCGCCGACGGCAGCTGCGAGCTCACCACCGAATACAGCACCGGCCTGTTCGACGCGGACACGGTCGCCCGCATGAGCCGCCACCTGCTCCGGCTGCTGGAGGGCATGGCGGACGGCCCGCACCGCACGGTGGGCGAGCTGGCGCTGCTGTCGGAGGACGAACGGCGCACCATGCTGGAGGTGTGGAACCCGCGGGCCGCGGACACCGGCCGCGCGCCGGGCAGCACACTGTCGGCGCTCTTCGAGGCACAGGTGGCACGGACACCCGAGCGCACCGCTGTGGTCTGCGGCTCCGAGCGCCTGGACTACGCCGAGGTCAACCGGCGCGCCAACCGGCTCGCCCGGGTGCTGGCCGCCCGCGGGGCCGGGCCCGAGACGCTGGTGGCTCTGTGTCTGCCGCGGACGGCGGACCTGCTGCCGGTGCTGTGGGCCGTACTCAAGTCAGGCGCGGGCTACCTGCCGGTGGACCCCGGCTACCCCGTCGAGCGCATCCGCTTCATGCTCGGTGACGCCGCTCCCGCTCTCGTCCTGGCCACGCGCGAGACCGCGGGCGCGCTGCCCGAGGACTGCGCCGCGCTGCTGCTGGAGGACTGCCTCGCGAGGGACGCCGCCGACGGCGACCTCACCGACGCCGACCGGGCGCGGCCCCTCGACCCCGAGCATCCCGCGTACGTCATCTACACCTCTGGTTCGACGGGGCGTCCCAAGGGTGTCGTGGTCACCCACCGCAGTGTCGCGGCCCTCGCGGCATGGGCGGGGGAGCGCTTCGGCCCGCGGCGGCTGGCCCACGTGGTGGCCTCCACCTCGCTGAACTTCGACGTGTCGGTCTTCGAGATGCTCTGCCCGCTGCTCGTGGGCGGCGGCATCGAGGTGGTCCCCGACCTCCCGGCCCTCGCCGACTCCTCCGAACCCCGACGCGCCGGACTGGTCAGCGGCGTGCCGTCGGTGATCTCCCGCATGCTCACCGAGAGCGGGGCGGCCGTGACGGCGGACACCGTCGTCCTGGCCGGGGAGGCGCTTCCCGCGCAGACCGTGCACGACCTGCGACGGGCCATGCCGGACTGCGAGATCGCCAACATCTACGGCCCCACCGAGGCCACGGTCTACGCCACCGCGTGGTTCGCCGGCCCGGCGGCACCGGACCAGGCCCCGCCGATCGGCAGGCCCGTGGCCGCCACCCGGGCCTACGTCCTGGACCGCCTGCTGCGTCCCCAGCCGCCCGGCGTGACGGGAGAGCTCTACCTGGGCGGCGGCGGGCTGGCCCGCGGCTACCTGGGACGCCCGGGGCTGACCGCCTCCCGGTTCGTGGCCGATCCCTTCGGTATGCCGGGGGATCGCATGTACCGCACCGGAGACCTGGTGCGGTGGACCACCGACGGTGAGCTGCAGTACCTGGGCCGTACCGACCAGCAGGTCAAGGTGCGCGGCTTCCGCATCGAACTGGGCGAGGTGGAGGAGGCGCTGCGCGGTGTCGACGGCGTGGCGGAGGCGGCGGCCACCGTCCGGGAGAGCGACGGCCGCCGTCGTCTGGTCGGCTACGTCGTTCCCGCCCCGGACGCGCACCTGGATGCGGAGGGGGTGCGCCGGACCCTCGGCCGCACCCTGCCCGACTACATGGTGCCGGCGGCCGTCCTGGTCCTGGCCGACCTGCCCCTCAACCCCAACGGCAAACTGGACCGGAGCCGCCTGCCGGACCCGGGGCCCGCACGGAGCGGGACGCACCGCGTGCAGCCGCGCACGCCCACGGAGCGCACCCTCGCCGCGATCTGGGCGGACATCCTGCGCGTGGACCGGGTCGGGGTGGACGACAACTTCTTCACGCTGGGCGGCGACTCCATCCTCAGCATCCAGGTGGTGGCCCGGGCCCGCCAAGCGGGCCTGACCGTGACCTCCCGGGACGTCTACCATCACCAGACGATCGCCGCCCTCGCCCGCTGCGCCGACGCGGCCGGCGACCGGCGGCCCGCCGTCCCGGACGCGGTGCCCGCCACCGGCCCCGCCCCGCTCACGCCCATCCAGCGCTGGCTGTTCGACAGCGCGGTCGAACGTGCGGACGTCTTCGCCCAGACCCTGTCCATCCAGCTTCCCGACACGGTGGACCCGGTGGCTCTGGAGGACGCCCTCAACGACCTCGTCGCCCACCACGACGCGCTGCGCTCCCGCTTCCTCACCGCGGAGACCGGCGAAGCGGCCACCGACGACACCGTCGACGGTCCGGACGCGGCGCCCCGCACCGCATGGCACATCGAGGACCGGGCACCGCGCCTCAGGCTGGGCCGCCACGCCGGCCCCGACACCGACACACCGCACCACGGCCCCTTCGACCTGCGCCACGGCCTGCTGCTGCGTGCGGTGCTGCACGACCGCGGCCCCGGCCTGCCCGGCGTGCTGCACCTGGCCGTTCACCACCTGGTCGTGGACGGCGTCTCCTGGCGCGTGCTCCTGGAGGACCTCGACCGCGCCTACCGCGCCCGCCGGGAAGGCCGCGACGGACAGACGGCGCTGCCCCCCAAGTCCTCGCCGCTGCGGCACTGGGCCCGGCGCCTGTCCGCCCACACCGCCGACGGCGGCTTCGACGACGAGGTCGCGTACTGGACCGACGCCGTCGCGGGCGCCGGTGCGGCGCTCCCGGCCGACGGGGAAGGCGCCAACACCTACGCCTCGGCGCGCTCGGTGACCGTCCGCCTCACCCCCGAGGACACCTCCGCCCTGCTGCGCATCCTGCCGGACACCTACCGCACCCGGGTCAACGACGTACTGCTGAGCGCGCTCGGCCGGGTGCTGTGCACGTGGACCGGGCATGAGCGGGTGCTGGTGGACGTCGAGGGACACGGCCGCGAGGAACTCTTCGCCGACGTGGACACCAGCCGTACCGTCGGCTGGTTCACCAGCCGCCATCCCGTCGCCCTCGCCGTCCCGCCCGACGCCGACTGGGACGTGGTGCTCAAGCAGGTCAAGGAGCAGCTGCGGGCGGTACCCCGGCACGGGGTCGGACACGACGCCCTGCGGTACCTGACCCGCCCGCAGGCCCTGTCCGGGGTGCCGCAGGCGCAGGTCAGCTTCAACTACCTGGGCCGGTTCGGCCTCCCCGACACCGGAGGCCTGTACGCGGGATCGTTCCGCACGCTGGAACTGGACGCCCACCCCTCGGCGGTACGTCCGCATCCTCTGGAGGTCGTGGGCCGACTGGACGGCGACGCACTGGAGTTCACCTGGTTCTACTCCGAGGACCTGCACACCAGGACGACCGTCGCCGACCTGGCCGCCCGCTTCGGCGACGCGCTGGTCGGCATCGCGCGCCACGCCGGCCGGCCCGGCAGCGGCGGACGCACCCCGTCGGACTTTCCCCTGGCCCGCCTCGACCAGGCGACCGTGGACCGGATCGTGGGGGACGACCCGAGCGCGGTGGAGGACGTCCACCCGCTCACCCCCACCCAGACCGGCATGCTCTTCCACGGGCTCTCCCAGGCCGACGAGGGCGTCTACTTCCAGCAGTTGACCTTCGACCTTGACGGCGTGGCGGACCCGGCCGCGCTGGCGGCGGCCTGGCAGCGCGTCACGGACCACACGCCCGTGCTGCGCGGACGCGTCTGCTGGCAGGACGTGCCCGAGCCGCTGCTGGTGGTGCAGCGGCATGCCCGCGTACCCGTGACCCACCTGGACTGGCGCGAGCTGACGGAGCGGGAGCGCGAGACCCGGCTGCGGCAGCTGCTGGACCGGGACCGTGAACAGGGCATCGACCTGACCCGGGCCCCGCTCCAACGGCTGGTGCTCGCCAGGATCTCCGACAGCGGCGTACGCGTCGTGTGGTCCTTCCACCACCTGCTGCTGGACGGCTGGAGCCTGTTCCAGGTGCTGTCCGACGTCTTCGCCGGGCACGCCACCGCCGGCAGTGAGCCGCTGCCCGACCGGCGCCCGTTCCGTGACTACGTGGCCTGGCTGCGCGACCGCGACGGGGCGGAGGCCGACCGGCACTGGCAGGGCCGCCTCGCGGACCTGGACGAGGCGACCGCTCTGCCCTACGACCGCGAGCCGCGCGAGAGTCACCGCGCCGAGTCCACGGCGGCGGTCCGCGGCGCCGTGGACGCGGCCACCACCCGAGCCCTGGAGGAGCTGGCCAGGACGGCGGGGCTGACCGTCAACACCCTGGTGCAGGGGGCGTGGGCGCTGCTGCTGGGGCGGCAGGCCCGCAGAACCGACGTGGTGTTCGGCACGACCGTCTCCGGGCGGCCGCCCGAGCTGCCGGGAGCCGACTCGATGACCGGCCTGTTCATCACGACCCTGCCCACGCGGGTGAGCGTGCCGCACGACCGGCCCCTGCTCGACTGGCTGCGCGACCTCCAGCGGGACCAGAGCGAGGACCGCCGCTTCGATCACGTGCCGCTCACCCGGATGAAGGACTTCACCCGACTCCCCGAGCGGGCACCGCTGTTCGACAGCATCGTCGTCTTCGAGAACTACCCGGTGGACGACGACCTGGCCGCCGTCCACGGACTGCGCCTGACCGGTCTCGACGGCATCGAGACCACCAACTACCCGCTGAGCCTCGTGGCCTATCCGGGTGCCGAGCTGGGACTGCGGCTGGGCTACGACCCGCGGTTGTTCGACGCCGGCACCGTCGAGCGGATGGTCGAACACCTCACCGTCCTGCTGTCGGGCATGGCCGCCACTCCCGGACTCCCGCCCGCCCGGCTGCCGTTGCTCACGGACGCCCGCCGCCGCCAGGTGGTCGAGGAGTGGAACGACACCACCGCCGACGCACCCGAGACCACGGTGGCGGAGCTGTTCGCCGCACAGGTGCGGCGCACACCGGACGCCGTGGCCCTGGACGCGGACGAGGAACGGCTCACCTACCGGGAGCTCGACGCCCGGGCCGCCCGGCTGGCCGCCCGGCTGACCGCGCTCGGTGTGACGGCCGAGGTCGCGGTCGGCGCGCTGACCAGGCGTTCGGTCGATCTCGTCGTCGTGCAGCTGGCGCTGGTCCGTACCGGAGGCGTGTACGTCCCGCTGGACGGCAGGGCGCCCCGGGAACGGCTGCGCAGGATGCTCGCCGAGGCGGGCGCGCGGTTGCTGCTGACCGACGTCGAGTGGCAGCGGACGGCGGGGGAGGCGCTGCCCGACGGCACCGTGCTGCGCGTGGAGGACCTCCTGGCGGGTGAACTGCCCGACCCGGAAGCCGCCTTCGCGGCGGACGCGCCGGCCGCCCACCCGGTCCACCCCGACAACGTCCAGTACCTGATGTTCACCTCCGGTTCCACCGGCACTCCCAAGGGCGTGGCGGTACGCCAGCGGGACGTCGCCGCGCTCGCCCTCGACCGCGCCTTCACCGGGCACGACCGGGTCCTCGTGCACTCCCCGCACGCCTTCGACGCCGCCACCTACGAGGTGTGGGTGCCGCTGCTGCGCGGCGGGACGGCCGTGCTGGCCCCGCCGGCCGACGTGGACGCCGGAGTCGTCCGCCACGCGATCACCGAGCGGGGCGTGCGCTGCCTGTGGCTGACCGCGGGCCTGTTCCGGCTGCTCGCCCAGGAGGACCCCGCCTGCCTGCACGGCGCCCGCGAGGTGTGGACCGGCGGCGAGGCCGTACCGGGCGCCGTGGTGGGCCGTGTGCTCGACGCCTGCCCCGGCCTCACCGTCGTCGACGGCTACGGACCCACCGAGACCACCACCTTCGCGACCCGGCGGGTCTTCCGCGCCGGTGACCCGCTCCCGCCGGTGCTGCCCATCGGGCGCCCGCTCGACAACACCCGCGTGTACGTGCTGGACGACGTCCTTCAGCCGCAACCGCCCGGCATACCCGGGGAGTTGTACATCGCGGGGGCCGGCCTGGCCCGCGGCTACGCCGGACGCCCCGGCGCGACCGCCGCGCGCTACCTGGCCGACCCGTTCGGCCCGCCCGGCGAACGGATGTACCGCACCGGCGACATCGTGCGGTGGAGCGCCGACGGCGAGCTGCACTTCGTGGGACGCGCGGACGACCAGGTCAAGATCCGCGGGTTCCGGGTCGAGCCCACCGAGATAGAGGCCCGGCTCACTGCCCACCCGGCCGTCGCCGAGGCGGTGGTCTCGGTGTACGAGCACACCGGACGCAAACGGCTGGCCGCCCACCTCGTGCCCGCGCCCTCGGCCGCCGTGCCGTCCGCGAGCGAGCTGCGCGCGCACGTGGTCGCCGAGCTGCCCGACTACATGGTGCCCGCCGCCTTCGTCACGGTGACCGAGCTGCCCCTGACCGCCAATGGCAAGGTGGACCGGCGCCGGCTGCCCGCCCCCGACTGGGCGGCGGCCGGTGACGCCGAGTACCGCGCGCCGCGCACCGAGGCCGAGCGGATCCTCGCCGGTATCTGGGCGGAGCTGCTCGGCGTGGACCGGGTCGGAGCCGACGACAACTTCTTCATGCTGGGCGGCGACTCGATCATCAGCATCCAGGTCGTCTCCCGCGCCCGCGCCGCCGGGCTCGCGCTCACCCCGAGGGACCTGTTCCGGCATCCGACGGTCGCCGCTCTGGCCGCCGCGGCGGCCACCGGCACCGCCGCACCCGTGGCGGGGACCGGCCCGGTGAGCGGTGAGATCCCGCTCACCCCGATCCAGCACTGGTTCCTCGATCCCGGACCGCGGCGGCCGGAGTTCTTCAACCAGTCCGTCGTCGTGGACACACCCGACGACGTCGACCCGGCCGCTCTGCGCCACGCCCTCTCGGCCGTCTACGCCCACCATGACGCCCTGCGCTGCCGTTTCGTCCGGTCCGCCGACGGCACCTGGCGCCAGGAGTGCGCCGGAGCCGACGAGGAGGTCCCCGAGCTGCTGGAGGTCTGTGACCTGAGCGGGCTGCCGGCGACGGCGGCCGAGGAGACCGAGGCCCGCGTCACGGCCGAGGCGCACGCCGCCTTCCGGCTGACGAGCGGACCCCTGCTGACGACCCGCCTGTTCACCGGCACCGGCACCGGCACCGAAACGGAAACCGGAACCGAAACGGAAACCGGAACCGGCACCGAGGCCGGGACCGGCGCCCGGCTCCTTCTCGTCGTTCACCACCTGGTCGTCGACGGGGTGTCCTGGCGCATCCTGCTGGAGGACCTGGAGACCGCCTACGGGCAGGCCCGTGCCGGGGAACCGGTGCGCCTGCCGGACCGGACGACCTCCGTCCAGGAGTGGGCGCGACGCCTGCACGCGCACACCGAGGCCGGCGGTTTCGCCGCGCAGCGCGAACACTGGGAGGAGGCGGCCCGGCACTGCGCCGCGCCGCTGCCGGTGGACGGCGACGGCGGCAACACCATGGCCGACGTGGACGCGGTGACCGTGCGCCTGGGCCGGCGGCACACCGACGACCTGCTGCGGAAGGTGCCCGGCGTCTACCGCACGCGCGTCGACGACGTCCTGCTGGCCGCTCTCGGCCGGGTGCTGTCCGGGTGGACCGGGCGGCGTGCCGTCACCGTCGGCCTGGAGGGGCACGGCCGCGAGGACCAGCTCTTCGACGACGTCGACCTGTCCCGCACCGTCGGCTGGTTCACCACCCTGTTCCCCGTCGCCCTCGACATCCCGGACGGGGACTGGGGAGCGGCCCTGAAATCCGTGAAGGAGCAGCTGCGATCCGTGCCCGGGCGGGGCCTGGGACACGGCGCCCTGCGCCGGCTCGCGCGCGACGAGCGGCTGGCCGACGCGCCGATGCCGGCCGTCAGCTTCAACTACCTGGGCCGGTTCGACTGGTCCGCCGGGGGCGGCGCGCTGGTGCGTTCCGTACCGGGCGGGCTGGACGGCGCCGAGGCGCCCGAGTCGGTGCGCCCGCACCTGCTGGACGTGGTGGCCCGCGTCGAGGACGGCGAGCTGGAGGTCACCTGGCACTACAGCCGGCACCTGCACCGGGAGGAGACCGTCAGCCACCTCGCGGCCGGCATGCTGCGGGCGCTGGAGGAGGTCGTCGCGCACTGCGCCGACCCCGGGTCGGGAGGCCGTACACCGTCGGACTTCCCGCTGGTCCGCATCGACCAGGCGGCCGTGGACCGGGTCGTCGGCGACGGCCGCGGCGTCGAGGACCTGTACCCGCTGACGCCGATGCAGGCGGGCATGCTGTTCCACAGCCTCATGGACCCCGACAGCCGCACCTACGTCAACCAGGTCCAACTGGTGCTGTCGGGCGTCGGCGACCCGCACGCCCTGGCCGAGGCCTGGCAGCAGACCGTGGACGCCAACGCGATGCTGCGCACCCGCCCGGTGTGGCAGGAGACCGCCGAACCCCTCCAGGCCGTGCAGCGGCGGGCGACCGTGCCCGTCACCCAGCACGACTGGTCAGGGTGGTCCGACGAGCGGTGCGAGGCGGAACTCGCCCGGCTGGTGGACGAGGACCGGCAGACCGGCATCGACCTGCGGACGGCTCCGCTGATGCGCCTGGCCCTGATCCGGCTCTCGCCCGAACGGGTGCGGATGCTGTGGACGTTCCACCATCTGCTGCTCGACGGGTGGAGCGCGGCCCAGGTCTTCGACGAGGTGTGCGAGCGGTACGCGGCACTCACCACCGGGCGCCGGCCCCACGTGCCCGACCGTGCCCGCTTCAGCGACTACCTGGCCTGGCTGGCCCGGCAGGACACCGAGCGGGCGGAAGCGTACTGGCGCGAGGCCCTGGCCGGTTTCCCCGTCGCCACCGAACTGCCGCGCGACCGGCGGCCGGCGGAGGCGCACCGCAGCTCCTCCTCGGGGTCGGTGCGGGTGACGCTCGACGCCGAGGTGTCGGCGAGGCTGCGCCGGACCGCGCAGGAGGCCGGCCTGACCGTCAACACCGTGCTCCAGGGCGCCTGGGCACTGCTGCTGTCCCGTTACGGCGGCGGGGACGACGTGGTGTTCGGCACCACCGTCTCGGGGCGTCCGGCCGACCTGCCGGGCGTGACCTCGATGGTGGGCGTGTTCATCAACACCCTGCCCACCCGGGCGCGGATCGACGGGCGGCGCCGGCTGCTGGACTGGCTGGGTGACCTCCAGGCCGCCCAGTCGGAGTCCCGGCGCCACGACTTCGTCTCGCTCGCCCAGCTCCAGACGTGGAGCGAGGTACCGGGCGGCACCCCCCTGTTCGACAGCATCGTGGTCTTCGAGAACTACCCGTTCGACGCGGACGCCATGGCCCGGCACGGCCTGGCCATGGAGCAGGAACGCGATGTGGAGCCGACCAACTACCCGCTCAGCGTGGTGGTCGCGCCCGGCGACACCCTGACGGTCACCCTCGACTACGACCCCGCCGCCTTCGACGCCGCCACCGTCGACGGCCTCGGCGCGAGCCTGCGCACGCTGCTGACGGAGATGGCCACCGACCCCGAACGCGACCTGGCCGACCTGCCCCTGATGTCCGGCGAGCAGAGCCGTCGTCTGCGGGAACGCTTCGGCGGCCCGGTGGCCGAGGCACCGCGGCGGACCCTGCCCGAGGCGTTCCGCGCGCAGGCCGCGCGCGTCCCGGACGCCGTCGCCGTGCTCGACGACACGGAACAGCTCACCTACCGGCAGCTCGACGAGCGCGCCAACCGGCTGGCCCGGCTGCTCATCGACGCCGGAGCCGGGCCCGAACGGTTCGTCGCGCTCGCCCTGCCGCGCACCCCGGACCTGATCGTGGCCCTGCTGGCGGTCCTCAAGAGCGGCGCCGCCTACCTACCCGTCGACCCGGGCTATCCCGCCGAGCGCGTCGCCTTCCTCTTCGACGACGTGCGGCCCGAAGCCGTCGTCACGAGTGCGCAGACCTCCAGCCGGCTGCCGGACGGCCCGTTCACCCGGATCGCCCTCGACGACCCCGCCTGCGCCGCGCGCCTGGCCGCCCTGCCCGGCGACGACATCACCGACGAGGAGCGGCACGCGAGGCTGCTGCCCGACCACCCCGCCTACGTCATCCACACCTCCGGCTCGACCGGCCGGCCCAAGGGAGTCGTCGTCGCCCAGGCGTCGGTGCTGGCGCTGACCGAATGGGCCGCGGCCGAGTTCGGCGGGCGGGGCCTGGAGCACGTCGTGGCCTCCACCTCGCTCAACTTCGACGTGTCGGTGTTCGAGATCTTCTCCCCGCTGCTGGCCGGCGGCCGTGTCCAGATCGTGCGTGACCTGCTGGCCCTCGCCGAGCGGGAGGGGCCGTGGCGGGCGGGACTGCTCAGTGCGGTCCCCTCCGCGCTGGGCCGGCTGCTGGCGGAGGACACCGTCCGCGTCACCGCCGACACCGTCGTCCTCGCCGGGGAGGCGCTGCCCGTGCGGACCGTGAGCCAGGTGCGCGCGGCGGTCCCCGGCTGCCGGGTGATGAACATCTACGGCCCCACCGAGGCCACCGTCTACGCCACCGCCTTCACCTGTGACCCCGCCGACCCCGACCGTGTCCCGCCCATCGGCAGGCCTGTCGGCGGAGCCCGCGCCTACGTCCTGGACGCCCGGCTGCGCCCGGTCCCCGCCGGTGCGCCCGGCGAGCTGTACCTGGCCGGAACCGGCGTGGCCCGCGGCTACCTGAACCGGCCGGGACTGACCGCGTCCCGCTTCCCCGCCGACCCGTTCGGGCCGCCCGGCAGCCGCATGTACCGCACCGGAGACGTCGTACGGTGGACCGCCGACGGCGACCTGGTGTACCTCGGCCGCTCGGACGACCAGGTGAAGGTCCGCGGCTTCCGCATCGAACTCGGAGAGGTCGAGGCCGCGCTGACCCGGCACCCGCGGGTGTCCGCGGCCGCCGCCCGCGTCGTCGAACACGACGGCCACAAACGGCTCGTGGCGTACGCCGTACCCGACGGCGGCGGGCTGCCCGACTCCGCCGGACTGCGGGACTTCCTCGCGCGTACGCTCCCCGACCACCTGGTGCCCGCACTCGTCCTTCCGCTGGAGCGGCTGCCGCTGGGGGCCACCGGCAAGCTGGACCGGCGCGCGCTGCCCGACCCCGTGTGGTCGGCGCCGGGCGGGGCCGGTGACCGCCCGCCGCGCACCGAGGCCGAACGGGCGCTCGCCGCGATCTGGTCGGAGGTGCTGGGCGTGCCCGACGTGGGGGCGCGGGACAACTACTTCGCGCTCGGCGGCGACTCCATCCTCGGCATCCAGATCGTCTCCGCCGCCCGCAGGGCCGGTCTCGCCCTGACCCCCCGGCACCTGTTCCAGCACCAGACCATCGCCGAACTCGCCCTGGTCGCCCAGGAGGCGACGGAGCGGCCGGCCGTGGGGGAACAGGGCCCGGTCGTGGGGGAGGTACCGCTCACCCCCGTCCAGCACTGGCTGTTCGACACGCTCACCGGCGACCCCGCGCGGCTGACCCAGGTGGTCTCCTTCCACCTGGCCGCCGACACCGACGAGACCCTGCTGCGGGCCGCCCTGGCCCGCGTACTGGAGCATCACGACGCGCTGCACCTGCGGTTCGAGCAGACCGACGACGGGCGGTGGCGGCAGCACGGCACCGCCCCCGGCGAGGCGCCGCCGCTGGAGGTGCACGACCTGCCCGACGGCACGGACACGTCGGTGAGTGACCTGGCCGACCGTCTGTGCGCCGGGTTCGACCTCGTCGACGGCCCCCTGTTCAGGGCCGCGCTGTGCAGGACGGGCGACGCACGGCGGCCCGTGCTGCTGCTGGCCGCCCACCACCTGGTCGTGGACGCGGTGTCCTGGCGGATCATCCTGGAGGACCTGGAGACCGCCTACCGGGCGCTGCGCGGCGGCGAGCCGGCGGACCTCGGGCCGAAGACCACCTCCTTCAGGGCGTGGTCGCGGCGCCTGACCGCCCACACCGCGTCCGGCGGCTTCGACGACGAACTCGCCCACTGGCAGGCCCTGCCCGTCGACCCGGCGCCGCTGCCGACCGACCTTGCCGGAGCCAACACCGCCGCCGACGAGGAGACGGTGACGGTGAGCCTGGACAGCGACGAGACCCGGCGGCTGCTCCAGGACGTGCCGAACGTCTACCGCACCCGCGTCAACGACGTCCTGTTGTGCGCCCTGGGCCGCGTCCTGACCCGCTGGACCGGGCGGGACCGGGTCACGGTGGCGCTGGAGGGCCACGGGCGGGAGGACCTGTTCGACGACATCGACCTGTCCCGTACCGTCGGCTGGTTCACCTCCATGTTCCCCGTCGCGCTCGACCTCCCCGGGGACACCGGCACCGGGGCGGCGCTGAAGTCCGTCAAGGAGAGCCTGCGGGCCGTGCCCCGGGGCGGACTGGGCTACGGCGCCCTGCGCCACCTGCACCCCGACCGCGACCGGCTCGGCCTTCCGGGGCTGCCGCAGGTCGGCTTCAACTACCTGGGCCAGCAGGACTGGAACGCCACCGAGGGCGGCCCGCTGCACACGCCGTACGCGGGACTGACCGGCGGCATCGACCGCGCGGCGGACCGGCCCCACCTCCTCGACGTCCTCGGCCGAGTCGTGGACGGGCGGCTGGAGTTCACCTGGTCGTACTCGCGCCAGGTGCACCGGCGGGAGACGGTGGCCCGGCTGGCCGCCGGAATGGCCGGGGAACTGCGGACCATCGTGCGGCACTGTGCCGAGCCCGGCGCGGGCGGCCGTACCCCGTCGGACTTCCCGCTGGCGCCGCTGGACCAGTCGGCCGTGGACCGGCTGGTGGGCACCGGCCGCGACATCGTGGACCTCTACCCGCTCACCCCGACCCAGGCCGGCATGGTCGTGCACGGGCTGGACGAACCCGGCCAGGGCATGTACGTCGAGCAGATCACGTTCGTCGTGGACGGGGTACGCGACCCTGGCACGCTCGCCGCCGCCTTCCAGCACGTGGTCGACCGCACCCCCGTCCTGCGCACCACCGTCGCGCTGCACGGCGTCCCCGTCCCCCTCCAGGCCGTCCACCGCGGCGCCGACCTGCCGGTCACCGAACACGACTGGAGCGCCCTGACCCCGGCCGAACGCGACACGGCACTGGAACGGCTCCTGGCCGAGGACAAGGCCCGCGGCATGGCGCTGGACCGCGCCCCGCTGCTGCGCCTCGCCCTGATCCGGCTCGGCCCGGACCAGGTACGGGTCCTGTGGACCTTCCACCACGTGCTGCTGGACGGCTGGAGCGTCTTCCACGTCCTCGCGGACGTCATGGCCGCCCACGCGGCGCTCGCCCGGGGAGAGGGACCCCGGCTGCCTGACCGCCGCCCCTTCGCCGACTACGCCGCCTGGCTCGCCGCCCGGGACACCGCGCCGGCCGAGGAGCACTGGAGGAGTGTCCTCGCGGATCTCACCGCCCCCACACCGTTGCCCTATGACCGCAGGCCGGCCCACAGCTCCGCGGCCCGCTCCGACACCTGGCTGTCCCAGTGGCTGGGAACGGAGGAGACCAAACGGCTGGAGGACTTCGCCCGCCGCAACCGCCTGACCCTGAACACCGTGGCGCAGGGCGCCTGGGCGCTGCTGCTGTCGCGTTGGAGCGGAGAGCGGGAGGTGTGCTTCGGCACCACCGTCTCCGGGCGGCCCGCCGACCTGCCCGGCGCCGACACCATCACCGGCCTGTTCATCACCACCCTGCCCGCACGGATCACCGTGGACGGCGGCGCGTCCTTCGACGCCTGGCTGCGGGAGACGCAGGCCGGCCGGGCCGAGGACCGCCGCTTCGACCACGTGCCCCTGACCGACTTGCAGGCATGGAGCGGACTGGACGCCGGCACACCGATGTTCGACAGCCTGCTCGTCTTCGAGAACTACCCGGTCGGGGACGCCACGGCCGGCGCCCACGGCGTCCACGTACGCGACCTCGACGCCCGCGAGGCCACCAACTACCCGCTCACCGTGGTGATCTCGCCGGGTGAACGGCTCGGCGTCGAACTCGGCTACGACCCGCGCTGCTTCGACGCGAGCACCGCGCGGTCCCTGGCCGGTCAGCTCCTGCACACCCTGGGCGAGCTGGCGGCCGCCCAGGACGCCGACCGCCTGGACACGATCGACATCCTGCCGCCCGAGGAACGGGCACGGCTGCTGCGCGGTCCCGCCCGCCCGCAGCTCGCCCCGGTGCCCCCGGCGACCCTGCCCGCCCTGATCGAGGCGGCGGTGGACCGCCGGCCGACCGCCCCGGCCCTGAGCGCGCCCGGCCTGTCGCTGACCTTCGCCGAGACGGAGGCGCGGGCCAACCGCCTGGCACACCGGCTCGTCGCGCGCGGCGCGGGCCCCGGCACCCTGGTCGCGCTGGTCCTGCCGCGCTCGGCGGACATGGTCCTGGCCCAACTGGCGGTGGCCAAGACCGGCGCCGCGTTCCTGCCGGTCGACCCCGACTACCCGGCCGAGCGGGTCGCGTTCATGCTGCGGGACGCGGCACCCGCCGTCACCCTCGACGCCGCCGAGGTGGCCGCCCTGCTCACGGCGCAACCGGACGGCGCGGCGGACCACCGGCCCGCCGACGCCGACCGCACCCGCCCGCTGGACCTGGACGACCCGGCCTACGTCATCTACACCTCCGGGTCCACCGGCACCCCCAAGGGCGTGGTGGTCACCCACCGGGGCCTGGCGGGCTTCGCCGCCGCCGAGGCCGCGCACTACCAGGTGGCGCCGGGCGACCGGGTGCTGGCGTTCGCCACGCCCAGCTTCGACGCCTCGGTCCTGGAGCTGTGCATGTCCCTGCCGCAGGGCGCCCGCCTCGTCGTACCCCGGCCCGGCCCGCTGCTCGGCGCCGAACTCGCCGACGTGCTGCGCGAGGAGCGCATCACCCACACCCTGCTGCCCCCGGCCGCCCTCGCCACCCTGCCGCCGGACACCCCCGGCACCCTGCCCGACCTGAAGACCCTGACCGTCGGCGCCGACGCGTGCGGCGCCGATCTGGTCGCCCGCTGGGCCCCGCACCACCGCCTGGTCAACTCCTACGGACCGACCGAGGCCACCGTCGTCGCCACCTGGTCCGATCCGCTGGAGGTGGACGGCACCGCGCCGCCCATCGGCCGCCCGCTGCCCGCCACCGGCGCCTACGTGCTGGACGCCCGGCTGCGGCCCGTCCCCGACGGCGTGGCGGGCGAGCTGTGGCTGAGCGGACCGGCGCTGGCCCGCGGCTACCTGGGCCGGCCCGGGCTGACCGCGACCCGGTTCACCGCCGACCCGTTCGGGCCGCCCGGCACCCGCATGTACCGCACCGGCGACCTCGTACGACGAGACGCCCGCGGCGAACTGCACTACCTGGGCCGCACCGACCGCCAGCTCAAGCTGCGCGGCCACCGCATCGAGGCGGGCGAGGTGGAGGCCACGCTCGCGCGTCACCCGGCCGTCCTGGACGCCGTGGTGAGCGTCCGGGAGGACGAACCGGGCCTGCCGCGCCTGGTCGCGCACCTGCTGCGCGCACCCGACGCCGAGACGCCCACCGCCGCCGAACTGCGCAAGCTGGCCGCCGCCACCCTGCCCGGGCCCATGGTGCCCTCGGCGTACGTGGTGCTGGAGCGTTTCCCGCTCACCGAGAACGGCAAGACCGACCGGGCCGCCCTGCCCGCGCCCGCCCCGGACGCGCCACGGGCGGCGGAACACATCGCTCCCCGCACCCCCACCGAGGAGGTGCTGGCCGCCCTGTGGGAGGAGGCCCTGCACACGCCGGTCGGCGCGGAGGACGACTACTTCGACCTCGGCGGCGACTCCCTGCGGGCCCTGCTCATCGCCTCACGGGCCAACGACGCCTTCGGCGTGACGCTCACGCCCCGCGACGTCCTGGTCCACCGCACGGTCGCCGCCCTGGCGGACCTGGTGGAGGAACAGGTGCTCAGCGAACTCGAAGACGCCGCACGCGGCGACAGCGACCACGACGAACGGTGAGGACCGGCAGACCATGACGTCTTCGAAGCGAGACCGCACCAAGGCCCTGCCCCAGGACCTCCAGGAGGCGATGCGCCGCCGGCTCGCCGGCCGGGCCGCCGCCGCACGCCAGGGCATCCCGCGCGCCGACCGCGCCAGGCCGCTGCCGCTGTCCTTCGCCCAGCAGCGGCTGTGGTTCCTGGACCGGCTGCGGCCCGGCGACGCCCGCTACAACAGCGCCGTCGCGCTGCGTCTGACCGGCCCGCTGGACCACACCCTCCTGAGCCGCGCGCTGGACACCGTCGTCGAGCGGCACGAGGCGCTGCGCACCACCTTCGAGGAGAGCGACGGACGGCCCGCGCAGAGGGTGCGCCCGGCGGCCCCGGTGCCGCTGCCGGTGACCGACACACCGCCGTCCGCCCTGGAGGCCGCCCTGCTCGCCGAGTACGAGCGGCCCTTCGACCTGAGCACCGGTCCGCTCCTGCGCGCCCTGCTGCTGCGCGAGTCGGACACCGCGCACACGCTGATGCTGACGGCCCATCACATCGTCACCGACGGCTGGTCGATGGGCGTCCTGCTGGAGGAACTGTGCACCGCCTACGAGGCCCTGTCCCGGGGCGCGGCCCCGGAGCTGGAGCCGGTGGCGACGCAGTATCCGGACTTCGCCGCATGGCAGCGCGAACAGCTCACCGGGCCGCGCTTGGAGCGCGAACTCGCTTACTGGACCCAGCAATTGTCGGGCGCCGTCCCGCCGCGGCTACCGCTCGACCGCCCCCGCGACGGGGAGGAGTCCGGAGCGGGAGCCGTGCACGCCTTCACCGTGCCCGCGGACGTCACCGCACGGCTGCGCGAGCTGGCGGCCGAGCAGCACACCACCCTGTTCACGTCCCTCCTCGCCGCCTGCCAGGCACTGCTGGCCCGCTGGTCCGGGCAGGACGACATCACCGTCGGCTCCCTCACCCCGGGCCGCTCCCGCACCGACCTGGAACGGGCCGTCGGCTTCTTCGCCCACACCGTCGTGCTGCGCACCCCCGTCGACACGGACGGTTCCTTCCGCGACCTGCTCGGGGCCGCCGCGACCACCGTCAACGACGCCTTCGCGCACGGCGACACGCCGTTCGAGCGGCTGGTGGAGTCCGTGGGCGCGACGCGCGAGGCGGGCCGCAACCCCCTGTTCGACGTCATGGTCCTGCTGCACCCGGCTCCGCCCGCCGCGCCCGCCCTGCGTGATCTGACCACCGCCCCGGTCGCCATACCCCGGCAGGCGGCCACCTTCGACCTCAGCGTGGAGTTCGTCCCCGACGGGGACGGGCTGACCGGCCTCCTGGAGTACCGCACCGACCTGTTCGACACCGCCACCGCCGAGCGGATGGCCGGCCAACTGCTGCGCACCCTGGAGGGCGTGGCCACCGCACCGGACCGCCCCCTGGGCACCGTGCCCCTGCTCACCCCGGGCGAGGCCCGGCGCGTCACACAGGAGTGGAACACCACCGCGCCGCCCGTCCCCGCCACCACCCCCCAGGAGCTCTTCGCCCGGCAGGCGGCCCGCACCCCGCACGCCACCGCCCTGGTCGCCGCGGACGACCGCCTCGACTACGCGACCCTCGACGCCCGCGCCAACCGGCTCGCCCACCACCTCATCGCCCAGGGAGCCGGCCCCGAACGCCTGGTCGCGCTCCGTCTGCCGCGCACCGCCGACATGATCGTGGCGATGCTCGCCGTGTGGAAGTCCGGCGCCGGATACCTGCCCCTGGACCTCGCCCTGCCCGAGGAACGCGTCCGGTTCCTGCTCGACGACGCCCGCCCCGCCCTGGTGCTGGACGAGGCCGCACTGCGCGCGGTGCCCACGACCCTGCCGGACACCGACCCGGCCGCCCCCGCGTCCCCGGACACCACCGCGTACGTCATCTACACCTCCGGCTCCACCGGCCGCCCCAAGGGCGTCGCCGTGACGCACCGCGCGCTCACCCACCTGCTGGCCGCACACCGCGCGGGATTCGTCGCCGACGCGGGCGGCGGACCGCTGCGGGTGGCGCTGACCGCGTCGTTCTCCTTCGACACCTCGCTGGAGGGCGTGCTGCTGATGGCCGACGGCCACCCGCTGCACCTGGTCGACGAGACGACCCGGCTGGACGCCGCCGCCCTGGTGGAGTACGTCGTCGAGCACCGCGTCGACTTCCTCGACCTCACCCCGTCCTACCTGCGCCAGCTGCTGCCCGCCGGACTGCTCACCGACCCGCGGCACCGTCCGCGCGTGCTGATGCTCGGCGGCGAGGCGATCGGCCCCGCCCTGTGGCGGGAGCTGGCCGGCCACCCGGACGTGGCCGCGTACAACTTCTACGGACCCACCGAGTGCACGGTCGACGCCCTGGCCTGCCGTATCGAGGGCGAGGGGCGTCCGCTGGTGGGCCGGCCGCTGCCCCACGTGCGCGCGTACGTCCTCGACGACCGCCTCCAGCCGGTGCCGCCCGGTGTCGGCGGCGAGCTGTACCTGGCCGGCGAGCAGCTCGCCCGCGGCTACGCGGGCCGCCCCGGGCTGACCGCCGCGCGTTTCCTCGCCGACCCGTTCGGCCCGCCCGGAACCCGCATGTACCGCACCGGCGACCTGGCCCGCTGGACCGCCGACGGGCGCGTCGACTACCTCGGGCGCGCCGACGACCAGGTGAAGGTGCGCGGCCACCGCATCGAGCCGGGCGAGGTGGAGGCGGCACTGCTCGACCTGCCGGACCTCACCGGCGCCGCGGTCGTCGCGGTCGCGGACGCGCACGGCCACCTGCGGCTGGCCGCCTACGTCGTACCCCGACAGGGCGCGGAACCGCCCGCTGCCTCGGAGCTGCGGGCGGCCTGCCGCCGGGTCCTGCCCGACCACATGGTGCCGTCGTCGTTCACCGTCCTCGACGCGCTGCCGCTGACCACCAGCGGCAAGCTGGACCGCCGTGCCCTGCCCGCCCCCGACGTCGACGCGGCCCCGCGCGAGCGGGAGTTCGTCGCACCGCGCACCCCCGAGGAGGAGGCGCTGGCCGGGATCTGGGCGGAGGTGCTGGGCGTTGCGAGCGTGGGTGTCACCGACAACTTCTTCGAACTCGGCGGCGACTCGATCCTCAGCATCCAGGCCGTCTCCCGCGCCCGTGCGGCCGGTCTGCGCCTGACCTCGCGGGACGTCTTCCGCCACCAGACCGTCGCGGACCTGGCCGCCGCGGCGTCCCGGCGCACCGCCGAGGCGCCCGCGCCCAGCCTGGCGCGGCAGGAAGGGCCCGCCCCGCTGACCCCGGTCCAGGACTGGTACTTCGCCACGCACGGCGACCCGGACGGCAACCCGCGGCTCTTCAGTATGTCGATGCTCATCGACCTGCCGTACGACCTCGACGCGCCCGCGCTGGAGCGCGCCGTCGACGCGCTGGCCGCCCACCACCCGGCCCTGCGCACCCGCTTCGCCCGCGACGGCGACACCTGGCGGCAGCACCCCGGCGAGGGCCCGGCCACCGGGCTGACGACCCGCCACGACCTGACCGGCGCCGCCGACCTCCCGGCCGCCCGCACCCAGGCCGCCGACGCCGCCCGCGCGGCCCTCGACCCGGCGACGGGCGCACTCCTGCGCGCCGCCCTGCTGCTGCCCCCGCCCGGTGAACGACCGCAGCTCTTCCTCACGGCCCACCACCTGGCCGTGGACAGCGTCTCCTGGCGCATCCTCCTCGCCGACCTGGAGCCGGCCTACCGGCAGGCGTCGGCGGGCGAACCGGTGCGCCTGGAGCCCGTCCCCTCGGCGTTCACCGACTGGGCCGCGGACCTGTCCCGCCGGGTGCGGGCCGGCGAACTCGACGACGACCTGCCGTACTGGACGGCCGAGGCCGCCGAGTCCCGGACCCCGCTGCCCGTGGACCGCCCCGGGACCCCGCTCGCCGGATCCGTGCGCACCGTCCGTACCCGGGTGGCCCGCGGCACCACCGAGGCGCTGCTGCGCCGGGTGCCCGCCGCCTACCGCACGCAGGTCAACGACGTCCTGCTGAGCGCGCTGAGCCGGGTCCTCACCGACTGGACGGGGACCGAGCGGGTGACCGTCGCCCTGGAGGGCCACGGGCGCGAGGACCGGCTCTTCGAGGACGTGGACCTGTCCCGCACGGTGGGCTGGTTCACCACCCAGTACCCCGTCACCCTCACCCCGGCCGGGCCGCCCTCCGCACCCGACTGGGGCGGCACCCTGAAGGCGGTGAAGGAGCGGCTGCGGGCCGTGCCCCGGCGCGGACTGAGCTACGAGGCGCTGGCCCGCCTCGGCTCGCCGGCCCCCGCCGCCCGCGCCCTGGCGGAGGTGCCGCTGCCGCAGGTGTGCTTCAACTACCACGGGCAGTGGGACGCGAGCCCCGGGCAGGACTTCGCACCGGCCGCCGAGGTGCCCGGCAGGGACATGGCGGCCGACGAACCACTGGACCACCTGCTCGACGTCTCGGCCGTCGTGGTCGACGGCGAGCTGGAGATCACCTGGCACTACAGCGACCACACGCACGACACGGACACCGTCCGGAGCCTGGCGGACGGCATGGTGGCCGCGCTGGCCGCGATAGCCGAGCACTGCGGCCGCCCCGGCGCGGGCGGTCGCACCCCCTCCGACTTCCCCCTGGCCCGCCTGGACCAGGCCGCCGTGGACCGGCTGGTGGGCGACGGCCGCACGGTGGAGGACCTGCTTCCGCTCACCCCGTTGCAGGAGGGCATGCTCTTCCACCGCCTGGTCGGCGGCCCCGACGACGTGTACGTCGACCAGGCCGCCCTGCTCCTGGACGGCGTGGCCGACCCGCACGCCTTTGCCGTGGCCTGGCAGCGCGTCACCGACCGCACGCCCGCGCTGCGGACCTCGGTGGTGTGGCAGGACGTGCCCGTGCCGCTCCAGGTTGTGCACCGCGACGTCCACCTGCCGGTGACCCAACTCGACTGGCGGGACGTGCCCGCGGGGGAGCGCGCCGACCGCTTCACCCGGCTCCGGGCCGACGACCTCGCCCGCGGCGTCGACCTCGCCTCGGCACCGCTGATGCGGCTCACCCTGGTCCGGCTGCCCGACGCCCGACTGCATCTGCTGTGGACCTCCCACCACCTCATACTCGACGGCTGGAGCCTGGCCCAGGTGCTGACGGAGGTGTGCGAGGAGTACGCGGCGCTCACCGCCGGAACCGAGCCGAGCCCGCCCGTGCGCCGCCCCTTCGCCGACTACGTGCGCTGGCTGGCCGACCAGGACGCCGAGGCCGGGCGGGCCCACTGGCGCCACGCCCTCGCCGGGTTCGCCACCCCCACCCCGCTGCCCTTCGACCGCCCCCTGACCGGCGGACACGAAGCCCGGTCGGCGGACGTCCACACGGCCGAACTGTCCGACCCGGTGTCCCGAGCGCTGGCCCGCACCGCCCGCGAGGCCGGGCTGACCGTGAGCACCGTGGTGCAGGGCGCCTGGGCGCTGCTGCTGGCCCGCTACAGCGCCGAGCCGGACGTGGTGTTCGGCACCACCGTCTCCGGACGCCCCGAGGAACTGCCGGGCGTGGAGTCGATGGTGGGCATGTTCATCAACACCGTGCCCACCCGCGTCCGGGTCGACGGCCACCGCGCGGCCGTCGACTGGCTGCGTGAACTCCAGTCCGCGCAGGCCGAGTCGAGGCGTTTCTCGGCCGCCTCCCTCGCCGAACTGACCGCCCTGAGCGACGTGCCGTCCGGCAGCCCGCTCTTCCACAGCATGGTCGCCTTCGAGAACTACCCCTTCGACGACGCCCGCACCTCCGGCTCCGGCATCCGCCTGGCGGACGTCACCTCCCGGGACGCCACCAACTACCCCCTGGTGCTGCGCGCCTACCAGGGCGAGCGGCTCGGCTTCGACCTGGCCTACGACCCGCACCTGTTCGACGCCGGCACCGTCCGGGCGTTCGCCGACCGGCTGCGCCTGCTGCTCACGGAGTTCGCCGAGGCACCCGGCCGGCCGCTGCGTGCCCTGGCGTGGACGACCGCCGAGGAACGACGGCGGATGCTGGTCGACGTCAACGGCAACGAACGGGGCCGCCCCGCGGACACCTTGGTGGACCTCTTCGAGGCCCAGGCCGCCCGCACCCCCGACGCCACCGCCGTCACCTGCGGCGCCGACCGCCTCGACTACGCCACGCTCGACGCGGCGGCCGGCCGCCTCGCCCACCGGCTGGCCGAGGCCGGCGCCGGACCCGAACGGTTCGTGGCCCTGGCCCTGCCCCGCTCCACCGACCTCGTCGTGGCGATCCTGGCCGTACTGAAGACCGGCGCCGCCTATCTGCCGATCGACCCCAAGCTGCCCGCCGAACGCGTCGCCCACCTGCTGGACGACGCCGCCCCGGTGACCCTGGTGACCACCACCGAGGCCGCCGAACGCGCACCCGTCACCACCGTCCCGCTCTTGGTGCTGGACGCCCCCGACGTGCCCGCCGACCTCGCCCGCCGCCCCTCCACCGGCCCCGCCCCGGCCCGCCGCCCCCTGCCGGAGAGCCCCGCCTACGCCATCTACACCTCCGGCTCCACCGGCCGGCCCAAGGGCGTGGTCGTCCCGCACGCCAACGTCGTCCGCCTGTTCACCCGCACCCGCCACTGGTTCGGCTTCGACGAGACGGACGTGTGGACGCTGTTCCACTCCTACGCCTTCGACTTCTCCGTCTGGGAACTGTGGGGGGCCCTGCTGCACGGCGGCCGGCTCGTCGTCGTCCCCGACGACACCGCGCGCTCCCCGGAGGACTTCCTGCGCCTGCTCGTCGACGAGCGGGTCACCGTCCTCAACCAGACCCCCTCCGCCTTCTACCCGCTGACCCGCGCGGACGCCGAGCACCCCGAGCTCGGCGCCCGCCTCGCCCTGCGCACGGTGGTCTTCGGCGGCGAGGCCCTGGACGTGTCCCGGCTCGCCGACTGGTACACCCGCCACCCCGACACCGCGCCGCGCCTGGTGAACATGTACGGCATCACCGAGACCACCGTGCACGTCACGTACGCGCCGCTGGACCGCACGACGGCCCGCACGGGCACCGCCAGTCCGATCGGCACCGGCATCCCCGACCTCCGGATCTACGTCCTCGACGACGCTCTGGCCCCCGTACCGCCCGGGGCGGTGGGTGAGATGTACGTGGCGGGGGAGGGCCTGGCCCGCGGCTATCTGCGGAGACCCGGTCTGACCGCGACGCGTTTCCCCGCCGACCCGTTCGGCGCGCCCGGGACGCGGATGTACCGCACCGGCGACCGGGCCCGCCGACGGGCCGACGGAACCCTGGAGTACCTGGGCCGCGCCGACCAGCAGGTGAAGATCCGCGGCTACCGCATCGAGCCCGGCGAGATCGAGGCGGCGCTGCACACCCACCCCGGGGTGGGCGAGGCGGCCGTGGGTGTCTACGAGGACGGCACGGGAACCCGGCGGCTGGTGGCCCATGTCGTCGGCCGCGGCGGCGCCGAACCGCCGTCCGCCGCCGAACTCCGCGCCCACCTGGAGCGGCTGCTGCCCGCGCACATGGTGCCCGCCGCCTACGTACCGCTGGCGGCCCTGCCGCTGACCGCCAACGGCAAGCTCGACCGCCGCGCACTGCCCGCCCCCGGCCCGGACGGCTTCGCCACGGGCACCGGGCACAGCGCGCCGCGCACCCCCGCCGAGCGGGCGGTTGCCGCCGCGTGGGCGGACGTGCTCGACACCGGAGAAGTGGGAACCGACGACGACTTCTTCGCTCTCGGCGGCGACTCCATCCTCGCCGTCCGGGTCGTCTCACGGCTGCGCGCCGCCTTCGGCACGGACGTCTCGCCCCGGCTGCTGTTCACCCACCCGACGGTGTCCGCGCTGGCCGCCGCACTCGGTGACCCGGCCGAGAACGGCACCATGCCGGCCGACGTCATCCCGGCCGCGGACCCGGGCACCCCGGCGCCGCTGTCGTACGCCCAGCAGCGGCTGTGGTTCCTCGACCGCTTCGAACCGGGCAGCACCGAGTACACGACGCTGTCCGTGCTGCGCCTGCGCGGCCCGCTCGACGAGACCGCCCTGCGCACCGCCCTCTCCGGCCTGGTGGCCCGCCACGAGGCGCTGCGCACCACCTTCGCCGAACAGGACGGCCACGCGACGCAGATCGTGCACCCGCCCCATCCGGTGGACCTGCCGCTGGACGACCTCACCGGCGCCCGCGACCGGCTGGACGCCCTCGTGGGGAGCGAGGCCGCCGTCCCCTTCGACCTGAGCACCGGACCTCTGCTGAGGGCACGTCTCGCGCGCCTGGCCGACGACGAGCACGTGCTGGTCCTGGCCGTCCACCACATCGTCACCGACGGCTGGTCCGTCGGTGTGCTGGGCCGGGACCTGGGCGAGCTGTACGCGGCCGCCCGCGAGGGCCGGGCGCCCCGGCTGCCGCACCTGCCCGTCCGGTACGCGGACCACGCCACCTGGCAGCGCGCCCGCACCGACCACGTGGACAAGCAACTCGCCTACTGGCGGGACACCCTGGACGGCATCACCCCGCTGGAACCGCCCACCGACCGGCCGCGGCCCGCCGTCCGCACGCGTGACGGCGCGCTGGTGACCTTCACCCTCCCCGCCGCGCTCACCGACCGGCTGCGGGAGACGGGCCGCGATGCCGACGCCACCCTCTACATGACCCTGCTGACGGCCTGCACGATCCTGCTGTCGCGCTGGGCGGACCAGGAGGACATCACCGTCGGCACGGTCACGGCGGGGCGGGAGCGCCCCGAACTCCACGACGTGGTCGGCATGTTCGTCAACACCCTGGTGCTGCGCAACCGGGTGGAGCCGGGCCTGTCGTTCCGCGCACTGCTGGAGCGGGTCCGCACCACCGTCCTGGACGCGTTCGCGCACCAGGAGGTGCCGTTCGAGAAGCTGGTGGACGCCCTCCAGCCCGAGCGGGACACCAGCCGCACCCCGCTGTTCCAGGTGATGGTGGCGCTGCACAACCTCGGCGCCACGGCGCCCGACCTGCCGGGGCTGGACGTCGAACCGCTCACGCCGCCGGTCCGGTACGCCGCCTTCGACCTCGCCTTCGACTTCGTCGAGAGCGACGGCGGCGTCACCGGCTACCTGGAGTACGACACCGCCCTGTTCGACGCCGACACCGCCGAACGCCTCGCCGCGCGACTGGGGTTGCTGCTGGAAGCGGCGGCCGAGGACCCGCACCGGGACGCCCGTGCCCTGCCGTTGCTCACGGACGCGGAACGACGGCAGGTGCTCGACGAGTGGCAGGGCGGACGCCTGCCCGCGGCGGACACCGCCTTCCCCGCCCTCTTCGAAGCGCAGGCGGCCCGCACCCCGGACGCCACCGCCCTGGTGGCCCGGGACGAGACCCTCACCTTCGCGGCCCTCGACGAGCGCGCCAACCGGCTGGCCCACCACCTCATCACCCTGGGCGTCGGCCCCGAGCACGTCGTCGCCGTGCGGCTGCCGCGCACCTCACACCTCCTGGTCGCTGTGTTCGCCGTCCTCAAGGCGGGCGGCACCCTGCTCTGCCTCGACCCGGACCTGCCCGAGGAGCGCGTCTCCTTCCTCCTCACCGACGCCGCGCCGCACACGGTCCTGACGGCCGACGCCCTGCGTGAGGTGCCCTGGGACCGGCTGCCCGCCCACGCCCCCACCGACGCCGACCGGCTCGCCCCGCTGCACCCGGACAACGCCGCCTACATCGTCTACACCTCCGGCTCCACCGGCCGTCCCAAGGGCGTCACGGTGGAACACCGCCACCTGGTCAACCTCTGCCACGACCACCGGGAAGGCCTCGTCGCCCCGCACACCGCCGACGGGCGCCGGCTCAAGGCCGCGCTCAGCGCCTCCTTCTCCTTCGACACCTCCTGGGAGGGGCCGCTGCTGCTCGCCCTCGGCCAGGAGGTCCACCTCGTCGACGAGGACGTACGCCTGGACCCCGAGGCGTTCTGCGCCCAGGTCGACCAGCGGGAACTGGACCTGGTGAACGTCACCCCGTCCTTCCTGCGCGAACTGACCGCCGCCGGACTCCTCGCACCCGGCCGCCACCGTCCCCGCCTGCTGCTGGTGGGCGGAGAGGCGATCGGCCCCGACACCTGGGCCGAACTGTGCGCGGCCGGGACCGACTCCGGCGTCACCGCGTACAACATGTACGGCCCCACGGAGACGACCGTCGACGCCGTCTACGGCCGGTGCGCCGACCGCCCCGAACGCCCCGTCATCGGCCGGCCCGGACGCAACCTGCGCGCCTACGTCCTCGACGGCGGGCTCCGCCCGGTCCCGCCCGGCGTGCCCGGCGAGCTGTACCTGGCCGGGGCGCAGGTCGCCCGCGGCTACCTGAACCGGCCCGGCCTGACCGCCGCCCGCTTCCTCGCCGACCCGTTCGGGGCGCCGGGGGAGCGGATGTACCGCACCGGCGACCGCGCCCGCTGGGACACGTCCGGGACGCTGGAGTTCCTGGGCCGGGCCGACGAGCAGATCAAGATCCGCGGGTTCCGCATCGAGCCCGGTGAGGTGGAGGCCGCCCTGCTCGCCCTCCCGGACGTCACCGACGCCGCGGTGACCGCCCGCGAACACGCCGGGCGCACCATGCTCGTGGCGTACGTGGTGCCCGCCGGAGAGCGGTCCCCGTCGGCCGACGCGCTGCGGGTGGCGCTGCGGCGCACCCTGCCGGACCACATGGTGCCCGCCGCGTTCGTGCCCCTGGCGCGGATACCGCGCACCAGCAGCGGCAAGACAGACCGCCGCGCACTGCCCGCGCCGCCCGTCCAGCCCGACGGCGGCACACCCTATGTGGCACCCCGCCCCGGCACCGAGGAGCGGCTGGCCGCCATCTGGGCCGAGGTGCTGGGCGTGGAGCGGGTCGGCGCCCGGGACAACTTCTTCGCGCTCGGCGGCGACTCGATCCTCAGCATCCAGATCGTCTCCCGCGCCCGCCGATCCGGCCTCGCCCTGACGACGAAGGACGTCTTCCGCCACCAGACGATCGGCGAACTCGCCCTCCAGATCGGTGAGTCGGCGCCTCGACCGGCGGCCGGTACGGACGACGCCCCGCCCGCCGAGGCACCACTGACGCCCATCCAGCGCTGGTACCTCGACGACCGCCGCCCCGGCGACACACTCCGCTTCACCATGACCCAGCGCCTCGAACTGGCCGCAGGCACCGACCTGCCGGCCCTGGAGCAGGCGGTCGACGCTCTGGTACGCCACCATCCGGCCCTGCGCACCCGGTTCCGGCACACCGGCGACGGCTGGCACCAGGAGGTGCTCCCGCAAGCGCCGGACGGCGTGTGCACGCGCCATGACGTGGCCGGCCTGGACGCCCCGGCGCTGGAGGCCGAGGTGCAGCGCGCCGCGGACGCCGCACAGGCCTCGCTCGATCCCGTCGAGGGCCGGGTCGTACGGGCCCTGCTCTTCGACCGGGGTCCGGAGCACCCCCCGCAGCTGCTGATCACCGTGCACCACCTGGTCGTCGACGGGGTGTCCTGGCGCATCCTGCTCGCCGACCTGGAGAGCGCCCACCACGCCGCCGCGACCGGGCGGCCCGTGGAACTCCCGCCGGCGGGCACCGCGTACGGCCACTGGGCGGCGCGGCTGGCACAGCACACGCGGTCCGGCGCCCTGAACGCCGACCGCGCCCACTGGAACCGCACCGCCGCCACCCCGGCCGCCCTGCCCGCCGGACGGCCCGGCGCCAACACCCACGGCACCGCCGCCACCGTCACCGTGGCGCTGGCACCGCAGGAGACCGAGGCGCTGCTGCGCCAGGTCCCCGACGTCTACCGCACCCAGGTCAACGACGTGCTGCTCAGCGCGCTGGGCCGCACCCTGGCCCGCTGGTGCGAGCGCGACACCGTCCTGGTCGGGGTGGAAGGACACGGCCGGGAGGACCTGTTCGACGACATGGACCTGTCGCGGACCGTCGGCTGGTTCACCGCGGAGTTCCCCCTCGCCCTGACCGTCGCGCCCGACGCCGACTGGCGCGCCACCCTGCGGTCGGTCAAGGAGCAGCTGCGCGCGGTGCCCCTGCACGGCCTGAGCCACGGCGCCCTGCGCCACCTGCTGCCGGCCAGCCCGCTCGCCGACGCCCCGCCGCCGCAGGTCGGCTTCAACTACCACGGCCGCTGGGACGCGGGCAGCGGCACCGAGGAGGGCCTGTACCGGGCCGCGCTGGCGCCGGCCGGCCGGGACACCGACCCGGACGAGACCCGCCCCTACCTGCTGGACATCACGGGCGTGGTCCAGGACGGCCGCCTCGAACTGGGCTGGACATACCCGAGTGCCGTCTACGACGAGTCGCTGGTGCGGGAGCTGGCCGATCAGATGTGCGCGGCCCTCCGCGACATCGTGGCGCACTGCGCGGACCCGGACGCGGGCGGCCGCACCCCCTCCGACTTCCCCCTCGCCGATCTCACCCAGGAGCAGCTCGACCAACTGGTGGGCGACGGACGGCACGTGGCGGACGTCCTGCCGCTGACGCCCCTTCAGTCCGGCATGCTCTTCCACGGCCTCGTCGACACGGCCGGCGCCTACTTCGACCGTACGGCGGTCCGGCTGACCGGAGTGGCCGACCCCAGCGCGTTCGCCGCGGCCTGGCAGCAGGTCGCCGACCGCACCCCGGCCCTGCGCACCAGCGTCCACTGGCAGGGCCTGCCGCACCCCGTACAGGTCGTCCACCACCGCGTGGAACTGCCCGTCACCCACCTCGACTGGCGCGCACTGACGGCCGAGCAGCGGGCGGAGGCGACCGAACGGCTGCTCGCCGAGGACCGCGCGGCGGGCATGGAGCTGACCGCCGCGCCGCTCACCCGGATCACGCTGGCCGCCCTGCCGGGCGACGAGGTCCTGCTGCTGTGGTCCTCCCACCACCTGATCCTGGACGGCTGGAGCTCCGGGCAGCTGCTCACCGAGGTGTGCGAACGGTACGCCGCGCTCGCCGGCGGTCAGGACACCGCGCCACCGGTGCGGCGGCCGTTCGCGGACTTCCTGCGCTGGCTGCGCGAACAGGACGCCGAGGGAGGTACGGCCGAACGCCACTGGGCGGACACCCTCGCCGGTTTCACCGAGCGCACCCCGCTGCCGTACGACCGCACTCCCGCCGAGGCGCACCGGGCCCGTTCCGCCGAGTCCGTCCACCACGAGCTGGACGCGCGGGTGTCACAGCGGCTGCGGGAGACGGCAGCCCGCGGCGGGCTCACCGTCAACACGGTCGTACAGGCCGCCTGGGCGCTGCTGCTGGCCCGCTACAGCGGGCGCGACGACGTCGTGTTCGGCACGACCGTCTCCGGCCGGCCCGCCGAACTGCCGGGCGTCGACACCATGATCGGCATGTTCATCAACACCGTGCCGACCCGGGTACGCGTCCGGGCCGGCGGTGTCCTGCCCTGGCTGCGCGGTCTTCAGGAGCGGCAGAGCGAGGACCGGCGCTTCGACCACCTCTCCCTCGCCCGTCTCCAGGCGCTGTCCGAAGTCCCGGCCAAGGAAGCCCTGTTCGACAGCATGGTGGTGTTCGAGAACTACCCGGTCGACGAGTCGGCCGCCGCCCGGACGGGCGTGGGCGTGGCGGAGGTACGGGCCGACGACGCCACCACCTTCCCGCTGTGCCTGCGCGCCCACCTGACCGACCGGCTCGGCTTCGACCTGGCCTACGATCCCGCCTTCTTCGACCGGGCCACGGTGGAACAGGCCACGGCTCGCCTGGCCGCCCTGCTCACGAGGTTCGCCGACGGCCTCGACGGCGACGTGGGCGACGTCGAACCGCTCACCGCCGAGGACCGGGGGCTGCTGGCCGGGTGGAACACCACCGCCCGTCGGACTCAGCCGCGCAGCCCGGTGGACCTGTTCGCCGAGCAGGCCCGCCGCACCCCGCACGCCCTCGCACTGGACGACGGTGAGCAGCCGCTGACCTACCGCGAACTCGCCGACTGGTCCGACCGCGTGGCGTCCCGCCTGCTCGCGGACGGTCTGGCCGCCGAGGATGGGGTGGCCCTGCTCATGGACCGCGGCGCCGAACTCGTCGTCGCCCAGCTCGCGGTCCTCAAGGCGGGCGGCGCCTACGTGCCGGTCGACGCCCGCGCCCCCGAGGAGCGGCGCCGGACGATGCTCGCGCAGGCCCGTGTCAGGGCCCGGCTCACCGCCGAGGACGTCACCGCGGCCCGTCACGCACCCCTGGCGGGACCGGCCGCCGTGCCGGCGGATCCCGACCGGCTGGCCTACGTCATGTTCACCTCCGGCTCCACCGGACTGCCGAAGGCCGTGGCGGTACGCCACCGCGACGTGGCGTCGCTGGCCACGGACAGCCGCTTCGCCGACGGGGTGTGCGCCCGCGTGCTGCTGCACTCGCCGGTCGCGTTCGACGCCGCCACCTTCGAGGTGTGGGCACCCCTGCTGACCGGTGGCTGCATGGTCGTGGCCCCCGGGGAGACGGTGGAGGCGGGCCTGCTGCGGCGGCTGACCGGCGGCACGGCGCCGAACGGCGACAGCGGGCTGAGCGCCCTGTGGCTGACGGCGGGCCTGTTCCGCCTCCTGGCCCAGGACGCGCCCGACTGCTTCGCGGGCCTGCGCCAGGTGTGGACCGGCGGTGACGTGGTCCCCGCGACCGCCGTACGCCGGGTACTGGATGCCTGCCCCGAGCTGACCGTGGTGGACGGCTACGGCCCGACCGAGACCACGACCTTTGCCACCTCCCACGCCCTCGACGACGCGGCGGCCGTGCCCGAGACCGTGCCCGTCGGCCGGCCGCTGGACGACAAGCGGGTCCACGTCCTGGACGCCCGGATGCGTCCCGTTCCGCCGGGCTGCGCCGGCGAGCTGTACGTGGCCGGCGAAGGCGTCGCGCGCGGCTACCTGGGCCGCCCCGGCGAGACCGCCCGCCGCTTCCTCGCGGACCCCTCCGGACCGCCCGGTGCCCGGATGTACCGCACCGGCGACCTGGCCCGGCGCCGCCCGGACGGCACGGTCGAGTTCCTGGGCCGCGCCGACGACCAGGTGAAGATCCGCGGTTTCCGGGTCGAACCCGGCGAGGTGGCGGCCGTACTGGCGGCCCACCCCGGTGTCACGGACGCGGCGGTGGTGGCCCGCGAGGACCGGCCCGGCGCCCGCCGCCTGGTCGCCTACGTCGTGGGCCCGGCCGGGGACGAGCCCGAAGAGCTGCGCGCCCACGCACGGCGCACGCTTCCCGACTACCTGGTGCCCTCCGCGTTCGTCGCGCTGGCGGCCCTCCCGCTGAGCGGCAACGGCAAGGTGGACCAGGCGGCCCTCCCGGCGCCCGAGCCGGACACCGACGCGGCACGGGACACGGGCAGGGCGCCGCGCACCGAGGCCGAACGCCGTACCGTCGACGTCTTCGCGGACGTGCTCGGCGGACAACTCCCGGGCGTGGAGGACGACTTCTTCGCGCTGGGCGGCGACTCCATCCTCAGCATCCGCCTCGCCTCCCGCCTGGCCGAGGAGTTCGGCACCACGCTCTCCCCGCGCGCCGTGTTCACCCACCCGACGCCCGCCGCGCTCGCCGCACTGCTCACCGGCGACCGGACCGCCGAAGGGGCCGCTCCGGCGATCGTGCCGGTGGCCCGGGACGCGGCGGCACCGATGTCGTACGCGCAGCAACGCCTGTGGTTCCTGGAGGAGTTCGCGCCCGGCGGCACCGAGTACGTCACCGCCCTGGCGCTGCGCCTGCGCGGCCGGCTCGACACCCGCGCCCTCACGGCGGCCCTGGGCAAGCTGGTGGCCCGGCACGAGTCGCTGCGCACCACCTTCGACACGGTGGACGGCCACGGCGTCCAGATCGTCCACCCGCCGAGCGAGGTACCGTTGCCGCTCGACGACCTGTCCCGACTGCCCGAGGGCGACCGCGCGGCCCGCCTGGAGGAACTGCTCGCGGCCGACCGCGGCCGCCCGTTCGACCTGCGCGAAGGCCCCCTGCTGCGCACCGGCCTGATACGCCTGGCCGACGACGAGCACGTCCTGACCCTCACCCTGCACCACATCGTCACCGACGGCTGGTCCACCGCCGTCCTCACCGGCGACCTCGCCCACCTGTACCGGGCCGAGCTGGACCCGGCCACCGGGCCCCTGCCGGCGCTGCCGGTCCAGTACGCCGACTACGCACAGTGGCAGCGCACCACCAGCGGCAGCGAACAACAACTGGCCTACTGGAAGGAGCAGTTGGCGGACATCGAGCCGCTGGACCTGCCCACCGACCGGCCGCGCCCGCCGATCCGCACCCGGTCCGGGGCGACCGCCCGGCTGACCCTGCCGCCCCGCACCGCCCGCCGCCTCGCGCAGGTCGGCCGGGACCGCGGAGCCACCCTCTTCACCACGCTGGTCGCCGCCGCCCAGACCTTCCTCGCCCGGCTGAGCGGCGGCCGGGACATCGCCGTCGGCACCGTCACCTCGGGCCGCGAACAGACCGAGATCCAGCAGCTGATCGGGTTCTTCGTCAACACCCTGGTGCTGCGCTCGCACGTCGACGCCGGCCGTCCCTTCCCCGAGTTCCTCGACGACGTACGGCGGACCGTGCTGGACGCCTTCGCCCACCAGGAGGTGCCGTTCGAGCAGGTGGTGGACGAGGTGCGACCGGTGCGCGACACCAGCCGCACCCCGCTCTTCCAGGTGATGGTCGTCCTGCAGAACACCCCGACGGCCGACCTGGATCTGCCGGGCCTGGAGGTGTCCGCCGTCGCGACGGAACTCCAGCACGCCGCGTTCGACCTCACTCTGGAGTTCGCCGAGACGGACTCCGGCGCACTGGACGGCCTGCTCACCTACAACACCGACCTGTTCGACGCGGCCACGGCGGGACACATGGCCGACCAGCTCGCCACGCTGCTGACCGCCGTGGCCGACGACCCGCACCGCCCCCTCGGCGCCCTGCCCCTCGCCTCCGACGAGGAACTCAAGGCCCTGCTGGACCGGGGGCAGGGCACGGCCCCGCCGGTACCGGTGGCGACACTGCCGGAACTGTTCGAACGGCAGGCCGCCGACACCCCCGACGCCGTCGCGCTGCTGGACGGGGAACGGCAGCTGTCGTACGCGGACGTGGACCGCGCCGCCAACCGGCTCGCCCACCAGCTGATCGCCCGCGGGGTCGGGCCCGAGGAGACCGTCGCCCTGGCCCTGCCCCGAGCCGCCGAGACGGTGGTGGCGCAGCTCGCCGTCGCCAAGGCGGGCGGCGCCTTCCTGCCCGTGGACCCCGACTACCCCGAGCAGCGGCGGGAGTTCATGGTGCGCGACGCGGGCGCCCGGGTAATCCTCGATGACCCGGCGGACGTCTGGGCGGCGGGCGGACCGGACACCGCGCCCACCGACGCCGACCGCACCACCGCCCTCACCGCCGACCATCCGGCCTACGTCATCTACACCTCCGGCTCCACCGGCACCCCGAAGGCAGTCGTGGTGACGCACCGAGGCCTGGCGGGCTTCGCCGCGGCCGCCGCGCAGCGGTACCAGGCGGGCCCCGGCGACCGGGTCCTCCAGTTCGCCTCACCCAGCTTCGACGCCTCCGTCCTCGAACTGTGCGTCTCCCTGCTCAGCGGCGCCGCGCTGGTGACGGGGGAGGAGGGACCGCTGGTCGGCGAGCGGCTGGCCCAGGTGCTCGCCGAGCGCCGCATCAGCCACACCCTCGTCCCGCCGGCCGCGTTGGCCACCGTGGAGCCGGAGACCTCCGGAGCCCTGCCGCACCTGCGCACCCTGATCGTCGGCGCCGAGGCGTGCCCGTCCGACCTCGTGGAGCGGTGGGCGCCCGGCCGCCGAATGATCAACTCCTACGGGCCCACCGAGGCCACCGTGGTCGCCACCTGGACCGGCCCGCTGAGCCCGGGAGACGATGCCCCGCCGATCGGCCGCCCGGCCGGCGCCACCCGCGTGTACGTCCTGGACGCGGCCCTGCGACCCGTCCCGCGCGGCGTGACGGGGGAGCTGTACGTGGCGGGGCCGGGCCTGGCCCGCGGCTACCTCGGCCGGCCGGGCCTGACCGCCCAGCGATTCGTCGCCGATCCGTTCGGCGCGGCGGGCGACCGGATGTACCGCACCGGCGACCTGGTGCGCTGGGGCGCCGACGGCGAACTGCGCTTCGTCGGTCGCGCGGACGACCAGATCAAACTGCGCGGCTTCAGAATCGAGCCGGGCGAGACGCAGAGCGCCCTGCGCCGCAGCCCGCACGTGCGCGACGCGGTGGTCGTCGTACGCACCGACGGCCCCGACGGACAACCGTCCGGCGGTCCCGGACGGCTGGTGGCGTACGTCGTCCCCGCCGACGGTGACATCGGCCGGCTGCCCGTCGCCGCCCTGCGCGAGCACCTGGCCGGGCTGCTGCCCCCGCACATGGTCCCGGCCGTGTTCGTTCCGCTGGAGCGGCTGCCCCTGACCCCCAACGGCAAGACGGACCGGCGGGCCCTGCCCGCACCCGGCCCCGCGCACACCGTCACCGGCTCGCGCACCGCACCGCGGACCGACACCGAGCGCCGCATCGCCCACGTCTGGGCCGACGTCCTCGGCGTGGAGGACTTCGGTGTGGACGACAACTTCTTCCACCTCGGCGGCGACTCCATCCTGAGCATGCAGGTGGTCTCCCGGCTGCGGCGCGAGGGCCTGCACCTGGCCACCCGGGACCTGTTCACCCACCAGACCGTCGCCGAACTGGCCACCGTCGTCGCCACCGCGCCCCAGCACACCGGTGACGGACCGGTGACCGGCGCGGTGCCACTCACCCCGATCCAGGAGTGGTTCCTGACCACACCGCGCGCCGACCACACCCACTTCAACCAGTCGACGCTGCTGGAACTCGGCGGCGCGCCCGATCCGACCGCCCTGACCGCCGCCCTGAACGCCCTCCTGGAACACCATGACGCGCTGCGCATGCGCTTCACCAGGGACTCCGACAGCTGGCACCAGTTCAACCCGCCGCCGGGGGAGACCCAGGCGTCCCTCGTCCGGCACGACCTGACGGGCCTGTCCGCGCACGAGGCCGACACGGCCATGGAGAAGGCCGCCGACGCCCTGCACACCGGCTTCGACCTGGGCCGGGGCCCGCTGCTGAGGGCGGCGCTGTTCACCGGCGCGGGCGCGGGCGCCGAAGAGGGCGCCGCTGGTTCGGCCTTCCTTTTCCTGGTCGCCCACCACCTCGTCGTGGACGCCGTGTCCTGGCGGATCCTCGCCGACGACCTGGAGACCGCCTACCGGCAGGCGGTACGCGGTGAACCCGTCAGCCTGGGGGAGCGCACCACCTCCTTCCGCGACTGGGCGCGCAAACTCGCCGCCCACGTCGCCGACGGCGGCCTGGACCACGAACTGCCCTACTGGGAACAGGCCGTGACCGCCGACCAGCTGCCGATCGCCTCCGCGCCCGGCCCGGAGGCCCAGGAGGAAGGCACCCTCACCGTCGAACTGGGGGAGGAGGACACGGCGGCACTGCTGCGCGCCGCGCCGGCCGCCTACCGCACCCGCGTCAACGACGTCCTTCTGGCCGCGCTGGCCCTGGCGCTGGCCCGCTGGACCGGAAGCGACCGTGTCCGCCTCGACCTCGAAGGGCACGGCCGTGAGGACCTGCTCGACGACGTGGACCTGTCCCGGACGGTCGGCTGGTTCACCACCATCCACCCGGTCGCCCTCCAGGTGCCCGAACCGGACCACCTCGGACCCGACCGGAACTGGCGTGCCCTGGTGAAAGCGGTGCGCCGCCAGCTGCGCTCCGTACCCGGCAACGGACTGGGCTTCGGCGCCCTGCGCACCTTCGGACCGCCCGAGGTGCGCGAGCGGCTCGGCGCCGCGGCCCACGGGCAGGTGGTCTTCAACTACCTCGGCCAGTGGGACGCCGGCCCCGCCGCCTCGGGCGATGGCCTGGTGCGCACGGAGCACGGCTCCTTCGGCCAGGACCACGACCCCCGGGACAGCGGATCGCACCCGCTCGAGGTGGTCGGCGCGGTCCGGGACGGGCGCCTCGCCTTCACCTGGCATCACCGTCCCGGCACCTACGACACGACGACCGTGCGGCGCGTCGCCGGGGAGTTCGCCGCAGCGCTGCGCCACATCTCCCGGCAGGCCAGGGAGAGCCTGTGACCACACCCCCTCCCGGCGCCCGGGAGCCCCCCGCGCCGTGAGCGTCTGCAACCAATTCCGGCCGCCGTCGGCGGCCGGCCGGACCGATCCACCCACGACGGGAGCACACGACATGGACGAGAACACCCGCTACCAGGTACTGCGCAACGACGAGGACCAGTATTCGCTCTGGCCGGTCGACGTGGAGGTGCCCGCGGGCTGGCAGCCCGTCGGCAAAGAGGGCACCGAGCAGGAGTGCTCCGCCTACGTCGACGAGGTGTGGACCGACATGCGTCCGCGCAGCCTGCGGGAGCGGATGCAGGACGCGCAGGCCTGACCTCCGTCGCCATGAGCCGTGGGCACGGGGGCGGCACGCCACCTCCGCGCCCACGGCACCGAGCCCACCTCCCGGGGCGGTGTCCGACCGACCGCACCGCGGACCCGGGCACCACCCGCTGCCGAGGACGGCCCGCCGCCCGCCGCCCGAGCATCGCTCGCCGTACGCGGGGGCGGGACACCGCCCCGGGAGAAATCTCGCCCACACCGGCCCCGCCCCGCGGGACGGGGCCACAACATCCGCCGCACGCCCGAGGAGTTCGCCGATGACACCCGCTCTGAGAACCGAACGGCTGGAGTTCACGCCCTACCGTCCCGAGGACGAGGACCACTTCGTCGCCCTGCTGCGCACAGAGGAGGTGTGCCGCTGGATGGGACAGGACCAGGCGCCCGAGGCCGACCTGCGCGCCGTGTTCCGTGCCATCCTCAGCGACGTCTACCCCACGCACCGCTTCGACGTGTGGGGCGTGTGGTGCCAGGGCACGTACATCGGCCACGCGGAGGTGAAGAAGACCGGCAACGTCGACGGTCACGAACTCATCGTCGCCCTCGCCCCCGAATACTGGGGACAGGGGATGGGCACCGAGGTCACACGCGGCCTGATGCGCCACGCCGCGGACAACCTCGGCCTGAAGGAGGTCTACGGCATGGTGGGCGTCGAGAACACGGCAAGCCTCGCCCTGTGCCGACGGTTGGGCTTCCGCGACGTGCGCGACGTGGTCGGCGAGGACGGTTCGGTGACCCGGATGGTCGTCATCCCCACCACGGTGTGACCACCCGAGGCCGACGCGCCCGGCCACGGGCGACGCCGTGGGCACGGCGGACTGGGACTGGGGGCTCGGAGTGCCCCTGGACCGCGCACCGGCGTCGGCCTGGCCTACCAGCTCGCCGAAGGCGGCGCCCGGCTCGTCAGCTCGCAGGGCATCCCCGCGGGCATCAGCCACCGCACATACCGGCTGATCACCCGCTGGGCGATTTCGTCCGGATCAGCGGGCCGACCACGGGAAGATGCCGGCGGTGGCCGCAGACGAACTCGTCAGCAAGCACGCGCATGTGGAGTCCGGCCGCGTAGATGATCGCCGTCTTCTCGTAGCGGGTGGCGATGCCACGCCACTGTTTTGAGGCGGTTTTGAGGCACGGTGGCCTGCCGCCCTGGCTGGCTCGTCGCAGCCGGTGGCCACGCTGATCTGCCGGGACCGGGATCACCGCCCGGATGCTGCGCTTGCGCGGGTGGCCGTGGATTGGACGGGACAAATAGGCCTTGTCCGCCAGGCCCGACCTGTCCGGCCAGGAGAAGAACACCTACCTCTATGCAGGCGGCGACTTCCACCGCTACTTGTGAAACGGCACTGGTGACGTCCGCGCCGACCAGCGCAGGCGCCACGATGGCGGGCACCGTCGGCTGCGCCACCGATGGTGGAGCCCTCCGGAGAGTCAGCGGAGACACAGGTCTGATCAATCCGGGGGTGGAGCGCCGAGGCGTTCCACCCCCGTCGGCGCAGTGTGGAGGTCAACGGAGATGTTTGTGGCTCGTGACGCAATACCCGATGGCTATGAGCTGCCAGTCGTGTTCCTCGCCTTCGGGTTCGTAGCCGCAGTTGTTTTCTGTGGGCGCTGGAGGAACGGCGCAGCGGTGGACCCAGACCAGCGACGAGTGGCAGCGCTCATCGGTGGCATCGCGGTGCTTCTCTGGCTTGTCTTCGTCGTTCTGCTTCTCGTATGAAGTAACTGGTGCCATTCCAAGCCCGAGGTCGATGCTTTGGTGCAGGAACGGGACGGACGGGACGTGGGTGACAGCTCTCCGTCCGGGATGTGCGGCATGCTGTCGCTGACCGAGGTGCTGCGGCAGCCTCGGGTGACTTTTGTAGTAGTCACAGGCCAGTTCGCAAAGGGCGGCGACCTTGCGGGGACAGTGCCGATGAACGTTCGACGTGGCGTCAGACACCACCTCCTGCACCCCGTGGGCGTACGCGGGCGGGCCGAACCAGACTTGGAGCGACGGATCACTGCGGATCCCGCGCCCGGGCGGCGTCGTGGAGGTCTACATCCTGATGTTCGACGAGAACTACACCACGCTGGCCGACGTGGTCTGTACCCGCGGCGGCTGTTCGCGGCTGGACATCTGAGCCAGCCACCAGCAGCGGTCAGCCCTGCCCGGCGGTCGGCCTCGAGTCGCGCAGCAGCGCATGGGTGTCAGACGAAGTCGAGAATGTCCGGAGGCGGGGCCACGGCCGGATGCTGCGGGGGTGCAGCCGCTGTGCTGAGCGGATTGCCGGCGTGCGGTCAGCTCGTTCTTTCCAGCCCCCGGGTGAGGATTAGGCGATGCCTCACTCAGCGAGCACGCGCAGCACCGCAATGAGCGCCAGGAGAACGCCGCCCGCCTGCGTCCGGCCAAACCTCCCATCAGCCTCGCCCCAGATTCGTGACCCCCGCCCGCTCGACGGACGGCACTCCGCGTGACAGTTCACGGAATGCGCGCGAGACCAGGTTCGTAAGTGCAGCCATCAGGTCGGCGACGCACGTGTTTTCACGGACGTCATGGCGCGCCTGCGCGTTCCCGTCGCCGAGGATGGACCCGCGCACCAGGCCGGATGTGGTTATGGCGGATAAGGCGTACTCTTCCCGCGCGATTCGCGATCCCCTGCGCCAGCGCGGCATCCGCAAGCCTCAGGGACTCGGCGCGGTCAGGTACCGCTGGATCGTCGGTGCCAGCCATGCCACGATCTCCGCCCGCGCCAGCACCACCGCGGGCGGCATCCGCAGTACGTACCGCGTGAGCGCCAGCCCCAGCAGCTGCGACGCCATGAGGGCCGCCCGTGCCGGGACCTGCTCGGGGTCGGGGCACACCTGCCGGGCGACCGGCAGCAGTTGGTCCCGCAGGATGCCCTGCATGCGCTCGGCCCCGGCCTGGTTGGTCACGCCGACCCGCAGCAGGGCGGTGAGTACCTCGTTGTTCTCCCACATGTCGAGGAAGTGCTCGACCAGGATCCGCCCCGCGTCCTGCCGGTGGTCAGCCCCGCTCACGTCCGGCAGCCGCAGGTCGATGGCGACGGCCGCGGCGAAGAGGCCCTCCTTGTTGCGGTAGTACCGCATCACCATCGACGGATCGATGTTCGCGTCCTTGGCGATGGCGCGGATGGTGGCTCGCTCGTAGCCGTCGGTCGCGAAACGCTCGCGGGCCGCCGCGAGGATCGCGCCGCGAGTGGCGTCGGACCGGCGGGGGGCGGCTGAGCCGGGAACCGTGGAGGTGCTGTCGCTGCCGTTCATGCCAACAAGCGTAGGCCAACGGGCGTAGGTCAACAAGTGTTCGCCAACAGATGTTTGCCAACAAGCGTTGACACCTCTCCCAGTGCCTCGCTATCTTCGTCCACAAGTGTTGGCCAACATCCGTTGGCAACAGGTGATGGCAAGCAAGCGTCGGCAACAGGAGGCCACCATGAACGGCACCACCACCCACCGCACGGTGATCGTCGTAGGCTCCGGCCCCACCGGCCTTCTCCTCGCCGGTGACCTCGCCACAGCCGGTGTCCCCGTGACCCTCGTCGAGAGGCGGCCGCGCAAGATCAACAACCTCTCCCGTGCCTTCGGGGTGCACGCACGCACCTTGGAGCAGCTCGACGCCCGCGGCCTCGCCGACCCGCTCCTCACCACCGGCGACACCATCACCGGCCTACGGCTCTTCCGCCGCCTCTCCCTCGATCTGAGCACCCTGCCCTCGCGCTTCCCGTTCCTGCTCATCACCCCGCAATACGAGGTCGAGCGGCTCCTGGAGCGCCGGGCCCGGGAGGCCGGGGTCGAGTTCGAGTACGAGAGCGAGGTCGTCGGGCTGCGGCAGGACGACGAGGGAGTCGACCTCGACGTGCGCGGCGCGGACGGGACGGTCGTCACCCGCCGAGCCGCCTACGTCGTTGGCGCGGACGGTCATCGGAGCGCCGTGCGGGAGGCGATCGGGCTGGACTTCCCCGGTGTCTCCGTCATCAAGTCGCTGATCCTGGCCGATGTCCGGCTGGCCGAGAAGCCCGAGGGCGTCCTCACCGTCAACGGCCGCGGCGACGCCTTCGCGATGATCGCCTCCTTCGGCGACGGTTGGTACCGGGTCATGGGCTGGAACCGCCGCAACGAGGTCTCCGACGACGCCCCGCTCGACCTCGACGAGGTCAAGGAGATCACCCGCCGTGCCCTGGGCACCGACTACGGCATGCACGACGCCCGCTGGCTCTCCCGTTTCCACAGTGACGAGCGTCAGGCACCGCACTACCGGGTCGGGCGGGTGTTCCTCGCGGGGGACGCCGCGCACATCCATTCCCCGGCCGGCGGGCAGGGCATGAACACCGGCCTCCAGGACGCCGCCAACCTGAGCTGGAAGCTCGCAGCGGCCGTCCAGGGCCGGGCACCCGAAGGGCTCCTCGACAGCTACGAGGCCGAGCGCCACCCCGTCGGCAGGGCGGTGCTGCGCAGCAGCGGCGGACTGGTCCGGCTGGCCCGCGCGCAAAATCCGCTGCTGCGTGCCGCCCGCGCCCTCGTCTCCGCGTTCGTCGACATGGCCCCGCCCGTTCAGCGCAAGGCCCTCGGGCAGATCACCGGGATCGGCTACGCCTACCCCGCCCCCCGCGGCGCCCATCGCCTCACCGGCACCCGCGTCCCCGACGTCACCCTGAAGGACGGCCGGCTCTACGAGGCGCTGCGCGGCGGCCGATTCGTGCTGATCACGCCGGGGACGTATGAAGGTCCCGGTGTCCGCGAGGGGTGGCTGACCGTGGAGCGCTGGGCGGGCGACCGCCGGACGACCGTCCTGGTACGGCCCGACGGATATGTGGCCTGGGCGGCGGAGGGCGCGGACGCGGCGGAGATCGAGGAGGCGGTGGCCCGGCATGTGGGCGCTGACCTTGAATGCGTGACGTCGTCGTAGTGGTTGGGTCGGAGACCGGTGCCGGTGCGACAGCCGTCGAGGCCGTCGTGGCGGTATTGGAGCCGACGTAGGCCACGTAGGACGGCAGTGAAAGTCCTCCGGGTCGGCGAAGGCACGGTTGGCCGCGGTGGTGCGTCGCAGGACTGACCAGGTGCCCTAGGGCCGTGTTTTGGAAGTCGGCTCTGTTCCCCGTCCCGCATCGCGATGATCTCGGTGTGGGGCGAGGGGATCTTTCTGACGAGCATCGGGCCGTCTTGGAACCGCTGTTGCCGGTCGCGGTGGTGGGGCGGCCATTGTTGGGCCGGCGGAAGTTGATCGACGGGATCCGGTGGCGGGTGCGGACCGGTGCTCCGTGGAGGGATCTGCCGTTGCAGTACGGGCCGTGGCAGACGGTCTATGGGCTTTCCGCCGCTGGCAGCGTGACGGTACCTGGCCCGAACCGCTGACCCGGCTGCAAGTCCGTGCGGACGCGGCCGGGCTCATCACCTGGGAGATCAACATCGACTCCACGATCTGCCGCGCCCATCAGCGGCCAACGGCTACTGTCCTTCCTGGTCACCGCAGGTCAGCGTGGTGACAGCCCTCAATTCGCCGCCGTTTTGGATGGCATCAGGGTGCCTCGCATCGGACTCGGCCGTCCACGTGTCCGGCCGCTGCGGGTGCGGGGCGACAAGGGGTACTCCTCACGCGCCAACCGCGCCTACCTGCGAAAGCGCGGAATCCGCTGCACGATCCCGGAGCCTGCCGACCAGGCCGGCCACCGCAAACGCCGGGGAACGGCTGGCGGGCGGCCTCCGGCCTTCGACCGCGAGGACCACAAGGCCCGGCACCCGGTTGAGTGCGGCATCAACCGGCTGAAGCGGAACCGGGCGGTGGCGACCCGGTTTGACAAGCTTGCGGTCCGCTTCGAGGCAAGCATCCTTATCGCAGCTATCAACGAATGGCTGTGACCTGGCGTAAGTGCCAGCCCCGGGTGAACTTGCTCGCGAAGTGCCAGCAGCGATCGTTCTGCTGTTTGGAAACACTCATGCGGCTTGGGCTCGATGGTCACGATGACGGGCAGCACCTCGCTCGGCGACTGATAGGCCGGGCGAGGTGAGTTTGTTGGTGCGACGGACCAACTGCTTTCCGGGCTGGTCCCCCTGTGACAGCCCGGCGCCCAGTCAGCTGAGCCGAGTTGTGGCGTACGCCTCGATGGCGTCGCGCTGGTACGCGGCCAGGCCCGGTGCGATCGCCTCGTACGCGGAGCGCCAGGCGCTGTTGTCCACGCAGGAGCGCCCGACGGCGCGGTACTCCTCGGCCGACACGGTCCTCAGTTCGGTCATGGCCTGGTACTGGGCGTCGATCTGGGCCTGCACGGGCGCGGCGTCGGCCGGGTGGCCGGCGGCCATCAGGTCGGCCAGCAGGATCATCTGCGTCGTTCGCTCGCGTTGCCCGGCCTCGATGTCCTGCGGGGTCATTACGGCGACCCTTCGGGCAACTTCCTCGGAGTGCTCGGGGAAGTCGCGCAAGCTCTCCTGGTACTGGGAGGGCTGGATGCCCTCGAACAGGTTCTCCGGTCGGTTGATGGTCATGGGGTTGCCGTCCTTTCTGGACTGTTCCAGGTCGGCGATCGTGCGGGAGACGGTGCCTGCCAGGGCGTCGAGCCGGTCCCGCTCAGCAAGCAGTCGCAGGTGGTGGCCGCGCAGCGCGTCCACCTCGTCGACCTGCTCAGCCAGGATCCGGCCGACCTCGGGAAGCCCTACGCCCAGCGCCCGCAGCACGAGAATCTGCTGCAGCCGCAGCAACTGATGCTCCTCGTAGTAGCGGTGGCCGTTGGCCCCGATCCGGGCGGGCGGCAGCAGGCCGACCTCGTCGTAGTGCCGCAGGGTCCGGGCGGTCACGCCCGACATCCGAGCGACCTCCGCGATAGGCCAGTCCATCGCTGTCTCCCTCACGATCGCGTCACCGGGCCGGTTTCTCCGGCCCTGTTAAGGACGGTAGAAGCTTCCGCAGCGGCAACCGCAAGCCCGCACCCTCACGATCTGGATGGCCGCCCGCGACGTTCCCCGACGGCCCACTCAGCACACCGGTAACTTCCAAAACACGGCCTAGGCGTGCCGGTGTGTTCACCACCCCCGAACCACTCAGGGTGATCGTCGGCCTGGTCGCGAGCAGGATCCTCGGCATCCTCGTCGGCACCTACCAGAGGGACGACGACGGATAACTGACGTTGGTCGAGCGCGGCGCGATGTCTCCAGGGCGCGGGCTACAGGATCAGTCCCGTCGTGCTGGAGAGGGCGCTGCTGGAGCACGAGGCAGTCCCCGAGGCTGCCGTAGTGCCCGCCCCGGACGGGCCACGCCTCGCCGTCACCAAGGCCCACGTCGTCCTCGACGACGGCTGGGAGCCGGGTTCCGGCACCGCGAATGCCCCCTTCGAGCACTCCCGCGAAGGTCCTCAGATGGCCGACGTCCGGGTGATCGGCGTGCCGCACGAGCGGTACCGGTGAGGAGGTGCTGGCCTGTGTCATCCCCCGCGACCCGGCCGACCCGCCCACGCTGGAGCAGATCGGGCGGAGCCTGGTGCGGCTGCCGAGGGAGGAGATGGAACAGCCGGAGGTCGCCGGGCGCCATGTCATCTTGCGCACCCGGCCGGTGCTGCGCGGCTCGGTCCGAGGGCACCGGACGGGCCCGGGCGAAAACTTTCGGGAGCGCTCCCAACTCCCATTGCCCATCGAAAGGTTGCGATGTGCCCGCCTGGCCTGCGGCTTCGAAATCCCTTCGACGCATTCGCGCCCACGGGGTTGTCAGGGACATGGGCGGACTTCTACAGTCCGACCCGAACGAGTGGGGTGGGAGCGCTCCCATCAGTGGGGAGGTGGGAGCGCTCCCGTACCGGCCCCGATACAGCCGAGCCACGTTCGAGAGAGGCACCCGCATGCGATCGTTACCGCACCGTCCCCGCCCCGTGCGCGGCATGTTCGCCGCACTGCTCTCCGCTTTCGCCGCGCTCGCGGCTCTCCTCGTCGCCGCGCCGCCGGCCCAGGCCGACACCACGATCTGCGAGCAGTTCGGCTCGACCGTCATCCAGGGCCGCTACGTCGTGCAGAACAACCGCTGGGGCACCAGCGCCACCCAGTGCGTCACCGCCACCGACACCGGCTTCCGCCTCACCCAGGCCGACGGCTCGGTGCCCACCAACGGCGCCCCGAAGTCGTACCCGTCGGTGTTCAACGGCTGCCACTACACGAACTGTTCGCCGGGCACCAACCTTCCGGCGCAGCTCAGCACCATCTCCAGCGCGCCCAGCAGCATCTCCTACGGCTTTGTCTCGGGCGCCGTGTACAACGCCTCGTACGACATCTGGCTGGACCCGACGCCTCGCACCGACGGCGTCAACCGCACCGAGATCATGATCTGGTTCAACCGGGTGGGCTCCATCCAGCCGATCGGCTCGCAGGTCGGCACCGCCACCGTCGGCGGCCGCACCTGGCAGGTGTGGACCGGCAGCAACGGCTCCAACGACGTGATCTCCTTCGTCGCTCCCTCGGCGATCAGCAGCTGGAGCTTCGACGTCATGGACTTCGTCGACCAGACCGTCGCCCGGGGGATGGCGCAGAACAACTGGTACCTGACGAGCATCCAGGCCGGGTTCGAGCCGTGGCAGAACGGCGCCGGACTCGCGGTGAACTCCTTCTCCTCCACCGTCAACCTCGGCGGCGGCGGCCCGGGCGGCCCCGGTGGGCCGACCACGGCCTGCCAGGTGACCTACGCGACCAACGTCTGGCAGGGCGGCTACACCGCCGACGTCACCGTCAAGAACACCGGTACCACCGCCCTCAACACCTGGCAGCTCGGCTTCACCCTGCCCTCCGGGCAGCGCGTCACCAGCGCCTGGAACGCCACCCTTTCCGGCTCCTCCGGCGCGGTGACGGCGACTCCCGTCGCGCACAACGCGCAGATCGCCGCCGGCGGCAGCCAGACCTTCGGCTTCCAGGGCACCTACAGCGGCACCTTCGCCAAGCCCGGCACCTTCACCCTGAACGGCACGGCCTGCACCAGCGCCTGACCCCGCCGGTGCGCCGCACCGGCCTCCTCCGGGGCCCGCCCCGCCTTCCCGCACCGACGGGGGGCGGGCCCCGGCTCCACGTCCGCCCCTCCGGCCCGCACCCGGAAAGGCCGCACTCCATGAGCCCGAGCCGCACCGTGTCCGCAAGCCCTCCCGTACCCCTGCGTTCCCGGACCCGTCGCCCCGCCCTCGTCGCCGCGCTGTGCGCCGCGACCCTCGCCCTGACCGGTCTTGCCGCCGCCCCGCCCGCCCAGGTCCCCACGGCCACCGCCGCCCTGCCGTACCAGGACCCCTCCCTCCCGGTGTCCCAGCGGGTCACCGATCTGCTCTCCCGGATGACGCTCGACGACAAGCTCGGGCAGATGACCCAGATCGAGAAGGACGCGCTCGTCCCGCAGTCCGACCTCGCCACCTACCGCATCGGCTCGGTGCTCTCCGGCGGCGACTCGACGGTCAGCCCCAACAACGCCCAGACCTGGGCCGACACCTACGACTCCCTTCAGCGCACGGCCCTCACCACCCCGCTCGGCATCCCGATGATCTACGGCATCGACGCGGTGCACGGCCACAACGCGGTGCGCGGCGCCACCCTCTTCCCGCACAACATCGGCCTCGGCGCCACCCGTGACCCGGCGCTGGTGCAGCGCGTCGGACGGGCGGTGGCCGAGGAGGTGGCCGGTACCGGCATCGACTGGTCCTTCGCGCCGTGTCTGTGCGTGGCCCGCAACGACCGGTGGGGCCGCACCTACGAGTCGTTCGGCGAGAAGCCCGAACTGCCCACGTCCATGGCCACGTTCGTCACCGGCATGCAGGGCACGGGCCTGGGCGGCGACCCGGCGTCGGTACTGGCCACGGCCAAGCACTACATCGGCGACGGCGGCACCACCGGAGGCGTCGACCAGGGCAACACCGAGCTGTCCGAGGCCGAGCTGCGCGCGATCCACCTGCCGCCCTTCCAGGAGGCGGTACGGCGGGGCGTGGGTTCGGTGATGCTGTCCTACAGCAGTTGGAACGGCGTGCGCTCGCACGGGCACAAGTACCTGGTCACCGACGTGCTCAAGGGCGAGCTGGGCTTCACCGGCTTCGTCGTCTCGGACTGGGCCGCGGTCGACCAGCTGGACGGGCAGAGCGGATTCACCGGCGCCGAGATCGCCACGGCCGTCAACGCGGGCGTCGACATGGTGATGGTCCCGCACGACTACAAGAAGTTCCTCACCCTGGTGCGTGGCGAGGTGAGCGCCGGGCGGATCCCCCTGGCGCGCGTCGACGACGCCAACCGGCGCATCCTCACCAAGAAGTTCCAGCTCGGCCTGTTCGAAAGGCCGCTCACCGACCGGTCGTTGACCCCGACCGTGGGCTCCGCGGAGCACCGGGCCCTGGCCCGGCAGGCGGTGCGGCAGTCGCAGGTGCTGCTGAAGAACGACGGCGCGATCCTGCCGCTGGCGAAGAACGCCAAGCTGTTCGTGGCCGGCAAGTCCGCCGCCGACATCGGCAACCAGAGCGGCGGCTGGACCCTGGGCTGGCAGGGCCGCAGCGGCCCCGTCACCGAGGGCACGACCGTCCTCCAGGGCATCCGCGCCGCCGCGACCGACCCGTCCCGGATCACCTACGACCGCTACGGCAACGGCATCGACGGCAGCTACACCGCCGCCGTCGCGGTGGTCGGGGAGACGCCGTACGCCGAGATGCACGGCGACCGGCCCGGCAGCATGGGGCTGGACCAGGAGGACCTACAGACCCTCAGCCGGCTCAAGGCCAGCGGGGTGCCCGTCGTGGTGGTCCTGGTCTCCGGGCGCCCGCTCGACATCGCCGCCCAACTTCCGGACTGGCGCGCCCTGTTGGCGGCCTGGCTGCCCGGCACCGAGGGCGCCGGAGTGTCGGACGTGCTCTTCGGTGACTACGCCCCGACCGGCAAGCTCCCCATGACGTGGATGCGCAGCGCTTCCCAGCAGCCCATCAACGACGGCGACGGCAAGAGCCCGCTCTTCGCGTACGGGCACGGCCTGACCTACGGCACCGGTCCCGACCCCGACCCGGACCCGGAGCCGGAGCCCCAACCCAAGTCCTGCACCGCCCAGTTCAAGGTCGTCTCGGCCTGGTCCGGCGGCTACCAGGCGGAGATGACCGTCAAGAACTCCGGCACCGGCCCGCTGACCGGTTGGTCCGTCGTCTGGGACCTCAACGGCTCCACCATCAACAGCTTGTGGAACGGCTCCCTGACCGTGGCCCAAGGCCGCGCGACCGTCCGCAACGCCGCCCACAACGGCGCCCTGTCTCCCGGCGCCACCACCTCGTTCGGCTTCACCGCCAACGGCGGCGCGGGCACGCCCGCTCCGCAGTGCACCGGCTCCTGAACGTACGACCGGCACACCCGCACGTACCACCGAGGAGGGCACGATGACCCACCCGACCAAAACCGACGGCGCCTCGCTGCCGCGCATGCGCCGACGACGGTCGGCAGCCCTGGCCACCGCCCTGGCCACCCTGATGCTCGGGGCGGCCGGCCAGATCGCGGGACAGCCCGCGGCAGCGGCGGAAACTCATGTCGACAACCCCTTCGCGGGGGCGTCCTTCTACGTCAACCCCGACTACGCCGAGCTCGTGAACACGTCCATCGCGCAGACTTCCGACGCCACGCTCAAGGCGAAGATGGAGAAGGTCAAGACCTATCCGACCGCCGTCTGGCTGGACCGGATCGCTGCCGTCCACGGCGGTGCGGCCAACGCGGGGCGCAAGAGCCTGGCCGACCACCTCGACCTGGCGCTCGCCCAGAAGAAGCCCGGACAGCCGATCACCGCCACCTTCGTGGTGTACGACCTGCCGGGACGGGACTGCGCCGCCCTCGCCTCCAGTGGCGAACTCCCGCTCACCCAGGCCGGGTTGGCCCGCTACAAGAGCGAATACATCGACGTCATCGCGAACGTCCTCAAGAACCCCAAGTACCAGGACATCCGGATCACCACGGTCGTCGAGCCCGACAGCCTGCCCAACCTGGTCACCAACACCTCCGACCCCGAATGCGGCCAGGCCAAGAGCAGCGGCATATACGTCGAGGGCATCCGGTACGCCCTGGACAAGCTGCACGCCATCCCGAACGTGTACACCTACCTGGACTACGCGCACTCAGGCTGGCTCGGCTGGGACAACAACCTCTCCCAGACCGTGCAGCAGTACACCGAGGTGGCCAGGGGCACCGCGGCCGGGCTGAGCAGCGTCGACGGGCTGGTCACCAACGTCGCCAACGCCACGCCACTGGAGGAGCCTTTCCTTACCAACCCCGACAAGAGCGTCGGCGGCAACCCGGTCAAGTCGGGCAAGTTCTACGAGTGGAACCCGAACTTCGACGAGGTGGACTTCACCAAGAACGTGCACCGGGCGCTGGTCTCGGCGGGCTGGCCCGCCTCCACCGGCATGGTGGTCGACACCTCCCGCAATGGCTGGGGCGGCTCGGCCCGGCCCACCGCCGAGAGCACCAGCACCACCCTCGACACCTACGTCACGGAGTCCAAGGTCGACCGGCGCGCCCACCGCGGACTGTGGTGCAACGTGAGCGGAGCCGGACTCGGACAGCCGCCGCAGGCCGCACCCTCCGGATACCCGGACTCGCACTTCGACGCCTTCCTGTGGGTGAAGCCGCCGGGGGAGTCCGACGGGGCCAGCAAGGACATCCCCAACGAGGAGGGCAAGAAGGCGGACCCGATGTGCGACCCGGACTACACCGCGCCCAACGCCGGCAACAACAAGACCGGGGCACTGCCCGACGCGCCGCTGGCCGGCCACTGGTTCCACAACCAGTTCCAGATGCTGGTACGCAACGCCTACCCCGCCGTGCCGACGGGCGGCACCGACCCGGGTGACACCACCGCCCCGACCGCCCCGGCCGGACTGCGGGCCACCGCGAAGACCGCGAGCAGCGTCTCCCTGGCCTGGACCGCGGCCACCGACGACGTGGGTGTGACCGGGTACGACGTGTACCGCAACGGCACCCGGGTCGGCTCGCCGGCCTCCGGCACCACGTACACGGACACCGGGCTGAGCGCCGCCACGGCCTACAGCTACACCGTGCGGGCCCGTGACGCGGCCGGGAACGTCTCCGCCGCATCCGCAGCGCTGAGCGTCACCACCGAGACGGGCGGCGGCGGTCCCGACCCGGCGGGCGGTCTCAAGGTCGCCTACAAGAACAACGACTCCTCGGCCACCGACAACGCCATCCGCCCCGGCCTGCGGATCACCAACACCGGCAGCGCCGCTGTCGACCTGACCGGGGTGACCGCCCGCTACTACTTCACCCGGGATGGCGGCTCGTCCACGGTGAGCGCCTGGTGCGACTACGCCGCGGTCGGCTGCTCCAACGTCAAGCTCAGGGTTGTCCCGCTGAGCACCCCCGTGGCGGGCGCGGACGCCTATCTGGAGGTCGCCTTCTCGGCCGGCTCGCTGGCCGCGGGCCGGGACACCGGTGACCTCCAGCTGCGCATGGCCAAGTCCGACTGGTCCGCGTTCAACGAGGTCGGCGACTACAGCCGCACGACTGCCACGTCCTACACCGACGCCCCTGCGATCCCCGGCTACCTCGGCACCACCCTGGCCTGGGGCGCACCGCCCGCCTGATCCGCCTACCTCCCCACACTCCCTCGCCCGCCCGGAGCGACCTGTTCCCCGGGCGGGCGGGGGCTCCACAGCGGACAGCCACGGAACGACAGGAGGCACCATGGTTCGACGCAGAAACCGGCTCCTCTCCTGGGCGGCGGTGCTCGCCACCCTGCTGAGCGGTCTCGGTCTGGCCTTGCTCGGCCAGGGCAGCGCGCAGGCACACGGGGTGGCGATGATGCCCGGCTCGCGGACGTATCTCTGCTACCAGGACGCCAAGACCGGCACCGGCGCCCTGGACCCGACGAACCCGGCGTGCAAGGCCGCGCTGGCCGAGAGCGGATCGACGGCGCTGTACAACTGGTTCGCCGTGCTCGACTCCAACGCGGGCGGCCGCGGCGCCGGTTACGTACCCGACGGCAAGCTGTGCAGCGCCGGTGACCGCTCCCCGTACAACTTCACCGGCTACAACGCCGCCCGCGCCGACTGGCCCCGCACGCATCTGACCTCCGGGAAGAGCATGCAGGTCCGGTACAGCAACTGGGCGGCGCACCCGGGTGACTTCCGGGTGTATCTGTCCAAGCCCGGCTACTCGCCCAGCTCCCCGCTGGGCTGGGGCGACCTGGAGCTCATCCAGACCGTCACCAACCCCGCCCAGTCGGGTTCGGTGGGCAGCGACTCCGGTCACTACTACTGGAACCTGAACCTGCCCTCGGGCCGCTCGGGCGACGCGGTGCTGTTCATCCAGTGGGTGCGCTCGGACAGCCAGGAGAACTTCTTCTCCTGTTCCGACATCGTCTTCGACGGCGGCAACGGCGAGGTGACCGGCATCCGCGGCTCGGGCGGCACCCCGACGCCGACCCCCACGCCCACGCCGACCCCCACCCCGACCGACCCGCACAGCGGCTGCATGGCCGTCTACTCGGTGACCAACGCCTGGAACGGAGGCTTCCAGGGCTCTGTGCAGGTGATGAACCACAACACGACAGCGATGAACGGCTGGGCCGTGCGCTGGCAGCCGGGCACCGGTACCCGGATCAGCAGTGTCTGGAGCGGCACACTCAGTTCCGGCACGGACGGCACGGTCACGGTCAGAAACGTCGACTACAACCGCACCGTCGCGCCGGACGGCAGCGTGACCTTCGGATTCACCGCCACCTCCACCGGCAACAACCATCCGGTCGGCTCGATCGGCTGCGTCACCCCGTAAGAAGTCCCGCCGAGACGCCGGCTCCCGCACTGCGGGGAGCCGGCGCTCTCGTGTGCGCGGAGCTCAGCGGGCGGGGGAGTGATCTCAACGGTGAGGGTCGCCGGGGCAACAGTCGGACAGCGTCGACCATCTGGCCGAGACCGCCCACGCCGTCGGCTCCTTCTTCCCCTACCCGAGTTCACCGCGACGGAGGGCGTCCCTCATCTCGCTGAGCTTCGCGGTCATTGCCGGGGTCTGCTCCTGTGGTTGTTCAGCGAGTCGGAGGGCATCGTCAATCTCGCTGAGCTTCGCCGAGGACAGGACGGCCACCCGCTCGATCAGGCCATCCCGTGACACGGTGGTCACCCACGTGCATGGGGTAAAGCCCGGACGCGGGAACGCGAGCCGCAGCACGCCCTCGAAGGGCAGCCCTTCCGTGGCGCCAACTCGCACTTCGACGCCCAGACCGCTCATGTCGACGCCCGCCGGCGCGACGACCTGCATCGCCCGGATCCCGGACGGGTCATCTCCCGACAGCAGTACGAACAGTCGCCGCTCGTCGGACCCCACCCACCAGACTTCGCCACGTTGCACATGTCCTCCTGACACGGGAGGGCGGGCGAACCCGCACCGCTCCGAAGCCATGATCCACCTCGCCATGACGGGCCTCATGGCCCGCCGCCTGACCGACGAGTACACCATCTGCCGGCGCGACCCGACATCACAGGACCAACTACGCATCACTGGATGGGGCATCGGGAAGAACCGACGTCTAAGCGGCGTGTTCCCACTCGTCCTGGTAGGGGTCTTCGTCGTCGGTCGGCGGCTCGGCGGTGTTCTTCTCGTGGGCTCGCAGCAGTGCCCAGGCGAGGGTGGAGACACAGGTGAGGATCCAGGGTGCGGGCCAGGTGTAGGGCCACCAGGGGGCGTGGGGGTCGAGCAGGAGGTCGGTGGCGGCCAGCGCCATGGCGGTGGCGAGGCTCCAGCAGAGCAGGCGGCCGGTGTACTGGACGGCGCGGGTGAGCCGGCCGGGTGTGGCGCGGTGCGGGCTGCGCGCGCGGCATGTGGGCGTGGGTCTGCCCGGCTCGGTCATCGCGGGAAAATCCTCTGCTCGAAGCGGCGGCTGCTGCCGCGGATACGGTCGGGCTCGCCGGACGCTGTAAGTGTGCATTCGGTGAAGAGATGCGCACAGGGGCGTTCTTGGGGCGGGCGCGGCCTACGAGACAACTTTCCTCCCTGGGCGTTTCCGTATGAACCAGGACGCAGTGTGTCGTCCCATAAGGTCGAAGTCGCAGGTGAGCGGACTGAACTTGTCTGGAATCCGGCGCATAGAGGCAGGGCGGGCTGCTGAAAACCGGGAAAGGAAGCGCTTTCAGTCAAGTCACTTGTCATATCTAGGGCAGGAACTGAGCATTCCTCAGATTTTTGGTGCCGATTCACACGCTCTTGTCCTGTTCTGGCAATCTGAAGAGGTAGGGCCGATTCCGGCCCGTATCAGAACGCGGTTGCGGGGCAGGCGGGGCTGCTTCATGTGTCTCCCGTGACAGCTCAAGCTGATGCAGTCACCTGCTGCCCGCACGCCTTCTCGGGCCCGGAGATCGTCCAGAACCATCCTCACCGCCGCCATCTCCACCGCGGCTTCAGTCGTGGCAGCCGCACCCGCTGCGCTCGTCCGGTGGGTCGGCATCACCGATCACACGCCGGGGGCGGTATCAGCCTGTGTGATCACGACGACTTCGTCGCGATCGGTCCAGCGCCGTCGCTCGTTCTTGTCCGGGTTGATACGCACTCCGTGGTCGGGGACGGCCGTGGATCGGTCGTGTCGGCGGTAACCGATGGCGCATTCGCGGCGCTGCTGCGCCGCTGCGACGACCGTGGCGAAGGACGCGTCACTGCCGGGCAGGACGTAGGACGCCGCCGGTCGCAGGTGGATCTGACTGCCGGTGAGGGAGAACAGTTCCTCGAACACAGCGGCCAGGTGCCGGTTCTGGGAGATCTGAGCCATCAGCAGGCCGATGAGTTTTCCGCTGATGATCACGTCGGCTCCGGGGCTGATGGGCGCGAGCGTCCGGTTGCGGTCGTCGGTCATCTCGGTGACCACCGGCAGCTCCCGTCCGGTCTCCTGTTCCAGCATGTGCAGAACGAGGAGCGTGACGAGGGTCCGGTTGTCGGCCTCGTCGGGCCGCTGTCCCGGAACGAGGTCCGGGCCGAGCACGACGACGCTGTCGTACGAGTCGATCTCCAGGCACCGTAATGTCTCGGGCCGGGTGACGTCCCCAGGCCGGAAGGTCATGGTCAGACGGGGAGCGAAGTCCGTACCGGCGTCCCGTACCTGCTCGGCCGTCACCTCCTTCGGGTCCGCGACCACGGCGATGACCGAGCCGTGCACGGCGTACCGGCCGAACTGGTCGACGATGAGTGAGGCCCGCCGGTTCCAGCCGAGGATCAGGACCCGTTCGGGCCGGGCGTTCACCGGCTGCCAGGGAGTCATCACCGACTCGTCGACGAGCCCGGAGCAGTCGCTGAGCCGCGCGGTGTCGTCGTCCCGCGTGATGACGATCAGCCGGTCGCCGGGGCCGAGCAGGGTCTGTGGCGGCGGGTTCAGCACGGGCCTGCCGTCGCGCAGCAGGCCGACCACGCTGGAGGTGGCGTAGGCCAGCAGCGTGTCGCCGAAGGACCGGCCGGTCAGCGCCGGGTCCGAGGTGAGGTAGAACTCGTCTCCGGCGAAGTCCAGGAGATCGCGGTACACCAGGGAGAGTCCCGGACGGCGGGCGGACTGAACGATCAGCCGGGCGGTGATCGCGTCGCTCTCCAGGACGGTGCCGTTTGATCCCGCGGCGAGGGAGGCCGCCAGACGGTACCGGTCGTCTCTGACGGCGGCGGCGACCGGCGGGCTTTCCTGCCCGCCGAGTGTGGCCCGCAGCGCCAGCAGTGTCTTGACCACTTCCGGATCCGCTGACGGATCGTCGTGAGGCAGCACCAGCACAGCACTGGCCGCACCGGGGTTGGTCAGGGCGAGCAGATCGGGGTCGGTGGGAGAACCGCTGCGGCAGACAAGCCGGGTACGGCCGGTGGTGCCCACCTTGCTGCCGAGGGCCTCCTCCATCGTGGTCTTGTCCCGGTCGGCCAGTACGGCCACCGCGCCGTACCGCTGATTGGCGTTGGCGGCCACCAGTTCGCTCACCACCGTGAACACCTGCTCGGACCAGCCCAGCACCACCGAGTGCCCCTGCTCGATGACGGTGGAGCGGCCCCGCCGCAGTGCGGTGAGCCGCTCGGTCAGTCCGGTGGTGATCAGACCGACGAGGGTCGAGACGTACACCAGGGCGACCAGGGCGAGCAGTACCGACAACAGCACGCGCAGGAGCGGGCCTGTCGCCCCGCCGAGCCGCAGTGTCTCACCGCTGAGACGCCAGACCGCTGCCAGCCTCCCCGAACGGGACGTGGGCGCATGCGGGTCCGTCCACACCAGCACGGCGCTCACCGGGAAGACGACGACGAGACAGCCCACGGCCAGCCAGCCGACGAGCGCGGAGGTGCCGCGGGTCAACGTGGTGTCGAACCAGTAGCGTGCCCGGCCTTTGAGTGAAGTCCCTTGTCCCACGCCTGCCCCCTGTTCTGCCGGGACTTCCGGCGGCGGCAGCCATGCCGCTCCGGTTCGTCCCGCCCGTTCCCCCGCCAACCACGCACGGCCACCCGGCCATCTGGAAGTGTGCCGATGAGCCGGCCCGACACGCGGGTCACCGTCTGTCTTTCATCCCTTCGGGGACGTCGCCGAAGGCGCGCTCCGCAGACGTCCGACTGTGCGTCAGCGGTTCGACCCGGCATCGCTCGTTCGGGGCAACGCCGCAGCACAGTCGGGCGAGTCGGGTCGGCCCACCGTTACAAGTGGGTCATGACTGAAGATCACAAAGCCGTCGTGGCAGGTTCGGGCCTGTCCAGGCGAAGCTTCGCAACGGCGGCGGGAACGGCAGCGGCGGCCACGGCTCTGGCCAGTGGCGCGCCTGCCACGGCCATGCCCGTGCAGGCCCCGGCCGCACCGGCGCCCACCCGGGGCGCGGACTTCGACAGGTGCCTGGCTGTGGCCCGGGCCCTGCTGGTCGTGGACGACCACGACCGCCCCTTGGTCCCACACTACGAGCACGTACTCAAGGAGGGACTGCCCACCCGGCGGGCTGGCGCACCCAAGAAGGTCCTTGTCATCGGAGCCGGCCCGGCAGGTCTGGTGACGGCGTTACTGCTGAAGCGGGCCGGCCATCACGTGACCGTTCTCGAGGCGAACGGCAACCGGGCGGGCGGACGCATCAAGACCTTCCGCCGCGGCGGCCACGAGCGGGCGACGCAACCCTTCGCCGACCCCCGCCAGTACGCCGAGGCGGGCGCCATGCGCCTGCCCGGCAGCCACCCCTTGGTGATGGGGCTGATCGACCAACTGGACCTGAAGAAGCGGCGTTTCCACTACGTCGACGTCGACGGTGACGGCCGGCCCGCCAGCCGCACCTGGATCTACGTCAACGGCCTCCGGATGCGGCGTGCGGAGTACGCCCGCGCGCCCCGGCGCATCAACCGGTCCTTCGGCGTGCCGCGCGCCCGCTGGGACACTCCCGCCGGGGCCATCCTTCGGTCGGTACTGGATCCGGTGCGCGACGAGTTCAGCACCCTGGGCGCCGACGGCAAGCGGGTCGACAAGCCGCTGCCGGAACGGGTGCAGGGCTGGGCCAGGGTCATTCAGCGGTTCGGCGACTGGTCGATGTTCCGCTTCCTGACCGAGCACGCGGGGCTGGACGAGCGCACGGTCGACCTGATCGGCACTCTGGAGAACCTCACGTCGCGTCTGCCCCTGTCGTTCATCCACAGCTTCATCGGCTCCTCCCTCATCAGCCCCGACACCGCCTTCTGGGAGCTGGAGGGCGGCACTGCGGTGCTGCCGGACGCGCTGCTGACGCGGGTGCGCGACACGGTCCGGTTCGACCGCAGGGTCACCCGCATCGAGTACCACGATCCCGACCGCCCCTCCTCCGACACCCGGCACGTCGGTCGCACGGGCCCTCAGGTGTGGGTGGACACGGTGTCCGAGGGGCGTGACGGTCCGGTGGTGCGCGAGCAGTTCACCGCGGACGCCGCCGTGGTCACCGTGCCCTTCTCCGGTCTGCGGCACGTACAGATCAGCCCCCTGATGTCATACCGCAAGCGCCGCGCGGTCGCGGAGCTGCACTATGACAGCGCCACGAAGGTGCTGCTGGAGTTCAGCCACCGTTGGTGGGAGTTCACGGAGGCCGACTGGAAGCGCGAGCTGGGCCGGATCGACTCGAAGCTGTACGACGCCTACCGCACCGGCCGGGCACCCGCCGACGGCAGCCTGCTGGGTGCCCATCCCTCCGTGCCGGCCGGCCACATCAGCCCGGGCCAGCGCACTCATTACGCCGCCAACCGGGCCGTGTCCCGGGACCAGCCCGAGGCCACCCACGTCGTGGGCGGCGGCTCGGTGTCGGACAGCGCCAACCGGTTCATGTACCACCCCTCCCACCCGGTGCCCGGCAGCTCCGGCGGAGTGGTGCTGGCGTCCTACAGCTGGGCGGACGACGCACTTCGCTGGGACTCCCTGGACGACGAGGCCCGTTACCCGCACGCCCTGTGCGGACTGCAGGAGGTCTACGGCCAGCGCGTCGAGGTCTTCTACACCGGCGCCGGACGCACCCAGAGTTGGCTGCGCGACCCCTACGCGTACGGAGAAGCGTCCGTACTACTGCCCGGCCAGCACACCGAGTTGCTGCCTTCCATCCCCGTGCCCGAGGGCCCGATGCACTTCGCGGGTGACCACACCTCCCTCAAGCCGGCCTGGATCGAGGGCGCCCTGGAGTCGGCGGTCCGCGCCGCCCTGGAGGTCCACACCTCGCGCCCCCTTCGACGGCCCGCCTGATACTCCAGCAGCGGTTCTCTGTCTGGCCTGGTCAGAGGCATCGCCGGGAGTGTAGTCAGGTGATGATGTGTCAGGGGCGGTCTTGCCGGACCGCCCCTCCAACGAATGGCATTGCCGCTGGCGGTTCGTCGAGGAACTCACCCAGGCCCGGACCGCCGAACGTCTCGGCGTCTCCCAGATCCACGTCTCGCGGCTGATCACGTGCCTCTTGGCCCGCCTGCGTGAAGGCATGCTCTGCACCTCTCGACGACTGTCGGCCCGAGGCCGGGAGTTTCGGAAAGGCGCTGAGACCGCGAAGAGGGGGCCTGCCCGGCATCACGCCGGGCAGGCCCCCTTTGTCGGAGCCGCAGGTCGGACGGAGCGGGCGTGCCCCGCCGAACCGGCCGAGATCTCCGTCGTTGGCGGGTCCCGTCAGGGGCGGTCGCCGGTGCCGCCGTCGGTGGGGGCGGAGGTGCGCTGGTGGCCGCCCGGACGCGGTGCCTGCCGGGTGTCGTGGATGCTGTCGCGGGCGGCCTCTGCGACGGCTAGCGGCGTGATGCCGAACTCGTCGTACAGGCGCTGGTAGTCGGCGGAGGCGCCGTAGTGCTCCAGGCTCACGATCCGTCCGGCGTCGCCGACCACCTCGCGCCAGCCCTGTCCGACCGCGGCCTCGACGCTGACACGCGCGCGCACGGACGGCGGCAGCACGTCGTCCTGGTAGGCCGGGGACTGGGCGGCGAACCACTCGCGGCACGGCATCGACACCACCCGCACCCCGAGACCGTCGGCCGCCAGCAGTTCGCGGGCGTCCAGGGCGATCTGGACCTCGGAACCTGTCGCGATCAGGATGACGTCCGGCGCGGCGCCGTCCGCCGTGTCGGCCAGGACGTATGCGCCTCGAGCGGCGCCTTGCGCGGGGGCGTACGCTCCGCTGTCGCGGTCGAGGACGGGCAGGTTCTGCCGGGTCAGGATCAGGCCGGCGGGCCGGTCCCGGTGTTCCAGGATGGTTCGCCAGCAGGCTGCGGTCTCGTTCGCGTCGGCGGGGCGCACCACGTCCAGACCGGGGATGGCGCGCAGCGCCGCCAGGTGTTCCACGGGTTGGTGGGTGGGGCCGTCCTCGCCCAGTCCGATGGAGTCGTGGGTCCAGACGTAGACGGCGGGCAGTTGCATCAGCGCGGCCAGGCGTACGGCGGGGCGCATGTAGTCGGAGAAGGTCAGGAAGGTGCCGCCGTAGGGGCGGGTCAGGCTCTGCAGGGCGATGCCGTTGAGGATGGCGCCCATCGCGTGCTCGCGGATGCCGAAGTGCAGGGTGCGGCCGTACGGGCCGCCCTTCCACTCCTTGGTCTGCCGGTCGGCGGGGACGAAGGAGGGCTCGCCGTCCATGGTGGTGTTGTTGCTCTCGGCCAGGTCCGCCGAGCCGCCCCACAGCTCCGGCAGTACCGGCGCCAGTGCGGTGAGGACCTGGCCGGACGCCTTGCGGGTGGCCATGCCCTTCGCGTCGGCCGGGAACGTGGGCAGCGCGTCGGCCCAGCCGTCGGGCAGTTCCTGCGCTTGCAGCCGGTCGAGCAGCGCGGCGCGGTCCGGGTTCGCCTCCCGCCAGGCCGTGAAGCCGCGCTCCCACTCGGTGTGGGCTTCGCGGCCCCGGTCGGCCACGGCGCGGGCCCGGCGCAGGACGTCGTCCTCCACGGTGAAGGTGTGTTCCGGGTCGAAGCCCAGCACCTCCTTGGTGGCGGCGACCTCGTCGTCGCCCAGCGCCGAGCCGTGCGCCTTCCCGGTGTTCTGCTTGTTCGGCGCGGGCCAGCCGATCAGGGTGCGCAGCATGATCAGCGACGGGCGGTCGGTTTGGCGCTTGGCCTCCTCGACGGCGGCCAGCACCGCGTCGACGTCTTCGACGTAGGAGCCGGTGCGGGTCCAGTCCACGGTCTGCACGTGCCAGCCGTAGGCGGCGTACCGGGCGGGGACGTCCTCGCTGAAGGAGACGTCGGTGTCGTCCTCGATGGAGATGTGGTTGGAGTCGTAGAAGGTGATCAGGTTGCCCAGTTCCTGGTGGCCGGCCAGTGAGGCGGCCTCGGAGGTGACGCCCTCCATCATGTCGCCGTCCGAGGCGATCACGTAGACGTGGTGGTCGAACGGGCTGGTGCCCGGCGCGGCGTCGGGGTCGAGCAGCCCGCGCTCGCGGCGGGCGGCCATCGCCATGCCCACGGCGCTCGCCAGACCCTGGCCCAGCGGGCCGGTGGTGATCTCCACGCCGCGGGTGTGGCGGTACTCCGGGTGGCCGGGGGTGGCCGAGTCCCAGGTCCGGTACGCCTCCAGGTCGGAGAGTTGCAGTCCGTAACCGGAGAGGTAGAGCTGGATGTACAAGGTCAGGCTCGAGTGTCCGCAGGACAGGACGAACCGGTCGCGACCCAGCCACTGGTCGTCGTTCGGGTCGTGGCGCATGACGTTCTGGAACAGCAGGTACGCGAGTGGGGCCAGGCTCATCGCCGTCCCGGGATGGCCGTTGCCCACCTTCTGGACCGCGTCGGCCGCCAGCAGCCGCGCGGTGTCCACTGCGCGTACGTCCACCGGGTCCCAGCCGGCCCGCTCCGCCACCGGCAGGGGCACCGACCTGTTCCGCTGGATGCTCGACTCCTTGCTTGCCATGCAGTTCTCCTGACGAATCGGTTCAGCTGGACTTCGGGTGATGTGGCCGGCCCCTTGCGCGAGTGGCGAGAGCCGGCCACGGGTTGAACGAGAGAAAGCCCGCCTGGCGCTGTGCGCCTGGTGGCGGGCCTGGTACGAAGGGGAAGATCTTTTACCTCTGTCCCCGATGGGCTTTCGGAGCCTGGTGAAGGCGCGCTCAGCGGTTGTCGTCGTAGGGGTCGCGGCTGCCCGACTTGGCCAGTCCTCGGCTGATCATGTAGCCGACGGTCAAGATGACGATGTACAGCCATGCCGTGTCGGCTCGGAAGTAGTCGGCGTGACCCTCGTCGTCTCCGACCACCATGGAGGCGATCAGCACCGCGACGACGGAAGCGAGGTAGATGAAGAACTCGGTGGTCTTCAGCGCTGACTTCGTCTCGGTCGAAAGCCTGCGGGTCTGGTGAACCGTGGAGTCGTTGCCCGCGCGGTGGGCCGGATTGCCGGCCGGGTTCATGGTAGTCATGGGCGCGCATCCTTTGGGCTTGCGGAAAAGGTTGCCGCACTCCGATGGGATATTCCCTGAAGATCGGCGTGCCCCTTCCGAGTACCCACGTGAAGAGGGGCAAACAGGACTCGTGCCGCGAGGGGTCTCCAGCTGTGACCAGCTGCGGGGCGCAGCCGTCCGGGCTCCGCGGTGGGTCACCGGAGAAGAGCACGGGGATCAGTCTCCGCGGAGCACGTCCTTGACCATCTCGTGCCGTGGGAGGACGGTCGTGAGACGGGTGAGTTCCAGGATGCGTCTGACCTTTGGTGGGGCACCGGGCAACGCGAATCGGTGCCCGGCGTCGGGACGCCGGCGGTGGATGTCGACGGAGGCTCCCAGCGCGCTGGAGGCGCGGAAGTCCACAGGGGTCAATCACGCGCGACCGCCACCACCTGGTGCGCGGCGTCCTCGGGCCGATGCAGGTACAGCAAGGTGACTGTCGTCGTCGTGCAGATCGCCGGCAAGGGCATCCAGCCAGGAGTCGCAGTCCGCGATGCGGGGTGTTCAGCCGCCGGAGCCCGGGCCATAGAGCGCGGCGATGTCTTTGGAGGTCGCCCACCGGCTGTAGGTGGGGGACTGAGGCCAGCCGTCGGGGGAGTCCTGCCACTCCTCCTGCCGTCCGTAGGGCAGGACGTCGATCAGGGGGAAGGTGTGACTGAGCTGTTCGGTGCCCCGGCCGTTGGTGTGCCAGGTGCGATAGACGGTGTCGCCGTCGCGCAGGAACACGTTGACCGCGAATCCTGCGTCGGGTGGTGCACCGACGTCGGCCCCGAAGGAGCTGTTGGCAGTCGAGTACCACGTCATCTGGTTGCCGACCCGCTGCTGGTAGGCGAGTGCCTCTTTGATCGGGCCCTGGGTGACGATGACGAATCGCGCATCGTAGTTGTCCAGGAACTCCAGGCGGGTGTACTGCGAGGTGAACCCCGTGCAGCCCGGGCACTGCCATTCCTTGCCGGCGAACCACATGTGGTTGTAGACGATCAGTTGCCGCTTGCCTTCGAAGACGTCCGCCAGCCGAACGGGGCCGTTCTCGCCCTCCAGGGTGTAGTCGGGCATCTCGACCATCGGCAGGCGACGACGCTCGGCGGCGATGGCGTCAAGCTCCCGCGTCGCGGCCTTCTCCCGGGCACGCAGCGCCTCGAGTCGGCGCTCCCAAGTTGCGGCGTCGACGACGGGTGGGAGTGCGTGGGTGGTCATGGTCCCTCACAGAACTCGTGTGCAGCTTTCGCTCGTGCAGAGGTAGACCTCATCGGGCCCCGGAACTCATCGGCCCGAGCCGCCTCCTTTTCCTGGCTCCGACGGCGTGCTGGTGGGCTCGGCAGACGGTCGGGTGCACGGACACGGACACGGACACGGTCCAGCCGACGTCGTCAGCGTCGTCGGCCGCTGCCGGGACCGCGGCGACGATCCGTTCCCAGGGGTTCACCCAGCGCCGCCAGGCGGCCGTCACCGGATGTCTATGGGGTCCGGATGCTCGTGCACGTCGAAGCCGCGCCGCGCCGAACCGGAGACGACGTCGCCGCCCTGCATGATGCCCTGGCCAGGCGCCGGAACGCCGGGAACGCGGACAATGCCGAGTGCGTCGAGGCCGACGTCGCCCCGCACGAGGCCGTGGTCTTCGCGGCGCACAGCGCGAGCACACCCGTGCCCCGGCGTGAACGGCGCCCGCAGAGTGTCTAGGGGTGCCCGGGAGCCCCGGTTAGGGGTTATCGGGGACTGCCCGTGTCCGTAACGTCGAAGCTCCCGCACCCTTCCGGAGGTGGCCGTCTTGATCTGCCGTTCCTGGAGCCCCGCACCGAGTACGCCGACGACGGCGGCATGATGGGAGCCCCGACCGAGCACCGGGCCGTCGGCATCCTGGGCACCGGGTCGTACCTGCCCGCCGAGGCCGTCCCGAACCAGCTCGTGGCCGAGCGGGCCGGCGTCACCGCCGACTGGATCGAGGCCAAGACCGGCATCCGCAGCCGCCGTTACGCCGCCGAGGACGAGGCCACCTCCGACCTCGCCGCCGAGGCGGCGCTCGACGCGCTCGACACCGCGGGCGTCACCCCCGACCGGCTCGACTGGATCGTGGTGGCGACGTCCACCCCCGACCATCCACAGCCTGCCACGGCCTGCCTGGTGCAGGAGCGCATCGGCGCGGTGAACGCGGCGGCCTTCGACGTCAACGCCGTGTGCAGCGGTTTCGTGTTCGCCCTCGTGGTGGCCGCGCGGCTGCTGCAGTCGCCGGGGGCCGCGCCCGGGGGCCACGCCCTGGTGATCGGCGCGGACCTCTACTCGCGCATCATCGACCGCTCGGACCGGCGTACCGCCGTGCTGTTCGGCGACGGCGCGGGCGCGGTCGTGCTGGGGCCGGTGGGTCCGGACCGCGGCCTGGTGGGCGCGCACGCGGCCAGCCACGGCGCGTTGCACGACCTCATCAAGGTGCCGGCCGGCGGCAGCCGGGAGCCCGCGTCGCAGCAGACGGTGGCCGAGGGCAGGCACTCCTTCCGCATGAGCGGCCGGTCGGTCACGGAGTACGTGATGGCCGAACTCCCTGCCGCCGTCCGGGCCACGCTCGCCGAGAACGGCGTGGACGGCGCGAGCGTCGACCACTTCGTGCCGCACCAGGCCAACGGCGTGATGCTGGACAGGGTCCTGCCCGGCCTCGGGCTGCCGCGGGCGCGCGTGCACCTCACGGTCGCCGAGCACGGCAACACCAGTGCCGCGTCCATACCGCTGGCGCTGGACTCGGCGCGCAGGCAGGGGGCATTCGCTGACGGGGACCTGTTGCTGCTGGCCGGGTTCGGCGGCGGGATGTCGCTGGGCACGGCACTGGTCAGGTGGCAGGGGACCGAGTAGGGCGCCCGCCGAGGCATGTTTCCCTACTCGGCGCGTCGGTGCCACTGAATTACGCCCCGTGTAAAAAGGTGGCTAAAAAATTGTGGTCCACGGGTGCGCCATAGTGCGCCCCGTGTACGGATCCGGATCCGCGCCGGACGCGTCCGCCGCACTTCGGTAGGGGGATACCCCTATCTTCCGGCACGCGCTCGTCCCGGTCATCGGGCAATCACCCAGCCGCATGTGAGAGGCGTCCGACCACTGCTTCGTCGGCAGCCATTTGGCGAGAGTTCAGACCGGTTCAACCTCCGCGGCTTTACAGCGGAATGAGTGATTCCCATGGAAACGGGATCGTTCACTACGGTATGAATTGGCAGAATCAGGTCGCGGTATGCGGGTTTCCGTCGGTGGCCAGGCGGAGGGGCTTGGTCCGGGGCTGGTTGACAGTCGGACGAGCCCGAGGGTTTCATCGATCTGTGGACACGGGTGGGGGAATCTGCCGTGCGGACCTCCGTCTCGTGGAGGCGGAGCGGCCGAACCACCGCCGGAGCAGAAGGTATTGACGGTCTGTCAGTACCGCCGGTCCATCGGTGAAGGGGGATCCGGATTCCGTATGCTGATAGCCAGGGAATTAGAACTCGCCGCACTGAAAATAGCTGTGCGAGACAGTGCGGCGGGGCGAGCGAGAACTATTTTCGTCGAAGGACCCGTGGGATGTGGCAAAACCGAGCTTCTGGAAGCCCTGGCGGCATTGTCGAGTGAGGCGGGGGCGATCGTTCTCCGGGCCACCGGAATGCCGTCGGAGGAGAGTGTTCCGCTGGGATTGGTGAGGCAACTCGTCCACAGCGAAGCGCTGCCACCCGAAACCAAGCCCTGGCTAGAGCGTGTGCTGGACGAGGAAGAGGGAACGACCGGCCCCGGTCTGCCCGACGGGACGGCCCAGGGCAGGGGCGCGGGGATGCAGAGGTTCTGGGCCGCGCTGCGCACCGTCGCGCGCGACCGGCTCGTCGTCATCGGCATCGACGATCTCCAGCACGCCGACAGCGCCTCCCTGCAATACCTGCTCCACATAGCGGGCCGCTCGCGCACCAGCCGGCTGCTGATGGTGTTCACGGAAGCCCTTTACTACCGGCAGCAGGACACCGCGTACCGCACCGAATTCCTGCGCCAGCCGAACTTCCGCAGGATCCGCTTGGGATGCCTCGGTCCCGACGCGGTGGCGCGATTCCTCGCCCACCACCAGTCCCGGCTGCCGGTGCGGGAGGAAACGGCGGAGGAGTTCTACGCCGTGACGCGGGGCAATCCACTGCTGCTGCGCGCCCTGCAGGAGGAGCGCGGAACGGCCGTGGGCGCGTCAGGCTGTTTGGACCCCGCGCCCGGGGAAACGTTTGCCCATGCCGTCCTCACCTGCCTGGACCGCAGCGGGCCCACGGCCGCCAAGGTCGCTGAGGGACTGGCCGTCCTCGGCGCGGCCAGCACTCTCGACCTGCTCAGTCGCCTGTGCCGGCTGCCCCGCACCTCGGCCGCCCAGGGCCTGCGCGCCCTGCACGCCGCCGGTGTGGTCGACGACTGCCACTTCCAGCACCCGGCGGTCAGCAGCCAGGTCCTGGACGCGATGGACCCCGAGCACCGCCAGCAGCTCCACCGCAGGGCGGCCACCCTGCTGTACGCCGACGGCGCCCGGGCCTCGGCCGTCGCTCCCCACCTGCTGGCGCTGGAGCGGATCAGCGAGCCGTGGGCGGCCGCGGTCCTGTGCGACGCCGCGGAGGAGGCGCTGGCCGACGACGAGGACGACGTGGCCGTGGCCTGCCTGGAGCTGGCCCACCGGGTCTGCGAGGAGCCCGGCCGGCGCATCGAGATCAAGCTGCGCACCTCGGTCATCCTGCGGCGCAACCACCCCTCCGCCGCGGAGGACGCGGCCGAGGAACTGCTCGCGGCCGTACGGTCGGGCCAGGCACCGCCGCGGTACACGACGGCGATCGCGGACCTGTTCCTGGCGCACCGGCGGCTCGAGGAGGCGTACGAGGTGCTCGTCCCCGGGCCCCAGGGCGCCGGCGTGGCGTCCGCGGCCGTCGGGCCCGCCCGTGCCGCCGCGCCCGCCGGCCAGGCCGCCGCCGGGCAGGAACGGGGCACGGGAGGTGCCCTGATGACCTCCATCGTGGAACGCCGCTATCCGTGGGCGGACGGCCGGCTGAGCGGCATCCCGCACCAGGGCGGCGAGGTGCGGGCCCTCCCGGCCCGGCCGGGAAGCGAGTCGCTGCCCTCCTGGGGCGGCCAGCCGTGGCGGCTGCTCCTCGGCCCCCGGCGCGGCGACTTCGCCACCGCGGCCGAGGAGATGCTGCAGCGCTCCGCGCTCACCGACGCCACGATGGAGCCCCTCACCAGCGCCATAAAGTGCCTGCTGTTCTCCGGGAAGACGGAGCGGGCCCGCTACTGGTGCGACGTGCTCCTCAAGCACACCGCCCGCCGCGGCGCGGGCGGCTGGTACGCCATGTTCGCCGGGCTGCGCGCCGAGGTCGCCCTCGCGCAGGGGAACCCCGAGGAGGCCGAGCGCTGCATCGACGCGGGGCTGGACCGCCTCACCGAACGCAAGCGCAGCGTCCTGGCCTGCGGCCTGATCGCCGTCCAGGTGATGGCCCAGACCGCCATGGGGAAGTACGAGGCCGGCGCCCGCAAGCTCAACGAGCCCGCCTCGCAGGCGCTGTACGCGAGCGCCTACGGACTGACGTACCTGCGGGCCCGGGGCCACTACCACCTGGCCACGAACCGCCTCGACGCGGCGCTGGACGACTTCATGGCCGTGGGCCGCACGACCCAGCGCTGGGGCCTCGACCAGCCGGTGTGGGTGCCGTGGCGCAGCGACCTGGCCGAGGCGCTGCTCGGGACAGGCGAGTGCAAGGAGGCCGAGCGGCTGCTCCTGGAACAGATCTCCCGCCTCGACGACGCCAACCCCCGGATCCACGGCATCTCCCTGCGGCTGCTCGCTGAGGCGTCCGCGCCGGGGGAGCGGCTGGGCCTGCTCACCCGGGCCGTGGCCCAGCTGCGGCAGTCCGGGGACCGCCTGGAGCTGGCGCGGGCCCTGTGCGACCTGGGAGAGACCCACAAGAGGCTCGGGGACCTCGCGCAGGCCGCGATGGCGTCCCGGCGGGCCTGGGAACTGGCCAGGGAGTGCGGCGCCGAGCCGCTGTGCGCGCGGATCCGCCTCGAACACGGGGAGGACGGCTGGGGCACCGGCCCGGAGAGGACGGTGGTGGACACCCGCGAGGCCAAGCTCAGCGACTCGGAGAAGCGGGTGGCGGCGCTGGCCGCCTGCGGCTACACCAACCGCGACATCTCCTCGCAGCTGTACATCACCGTCAGCACCGTCGAACAGCACCTGACCCGGGTCTACCGCAAGCTGAAGATAGGTGGCCGCCAACAGCTCCCGATAGACCTGCAGTTCGACCTGCCGGAGACCGCGTGACATGAGGCCGCGGCGACGGTCCCCCCGGCGGGGGCACCGTCCCGGCGGTCCGCGCCCCAGCGCGGTGGGCGGCTCAGCGGCCCGCGTGGACCCGGAACCCCTGCCCCGACTTGCTCCCCAGGTGGCCCGCCCGGACCAGGTGCTCCAGGTAGCGGGCGGGCGCGAGCGACGGATCGAGGAACGTGTCGTGCAGCGTCCGCTGGATCTGCAGCGACACGTCCAGGCCGACCACGTCCAGCAGCTTCAGCGGGCCCATCGGATAGCCGTGGCCGCCCGTCATCACCTCGTCCACGTCGTCCGGGGTGATGGCCTGCTGCTCCACGAGCCCGATGGCCCGGTTCAGGTAGGGGAACAGCAGGGCGTTGACGATGAACCCGGCGCGGTCCGCACAGCCCACGGGCCGCTTGCCCATCGCGGTGGCCGCGGCGTGCGCGGTGCCGACCGTCTCGTCGGAGGTGAGCGCCGTGCGGACCACCTCCACCAGCCGCATCACCGGGGCCGGGTTGAAGAAGTGCATGCCGACCACGTTCTCCGGGCGGCCCGTGGCCGTGGCACACTCGATGATCGGCAGCCCGGACGTCGACGAGGCCAGCACCGCGTCCGGCCGGCAGGTCCGGCCCAGCTCCGCGAACAGCGTCCGCTTGACCGCCAGGTCCTCCACCACCGCCTCGACCACCAGGTCGCACTCGTCGAGCGCCTCCAGCTGGGAGACGGCCACCAGCCTGCCCAGGGCCGCGTCCGCGTCGCGCCGCGACACCTTCCCCCGGCCCACCGCCCGTTCCAGGGACCGCTCGACCATCAGCACCGCCCCCTTGGCCTTGGCGTCGCTGCGCGCCACGAGCACCGTGGGGTGGCCGGCCCTGGCGCACACCTCGGCGATGCCCGCGCCCATCGTCCCGGACCCCACCACGCCCACCGTGCGCACCGGGCGCGAGGGCAGGACGCTCCGGCCGGAGACGCGACCGCCGGCCACGGACGTGGGGGCCTCGCCGTCGGGCCCGTAGTCGTAGAAGCCGCGCCCCGTCTTCCGCCCGAGCAGCCCGGCCGCCACGTAGTGCGAGAGCAGCGGGGCCGGCGCGTAGGCCCGGTCGCCGGTCCGCTCGTACAGCAGCTCCAGCGTGTCCCGGGCCACGTCGAGGCCCATCATGTCGAGCTGCGCCAGCGGCCCGAGCGGCAGCCCGCAGCCCAGCGTCATCGCCGTGTCGATGTCCTCCCGGGAGGCGTAGCGCTGCTCGTACATCGTGACCGCGCTGTTGAGGAACGTCATCGCCAGCGCGCCGCCGATGAAGCCCGGGCGGTCCGCGACCTGGACGGGGGTGTGGTCCAGGCGCCGCGCCAGCTCCACCACCGCCTCCCGGACGGTCCGTTCGGTCAGCGGGGTGCTCACCACCTCCACCGCCTTGGTGGGCACCGCGGGGAACAGGTGCAGGCCGACCGTGCGGGTCATCGTGCCGCACAGCGACGCGATCTCGGTGACCGAGTGGCCGCTCGTGGTGGTGGCGAACACGGTGTCCGGCCCGCACACCCCGACCGCCTCCGCGAGCACGGCGGTCTTGACGTCCAGACGTTCGGGCACCGCCTCGATCACCAGGTCGGCCCCGGCGGCGTCCGCCACCCGGGTGCACCAGCGCACGCCCGCGGGCTCGGTGCCGTCGGCGGTACGCCCCGCCGCCCGCCGCCTCCCGGCCGCGAGCGCCTGTTCGTCCGCCTCCACGGCGGTGACCGGCAGCCCCGCCCGGGCCAGCAGGTCCACGAGCGTGGCGCCGACCGCGCCCACCCCTATCACCGCTGTCCGCGTGAACGTCTGAGCCATGGTGGTTGGGTCCCTTCGGTTCCTCGTCCGGTCGGTGCGCAGACAAGGGGACCGCGGCTCGGCTCTCCGACCGGACGGTGAAGGCGGCCAGGATCCCCTGCGCCCGAGTGGGGTCAGCCCTTGTCGATGACGGTGGCGTCACCGCGGCCGTAGAAGGCCTGCATCTGGTCGACCAGGCCGTCGTCGTTGACCCGGATCACCATCACGATGTTGACCCGGATCATCTTGTTCTCCGGGTCCGGCGGCGGCTCCGGCGGCAGCAGGCCACTCTGCGCCATCGCCGGCCCGGCGAGCGGCAGGTAGTTGAACGTCGACACCATGGGGACCGCGGCCCAGCGGCCGCCCTCGGCGGCCACGGGCGACGCGGCGTCCTCGTACGCGCCGGAGAAGATGGCTGCTGCGGCGCGCTGGCTCAGCGCCTTGAGCCCGTACTGCTTGCCATTGCCGACCGGGTCCTCGAAGCTGCAGTCCTCCGCGTACAGCTTGAGCAGGCCCTCTACGTCCCCCTCGTTGATCTTCCGGCAGTGGTCCAGGATGAGCTGCTTGGCTGTCGCCTCGTCAGGCATGGGGTCTCCGGTGCCTCTCGCAGTGAGCCTCGGGGCCGAACGGTTCGGTGCTTCTCCGGTGGGGTGCGTGTCCTAGGCGTGCTTCACGGACACCGGCAGCGACTTGACGCCGAAGAAGTTCTGTTCGTGGAAACGCAGCGGCACCTCGCGGTCGAGCCGGATGTCGGAGAACCGGTCGAACAGGAGCTCCAGGGCGACCCGGCCCTCCAGGCGGGCCAGCGGGGCGCCGATGCAGAAGTGGATGCCCTTGCCGAACGCCACGTGCGCGTTGGGCGAGCGGTGGATGTCGAACACGTCCGGGTCGGCGAACTGCCGCTCGTCGCGGTTCGCCGACACCAGCCACGGAATGACGATCGAGCGCTCCGGAATGGTCACCCCGGACAGTTCCACGTCCCGGGTCGTGTAACGGCCGGTGATGGTGAACGGCGGCCGATAGCGCATCACTTCCTCCAGCGCACCCGGGATCAGCGAGCGGTCCGCCCGCAGTTGCGCCGCGGCTCCCGGAAACTCGTCGAAGGAGAGGATGGAGCTGCTCAGCATCATCGTCGTGGTGATGTGCCCCGCGATCAGCAGCAGCCGCGCGAAGTTGACCGCCTCGGCGCCCGTGATCGGCTCCCCGTCGAGCTCGCTCGTCACCATCCGGCTCAGCAGGTCGTCCCCCGGCCGGGCCCGCCGCTCCTCCAGCTGCCCCTCGAGGTAGTAGTCCATCTCCTCGATCGCGGACCTGAGCCTCTCGTACGTCTCCGGGTCGTCCACACCGGCGATCTTCGCCGCGATGATCCGGTCCGCCCAGTGCCGGAACACGGGGCGGTCCTCCGCCGGCACGCCCAGCAGCTCGGCGATCACGATCACCGGCAGCGGATGCGTCAGCTGCCGCACGAGGTCCAGTTCGCCGGCGTCCCCGGCGGCGTCCAGCAGCCCGGTGCCTATCTCGCGGATGCGCGGCTCCAGGCCCGCCACCATCCGCGGGGTGAACACCCGGCTGATCTGCCGCCGCAGGTGGTGGTGGACGGGCGGGTCGATCTGCGCCAGGTCGCCCTTGGCCACCTCCGCCGCCTTGGGCGAGACCGGCGTCGGATCGGAGGAGAAGTCGGCGTACTCGGAGAGCACGTGCTGCACGTCGGCGTAACGGAACACATACCAACTGCCGTTGCTCCCCCGGACGACGGGCGCCTCGTCGCGCATCACGCGCAGCCAGTCGAACAAGGCCGCTCCACCGTCGGCAGCCGAAGGGGGAGTCAGAGGAAGAGCCTGTTCGGACATGTGAGGACTCCTTACGTCCGGACGGAAAGGCAGGAAAGGACCGGCGACGGAAGAAGAAAGAGGGAGGAATGAGTAAGAAAGAGGGGGTGGGAAAGGAAAATGGGCCGTTCCCGGGTGCTTTTTCCCAGTACTGCTCTTCGTCCGGAAATAAAGGGCGAGTTCCTGCGCACTAACCGGACGCACCCCGGTACCGGAACGCACGAACCGTATCCGAGCGTACGCGCGTCCGGCATCCCCAGATTGCCCGTAGGGGGACTCCCGGACGACATAGGGGTGGGGGCCACCAAGCTAGGGGCCCATGAGCACCAGGCACCGGTCGACACACGCACCGTCGTCCTGCTGGGATTCGGGGAAACCAACGCATCACCTCGACACCCACCCGTTCGGATTCCCACTTCCATCCGGCCCGATCGCGGTCTCGACGCAATTCCCGGGGAGCTCTGGAGACAGTGTTGGCGGACAACAAGGCGCGCGAGAATTCCATGACCCCGTCCGGCGACGGGCCGGCCGACGGTGACGAGGCGATCGCCGTCGTGGGGCTCGCCTGCCGCCTGCCCGGAGCCCCCACCCCCGCCGCCTTCTGGGAGTTGCTGCGCGCGGGCGGCCACGCCGTCCGCGAGCTCCCCCCGGAACGCCTCGGCGCCGCGGCCACCGACGACGGAACCGACGGCGAGCAGGACACCCGCACCCCCCGCTTCGGCGCCTTCCTCGACCAGGAGCAGATCGAGGGCTTCGACGCGGCGTTCTTCGGCATCTCGCCGCGCGAGGCCACGCTGATGGACCCCCAGCAGCGCCTGGCACTCGAACTCGGCTGGGAGGCGCTCGAGGACGCCGGACTGCCCCCGACGGGGCTCGCCGGCCAGCGCTCCGGTGTGTTCGTCGGCGTCATCGCCGACGACTACGCCGCGCTCTCCGCCCGCCTCGGCGCCGACGCCCTCGGCCCCCACTCCATGACCGGCCTGCACCGCAGCATGATCGCCAACCGGGTCTCGTACGCCCTCGGCCTGCGCGGCCCCAGCATGACCGTGGACACCGGCCAGTCGTCCTCCCTGGTCTCGGTCCACCTCGCCTGCGAGAGCCTGCGCACCGGTGAGAGCACCGTCGCCCTCGCCGGCGGCATCAACCTCAACCTCCTCCCCGAGACCACCGACCGTGTCGCCCGCTTCGGCGCCCTCTCCCCGGACGGCCGCTGCCACACCTTCGACGCCCGCGCCAACGGCTACGTGCGCGGCGAGGGCGGCGCCGTCGTCGTCCTCAAACGCCTCTCGAAGGCCGTCGCCGACGGCGACACCATCCACTGCCTGCTGCTCGGCAGTGCCGTCAACAACGACGGCGGCGGCGCGTCCCTGACCGCCCCCCTGCGCGCCGCCCAGGAGGAAGTCCTGCGCCTGGCCCACCAGCGGGCCGGCACCGACCCCGCGGACGTCCAGTACGTCGAACTCCACGGCACCGGCACCAAGGTCGGCGACCCGGTCGAGGCCGCCGCCCTCGGCGCGGCCGTCGGTACGGCCCGCGAGCCCGGCGACCCCGTGATGGTCGGCTCCGTCAAGACCAACGTGGGCCACCTGGAAGGCGCCGCCGGCATCACCGGCCTCCTCAAGGTCGTCCTCAGCCTCCGGCACCGACTGCTCCCCGCCAGCCTCAACTACGAGACACCCAACCCCGAGATCCCCCTCGACCGGCTCAACCTGAGCGTCCAGCGGACCACCGGCCCGTGGCCCGCTGACGACCGGCCGCTGCTCGCCGGCGTGTCCTCGTTCGGCATGGGCGGCACCAACTGCCACGTCGTGGCCGCGGAATGGACCGGAGCCTACGAAGCCACCGCCCCGGAAAGTGACACCGCGCCGTTCGCCCACACTCCCGTGACGTGCTGGCCGCTCTCCGGCCGGAATCGCGCGGGCCTGCGGGGGCAGGCGGCGCGGCTGGCGGCGTTCGCCGGTGAGCGGACGGAGGTGTCGCTGCCGGACATCGGGTGGTCGCTGGCGACGGGCCGGGCCGCGCTCGATCACCGTGCGGTGGTGCTGGCGGGTGACCGGGGTGCGGCTGTGGGGGTGTTGGGGTCGGTGGCGGAGGGTGTGCCGTCGGCTGGTGTGGTGTCGGGGGCGGTGTCCGGGGAGTCGGGCCGGGTGGTGTTTGTGTTCCCGGGTCAGGGGTCCCAGTGGCTCGGCATGGGGGCGGGGTTGTGGGAGGCCTCGCCGGTCTTCCGGGAGCGGCTTGCGGAGTGTGAGGCGGCTCTTGCGCCGTTGGTGGACTGGTCTGTGGTGGATGTGGTGCGGGGTGTGCCTGGTGCTGCGTCGCTGGACGATGTGGTGGTGGTGCAGGCGTCGTTGTGGGCGGTGATGGTGTCGCTTGCGGCGGTGTGGCGTTCGGTGGGTGTCGAACCGGGCGCGGTGATCGGGCACTCACAAGGTGAGATCGCCGCTGCCGTGGTGGCGGGTGGGCTGTCGGTGCAGGATGGCGCCCGGGTCGTGGTCCTGCGGGCGCAGGCGATTGCGGAGAGCCTGTCGGGCAACGGCGGGATGGTCTCCATCGCGGCGAGCGCCGATCGGGTGCGCGAGTTGACCTCCGTGTGGGGTGAGCGGATCTCGATCGCCTCCGTCAACGGCCCTTCGTCGACCGTGGTTTCGGGTGAGCCGGGGGCTCTCGACGAACTGACAGCCGCCTGCGAAGCCGAGGGGATTCGGGCGCGTCGTATCGCGGTCGACTACGCGTCACACTCCCCGCAGGTGGAGTCCATCCGGGAGCAAGTCGTCGACGCCCTCAGGGACATCGAGCCCCGTTCTGCGGAGGTGCCGTTCTACTCGACGGTGACCGGTTCGGTGTTCGACACCAGCGGCTTGGATGCCGGGTACTGGGTGACGAACCTGCGTCAGGAGGTGCGTTTCGACGCGACCGTCCGCGAGCTTCTGACGGATGGCTTTGGCTACTTCGTGGAGTGCAGCCCTCACCCGGTTCTGACCGTTGGTATGCAGGAGACGTTCGAGGACCACGCCGACGCTCAGGCCGCGGTCGCGTTGGGGACCTTGCGCCGTGACGAGGGCGGGCCCGAGCGGTTCCTGACGTCCCTCGCCGAGGGCTACGTCCGTGGACTCACCGTCGACTGGAACGCCCTCTACGCCGGCACCGGCGCCCGGCGGGTCGAACTGCCCACCTACGCCTTCCAACGGCAGCGGTACTGGCTCGACACCGTTGTCTCCGTGGATGCCCTCGCCGCGCCCAGGGTGCGACCGGCCGCCGTGCCGGAAGCCGACGAGACAGCGGACGCGGACGCCCACGCGCTGCGCCGCGAGCTCGCTCTCCTGAGCGAGGCCGAGCAGGAGGCAGCGCTGTCACGGCTGGTGCGGACCCACGCCGCCGCCGCGCTCGGGCACTCCTCGATGGACGCGGTGGACACCGGTGTGTCGTTCAAGGAGCAGGGCTTCGACTCGCACCTGTCCGTGCAGCTGCGGAACACACTGAGCGCCGAGACCGAGCTGTCGCTGTCCACGACCGTGCTCTTCGAGCATCCGACCCCGGACGCCCTCGCGCGCCACCTGCGAGCCACCCTGTTCGGCGCGGCCGCGCCCGCCGTGCAGGAGGCCGCCGCCAGGCGTACCGAGGACGACGAGCCCATCGCCGTCGTCGGGATGGCCTGCCGTTTCCCGGGCGGTGTCAGCTCTCCCGACGAGCTGTGGGAGGTGGTGGCGGGTCGCCGGGACGTGATCGGCGACTTCCCGGACAACCGGGGGTGGGACCTGGAGAACCTCTACGACCCCACCCTGGAGCGCCAGGGCACGAGTTACGTGCGCAGCGGCGGCTTCCTGCGGGAGGCGCCCGACTTCGACCCGGCGTTCTTCGGGATCTCGCCACGCGAGGCCCTGGCCATGGACCCGCAGCAGCGGCTGCTGCTGGAGACCTCGTGGGAGGCGGTGGAGCGGGCCGGACTCGACCCGCTGTCCCTCCGGGGGAGCCGGACGGGCGTGTTCTTCGGGGCTATGTTCCAGGAGTACGGGCCCCAGCTGAAGGACGGGGCCGAGGGCGTGGACGGGCACCGGCTCACCGGTGGCACGACCAGCGTGGCCTCCGGCCGGGTGGCGTACACCCTGGGCCTGGAGGGCCCCGCCGTCACCGTGGACACGGCGTGCTCGTCGTCGCTGGTGGCGCTGCACTGGGCCGTGCGCTCCCTGCGGTCCGGGGAGTGCTCCATGGCGCTCGCGGGCGGCGTCACCGTCATGTCCACGCCCGGCATGTTCGTGGAACTCAGCCGTCAGGGCGCGCTGTCGCCCGACGGGCGCTGCAAGGCGTTCTCGGCGTCGGCCGACGGCACAGGGTGGGCCGAGGGCGTGGGCACGCTCCTGGTGGAGCGGCTGTCGGACGCGCGGCGCAACGGGCACCCGGTGCTCGCGGTGATCCGGGGCTCGGCTACCAACCAGGACGGCGCGAGCAACGGCCTCACCGCCCCGCACGGGCCCTCCCAGCAGCGGGTGATCCGCGCGGCGCTGGCCGACGCGGGCCTGTCCGCCGCCGAGGTGGACGCTGTGGAGGCGCACGGCACCGGGACGACGCTGGGCGACCCGATCGAGGCCCAGGCGCTGCTGGCCACCTACGGCCAGGACCGACCGTCCGGCCGTCCGCTGTGGCTGGGGTCGGTGAAGTCCAACATCGGCCACACACAGGCCGCCGCCGGCGTGGCCGGTGTGATCAAGATGGTCATGGCCCTGCGGCACGGGACGCTGCCCGGGACCCTGCACGTGGACGAGCCGTCTCCGCACATCGACTGGTCGCAGGGGGCGGTGGAGCTCCTGACCGAGCCGGTGGAGTGGCCGCGCGACGGCCGCCCGCGGCGCGTCGGTGTGTCCTCGTTCGGTATCAGCGGCACCAACGCCCACCTGATCCTGGAGGACGCGCCCGAGGAGCCCGCCGCCGCGGTCGCGGGTCCCGGCCGGACGGGCACACCGGCCGGAACGGAGCCGCGGCAGGGCGCGGAAGAGACGCCGGCCGGTCGGCACGAGGAGCCCGGCCTCGCCGTGGCCGCCGGGCTCGTCCCGTGGCCGCTGTCGGGGCGCAGCGAGGAGGCCCTGCGCGCCCAGGCGCGGCGCCTCGCCGGCTACGTCGGGGAACGCCCGGAGCTGTCACCGGCCGACACGGCCCTGTCCCTGGCGACCACCCGGTCGGTGCTGGAACACCGGGCCGTGGTGCTGGCGCAGGGCCGCGACGATGCCCTCCCCTCGCTCTCCGCACTCGCCGACGGCGTACCCACTCCCGGGGTGGTGGCGGGTGTGGCGGATGTGCGGGGCCGGGTGGTGTTCGTGTTTCCCGGTCAGGGTTCGCAGTGGGCGGGGATGGCGGTGGAACTGCTGGACGCTTCCCCGGTGTTTGCTCGTCGTTTCGCCGAGTGTGATGCGGCGTTGGGTGAGTTCGTGGACTGGTCGGTGACGGATGTGCTGCGGGGGGTTGTGGGTGCGCCGAGTCTGGAGCGCATCGAGGTGTTGCAGCCGGTGTTGTTCGCGGTGAACGTGTCGTTGGCGGCGTTGTGGGAGTCGGTGGGTGTGGTGCCGTCGGCGGTGGTGGGTCACAGCCAGGGTGAGATCGCGGCGGCGTTGGTGGCGGGGGCGCTGTCGTTGCGGGATGCGGCGCGGATCGTGGTGTTGCGCAGTGCCCTGTTCGCTGAGCGTCTGGTGGGGCGTGGGGCGGTTGCTTCGGTGGCTTTGTCGGCGGGTGAGGTGCAGGAGCGTTTGGGCCGGTGGGAGGGCCGGTTGGTGATTGCCGGGCGTAATGGTCCCGGGGCGGTGACGGTGGCGGGTGAGGTGGCGGCGCTGGAGGAGTTCGTGGCGTCGTGCAAGGCGGATGATGTGCGGGCGCGGGTGGTGGGTTCGACGGTGGCGTCGCACTGCGCTCAGGTGGATCCGTTGCGTGAGCGGATTTTGGAGTTGTTCGCGGATGTGGTGCCGGTGCGGGGCAGGGTGCCGTTCTATTCGACGGTCACTGGTGGGGTGCTGGACACGACTGGGCTGACGGCGGAGTACTGGTTCGCTAATGCGCGTCGGCCGGTGGACTTCGAGGGTGCGGTGCGGGCGCTGTTGGAGGACGGGTTCCGTTTCTTCGTCGAGTCCAGCGCTCATCCGGTGCTGGTCATGGGTGTCGACGCCACCAGTGACGATGCCGGTACCGATGCCGTGGCTGTGGGGACGCTGCGGCGTGACGAGGGCGGCCCGGGGCGTTTCCTGACCTCGGTGGCGGAGGGGCATGTGCGCGGTCTGCCGGGGGTGGACTGGCGGGCCGTGTTCGCCGGAACCGGCGCCGGCACCCTGCTGGACCTACCCACCTACCCCTTCCAGCGCGAACGCTACTGGCTGGAGCCCTCCTCCGCGGGCGCGGGCGACCCGGCAGGGCTCGGACTGCGCGCCGCCGACCACCCCATGCTGGGCGCTGCCGTGGAGGTCGCCGGCGGCGGGCAGCTGCTGCTGACCGGGCGGCTCTCCCTGCGCTCCCACCCCTGGCTGGCCGACCACGCCGCTCTCGGCACCGTCCTGCTGCCGGGCGCCGCCTTCACCGAACTGGCCCTGCGCAGCGCGGAGTCCGCCCGCTGCGACCGGCTGGAGGAGCTCACCCTGGAGGCGCCGTTGGTCCTCCCCGCGGACGGTGCGGTCCAGCTCCAGATCACTGTTGCCGCCCGGAGCGACGACGGCCGGCGCGCCATCGAGATCCACTCCAGGCCGGAGACCGCCCACGGGGACGACGACGGCGCCACGTGGACCCGCCACGCCTCCGGCACCCTCACCGGTCTCGGTACTGCAGCCCCCGCACCCGTGGATTCGGGGCTCGGGGTGTGGCCTCCGGCGGGTGGCGTGCGGGTGGACGTGGGGGATTTCTACGAGCGGGTGGGGGACGCGGGGTACGGGTACGGTCCCGCGTTCCGTGGGGTGCGGTCGGTGTGGCGTGTGGGTGGGGAGGTGTTCGCGGAGGTCGCTCTGCCGGAGGAACAGGCCAGGGACGCGGGGCGGTTCGGTATCCACCCGGCCCTCCTGGACGCCGCGCTCCACCCGATGCTCCTCGCCCGGCTCGACCAGCCCGGCGGCACCTCCGAGGACGACGCCTCCGTCAGCCTGCCGTTCGCCTGGAGCGGCGTCACGCTGCACGCCGTAGGAGCCACCACCGTCCGCGTCCGCGTCGCCCCGGCCCAGTCCACGGCCGACACGGTGGCCGTGACTGTCGCCGACACCACCGGCGCACCCGTCGCCACCGTCGACGCCCTGAGCCTGCGCCCCGTCTCCGCCGACCGGTTGCGCACCGCAGGCTCCGGGAACGACCTCAAGCTGCGCAACGCGCTGTTCCGCACCGAGTGGAAGGCGCTTCCGGCCGACGCGCTGCCGGCCGGCACTGAGGACACCTCCTCCTGGACACTGCTCGCCCCCGCAGACGGCGAACCGGCCGGATCACTGGCCGCCCAGGCGATCGGCCGCCCGGAGGCACTGGTCACCCTGGACGGGACCGCCACCGAGGTCGTGAGCGTCCCCGAGATCGTCGTCGCGGACCTCACCGCCCCGGACCCGTGCCTGGCCCCAGGTGCGGAGCCGTCGCCGGACGCGTCCCTCATGCCGGAGACGGCCTCCGACGTCGTGGCGGCTGCGCACCGGGCCACGGCCGCTGCCCTGGACCTGGTGAAGTCGTGGCTCGCGGACGAGCGGTTCGCCTCCGCGCGCCTGGTCGTGGTCACCCGCAGTGCCGTCTCCACAGGGCCGGGCGACCCGGTCACCGACCTGGTGCACGCGCCGGTGTGGGGTCTGGTGCGGTCGGCGCAGTCGGAGAACCCGGGCCGGTTCGTGCTGGTGGACGTGGACGGTCATCCGGCGTCGGCTACGGCGTTGACGGCGGCCGTGGCCGGTGCCGTTGCGGCCGGTGAGCCGCAGGTGGCGGTACGCGGCGGTGCCGTGCTGGTCCCGAGGTTGGCTCGTGTCGCGTCGACAGGTGGCCCGGCGGGCGACGCGGTGTGGGATCCGCGCGGGACGGTGTTGATCACGGGTGGTACGGGGACGTTGGGTGGTCTGCTGGCGCGGCATCTGGTGGTGGAGCGGGGGGTGCGGCATCTGCTGTTGACCAGTCGCCGTGGTCTTGAGACGCCGGGTGCGGCGGAGTTGGTGGGCGAGCTGCGGGGGCTGGGTGCGCAGACCGTTGACGTCGTGGCGTGTGACGCGGCGGATCGTGAGGCGTTGGCCGGGGTGTTGGGGGGTGTGCCTGCGGAGCGTGGGTTGAGGGGTGTCGTGCACGCGGCGGGGGTGCTGGACGACGGTCTCGTGGGGTCGTTGGACGGTTCGCGCCTGGAGCGGGTGTTGCGGCCGAAGGTGGACGCGGCGGTTCATCTGCACGAGCTGACACGGGAGTTGGACCTGTCGGCGTTCGTCCTGTTCTCCTCCATCGCCGGCACTTTCGGCAACCCTGGCCAGTCCAACTACGCCGCCGCCAACGCCTTCCTCGACGCCCTCGCCTCGCACCGCAGGGCATCCGGCCTGCCGGCGCACTCCCTCGCGTGGGGCCTCTGGGAACAGTCCACCGGCATGCTCGACCACCTCGACGGCGACGACCTGGCGTGGATGCGCCGTGCGGGCATCCACCCCCTGCCCGCCGACCTCGGCCTCGCACTCCTCGACACCGCGACCACCCTGGACGACGCCCACCTGGTGCCGGTCCTCCTCGACCCGGCCACCCTGCGCGGCGAGGCCGCCTCCGGGATGCTGCGCCCGCTCTTCCGCGACCTGGTGCGCACCGGCTCCCGACCCCAGGCAGCGGCGGCGAACCCCACCGACGGATCGGCCCTGGCCCAGCGCCTCGCCGGCCTCACCGAGGAACAGCAGGAACGCGAGATCCTCGGACTCGTACGGGCCCAGGTCGCCACCGTCCTGGGGCACGCCACACCGGAGACCGTCGCCCTCGGACACCCCTTCAAGGAGTTGGGTTTCGATTCCTTGACGGCGGTGGAGTTGCGGAACCGGTTGAACGCGGTGACGGGGTTGCGGCTTCCGGCGACGTTGGTGTTCGACTATCCGACGCCGTTGGCGTTGGCGGGTTTTGTGCGGGGTGAGGTGCTGGGCCTGGGGGCGGCTGTGTCTCCGGGTGCGGTGACTTCTTCGGTGGTGGCCGGTGGTGTCGGGGTGGATGAGCCGGTGGCGATCGTGGGGATGGCGTGCCGTTTCCCGGGTGGGGTGGGGTCGCCGGAGGGGTTGTGGGACCTGGTGGCTTCGGGCGGAGACGCGGTGTCGTTGTTCCCGGAGGGCCGTGGGTGGGATGTGGAGGGGTTGTACGACCCGGATCCGACGGCAGTGGGCAAGTCGTACGCCCGTGAGGGCGGGTTCTTGGAGGGGGCGGGGGAGTTCGATCCTGCGTTCTTCGGTATTTCGCCGCGTGAGGCGTTGGCGATGGATCCGCAGCAGCGGTTGTTGCTGGAGACGGCGTGGGAGGTGTTCGAGCGCGCTGGCATCGATCCGGCGACGGTGAAGGGGAGCGCGACCGGGGTCTTCGCCGGCGTCATGCACCACGACTACGCCTCCGCCGCCGGGCAGCCCGAAGAACTGGAGGGTTACGCCGTCACCAGCACCCAGGGCAGCGTCGCGTCCGGCCGCGTGGCCTACACGTTCGGCCTGGAAGGTCCCGCGGTGACGGTGGACACGGCGTGCTCGTCGTCCCTGGTGGCGCTGCACCTGGCCGTGCAGGCCCTGCGGTCCGGTGAGTGCTCCATGGCCCTCGCGGGCGGAGTCAGCGTGATGGCCACCCCCTGGGTGTTCGTGGAGTTCAGCCGGCAGCGCGGCATGGCCCCCGACGGGCGGTGCAAGGCGTTCGCGGCGGCGGCCGACGGCGCGGGATGGTCCGAGGGCGTCGGCTTGCTGCTCGTCGAACGGCTCTCGGACGCGCGGCGCAACGGGCATCCGGTGCTGGCAGTGGTCCGGGGCACGGCGGTGAACCAGGACGGTGCGAGCAACGGCCTGACCGCGCCGAACGGTCCGTCCCAGCAGCGCGTCATCCGGGCGGCGCTCACCAACGCACGGCTGACGGCGGCGGACGTGGACGCCGTGGAGGCCCACGGCACGGGGACGACGCTGGGCGACCCGATCGAGGCCCAGGCACTGCTGGCGACCTACGGCCAGGACCGTCCGGCGGACCGGCCGCTGCGGCTGGGGTCGGTGAAGTCCAACATCGGGCACGCCCAGGCGGCAGCCGGTGTGGCCGGCGTGATCAAGATGGTGCAGGCCATGCACCACGGCGTCCTGCCCAGGACCCTGCACGTCGACGAACCGACACCGCACGTGGACTGGTCCGCGGGTGCCGTGGAACTTTTGACGGACACCGTGAACTGGACGGCGGACGGTGAACGCCCGCGCCGCGCCGGGGTGTCGTCGTTCGGCATCAGTGGGACGAACGCGCACGTGATCCTGGAGGAGGCGCCGGAGCTGGAGGGGGCGCAGGAGTCTTCCGGTGATCCGCGTCTGGTCTCGGGTGTGTTGCCGTGGGTGGTGTCGGGTCGTTCGGATGCGGCGCTGCGTGCGCAGGCGGGGCGGCTTGCGGAGTTCGTCGCGGAGCGTCCTGCTCTGACGGTCGCGGATGTGGCGCGTTCGCTGGTGGAGACGCGGTCGGCTCTGGAGCACCGGGCGGTGGTCTTGGCGGGTGACCGGGATGCTGCCGTGGAGGTGTTGGGGTCGGTGGCGGAGGGTGTGCCGTCGGCTGGTGTGGTGTCGGGTGTGGCGTCCGGGGAGCCGGGCCGGGTGGTGTTCGTGTTCCCGGGTCAGGGGTCGCAGTGGCTGGGGATGGGGGCGGGGTTGTGGGAGTCCTCGCCGGTGTTCCGGGAGCGGCTGGGGGAGTGTGAGGCTGCCCTGTCCGCGTTGGTGGACTGGTCTGTGGTCGATGTGGTGCGGGGTGTGCCTGGTGCTGCGTCGCTGGACGATGTGGTGGTGGTGCAGGCGTCGTTGTGGGCGGTGATGGTCTCGCTCGCGGCGGTGTGGCGTTCGGTGGGTGTGGAGCCGGGTGCGGTGATCGGTCACTCGCAGGGGGAGATCGCTGCCGCTGTGGTGTCCGGTGGGTTGTCGGTGCAGGACGGCGCGCGGGTGGTGGTGCTGCGGGCGCAGGCGATTGCGGAGAGCCTGTCGGGCAACGGCGGGATGGTCTCCATCGCGGCGAGCGCCGATCGGGTGCGGGAGTTGACCTCCGTGTGGGGTGACCGGACCTCGATCGCTTCCGTCAACGGCCCGTCCTCGACGGTCGTTTCGGGTGAGCCGGGAGCTCTCGACGAACTGACGGCCGCCTGCGAAACCGAGGGGATTCGGGCGCGTCGTATCGCGGTCGACTACGCGTCGCACTCCCCGCAGGTGGAGTCCATCCGGGACCAAGTCGTCGAGGCCCTCAGGGACCTCGAGCCCCGTTCTGCGGAGGTGCCGTTCTACTCGACGGTGACCGGTTCGGTGTTCGACACCAGCGGCCTGGACGCCACGTACTGGGTGACGAACCTGCGTCAGGAGGTGCGTTTCGACGCGACCGTCCGCGAGCTGCTCACAGACGGCTTCGGCTACTTCGTGGAGTGCAGCCCCCACCCGGTCCTGACGGTTGGTATGCAGGAGACGTTCGAGGACCACGCCGACGCCCAGGCCGCGGTCGCGTTGGGCACCCTGCGCCGTGACGAGGGCGGGCCCGAGCGGTTCTTGACCTCCCTCGCCGAGGGCTACGTCCGTGGACTCACCGTCGACTGGAACGCCCTCTACGCCGGCACCGGCGCCCGGCGGGTCGAACTGCCTACCTACGCCTTCCAACACCAGCACTACTGGCTGGAGTCCGTTCCCACCGGTTCCGGTGATCCCGCCGGCTTCGGGCTTGCCGACGCCGAACATCCGTTGCTGGGTGCGTTGGTGCGGATGGCGGCTGAGGATCGTGTGGTTTTGGCGGGGCGGGTGTCGTTGGGTTCGCATCCGTGGTTGGTGGATCACGCGGTGTCGGGTGTGGTGGTGGTGCCGGGTGCGGCGTTGATGGAGTTGGCGTTGCGGGCGGCGGACGAGGTGGGGTGCGCCGTGGTGGAGGAGTTGACGTTGGCGGCGCCGTTGGTGGTGCCGGAGCGTGGGGGGTTGCAGGTTCAGCTCTCGGTGGGTCCGCCCGACGAGACGGGACGCCGGGAACTCACCCTCCACTCCCGCCCCGAGGGCGCGGCGGACGGCGTCGAGTGGGTGCAGCATGCGATCGGCGCCGTCAGCACACAGGAGCCGGTGGCCGGGGTCTCGCTGACCGCTTGGCCGCCGCCGGGGGCGGAACCGGTGGACGTGGATGGGTTCTACGAGCGGGTGGCGGCCAAGGGGTACGAGTACGGGCCGTCGTTCCAGGGGCTGCGCGCCGCGTGGCAGGTCGGTGACGAGGTCTTCGGGGAGATCGAACTGCCCGAGACCCTGCATCAGGATGCGGAACGGTTCGGAATCCACCCGGCGCTGCTGGACGCCGCGCTGCACCCGCTGCTGCTGCGGGCGGAGGACCGGCCACTGCGGCTGCCGTTCGCGTGGGGTGATGTGGCGTTGTTCGCGGTGGGTGCGCGGGTGGTGCGGGTGCGGGTGAGCCCGGAGGGTGAGGACGCGGTGTCGGTCGTCCTGGCAGACGGGGCGGGTTCGCCGGTGGCGTCGGTGGGTTCGCTGGTGCTGCGGGCCGTGGACCCGCGCAAGCTGCGTACGGTCGACGACCCGATGAGGGATGCCCTGTTCCGGATGGAATGGGCCGCGCTGGGGTCCGGGTCGAAGGAGTCGGCCGCGCCCGCCGCGACGGTCGAAGTGGGTCCGGCGGGGGAGCGGCTGACGGACGCGCCCGGCTTCCCGGACCTGGCGGCCCTGGCGTCGTCGGTCGACGCGGGCGCGGAGGCGCCGGACACGGTGATCGTTCCGCTCGGTCGCGGGCACCGGGACGGTGATGTGCCGGGTGGGGTGCGTGCCGTGGCGTCGGAGGCGTTGGGGCTGGTGCAGGAGTGGCTGGCGCTGGACCGTTTCGCCGGGTCGCGCTTGGTCGTGGTGACGAGTGGCGCGGTGCCCGCCGGGGACGCGGGAGACACCGGGGACGGTGCCGACGCTGACGGCGCCGTGGATCTGGTGTCGGCTCCGGTGTGGGGTCTGGTCAGGGCCGCGCAGGCGGAGAACCCGGGCCGGTTCCTGCTGCTGGACATCGACGGTGACGAACGCTCGCGGGCTGCGCTGCCCCAGGCCGTCGCGGCGGCGGTGGCGGCTGAGGAGCCGCAAGTAGCGGTGCGGGGAGGAGAGTTGGTCGTACCGAGGATGGTGCGGGCGGGCGAGTCCGGTGGGCCGTTGCTGCCTCCGGCCGGCGTCGAGGCGTGGCGGCTGGACACCACGGGGCCGGGCACGCTGGAAAGCCTGGAGCTGCTGCCCGCTCCGCAGGCCCTGGAGCCGTTGGGTGAGGGGCAGGTGCGGGTGTCGGTCCGCGCGGCGGGCGTCAACTTCCGCGACGTCGTGGTCAGCCTCGGCATGGTGCCCGGTCAGGAGACCCTGGGCAGTGAGGGCGCCGGTGTGGTGACCGAGGTAGGTCCCGGAGTGACCGGGCACGCGGTCGGGGACCGGGTCATGGGCCTGATTCCGCAGGGCGCGTTCGGCCCTGTCGCCGTGGTCGACCAGCGGTTGGTCACCCGGGTCCCGGACGGCTGGTCGTTCGAGCAGGCCGCGGCCGTGCCGGCGGTGTTCCTGACCGCGTACGTGGGCCTGGCGGATCTGGGTGGGTTGTCGGCGGGTGAGTCGGTGCTGGTGCACGCGGCCACGGGTGGTGTGGGGATGGCCGCGGTGCAGTTGGCGCGGTACTGGGGTGCGGAGGTGTTCGCGACCGCCAGTGAGGGCAAGTGGGACATCTTGCGGGAGATGGGTTTCGACGCTGATCACATCGCGTCGTCGCGGGACCTGGGCTTCGAGGAGAAGTTCCTGCGGGTGACCGGCGGGCATGGTGTGGATGTGGTGCTGGACTCGCTGGCGAGGGAGTTCGTGGACGCCTCGCTGCGACTGCTGCCGCGAGGTGGCCGGTTCCTGGAGATGGGCAAGACCGACATCCGCGACCCCCGCGAGGTCGCCGAGCGCCATCCCGGCGTCACCTACCAGGCCTACGACCTGGCGCAGGTCGAGCCCGACCGGGTGGCCGCCGTCCTCGCGGAGCTGCGGGAGTTGTTCGAGCGGGGTGTGCTGGAGCCGTTGCCGGTGCGGACGTGGGACGTGCGCCGGGCGCCGGAGGCGCTGCGGTTCATGAGCCAGGCCCGTCACACGGGCAAGCTGGTGCTGACGGTGCCGCGCCCGTGGGACACGGCGGGCACGGTGCTCGTCACCGGCGGGACGGGAACGCTGGGCGGGCTGCTGGCCAGGCACCTGGTGGCCGAGCGCGGGGTACGGCACCTGCTGCTGACCAGCCGGCGCGGCCCGCACGCCCCCGGCGCCACCGAACTCATGCGGGAACTGCGGGAGTTGGGCGCGGAGACGGTGGACGTCGTGGCCTGCGACGCAGCCGACCGCGAGGCGCTGGCCTCGGTGCTGGCGTCGATACCGGGCGAGCGTGCGCTGACGGCTGTCGTACACACCGCCGGAGCCCTGGACGACGGCCTGGTGGGTGACCTGACCCCGCAGCGGCTGGACACCGTCCTGCGGCCCAAGGTTGACGCCGCCCTCAACCTCCACGAACTCACCCGGGAAGCGGATCTCGCTGCCTTCGTCCTCTACTCCTCCTTCGCGGGAGTCATGGGCAATCCCGGCCAGGCGGGATACGCGGCGGCGAACGTGTTCCTGGACGCGTTGGCGGGGGTGCGCCGGGCCCAGGGGCTGCCGGGTGTGTCGTTGGCCTGGGGCCATTGGGAGCAGGCCAGTGAGCTGACCGGGCGGCTGGAGGCGAACGACCTGTCGCGGCTCGCGCGTTCAGGCATCGTGCCGATGCCCGCCCCGTTCGGGCTGAGCCTGTTCGAGGCCGGCTGCGGGGTGGACGAACCGATGGTCGTCACCGCGCGGCTGGAGGTGGAGGCGTGGGCGTCGGGCGGGAGTGAGGTCACCCGAGCGCTGGCTCGGGGTCTGACGACGGCCGGGAACGTCCGGCGCCGGACGCGTGCCGCGGCCGGCGATGGTGAGGCGGGCGGCTCGCAGTTGGAGCGGCGCCTGTCGGCGATGCCGCGGGCCGAGCGGGTCTCGTACCTGGTGGATGTGGTGCGTGCTCACGTGGCCACGGTGTTGGGGCACGGTTCGCCGGCGGCGGTGGATCCGGGCCGGGCGTTCAAGGAGATCGGCTTCGACTCGCTGACCGCCGTGGAACTGCGCAACCGGCTCCAGACCGCGACCGGACTGCGCCTGCCCGCGACCCTCGTCTTCGACCACCCCACCCCCGACACCCTCGCCGAACACCTCCTTCAGGAGCTGTCGCCCGAGGAGGACACGGCGCATGGGACCGAGTCCCTGCTCGCCGAACTCGCCCGGCTCGAATCGGCCTTCGCCGCGGTCTCCGCCGACGAGGCCGGACACTCGACCGTCGCACGGCGCCTGGAGAACCTGCTCGCGGCCTGGAAGGAAACAGGGCCGGCGCAGCGCAAGGAAACAGCCGGTGATCGTCTCAAGTCGGCATCCGCTGACGAAGTCTTGGATTTCATCAACAGCGAGCTCGGGATTTCCTGAACGGTCACGATCCCGCCGCGGACGAGCCGTTCGCGCCCTTCCGGAATTCCCGCAAGCTCGAAGGAGGACCGCGTCAGATGACGAACGACGAAAAGCTGGTCGACTACCTGAAGCGCGTGGCGGCCGACCTCTACGAGACGAGGCAGCGCCTGCGCGAGGTCGAGGAGCGCGAGCACGAGCCCATCGCCATCGTCGGCGTCGCCTGCCGCTTCCCCGGTGGGGTGAGTTCGCCCGAGGACCTGTGGCGGCTCGTGGAATCCGGCACCGACGCGATCTCCGACTTCCCGGACGACCGCGGCTGGGACGTCGAAGACCTCTACGACCCCGACCCCGACGCCGTGGGCAAGACCTACCTGCGGCAGGGCGGTTTCCTCGACGGCGCCGGTGACTTCGACGCCGACCTGTTCGGCATATCGCCCCGCGAGGCCCTGGCGATGGACCCGCAGCAGCGGCTCACCCTGGAGTCCTCGTGGGAGGTCCTGGAACGCGCAGGCATCGACCCGATGTCGCTCAAGGGCACGAAGACCGGCGTGTTCGTCGGCGCCGCCGGCACCGGCTACCTCAACACCATGCAGCGCGTGCCCGACGGCGTGGAGGGCTACACCGGCGTCGGCTCCTTCGTCAGCGTCATCTCCGGCCGGGTCTCGTACACGCTCGGCCTGGAAGGGCCGGCCATCACCGTCGACACGGCCTGCTCCTCCTCGCTGGTGGCCCTGCACATGGCCGTGCAGTCGCTGCGCTCGGGCGAGTGCACGCTCGCCGTGGCCGGTGGCGTCGCCGTCATGCCCACCCCCTGGGTCTTCGTGGACTTCAGCCGCCAGCGCGGCCTGGCCCGCGACGGCCGCTGCAAGGCGTTCGCCACCGCCGCGGACGGCACCGCATGGTCCGAAGGCGTGGGCACCCTCCTGGTCGAACGCCTCTCCGACGCACGGCGCAACGGCCACCGGGTCCTCGCCGTCATCCGCGGCTCCGCACTGAACCAGGACGGCGCCAGCAACGGCCTCACCGCCCCCAACGGCCCCTCCCAGCAGCGCGTCATCCGCGCCGCCCTCGCCAACGCACAGCTGGCCGCCGACGAGGTGGACGCGGTCGAGGCGCACGGCACCGGCACCCCGCTCGGGGACCCCATCGAGGCCCAAGCCCTGCTCGCCACCTACGGCAAGAACCGCCCCGCCGACCGCCCCCTGTGGCTCGGATCCGTGAAGTCCAACCTCGGACACACCGCCCACGCGGCCGGCATGGCCGGCGTCATCAAGATGGTCATGGCGCTGCAGAACCACACCCTCCCGCGCACCCTGCACGTCGACGCACCCTCGCCCCACGTGGACTGGTCCCCGGGCACCGTCCAACTGCTCACCGACCAGGTGACCTGGCCGCGGAACGGCCGCCCGCGGCGCTTCGGCGTGTCCTCGTTCGGCATCAGTGGCACCAACGCCCACCTGATCATCGAGGAGGCGCCCCAGCCGGAGACCGACGACCCGCGGACCGGCGAAGGACCGCAGGCGAGCGCGGACCACGACGGGGCCACCGCCGGCACGGAGACCGGAACCGGGGCCGGCAAGGAGTCCGGCACGCTGACCGGGGCCCCGGCGGGCGACGAGCGGCCGCCCGTACCGCTGACCGCCCTGCCCGCAGTCCCGTGGGCGGTCACCGGCCGCACTCCGGAAGCGCTGCGCGGCCAGGCCGCACGCCTGGCCGCCTTCGTGGAAGAATCCGCCCCGGACGCCGCCGACCTCGGGTACTCCCTCGTCACCTCCCGCGCCGCTCTCGAACACCGCGCGGTGATCACGGCCCCCGACCGACAGAGCGCGCTGACCGCCCTGTCCGCACTCGCTCAGGGCGTCCCCACGGCCGACGCGGTAACGGGTGCCGTGTCCGGAAAGCCGGGCCGGGTGGTGTTCGTGTTCCCGGGTCAGGGGTCGCAGTGGCTGGGGATGGGGGCGGGGTTGTGGGAGTCCTCGCCGGTGTTCCGGGAGCGGCTCGCGGAGTGTGAGGCTGCGCTGTCGTCGTTGGTGGACTGGTCGGTGACCGATGTGGTCCGGGGTCAGCCGACGGCTGCGTCGCTGGACGATGTGGTGGTCGTGCAGGCGTCGTTGTGGGCGGTGATGGTGTCGCTCGCGGCGGTGTGGCGTTCGGTGGGTGTGGAGCCGGGTGCGGTGATCGGGCACTCGCAGGGGGAGATCGCCGCCGCTGTCGTGTCCGGTGGGTTGTCGGTGCGGGACGGCGCCCGGGTCGTGGTGCTGCGGGCGCAGGCGATTGCGGAGAGCCTGTCGGGCAACGGCGGCATGGTCTCGGTCGCGGCGAGTGCCGATCGGGTGCGGGAGTTGATCGCCCGGTGGGGTGAGCGGATCTCGATCGCGTCCGTCAACGGCCCTTCGTCGACCGTGGTTTCGGGTGAGCCGGGGGCTCTGGACGAGCTGACGGCCGCCTGCGAAGCCGAGGGGATTCGGGCGCGTCGTATCGCGGTGGATTACGCGTCGCACTCCCCGCAGGTGGAGTCCATCCGGGAGCAGGTCACCGAGGCGCTGGCCGGCATCGAGCCCCGTTCCGCTCAGGTGCCGTTCTACTCGACGGTGACCGGTTCGGTGATCGACACCAGCGGCTTGGACGCCACGTACTGGGTGACGAACCTGCGCCAGGAGGTGCGTTTCGACGCGACCGTCCGCGAGCTTCTGACGGACGGTTTTGGCTACTTCGTGGAGTGCAGCCCTCACCCGGTTCTGACGGTTGGTATGCAGGAGACGTTCGAGGACCACGCTGACGCCCAGGCCGCGGTCGCGTTGGGCACCTTGCGCCGTGACGAAGGCGGACCCGAGCGGTTCCTGACGTCCCTCGCCGAGGGCTACGTCCGTGGACTCACCGTCGACTGGAACGCCGTCTTCGCCGGCACCGGTGCTCAGCGGGTGGACCTCCCGACGTACGCGTTCCAGCACAAACGGTACTGGCTGGAGGCGGGCGCGCTTTCCCCGGCCGACGCCGGTGGGCTCGGGCTCGGCGCCGCCGACCACCCCCTGCTGGGCGCGACCGTGCAGGTGGCGGGCGGCGACCAGATGCTGCTGACCGGGCGGCTCTCCCTCCAGACCCACCCCTGGCTGGCCGACCATGCCGCCCTGGGCACCGTGCTCGTGCCGGGTGCCGCCTTCGCGGAACTGGCGCTGCGCGCCGCCGACGAGGCCGGGTGCGAACGGGTCGACGAGCTGACCCTCGAGGCCCCGCTGCTCCTGCCCGAACGGGGAGGCGTGCAGGTTCAGTTGTCCGTAGGCGCGCCCGACGAGGCGGGCCGCCGAGAAATCGCGGTCTACTCGCGACCCGAGGATTCCGGCAGCACGGACGACACCTGGCAGCGGCACGCTGTCGGAGTGCTGGCCGGCGACTCCGTACCCGCCGTGGAGTCGGGGCTCGGGGTGTGGCCTCCGGCGGGTGGCGTGCGCGTGGACGTGGAAGATTTCTACGAGCGGGTGGGGGACACGGGGTACGGGTACGGTCCCGCGTTCCGTGGCGTGCGGTCGGTCTGGCGCGTGGGCGGGGAGCTCTTCGCGGAGGTCGTGCTGCCGGAGGAGCAGGCGAAGGACGCGGGACGGTTCGGCATCCACCCGGCCCTCCTCGACGCCGCGCTCCACCCGGCCGCGCTGCTGCACGACGGTGACACCGCCGATGACCAGCTGCGCATGCCGTTCTCCTGGAGCGGAGTGAGCCTGCACGCGGTGGGCGCCACTACCTTGCGCGTCCGGATCAGCCCGGCCGGCGAGAACACGGTCACGGTGGCGATCGGTGACGCCACCGGCGCCCCGGTCGCCTCGGTGGACACCCTCACCTTGCGGCCCGTGACCCCCGAGGCGCTGCGCCGCGCCACCGACCCCGCACGCGACGCCCTGTTCCACGTGGACTGGGTGCCGCTGCGCACCGAGGACCAGGCCCCCGCCGACACGTCGGAGTGGGCCGCCGTGGGTGCGGACGGCCCCTTCGCCGCAGTGGCCGGACGCCACCACGCGGACCTCGCCGCCCTGCTCTCCGGGCTCGACGCCGAACTCGGCTTCGCGTCCGGATCCGAGTCGACCGGCGTATCCGGCCCCGAGTCCGCCTCCGCCCCCGGCACGGTCCTGCTCGTGCTCCAGGCACCGCCGCACGACGTCGACGCCGAGCTGCCCGCCCTCGTCCACCAGGCCACCGCCGACGCCCTGAACCACGTGCGGATGTGGCTGGACGACGAGCGGCTGGCGTCCTCTCGACTGGTGATCGTCACCCGTAACGCGGTCAGCGCGGGACGCGACGAGGACGTCGTGGACCTGGTGCACGCGCCGGTGTGGGGTCTGGTGCGGTCGGCGCAGTCGGAGAACCCGGGTCGGTTCGTGCTGGTGGACGTGGACGGTCATCCGGCGTCGACTACGGCATTGACGGCGGCCGTCGCCGGTGCGCTTGCGGCCGATGAGCCGCAGGTGGCCGTGCGCGAGGGCGCTGTCCTGGTGCCGCGGCTCGCCCGCACCGCGCCCGTCGATGACGTGCGGGCCGGCGACGCGGTGTGGGGTCCGCGCGGGACGGTGCTGATCACGGGTGGTACGGGGACGTTGGGTGGTCTGCTGGCGCGGCATCTGGTGGTGGAGCGGGGGGTGCGGCATCTGCTGCTGACCAGTCGCCGTGGTCTTGAGACGCCGGGTGCGGCGGAGTTGGTGGGCGAGCTGCGGGGGCTGGGTGCGCAGACCGTTGACGTCGTGGCGTGTGACGCGGCGGATCGTGAGGCGTTGGCCGGGGTGTTGGGGGGTGTGCCTGCGGAGCGTGCACTGACGGCTGTGGTGCATGCGGCCGGCGTGCTGGACGACGGTCTGGTGGGCTCCTTGGACGGTTCGCGGCTGGAGCGGGTGTTGCGGCCGAAGGTGGACGCGGCGGTTCATCTGCACGAGCTGACACGGGACTTGGGCCTGTCGGCGTTCGTCCTGTTCTCCTCCATCGCCGGTACCCTCGGCAACCCTGGCCAGTCCAACTACGCCGCCGCCAACGCCTTCCTCGACGCCCTCGCCCGGCGCCGTCGCGCCGAAGGGCTCCCGGCCCTGTCCATGATCTGGGGCTACTGGGCGCAGAGCAGCGACCTGACCGGACACCTGGACGACGCCGACGTCGCCCGCTACCTGCGCCTGGGCGTCACCCGGATGGGATCCGAGCAGGGCCTGGCCCTCTTCGACGCGGCCTGCGCGGCCGAACGCGGCGACGGCGCCCCGGTCCTCAGCCGCCTCGACCTCGCCGGGCTGCGCTCCCAGGCCAACGCCGGGGAACTCCACCCCCTGTACCGCGGCCTGGTGCGCGCCACCGCCCGGCGCACCGCCGCCGGTGCCGGCGACGACTCCGGAACGCTGCTGCGCAGGCTCGCCGGCTTGAGCGAGCAGGAGCAACTGCGCCTCCTGCTCGACCTGGTGCGCGAACGGGTCGCCACCGTCCTCGGCCACTCCGACGGCGAGAGGATCGACGTCAACCGCCCCTTCAAGGAGTTGGGTTTCGATTCCTTGACGGCGGTGGAGTTGCGGAACCGGTTGAACGCGGTGACGGGGTTGCGGCTTCCGGCGACGTTGGTGTTCGACTATCCGACGCCGTTGGCGTTGGCGGGGTTTGTGCGGGGTGAGGTGCTGGGCCTGGGGACCGGTGCGTCTCCGGAGACGTCGGCGGCCAGTGGTGTGGTGGCCGGTGGTGTCGGGGTGGATGAGCCGGTGGCGATCGTGGGGATGGCGTGCCGTTTCCCGGGTGGGGTGGGGTCGCCGGAGGGGTTGTGGGATCTGGTGGCTTCGGGCGGGGACGCGGTGTCGTTGTTCCCGGAGGGCCGTGGGTGGGATGTGGAGGGGTTGTACGACCCGGATCCGACGGCGGTGGGCAAGTCGTATGCGCGTGAGGGTGGGTTCTTAAAGGGGGCGGGGGAGTTCGATCCTGCGTTCTTCGGTATTTCGCCGCGTGAGGCGTTGGCGATGGATCCGCAGCAGCGGTTGCTCTTGGAGACGGCGTGGGAGGTGTTCGAGCGCGCTGGCATCGATCCGGCGACGGTGAAGGGGAGCGCGACCGGGGTCTTCGCCGGCGTCATGCACCACGACTACGCCTCCCGGGTCGAACAACTGCAGACCGAGACCGAGGGCTACGCCCTCATGGGCGCCTCCCCGAGCGCGGTGACCGGCCGCGTCGCCTACACGTTCGGCCTCGAAGGCCCCGCGGTGACGGTGGATACGGCGTGCTCGTCGTCACTGGTGGCGCTGCACCTGGCCGTGCAGGCCCTGCGGTCCGGCGAGTGCTCCATGGCCCTCGCGGGCGGAGTGACCGTCATGTCGACACCGACCCTCTTCGTGGAGTTCAGCCGGCAGCGGGGCATGGCCCCCGACGGGCGGTGCAAGGCGTTCGCCGCGGCGGCCGACGGCGCGGGATGGTCCGAGGGCGTCGGGCTGCTGCTCGTGGAGCGGCTGAGCGACGCCCGGCGCAACGGGCACCGGGTCCTCGCCGTGGTGCGCGGCAGCGCGATCAACCAGGACGGTGCGAGCAACGGCCTGACCGCGCCGAACGGCCCCGCCCAGCAGCGCGTCATCCGGGCAGCGCTGGCCAACGCACGGCTGACGGCTGCGGATGTGGACGTCGTGGAGGCCCACGGCACGGGCACCACGCTGGGCGACCCGATCGAGGCCCACGCCCTCCTGGCCACCTACGGCCAGGACCGTCCGGCGGACCAGCCGCTGCGGCTGGGCTCGGTGAAGTCCAACATCGGCCACACGCAGGCCGCCGCGGGCGTGGCCGGCGTGATCAAGATGGTGCAGGCCATGCACCACGGCGTCCTGCCCAGGACCCTGCACGTGGACTCACCCTCCCCGCACATCGACTGGTCCTCCGGCGCCGTGGAACTCCTGACGGATGCCGTCGAATGGACGACGGACGGAGAACGTCCGCGCCGCGCCGGGATCTCCGCGTTCGGCGCCAGCGGCACCAACGCCCACCTCATCCTGGAGCAGGAGCCCGAGGACCACGTCCCCTCGGCCACTGAGTCCGCTGTCTCCCCGGTGGACTCGCTGGTCGTCCCCTGGGTGCTCTCGGGCAGGACCGAGGCGGGCCTGCGGGGGCAGGCGGCGCGGCTGGCGGCGTTCGCCGGTGAGCGGGCGGAGGTGTCGCTGCCGGACATCGGGTGGTCGCTGGCGACGGGCCGGGCCGCGCTCGATCACCGTGCGGTGGTGCTGGCGGGTGACCGGGGTGCGGCTGTGGAGGTGTTGGGGTCGGTGGCGGAGGGTGTGCCGTCGGCTGGTGTGGTGTCGGGTGTGGTGTCTGGGGAGTCGGGCCGGGTGGTGTTTGTGTTCCCGGGTCAGGGGTCGCAGTGGGTGGGGATGGGGGCGGGGTTGTGGGAGTCGTCTCCGGTGTTCCGGGAGCGGCTTGCGGAGTGTGAGGCTGCGCTGTCGTCGTTGGTGGACTGGTCGGTGACCGATGTGGTGCGGGGTCTGCCGTCAGCTGCGTCGCTGGATGACGTGGTGGTGGTGCAGGCGTCGTTGTGGGCGGTGATGGTGTCGCTCGCGGCGGTGTGGCGTTCGGTGGGTGTCGAACCGGGTGCGGTGATCGGTCACTCGCAGGGTGAGATCGCCGCCGCTGTGGTGTCCGGTGGGTTGTCGGTGCGGGACGGCGCCCGGGTCGTGGTCCTGAGGGCGCAGGCGATCGCGCAGAGCCTGTCCGGCAATGGCGGGATGGTCTCGGTCGCGGCAGGTGCCGACCTGGTGCGGGAGTTGATCGCCGCGTGGGGTGAGCGCATATCGATCGCGTCCGTGAACGGGCCTTCGTCGACGGTGGTTTCGGGTGAGCCCGATGCTCTGGACGAGTTGATGGCCACGTGTGAGGGCGAGGGGGTCCGGGCGCGTCGTATTGCGGTGGATTACGCGTCGCACTCGGCCCAGGTGGAGTCGATCCGGGATCAGGTGATCGAGGCTCTCCAGGGCATCGAACCCGGTCCCGCTCAGGTGCCGTTCTACTCGACGGTGACCGGCTCGGTGATCGACACCAGCGGCCTGGACGCCACGTACTGGGTGACGAACCTGCGCCAGGAGGTGCGATTCGACGCGACCGTCCGCGAGCTGCTCACAGACGGCTTCGGCTACTTCGTGGAGTGCAGCCCTCACCCGGTTCTGACCGTTGGTATGCAGGAGACGTTCGAGGACCACGCCGACGCTCAGGCCGCGGTCGCGTTGGGCACCTTGCGCCGTGACGAGGGCGGATCCGAGCGGTTCCTGACGTCCCTCGCCGAGGGTTACGTCCGTGGACTCACCGTCGACTGGAACGCCCTCTTCGCCGGCACCGGCGCCCAGTGGGCGGACCTCCCGACGTATGCGTTCCAGCGTGAGTGGTTCTGGCTGCGTTCTGCGGCCGGAGCCGGTGCGGCGGACGTGTCGGAAGCCGGCCTCGACGTCACGGGGCATCCGTTGCTGGGTGCGTTGGTGCGGGTGGCGGCTGAGGATCGTGTGGTGTTGGCGGGGCGGGTGTCGTTGGGTTCGCATCCGTGGTTGGTGGATCACGCGGTGTCGGGTGTGGTGGTGGTACCGGGTGCGGCGTTGGTGGAGTTGGCGTTGCGGGCGGCGGACGAGGTGGGCTGCGCCGTGGTGGAGGAGTTGACGTTGGCGGCGCCGTTGGTGGTGCCGGAGCGTGGGGGGTTGCAGGTTCAGCTCTCGGTGGGGCCGCCCGACGAGACGGGACGCCGGGAACTCACCCTCCACTCCCAGCCCGAGCACTCCGGTCCCGAAGTGGCCTGGACGCGCCACGCCACCGGTGTCCTCGCGGACGGCGACCGGGAGGGCGGCCAGCGGCTGACCGCTTGGCCGCCGCCGGGGGCGGAACCGGTGGACGTGGATGGGTTCTACGAGCGGGTGGCGGCCAAGGGGTACGAGTACGGGCCGTCGTTCCAGGGGCTGCGCGCGGCCTGGCGGGCCGGCGACGAGGTCTTCGCCGAGGTCGCACTGCCCGACGAGGCGGTCGAGGAAGCGGACCGGTTCGGGATCCACCCGGCGCTCCTGGACGCCGCCTTGCACCCGGTCGTCCTGCTGAACGGCGCTTCCGCCGAGGACTTGGCGGAGCTCAGGCTGCCGTTCGCGTGGGGTGACGTGGCGTTGTTCGCGGTGGGCGCGCGGGTGGTGCGGGTGCGGGTGAGTCCGCTGGGTGAGGACGCGGTGTCGGTCGTCCTGGCAGACGCGGCGGGTTCGCCGGTGGCGTCGGTGGGTTCACTGGTGCTGCGTGCCGTGGACCCGCGCAAGCTGCGCACGGTCGACGACCCGACGAAGGACGCCCTGTTCCGGGTCGAGTGGAAGCCGTTGACCGAGCCGGGGGACGCCACGACCGCCGTTTCGCTCGCGGAGATCGGCGAGGCGGGGGAGCGGCTGACGGACGCGCCCGGCTTCCCGGACCTGGCGGCCCTGGCCGATGCGGTCGGTGCCGACGGGGAGGTGCCCGAGGCCGTGGTGGTCCGCCTCGTCGCACACCGGGACGGTGACGTGGCGGGTGGTGTTGCCGGGGCGGTGCGTGCCGTGGCCGCGGGGGCGTTGGGACTGGTGCAGGAGTGGCTGGCGCTGGACCGTTTCGCCGGGTCGCGCTTGGTCGTGGTGACGAGTGGCGCGGTGCCCGCCGGGGACGCGGGAGACACCGGGGACGGTGCCGACGCTGACGGCGCCGTGGATCTGGTGTCGGCTCCGGTGTGGGGTCTGGTCAGGGCCGCGCAGGCGGAGAACCCGGGCCGGTTCCTGCTCGTGGACGTCGACGACGCGGACGCCTCGCGCCACAAGCTCACGCACGCCGTGGCCCTCGCGGTGACGGACGAGGAGCCTCAAGTAGCCATACGCGCCGGGGACTTGTTCGTGCCGAGGATGGTGCGGGCAGGTGATCCCGGTGGGTCGTTGCTGCCTCCGGCCGACGCCGACGCGTCCACCGCTGACGTCGGCGCCGAGGCGTGGCGCCTGGGCACCACCGGTCCCGGCACGCTGGAGAACCTGGAGCTGCTGCCTGCTCCGGAAGTCCTCGAGCCGTTGGGTGAGGGGCAGGTGCGGGTGTCGGTCCGCGCGGCGGGCGTCAACTTCCGCGACGTGCTGACCGGCCTCGGCATGTACCCGGACCCCGACGCGTACCTGGGCACCGAGGGCGCGGGTGTGGTGACCGAGGTCGGTCCCGGAGTGACCGGCTGCTCCGTCGGCGATCGGGTGATGGGACTCCTGCCCGAGGCGTTCGGACCGGTGTCCGTCGTGGACCGGCGGCTGATCGCGCCCGTGCCCGAGGGCTGGTCGTTCGAGCAGGCCGCCGCCGTGCCCGTCGCCTTCCTCACGGCCTGGTTCGGCCTGGCGGATCTGGGTGGGTTGTCGGCGGGTGAGTCGGTGCTGGTGCACGCGGCCACGGGTGGTGTGGGGATGGCCGCGGTGCAGTTGGCGCGGTACTGGGGTGCGGAGGTGTTCGCGACCGCCAGTGAGGGCAAGTGGGACACCTTGCGGGAGATGGGCTTCGACGCCGATCACATCGCTTCGTCGCGGGACCTGGGCTTCGAGGAGAAGTTCCTGACGGTGACCGGCGGGCGTGGTGTGGATGTGGTGCTGGACTCGCTGGCGAGGGAGTTCGTGGACGCCTCGCTGCGGTTGCTGCCTCGCGGTGGCCGGTTCCTGGAGATGGGCAAGACCGACATCCGCGACCCGCGGACCGTGGAGCAGGCGCATCCCGGCGTCACCTATCACCCGTACGCCCTCACCGAGATTTCCTACGACCGCCTCGGCGAAATCCTCACCGAGCTGCGGGAGTTGTTCGAGCGGGGTGTGCTGGAGCCGTTGCCGGTGCGGACGTGGGACGTGCGCCGGGCGCCGGAGGCGCTGCGGTTCATGAGCCAGGCCCGTCACACGGGCAAGCTGGTGCTGACGGTGCCGCGCCCGTGGGACACGGCGGGCACGGTGCTCGTCACCGGCGGGACGGGAACCCTGGGCGGGCTGCTGGCCAGGCACCTGGTGGCCGAGCGTGGGGTACGGCACCTGCTGCTGACCAGCAGGCGCGGCCCGGACGCCCCCGGCGCCACCGAACTCATGCGGGAACTGCGGGAGTTGGGCGCGGAGACGGTGGACGTCGTGGCCTGCGACGCAGCCGACCGCGAGGCACTGGCCTCGGTGCTGGCGTCCATACCGGGCGAGCGCGCACTGACCGCCGTCGTGCACACCGCCGGAGCCCTGGACGACGGCCTGGTGGGTGACCTGACCCCGCAGCGGCTGGACACCGTCCTGCGGCCCAAGGTCGACGCCGCCCTCAACCTCCACGAACTCACCCGGGAAGCGGATCTCGCTGCCTTCGTCCTGTACTCCTCGCTCGCCGGCGTCCTCGGCAGTCCGGGGCAAGGGAGTTATGCGGCGGCGAACGTCTTCCTGGACGCGTTGGCGGGGGTGCGCCGGGCCCAGGGGCTGCCGGGTGTGTCGTTGGCGTGGGGTCATTGGGAGCAGGCCAGTGAGCTGACCGGGCGGCTGGAGGCGAACGACCTGTCGCGGCTGGCGCGTTCAGGCATCGTGCCGATGTCCGCGCCGTTCGGGCTGAGCCTGTTCCAGGCCGGTTGCCGGGTGGACGAACCGATGGTCGTCACGGCCCGGCTGGAGGTGGAGGCGTGGGCCTCGGGCGGGAGCGAGGTCACCCGCGCCCTGTCACGCGGCCTGGCCGCAACCAAGAATCCGCCCCGTCGGACGCGTGCCGCGGCTGTGGACGGTGGGCGGGCCGGTGGCTCGCAGCTGGGGCGGCGCCTGTCGGCGATGCCGCCGGCTGAGCGTGTGTCGCACCTGGTGGACATGGTGCGTGCTCACGTGGCCACGGTGCTGGGGCACGGTTCGCCGGCGGCGGTGGACCCGGGCCGGGCGTTCAAGGAGATCGGCTTCGACTCGCTGACCGCCGTGGAACTGCGCAACCGGCTCCAGACCGCGACCGGACTGCGCCTGCCGGCCACTCTCGTCTTCGACCACCCGACCCCCGAAACCCTCGCCGGATTCCTGCTGTCCGAGCTGCTCACCGACTCCGACAGTGACACCGACACCGTCACCGGCGGTGCCGCTGTCACCCGGGGGACCGGTGCCGAGACACCCGTGGACGACGACCCGGTCGTCATCGTGGCGATGGCCTGCCGCTTCCCCGGCGACGCGGACTCGCCGGAGGGACTGTGGGACCTGGTCGCGGAGGGCCGCGACGCCATCTCGGGCTTCCCGGCCGACCGGGGCTGGGACCTGGACCGGCTGTACGACCCGGACCCGGACCGCTCGGGCCGCAGCTACGCGCGGGAGGGCGGTTTCCTGCGGGACGCCGCGGACTTCGACGCCGGCCTGTTCGGCATCTCCCCGCGCGAGGCCCTGGGGATGGACCCGCAGCAGCGCATGATGCTCGAGTCCTCCTGGGAGGTCTTCGAACGCGCCGGCATCGACGCCGTGTCGCTGCGCGGCAGCCGCACCGGTGTCTTCGTCGGCGCGGTCACCACCGGCTACGGCCAGGACACCAGGCTCCAGCGGAGCGTGGAGGGCTACTCCGTCACCGGCAACGTGCTCAGCGTCGTCTCCGGCCGCGTCTCCTACGTCTTCGGACTGGAGGGCCCGGCCATGACCGTCGACACGGCGTGCTCCTCAGCCCTGGTGGCGCTGCACCTGGCGGCGCAGTCGCTGCGCTCGGGCGAGTGCTCGCTCGCCCTGGTCGGCGGTGTCACCGTGATGCCGAGCCCGTTCGGGTTCGTCGAGTTCAGCCGCCAGCGCGTGCTGTCCCCGGACGGCCGCTGCAAGGCGTTCGCGGAGTCGGCCGACGGCACCGGCTTCTCCGAGGGCGTGGCCACTCTGCTCGTGGAGCGGCTGTCCGACGCACGGCGCAACGGGCACCCGGTGCTCGCGGTGATCCGGGGCTCGGCGACCAACCAGGACGGTGCCAGCAACGGGCTCACCGCCCCCAACGGCCCCTCCCAGCAGCGCGTCATCCGTGCCGCCCTCGCCAACGCCGGGCTCACCCCGGCCGACGTGGACGCCGTCGAGGCGCACGGCACGGGCACCGCGCTCGGCGACCCCATCGAGGCGCAGGCCCTCCTCGCGACCTACGGCAGGAACCGTCCCGCCGACCGCCCGCTGTGGCTGGGGTCCGTGAAGTCCAACATCGGCCACACGCAGGCCGCCGCCGGGGCCGCCGGACTCATCAAGATGGTGGAGGCCATGCGGCACGGCGTCCTGCCGAAGACGCTGCACGTGAACGAGCCCACGCCCGAGGTGGACTGGTCGGCGGGCGCCGTGCGGCTGCTGACCGAGTCGGTGCGGTGGCCGGACACCGGCGGGCGCCCGCGCCGTACCGGCGTCTCCGCGTTCGGCATCAGCGGCACCAACGCCCACGTCATCCTCGAGGAGCCGCCCGCCGACCTGGCGGAGGACCGCGCACAGGACGAGCCGCACGACGCCGGCACCACAGACGGACCGGCGGACGCGCCCACGCCGGGCGGACCACAGCACGCGCTCACCCCGGACGGGCCCGAGAACCCCGGCCTCACCTCCGAGCTGGTGCCCTGGCTGCTGTCCGGCAAGAGCGACGCGGCGCTGCGCGCCCAGGCCGGACGGCTGGCCGCCCACCTGGAGGACCACGACGGACTGCGGACGCTCGACGTCGGTCACTCCCTGGCCGTGTCGCGGACCGTCCTCGAACACCGCGCCGTCGTCCTGACCGGACACGGTGAGGACGCCGGCCCCGGCCTGTCCGCGCTCGCCGCGGGGCTGCCCGCCGCCGGGACGGTGGCGGGTGTGGCGGATGTGCGGGGCCGGGTGGTGTTCGTGTTCCCCGGTCAGGGTTCGCAGTGGGCGGGGATGGCGGTGGAACTGCTGGACGCTTCCCCGGTGTTTGCTCGTCGTTTCGCCGAGTGTGATGCGGCGTTGGGTGAGTTCGTGGAGTGGTCGGTGACGGATGTGCTGCGGGAGGTTGCGGGTGCGCCGAGTCTGGAACGCATCGAGGTGTTGCAGCCGGTGTTGTTCGCGGTGAACGTGTCGTTGGCGGCGTTGTGGGAGTCGGTGGGTGTGGTGCCGTCGGCGGTGGTGGGTCACAGCCAGGGTGAGATCGCGGCGGCGTTGGTGGCGGGGGCGCTGTCGTTGCGGGATGCGGCGCGGATCGTGGTGTTGCGCAGTGCCCTGTTCGCTGAGCGTCTGGTGGGGCGTGGGGCGGTTGCTTCGGTGGCTTTGCCGGGGGGTGAGGTGCAGGAGCGTTTGGGCCGGTGGGAGGGCCGGTTGGTGATTGCCGGGCGTAATGGTCCCGGGGCGGTGACGGTGGCGGGTGAGGTGGCGGCGCTGGAGGAGTTCGTGGCGTCGTGCAAGGCGGATGAGGTGCGGGCGCGGGTGGTGGGTTCGACGGTGGCGTCGCACTGCGCTCAGGTGGATCCGTTGCGTGAGCGGATTTTGGAGTTGTTCGCGGATGTGGTGCCGGTGCGGGGCAGGGTGCCGTTCTATTCGACGGTGACCGGTGGGGTGCTGGACACGACCGGGCTGACGGCGGAGTACTGGTTCGCCAATGCGCGGCGGCCGGTGGACTTCGAGGGTGCGGTGCGGGCGCTGTTGGAGGACGGGTTCCGTTTCTTCGTCGAGTCCAGTGCTCATCCGGTGCTGGTCATGGGTGTCGACGCCACCAGTGACGATGCCGGTACCGATGCCGTGGCTGTGGGGACGTTGCGGCGTGACGAGGGCGGCCCGGGGCGTTTCCTGGCCTCGGTGGCGGAGGGTCATGTGCGCGGTCTGCCGGGGGTGGACTGGCGGGCCGTGTTCGCCGGGACCGGTGCCGCACGCGTGGACCTGCCCACCTACCCCTTCCAGCGCGAACGCTACTGGCTGGACGACCTCGCCGTGACCTCGGCGGACGACGACGGCAGCGCGGCCGACCCGGTGGAGGCGGAATTCTGGGAGGCGGTGGAACGCGGCGACCTCGAAGGTGTCGCCGCGGAGCTGGAGGTCGGCACCGACCGGCTCGGCGCCCTCCTGCCCGCCCTGTCGACCTGGCGTCGGCGCCGGCGCGAACGGTCCCTGGTGGACCGCTGGCGCTACCGCACCGTCTGGCGGCCCGTCGACACCCAGGGCACGCCCCGCCGCAGCGGAGGGGCCCCCGCCGCCCCCGCCCTCTCCGGACGCTGGCTCCTGCTCGTCCCCGCGAACCTCGCGGCGGACCCGTGGGCCGACGCCGCCGAACGGGCCCTGACAGGCCATGGAGCCGAGGTGGAACGCGTCACCCTGGACACCGCGGACGCCACCGACACGGCACTCGACCGGCTCGTCGGCCTGCTGCGCGACGACACCGCCGGCGTCCTGTCCCTCCTCGCCCTGGACGACGCCCCCCACCCCGACCACCCCGCCGTCCCCGCGGGCCTCGCCGCCACCCTGGCGCTGGCCCGGGCGATGGCCGGCGCCGGGACCACGGCACGGCTGTGGGCCGCCACCCGAGGTGGTGTGCTCACCGGCCACGACGACCCCCGGACGAGCCCCGGCCAGGCCCAGACCTGGGGCCTCGGACGGGTCGTCGCCCTGGAGGAGCCCGCGCTGTGGGGCGGCCTCGTCGACCTGCCGGACACCGCCGACGACACGGCCGCCGCCCGGCTTGCCGCGGTCCTCGGCGGCCTCCCCGCTCCCGACGGATACGGGGAGGAGGACCAGCTCGCGATCCGCCCGGACGGGGTCCACGCGGCCCGGCTCGTCCGCGCCCCGCTCGGCGACGAGACCGCGCGGCGCGCCTGGAAGCCCGGCGGCACCGTACTGATCACCGGCGGCACCGGGGGGATCGGCTCCGGCGTCGCGCGCTGGTTCGCCCGCAACGGGGCGCGGCACCTGCTGCTCACCGGCCGCCGCGGCCCCGCCGCGCCCGGCGCCGGAGAACTGCGCGCGGAACTGGAGGAGTTGGGCGCCCAGGTCACCATCACGGCCTGTGACATGGCCGACCGGGAGGCGGTCGCCGCCCTCGTGGCGGGCGTGCCGCGGGAGCACCCGCTCACCGCGGTCGTCCACGCGGCCGGCGTGCCGCAGGGCTACACCCCGTTCACCGACACCACGGCCGACGACCTCTCGGACGTCACCGCGGGCAAGGTGGCGGGCGCCGCCCACCTGGACGACGTACTCGCGGACACGCCCCTGGACGCCTTCGTGCTGTTCTCGTCCAACGCGGCCGTGTGGGGCAGCGGCGGACAGGCCGCCTACGCGGCGGGCAACGCGTACCTCGACGCACTCGCCGCGCGGCGTCGCGCCCTCGGCAGGACCGCCACCTCCCTCGCCTGGGGCGCCTGGGGCGGGGGCGGCATGATGGCCGCCGAGGGGGCCGCCGACTACATGGGCCGCCGTGGCGTGCTGGAGATGGCACCCGAGCCGGCCACGGCCGCGATGGTGCAGGCCGTGGAGCACGACGAGACCACCGTCGCCGTCGCGGACGTCGAGTGGGACCGGTTCGTCCTCGGCTTCACCGCACGCCGCCCCAGCCCGCTGCTCGCCGAGATCCCCGAGGTCCGGGCGGCCCTGCGCGAGGACGCGGAGGAGCCGGACACCGGGCAGGGCGCCGCCCGGGCCGCGCTCACGGGCCGGCTGGCCGCGATGACGGAGCACGAACGGCTCAGGACGCTCGTGGAGTTGGTGCGCGAGGAGGCCGCGGTCGTCCTGCGGCACGACGGCACCGACGGCATCCAGGGCGCACGGGCCTTCAAGGAGCTGGGCTTCGACTCCCTGACCGCCGTCGAGCTGCGCAACCGCCTCCAGGCCGCCACCGGCCTGCGGCTGCCCGCGGCCGTCGTCTTCGACCACCCCACGCCGGCCGCGCTCGCCACCCACCTGCGGGGCTTGCTGGTGCCGGACGACGCCCAGGACGGCACCGGCGCCGTACTGGACGGGCTCAAGGCTTTGGAGGAGTCCGCCGCCGCGCTCGCCGGCGGTGGTGACGGCACGGCCAGGATCGTCGAACGCCTTGAGGCGCTGGTGTGGAAGCTCCGCGACAACGGCGCGCAGGCCGCGACGGCCCCCGGAGACGACGCGGGTCCCGCGGGCGGCACCGACGACCTCGCGTCGGCCACGGCCGAGGACATGTTCGACCTGCTCGACCGCGAACTCGGCAACGCCTGACCCGCCGCCCGGGCACGGCACGCACTCGACCCGCGACTGGGGGACCAGAGGCAATGGCAGAGAACGAAGAGAAACTGCTCGCGTACCTGAAGCGGGTGACGGGCGACCTCCGCCAGACGCAGCGCCGTCTGCGCGAGGCCGAGGCGGCGAACAGCGAGCCCGTCGCCATCGTCGGCATGGCCTGCCGCTACCCGGGCGGGGCCGACTCCCCCGAGGGACTGTGGGACCTCGTCGCCCGCGGCGGCGACGCCGTCACCGGCTTCCCCACCGACCGGGGATGGGACGTCGAGGGCCAGTACGACCCCGACCCCACCCGCAGCGGCAAGAACTACGTCCGCGGCGGCGGCTTCCTCGACGGCGTCACCGACTTCGACGCCGGCTTCTTCGGGATCTCTCCCCGGGAGGCCCTGGCCATGGACCCCCAGCAGCGGTTGCTGCTGGAAGGCGCCTGGGAGCTGTTCGAACGCTCCGGCATCGACCCCGCGTCGCTCAAGGGCAGCCCCACCGGCACGTTCATCGGCTTCAGCTCGATGGACTACGGCTGGGAACTGCCGAGGATCCCCGAGTCCGTCGAGGGCTACTACGCCACCGGCAACTTCGCCAGCGTCATGTCCGGGCGGATCGCCTACAGCTTCGGCCTGGAAGGGCCCGCGGTCACCGTGGACGCGGCCTGCTCCTCCTCGCTGGTCGCCCTGCACCTGGCCGCCCAGGCGCTGCGCTCGGGGGAGTGCTCCCTGGCCGTCGCCGGCGGCGTCACCGTGATGTCCACGGACGTGGGGTACGCCGAGTTCAGCCGGCAGCGCGCGCTGTCACCCGACGGCAGGTGCCGCGCCTTCTCCGCCTCCGCCGACGGCTTCGGCCCCGCCGAAGGACTCGGTCTGCTGCTCGTGGAACGGCTGAGCGACGCCCGCCGCAACGGCCACCGCGTCCTCGCCGTGGTCCGGGGCTCGGCCGTCAACCAGGACGGCGCCAGCAACGGCCTCACCGCCCCCAACGGCCCCTCCCAGGAACGCGTCATCCGCGCCGCCCTGCGCAACGCCCAGGTGTCCCCCGACGAGGTGGACGCGGTCGAGGCGCACGGCACCGGCACCCCGCTCGGCGACCCCATCGAGGCCCACGCCCTCCTGGCCACCTACGGCGAACGCCGCGACCGGGAAAGGCCGTTGTGGCTGGGCTCCGTCAAGTCCAACATCGGCCACACCTCGGCCGCGGCCGGAGTCGCGGGCGTCATCAAGATGGTGCAGGCCATGCGGCACGGTGTGCTGCCCAGGACGCTGCACGCCGACGAGCCCACACCCCACGTCGACTGGTCCCCGGGCACTGTGCGGTTGCTCAACGAGCCCCGGCCCTGGCCCGACACCGGCGACCGCCCGCGCCGGGCCGGCGTGTCCGCGTTCGGCATCAGCGGCACCAACACCCACGTCATCCTCGAACAGGCCCCGGCCACCGCTCCCGACGGTATCGAGCCCGCACCCGCCCCCGGGACACCGTCCGGGCTCACCGCGACGGTCGTGCCGTGGCCGCTCTCGGCACGCTCCGAACCCGCCCTGCGCGCCCAGGCGGAACGCCTCACCACCTACCTGACCGCACACCCCGAGGCCCCCCTCGACGGCGTCGGCCGTACCCTGGCCACCGCCCGCGCCGCACTCGACCACCGCGCCGTGGTCCTGACCACCGGCCGTGACGAGGCCCTCACGGCCCTGGCCGCCGTCTCGGACGGGCATCCGGACGCGCGCGTGGTCCACGGCGTCGCGCTGACCGACGGCACCGAACAAGAACTGGCCGGCCGGGTGGTGTTCGTGTTCCCGGGTCAGGGGTCGCAGTGGGTGGGGATGGGGGCGGGGTTGTGGGAGTCGTCTCCGGTGTTCCGGGAGCGGCTGGGGGAGTGTGACGCTGCCCTGTCCGCGTTGGTGGACTGGTCTGTGGTCGATGTGGTGCGGGGTGTGCCTGGTGCTGCGTCGCTGGACGATGTGGTGGTGGTGCAGGCGTCGTTGTGGGCGGTGATGGTGTCGCTTGCGGCGGTGTGGCGTTCGGTGGGTGTCGAACCGGGTGCGGTGATCGGTCACTCGCAAGGGGAGATCGCCGCCGCTGTCGTGGCGGGTGGGCTGTCGGTCCAGGACGGCGCGCGGGTGGTGGTGCTGCGGGCGCAGGCGATTGCGGAGAGCTTGTCGGGCAACGGCGGGATGGTCTCCATCGCGGCGAGCGCCGATCGGGTGCGGGAGTTGACCTCCGTGTGGGGTGACCGGATCTCGATCGCGTCCGTCAACGGCCCGTCCTCGACGGTCGTTTCGGGTGAGCCGGGGGCTCTCGACGAACTGACGGCCGCCTGCGAAGCCGAGGGGATTCGGGCGCGTCGTATCGCGGTCGACTACGCGTCGCACTCTGCTCAGGTGGAGTCCATCCGGGACCAAGTCGTCGAGGCCCTCAGGGACATCGAGCCCCGTTCTGCGGAGGTGCCGTTCTACTCGACGGTGACCGGCTCGGTGATCGACACCAGCGGCCTGGACGCCACGTACTGGGTGACGAACCTGCGCCAGGAAGTGCGTTTCGACGCGACCGTCCGCGAGCTGCTCACGGACGGTTTCGGCTACTTCGTTGAGTGCAGCCCTCACCCGGTCCTGACGGTTGGTATGCAGGAGACGTTCGAGGACCACGCCGACGCTCAGGCCGCGGTCGCGTTGGGCACCTTGCGCCGTGACGAGGGCGGGCCCGAGCGGTTCTTGACCTCCCTCGCCGAGGGCTACGTCCGCGGACTCACCGTCGACTGGAACGCCGTCTTCGCCGGCACCGACGACGCCGAGCCGCTGCTCGACCTGCCCACCTACGCCTTCCAACGCAGGCGCTACTGGCTGGACGGGGGCGCCGCGTCCGTCACCGACCCGGCCGGGCTCGGGCTCGCCGACGCGGGCCATCCGCTGCTGGGCGCGACGGTCCAAGTGGCCGACGACGAGCGGATGTTGCTCACCGGACTGCTCTCCCGCCGGGCCCAGCCCTGGCTGGCCGACCACGTCGTCCACGGCGCGGCGCTCGTCGGCGGGGCCAGCCTCGCCGAGCTGGCGCTGGCCGCGGCCGCGCAGGCCGGTGCCGACCGGGTGGAGACACTGGTCGTGGAGGCGCCGCTGCCGCTGCCCGAGCAGGGCGGCGTGCAGATCCAGCTGTCCCTCGGCGCTCCTGAGGCCGAGGACCGGCGCGAGCTGGCCCTGTACGCGCGACCCGGTGACGCGTTGCCGGACACCCCGTGGACCCGGCACGCCCGAGGCACCGTGGCGACGTCCCCGTCCGCGCCCCCCACCGAAGAACTCTCCGGTGTGTGGCCGCCCGAGGGCGCCGTGCCCGTGGGGATCGGTGAGGCGTACGAGCGGCTGGAGCCCGCCGGGTACGGGTTCGGTCCCGCGTTCCGAAGGCTGCGGGCCGTGTGGCGGCGCGGTGAGGAACGGTTCGCCGAGGTCGCGCTGACCGAGGAACAGGCCCGTGACGCAGGGGCGTTCGGCCTGCACCCGGCCCTCATGGACGCCGCCCTCCACCCCGTCCTGCTCGACCACCTGGCCGACGACGCGGCGGTGCGGCTGCCGGTCGAGTGGCACGGTCTGGCCCTCCACGCCGTGGGCGCCACCGTGCTACGGGTCCGGATCCGGCCCGCCGGCCCCGGCGCCGTGTCGCTGCTCCTCGCCGACGCGGCCGGCGCCCCGGTGGCCTCGGTCGGCGAGGTGCGGCTGCGCGAGCACACCCCCGAAGAGGTGGCCGGTGCCGCGCGGCCGCTCCGGGACGCGCTGTTCCGGCTGGAGTGGACCCCGTTCGACCGGCCGCTCCCGGCGATCGCCCCCGCCGGCGGTTGGACCGTCGTGGGCCCGGACGAGCTGGGCATCGGCGCCGGCGCGGAGCAGGACGCCGAACCGTCCCTCGCCCTCGCCTCGTTCGCGCCGCTCGCGGAAGGAACCCCCGGTGCCCCGCTCGCCCCGCGGGTGCACGAGGCGGCCACGGCGGTGCTGGGCCTGGTGCAGAAGTGGCTCGCCGACGAGCGGTCCGAAGCCGTGCCGCTGGTGCTGGTGACCGGCGACGCGGTGGCCGCCGCGCCCGGTGACCGGGTCACCGGCCTCGTCAACGCGCCGCTGTGGGGCCTGGTCAGGTCCGTGCAGGCCGAGTACCCGGCCGGCAGGTTCCTCCTCGTGGACGTCGACGGGCACGAGGAGTCCCGCGCGGTGCTCGCGGCCGCGGCAGCCGCCGCGCTGGAGGCGGGCGAGAGCCAACTGGCCGTCCGCAACGGCACCGTACTGGTGCCGCGCCTGGTCCGCGCGGGAGAACCGGTGGAGGGTGCCGCGGCGTCGTTCCCCGGTTCCGGCACGGTCGTCGTCACCGGCGGCACCGGCACGTCCGGTGCGCTGGTCGCCCGCCACCTCGTGGCCGCCCACGGGGTGCGGCACCTGCTGCTGGTCGGCCGTCGCGGCCCGGACACCCCCGGCGCTGCCGGACTCCGCGACGAACTTTGCGAGTTGGGCGCGGAGACGGTGGACGTCGTGGCCTGCGACGCCGCCGACCGCGACGCCCTGGCGGCCGTCCTCGCCTCCGTGCCCGCGAGCCGTCCGCTGACCGCGGTGGTGCACGCGGCCGGAGTGCTGGACGACGCCCTCACCGCCTCCCTGACCGCCCCGCAGCTGGAACGGGTCCTGCGGCCGAAGGCCGATGCCGCGCTCCACCTGCACGAGCTCACGCGTGACCGCGAGCTGTCGGCGTTCATCCTGTTCTCCTCGGCCGCCGGGACGCTCGGTAACCCGGGACAGGCCAACCTCGCCGCCGCCAGTGCCTTCCTCGACGCCCTCGCCGCGCACCGGCACGCCCTCGGCCTGCCCGCCGTCTCCCTGGCCTGGGGCCCCTGGGCCCTGGACGGGGACGAAGGTGAAAGGGCGGCGGACGGAGGAGTGCTGCCGTTCTCCCCGACGGAGGGGCTGGCGCTGCTGGACGCGGCCCTCGCGGACGGCACCGCGCTCGCCGTGCCGGTACGACTCGACCTCCCCGCACTCGGCGCCGCGGCGGCCACGGGGACGCTCCCCGCACCCCTGCGCCGCCTGGTGCGCGTTCCCGTCCGACGCGCGGCGGCCGCCGAGCCGGGCACGGGGGCGGACACCGGTCTCACCCGCGAGCTTGCCGCGGCGTCCGAGGCCGAGCGGCGCAGGATGCTGCTCGACCTGGTGCGCACCGAGGTCGCGGCGGTCCTGCGGCACGCGACCGTGGACGACGTGGAGGCCGACCGGGCGTTCAAGGAGCTGGGCTTCGACTCCCTGACCGCCGTCGAACTGCGCAACCGGCTCGGCGCCGCGACCGGCCTGCGGCTGCCGCCCACGCTGGTCTTCACCTATCCGAACCCCACGGCCCTGGTGCGTTTCCTGCTGGACGAGATCGCGCCGGGGACCGGGGAGGAGTCCGCGACTCCCGTCCTCGCCGAGTTGGACCGGCTCGACGCGAGCCTGTCCGGCCTGGCCCCGGACGACGCGACCCGCGACAGGATCACCCGGCGCCTGGAGGCGCTGCTGTGGAAGTGGAGCGGTGAATCGGACGGCGAGGAGGGCGTCCTCGGCCGGGAAACCCTCGAAGCCGCTTCGGACGACGAGATGTTCGCGCTGATCGACCAGGAGCTCGGCGGAGCCGGCTGAGGTCCCGTCACCACCACGCGGAGAAACCGGCCGCGGGCGCACCCGCGCCGGAATCGCTCGAACGGCTTGCGAAGGAGTTCTGGGGAAGATGTCCAACGGCAGCACCGAGGCGAAGCTCCGCGACTACCTCAAGCGGGTCACCGCCGAGCTGGGCGAGACCCGGCACCGTCTGCGGGAGGCCGAGGCCGCCGCCGGGCAGCCGATCGCCATCGTCGGCATGGCCTGCCGCTACCCGGGCGGGTCCGACTCCCCCGAGGGGCTGTGGGAGCTGGTCGACCAAGGGCGGGACGCCATCACGCCCTTCCCCGCCGACCGCGGCTGGGACCTCGACGCGCTGTACCACCCGGACCCGGAGAACCGCGGCACCAGCTACGTCAGGGAAGGCGGGTTCCTGCACGACGCCGCCGACTTCGACCCCGCCTTCTTCGGCATCACCCCGCGCGAGGCGCTGGGCATGGACCCCCAGCAGCGCCTGATGCTGGAGACCTCCTGGGAGGCCTTCGAACGGGCCGGCATCGACCCCCTCACCCTGAAGGGCGCCCAGGTCGGCGTCTACACCGGCATCGTCACCTCCGGCTACGTCACCCGGCTGCGGGAGACCCCCGAGTCCGTCGAGGGGTACGTCGTCACCGGCACCATGGCGAGCGTCGCCTCCGGACGCGTCGCCTACACCCTCGGCCTGGAAGGGCCGGCGGTCAGCGTCGAGACCGCCTGCTCGTCGTCCCTGGTCGCCCTGCACCTCGCCGTGCAGGCCCTGCGCGACGGCGAGTGCTCCATGGCCCTGGCGGGCGGTGTCGCGGTCATGCCGGTGCCGGACGCCTTCGTGGAGTTCAGCCGCCAGCGCGGCATGGCCCCGGACGGGCGGATCAAGGCCTTCGCGGCCGCCGCCGACGGCACCACCTGGTCCGAGGGCGCCGGTGTGCTCCTCGTGGAACGGCTCTCCGACGCCCGCCGCAACGGCCACCCCGTGCTCGCCGTGGTCCGCGGCTCCGCCATCAACCAGGACGGCGCCAGCAACGGCCTGTCCGCCCCCAACGACCTCGCCCAGGAACGAGTGATCCGCGCCGCCCTCGCCAACGCCCGGCTCACCCCGGCCGACGTGGACGCCGTCGAGGCCCACGGCACCGGGACGACGCTGGGCGACCCGATCGAGGCCCAGGCACTGCTGGCGACCTACGGCAAGGAGCGCCCCCAGGACCGGCCCCTGTGGCTCGGCTCCCTCAAGTCCAACCTCGGCCACTCGGGCCCTGCGGCGGGCGTGGCCGGGGTGATCAAGATGGTGGAGGCGCTGCGGCACGGCGTCCTGCCCAGGACCCTCCACGTGGACGCCCCCACGCCCCACGTGGACTGGTCGTCCGGCGCGGTCCGCCTGCTCACCGAACCCGTCGACTGGACCGGCCACACCGACCGGCCCCGCAGAGCGGGCGTGTCCGCGTTCGGCATCAGTGGGACGAACGCGCACGTGATCCTGGAGGAGGCGCCGGAGCTGGAGGGGGCGCAGGAGTCTTCCGGTGATCCGCGTCTGGTTTCGGGTGTGTTGCCGTGGGTGGTGTCGGGTCGTTCGGATGCGGCGCTGCGTGCGCAGGCGGGGCGGCTTGCGGGGTTCGTCGCGGAGCGTCCTGCTCTGGCGGTCGCGGATGTGGCGCGTTCGCTGGTGGAGACGCGGTCGGCTCTGGAGCACCGTGCGGTGGTCTTGGCGGGTGACCGGGATGCTGCCGTGGAGGTGTTGGGGTCGGTGGCGGAGGGTGTGCCGTCGGCTGGTGTGGTGTCGGGGGCGGTGTCTGGGGAGCCGGGCCGGGTGGTGTTCGTGTTCCCGGGTCAGGGGTCCCAGTGGCTCGGCATGGGGGCGGGGTTGTGGGAGTCCTCGCCGGTGTTCCGGGAGCGGCTTGCGGAGTGTGACGCTGTCCTGTCCGCGTTGGTGGACTGGTCTGTGGTCGATGTGGTGCGCGGCCTGCCGTCAGCTGCGTCGCTGGATGACGTGGTGGTGGTGCAGGCGTCGTTGTGGGCGGTGATGGTGTCGCTCGCCGCGGTGTGGCGTTCGGTAGGTGTCGAACCGGGTGCGGTGATCGGTCACTCGCAAGGTGAGATCGCCGCCGCTGTCGTGGCGGGTGGGCTGTCGGTCCAGGACGGCGCCCGAGTCGTGGTCCTGCGGGCCCAGGCCATCGCGGAGAGCCTGTCCGGCAACGGCGGGATGGTCTCCGTGGCCGTGGGTGCGGACCAGGCGCGGGAGTTGATCGCCCGGTGGGGTGAGCGAATATCGATCGCGTCTGTCAACGGCCCGTCGTCGACGGTGGTTTCGGGTGAGCCGGGTGCTCTGGACGAATTGACGGCCGCGTGTGAGGCGGAGGGGGTACGGGCGCGTCGTATCGCGGTGGACTACGCCTCGCACTCGGCCCAGGTGGAGTCGATCCGGGACCAGGTCGTTGACGCCTTCAAGGGCATCGAACCCCGCCCCGCTCAGGTGCCGTTCTACTCGACGGTGACCGGTTCGGTGTTCGACACCAGCGGCCTGGACGCCACGTACTGGGTGACGAACCTGCGTCAGGAGGTGCGATTCGACGCGACCGTCCGTGAGCTGCTCACAGACGGCTTCGGCTACTTCGTGGAGTGCAGCCCCCACCCCGTGCTCACCGTCGGTATGCAGGAGACGTTCGAGGACCACGCCGACGCCCAGGCCGCGGTCGCGTTGGGCACCTTGCGCCGTGACGAAGGCGGATCCGAGCGGTTCCTGACGTCCCTCGCCGAGGGCTACGTCCGCGGACTCACCGTCGACTGGAACGCCCTCTACGCCGGCACCGGCGCCCGGCGGGTCGAACTGCCCACCTACGCCTTCCAACGGCAGCGGTACTGGCTGGAGGAGCCCCCAGGAGCGGCATTCCGGCAGGGTGAGGGGGAGTCGGACGAGGCGGACGCCGGGTTCTGGGCCGCCGTGGACGCTGGAGACCTGGACACGCTGACCGCCGAGCTGGGCGTGCCCGCCGACGAGCCGTTCAGCGGAGTGCTGCCCGCCCTGTCGTCCTGGCGCGGCCGCCGGCAGGAGGAGTCGCAGTCCGACGGGTGGCGCTACCGGGTGGTGTGGCGGCCCGCCCGCTTCCCGGCCGGCCCGGAACCGCGGGGGCGCTGGCTCGTCGTCGTTCCCGAGGGGTACGCGGACGATCCTTGGGCCGCCGGTTGCGTGCGCGCCCTGGAACGGTCGGGCGCCCTCGTGACGCGCCTGGTCGTGGACCTGGAGAGCGCCGACCGTGGGCGGTGCGCGGAGGCGCTGCGCCAGGCGTTCGCCGAAGACGCGGGCGAGGTGTCGCCCGGGGGAGTGCTGTCCCTGCTCGCGCTGGATGACGTCCCGCACCCGGCCTACCCGGCCGTTCCCTCGGGGCTGGCCGCGACCGTGGCGCTGGTACAGGCGATGGTCGAGGTGGGCGAGGGGATGCCCGTGCCGCCCCGGCTGTGGTGCGCGACCCGGGGGGCGGTGTCCACGGGCGCGTCCGACCCGCTGACCCGTCCGGAGCAGGCCCACGTCTGGGGCCTCGGCCGGGTCGCGGCGCTGGAGCACCCGCTGCTGTGGGGCGGCCTGGTCGACCTGCCCGAGGACGCCGGTGACACCGAGGTGGCCCGGCTGGCGGCCGCGCTCTCCGGACCCGCCGACGAGGACCACCTCGCCGTGCGCGGGGACGGCCACGGCGTGTACGTCCGCCGGTTGGTGCGGGCGCGCGCCACGGGGGTTCCGTCGGTGCGCGAGTGGCGGCCGCGCGGCAGCGTCCTGATCACCGGGGGGACCGGCGGCATCGGCGGTCATCTGGCGCGTCGTCTGGCGCGGGCGGGCGCCGAGCACCTGGTGCTGGTCAGCCGGAGCGGCCCCGAGGCGCCCGGCGCCACAGAACTGGCGGAGGAGCTGACCGCGGCAGGGGCGAAGGTGTCCCTGGTGGCCTGCGACGTCTCCGACCGGGACGCCCTCGCCGCCGTACTCGCGGCCCTCCCCGCAGACCAGCCGCTGAGCGCCGTCGTCCACGCCGCCGCCGTACTGGACGACGGGGTGATCGACTCGCTGACCCCGGAGCGGATGGAACACGTGCTGCGGGTCAAGGCGCAGGGCGCGCTCCACCTGGACGAGCTGACCCGGGACAGGGACCTGTCCGCGTTCGTGCTCTGCTCCTCGTTCGGCGCCACCTTCGGTCTTCCGGCGCTCGGCAACTACGCGCCCGGCAACGCCTTCCTCGACGCCCTCGCCGAGCGGCGCCGGGCCGAAGGACTGCCTGCCACCTCCGTGGCCTGGGGCACCTGGGCCGGCACCGGCATGGCGGCCGGGGCCGTCGGCGCCCGCGGCCGTCTGGAGGGCATCCACGAAATGGAGCCGGAACCCGCCTCGGCCGCCCTGGAACGGATCCTCGACCGCGACGAGACCACCGCGGTCCTCATCGACCTGCGCTGGGACCGCTTCGCCCCGGTCTTCCACGCCAAGCGGCCCACCGCCCTGTTCTCCGAGATCCCCGAAGCCGTGCGGGCGCTGGCCCGGGGCGGCGGTGACGGGGACGAGGACCCGGCCACGGCCGGCGAGGCGGCCGGCGGGCTGCGGGCCAGGCTCGCCGGGGTTCCCCGGGCCGAGCAGGAGCGCGAGCTGCTGGAGCTGGTCCGCTCCCACGCGGGCGTCGTCATGGGCCACGTCACCCTCACCGGGAACGCGCGCGACGCCGTCGCACCCGACCGGCCCTTCCGCGACCTGGGGTTCGACTCCCTGATGGCCGTGGAACTGCGCAACCGGGTCGGCGCCGCCACCGGCGTCGGCCTGCCGGCCACGCTCGTCTTCGACCACCCGACCCCGGAGGCGGTGGCCCGTCACCTGCGGCAGGAGATGGGCCTGACCGACGCCGACGGCGTCCCTCCCGGCTTCGCCGAACTGGAACGCCTGGAGGCCGCGCTCGCCGCCGCGCCGGCCGATGGGGAGGCACGGGCCCGGATGGCCAAACGCCTGGAGCGGCTGCTGTGGACGGTGAGCGGAGACGCCCCCGCGACGGCACCCGGAGAGGACTCCGGGGACACCGAGTTCTCCACCGTCAGCAACGACGAGATGTTCGACCTCATCGACCGCGAACTGGGGGCCTAGCCGACATGACCACCGACGAAAAGAAACTCCGGGAATACCTCAACAAGGTCATGACCGACCTGCGCCGCACACAGCGCCGCCTGCGCTCGGTCGAGGAACGGGACCACGAGCCGGTGGCCGTCGTCGGCATGGCCTGCCGCTACCCCGGCGACGCGGAGTCCCCCGAAGGGCTGTGGCGGCTCGTCGACGGCGGCGGTGACGCCATCTCCGGGTTCCCCACCGACCGCGGCTGGGACCTGGAGAGCCTGCGGCTGACGGACCCGGAGGGCAAGGAACTGGCACCCGAGGGCGGCTTCGTGGCCGGGGCCGCCGCGTTCGACGCCGGCCTGTTCGGGATCTCCCCGCGCGAGGCCCTGGCGATGGACCCGCAGCAGCGGCTGGTCCTGGAGTGCTCCTACGAGGCGTTCGAACGGGCGGGCATCGACCCGTTCTCGTTGAACGGCAGCGACACCGGCGTGTTCGTCGGCGCCTCCTACACCGGTTACGGCGCCGACGTGGAGCAGATCCCGGACGGTCTCGAGGGCTACACCATGACGGGGTCCGCCAACAGCGTCGTCTCCGGGCGGGTCGCCTACACGTTCGGCCTGGAAGGGCCCGCGGTGACGATCGACACGGCGTGCTCCTCCTCCCTGGTGGCGCTCCACTGGGCGGTGCAGTCGCTGCGGGCCGGCGAGACCGGCCTGGCCCTGGCGGGCGGGGCGATGGTGATGCCGAGCCCGATGGAGTTCGTGGAGTTCAGCAGGCAGCAGATCCTGGCCGCGGACGCCCGATGCAAGGCCTTCGCCGAGGCGGCCGACGGCACCGGTTTCTCCGAGGGCGCCGGCCTGGTCCTCCTGGAACGACTGAGCGAGGCCCGGCGCAACGGCCACCGGGTCCTCGCCGTCATCCGCGGCTCGGCGGTCAACCAGGACGGCGCCAGCAATGGCCTCACCGCCCCCAACGGCCCCGCCCAGCGGCGCGTCATCGAGGCCGCCCTCGCCAACGCCCGGCTCACCCCGGCCGACGTGGACGCCGTCGAGGCCCACGGCACCGGCACGACCCTCGGCGACCCCATCGAGGCGCAGGCCCTGATCGCCGTCTACGGCAAGGACCGCCCGGCGGAGCACCCGCTGTGGCTGGGCTCGGTGAAGTCCAACATCGGCCACACCCAGGCCGCCGCGGGCGTGGCTGGCGTGATCAAGATGGTCGAGGCGCTGCGGCACCGTTCACTGCCCCGCACCCTGCACGTGGACACCCCGACCCCGCAGGTCGACTGGTCCTCGGGAACGGTGCGGCTGCTGACAGAGGCCCGCCCGTGGGACACCCCCGGCGGCCGTGCGCGCCGCGCCGCCGTCTCCGCGTTCGGCATCAGCGGCACCAACGCCCACCTCATCCTGGAGGAGGCCCCCGAGGACACGGGGACACCCGACACCGACGGGACCGGCGAGGCGGCCGGTGACGGCACCTCGACCGGGGAGCGTCCGGGCGGCCTGGTGGGCGGCGCCGTCCCCTGGCCGCTGTCCGGCCGGACGACGGCGGCCCTGCACGCCCAGGCCGCCCGCCTCTCCTCGTACCTGGACGACCACCCCGGCACGTCGCCGCTCGACGTGGGCGCCTCCCTGGCGCTCTCCCGGGGCGCCCTCGACCACCGCGCGGTCCTGCTGGCGACCGACGCGGAGAGCATCCGCACCGCGCTCACCGCCCTGGGCCAGGGCGTCCCCACGGCCGACGTGGTGCCGGGCGCGGTACTGCCGGGCGCGCCGCGAGTGGTGTTCGTGTTCCCGGGTCAGGGGTCGCAGTGGGTGGGGATGGGGGCGGGGTTGTGGGAGTCCTCGCCGGTGTTCCGGGAGCGGCTGGGGGAGTGTGAGGCGGCTCTTGCGCCGTTGGTGGACTGGTCGGTGACCGATGTGGTCCGGGGTCTGCCGACGGCTGCGTCGCTGGATGACGTGGTGGTGGTGCAGGCGTCGTTGTGGGCGGTGATGGTGTCGCTCGCGGCGGTGTGGCGTTCGGTGGGTGTCGAACCGGGTGCGGTGATCGGGCACTCGCAAGGTGAGATCGCCGCCGCTGTCGTGGCGGGTGGGCTGTCGGTCCAGGACGGCGCCCGGGTCGTGGTGCTGCGGGCGCAGGCCATCGCGGAGAGCCTGTCCGGTAATGGCGGCATGGTCTCCGTGGCCGTGGGTGCGGACCAGGCGCGGGAGTTGATCGCCGCGTGGGGTGAGCGAATATCGACCGCCTCCGTCAACGGGCCCTCCTCGACGGTCGTTTCGGGTGAGCCCGATGCGCTGGACGAGTTGATGGCCGCGTGTGAGGCGGAGGGGGTCCGGGCGCGTCGCATCGCGGTGGACTACGCGTCGCACTCGGCCCAGGTGGAGTCGATCCGGGAGCAGGTGATCGAGGCTCTTCAGGGCATCGAACCCGGTCCCGCTCAGGTGCCGTTCTACTCGACGGTGACCGGGTCGGTGATCGACACCAGCGGCCTGGACGCCACGTACTGGGTGACGAACCTGCGCCAGGAGGTGCGTTTCGACGCGACCGTCCGCGAGCTTCTGACGGACGGTTTTGGCTACTTCGTGGAGTGCAGCCCTCACCCGGTTCTGACCGTTGGTATGCAGGAGACGTTCGAGGACCACGCTGACGCCCAGACCGCGGTCGCGCTGGGCACCTTGCGCCGTGACGAAGGCGGACCCGAGCGGTTCCTGACGTCCCTCGCCGAGGGCTACGTCCGTGGACTCACCGTCGACTGGAACGCCCTCTTCGCCGGCACCGGCGCCGACCACCGGCTCGACCTGCCCACCTACGCCTTCCAACGGCAGCGCTACTGGCTGGAGTCCGGCCCCGCCGGTTCCGGTGACCCTGCCGGGCTGGGGCTCGCCGACGCGGGCCATCCGCTGCTGGGCGCGGCCGTCGAGGTGGCGGGTGGCGACCAACTGCTGCTGACCGGACGGTTGTCGCTGCGCGCCCACCCCTGGCTGGCCGACCACGTCGTCCAGGGCACACCGGTGCTCGCCGGAGCCGCGTTCGCGGAGCTCGCCCTGCACGCCGGTGAGCGGGCCGGGGCCGAGGTGGTCGAGAGCCTGACCGTGGAGGCGCCGCTGGTGCTGCCGGACAGCGGCGGGGTGCAGCTCCAGCTGTCCGTCGGCGCGCCCGACGAGGACGGCGGGCGCGAACTGGCCGTCCACGCGCGGCCGGAGGCGTCGGAGGATGCCACGCCGTGGGTGCGGTACGCCACCGCCCGGCTGGTTCCCGACGGCGCCGGGGAGACCGGCGATGACGGGTCCGGGGCCGTCGAACGGCTCGCGCAGTGGCCGCCCTCGGGGGCGCAGCCGGTGAGCGTCGCCAACTTCCATCAGCGGATGGCCGACGCCGGGCAGGGCTACGGTCCCGCGTTCCGGGGGCTGCGCGCGGTGTGGCGGCACGGCCGGGAGATGTATGCCGAGGTGGCCCTGCCCGAGGACCAGGAGAGGCGGGCCGCCGGGTATGGGATCCATCCGGCGCTGCTCGACGCCGCGTTGCAGCCGGCCCGGTTGGAGGAGCGCGCCGGGGTGCTGTGGACCGACTGGTCGGGGCTGTCGCTGCGCGCGGTGGGGGCCACGGAGCTGCGGGTGCACGTGCGGCCCGCGGACGACGGCGCCGTGACGGTGACCCTCGGCGACGCGTCGGGCCGTCCGGTCGGCACGGTGGCGGCGGTGGCCGAGCGCGCGGTCGCCCCCGAGGAACTGCGTCGTGCCGCGGACGGTGCCCGGGACGCGCTGTACCGGGTGGAGTGGACGCCGGTGCCCGCACCCGGGCAGACCGCCGACTGGGTGGTGCTGGGCGCCGACCCGGTCGGGGTGGCCGACGTGCTGGAGGAGGCGGGTGCGTACCCGCAGACGTACGACGACCTGGACGCGCTGGCCGAGGCCGTGGAAGCGGGGCTGCCGCTGCCGGAGCTGACCGTCGTGTCCCACGGCGGCCCCGCTCCGTCGGGGGACGGCGCTGTGGCACGGCGTGCCCTGGACGCGGTCACGGATCTGCTGGCGGTCGTTCAGCGCTGGCTCGCCGACGAGCGGTTCGCCGGGGGGCGGTTGCTGGTGGTGACCAGGGACGCGGTCGCGGCCGGTCCCGGGGGCGGCGTGGGCGACCTGGCGCACTCCGCGGCCTGGGGCCTGGTGCGCTCCGCGATGGCCGCCCACCCGGGCCGGTTCGGACTGCTGGACCTGGACGGGGACGACGGTTCGCTGGCGGTGCTCCCGGACGCCGTGCCCGCCGTCGTCGCCTCGGGTGAGTCCGAGATGGCCCTGCGCGCGGGTGTGGTCCTCGTGCCCAGGATCCGCCCGGCGTCCGCCGCGCCCGCCGCGGCCCCGGCCGACTGGGACCTCGACGGCACCGTGCTGATCACCGGCGGCACCGGCGCGCTCGGCCGGGTGCTCGCCCGCCACCTGGTCAAGCAGTACGGCGTGCGCCACCTGCTGTTGCTGAGCCGCCGCGGCCGCGACGCGGACGGCGTCGAGGGACTGGAGCGCGAGCTGTCGTCGCTCGGGGCGTCGGTGTCCGTGGAGGCGTGTGACGCCGCCGACCGGGAGGCGCTGGCGCGGGTGCTGGCCTCCGTTCCGGCCGACCGGCCGCTCACGGCCGTGCTGCACGCCGCCGGGACGCTCGCCGACCGGCCCCTGGAGGCCCTGACACCGGACGACGTGGAGCACGTGTTCACGCCCAAGGTGACGGCGGCGGTCAACCTGCACGAGCTGACCCGGGAGTTGGACCTGGCCGCGTTCGTGCTGTTCTCCTCCGCGTCCGGTGTGCTCGGCAGCCTCGCCCAGCCGAACTACGCGGCCGCCAACGCCTTCCTCGACGCCCTCGCCGCGCACCGCAGGGCGGCGGGTCTCGCCGGCCGGTCGCTGGCCTGGGGACTGTGGGCGGGGGCGAGCGACATGGCGGGAGGCGCGGACACGGCCAGGTTCGCCCGCGCGGGCATCCTGCCGCTGTCCCCCGACGAGGGCACCGCCCTGTTCGACGCCGCGTCGGGCACCGACGAGGCGCTGCTGGTGCCCGTGCTCCTGGACACGGCCGCCCTGCGCTCGCGCGCCGCCGCCGGCACCTTGTCCGGGATGCTGCGCGGCCTGGTGAAGGCGGCCCCCAGGAAGCGGGCCGTGTCCGCCCCCGGCGCCGCTCAGCAGGAGCCGGACTGGGCGGCCCGGCTCGCCGGGCTCACCCGGGACGAGCAACTGCACCGGCTGGTGGAGCTGACCCGCGCCCACGTGGCGTCCGTGCTGGGCCACGGCACCCCGGAGGCCATCGAGCCCGACCGTCCGTTCAAGGAGATCGGCTTCGACTCGCTGACCGCGCTGGAGCTGCGCAACCGGCTTGGCGCGGCCACCGGCCTCACCCTGCCCGCCACCCTGGTCTTCGACCACCCCACGCTGAACGCGACCGCCGCCCTCCTGCTCGACCTGCTCGCCCCCGCGCCCGCGACCGCGGCACCGCCCGCCTTGGCGGAGCTCGACCGGCTGGAGGAGGCCCTGGCCGCCGTCCCCGACGGCGACACGGCCACCCGCGCCCGGGTGAGGGAACGGCTCCAGGCCCTGCTGGCCGGGTGGTCCGGCGCGGCCCGGCCTGCCGACGGCGGCGACGAGGAACTGGACGACGCCACCGACAGCGAGCTGTTCGCGTTGCTCGACGACGAACTGGACACGCCGTGACCACGGCCCGCCCCCGACACAGCGACCCGAGGAACCCGGCCATGGATGGGTGTGACAGCCGATGAACAGCGAAGACAAGCTGCGGGACTACCTGAAGCGGGCCACCGCCGACCTGCGCAGGGCGCGCCGCCGCATCCAGGAGCTGGAGGAGCCCGAGCCGGTCGCCGTGGTCAGCATGGCCTGCCGCTACCCCGGCTCCGCCGACACCCCGGAGGCCCTGTGGGAGCTGCTGGCGTCCGGCGGCGACGCCATCTCCCCGTTCCCCGACAACCGGGGCTGGGACCTGGAGGCTCTGTACGACCCGGACCCGGACGCCGAGGGCCGCAACTACGTGCGCGAGAGCGGCTTCCTGCACGACGCGGGCGAGTTCGACGCCGACTTCTTCGGCATCAACGCCCGCGAGGCGCTGATCATGGACCCGCAGCAGCGGCTGCTGCTGGAGACCTCGTGGGAGCTGTTCGAACGGGCGGGCATCGACCCGCGCTCCGTCCGGGGCAGCCGTACCGGCGTCTTCGTGGGCGCCGCCACCGTCGACTACGTGACCGGCCACCAGTACGTGCCGGAGGGCCTGGAGGGGTACACCGGCGTCGGCTCGTTCGCCAGCGTCATCTCCGGCCGGGTCGCCTACTCCTTCGGCATGGAGGGGCCCGCCCTCACCGTCGACACGGCCTGCTCGTCCTCCCTGGTCGCGCTGCACCTGGCGGTGCGGTCGCTGCGGCAGGGCGAGTGCGCCATGGCGCTCGCCGGGGGCGTCGCGCTGATGCCGACGCCGCAGGGGTTCATCGCGTTCAGCAGGCAGCGCGCCCTGGCACCCGACGGCCGCTGCAAGGCCTTCGCCGACGCCGCCGACGGCTTCGGGCCGTCTGAGGGCGCCGGGCTGCTGCTTCTGGAACGCCTGTCGGACGCGCGGCGCAACGGCCACCCGGTGCTCGCCCTGATCCGCGGCACCGCAGCCAACCAGGACGGCGCAAGCAACGGCCTCACCGCCCCCAACGGCCCCTCCCAGGAGCGGGTCGTGCGCGACGCCCTCGCCGACGCCCGGCTGACGCCCGCCGACGTGGACGCGGTCGAGGCGCACGGCACCGGCACCACCCTCGGCGATCCCATCGAGGCGCGCGCCCTGCTCGCCACCTACGGCAGGGACCGGGACCCGGACCGCCCCCTGTGGCTCGGCTCGGTCAAGTCCAACTTCGGGCACACCGCGCACGCCGCCGGCGCGGCGGGGGTCATGAAGATGGTCCTGGCGCTGCGCAACGAGCTGCTCCCGCGGACCCTCCACGTGGACCGCCCCTCCACGCACGTCGACTGGTCCACCGGCGCGGTCGCGCTGCTCACCGAGCCCGTGGCGTGGAAGCGCGACGGCCGCCCGCGTCGCGCCGGCGTGTCCGCGTTCGGCATCAGCGGCACCAACGCCCACGTGATCGTGGAGGAGGCCCCGGAGCCGGGCGACGGCGCCGAGTCCGCCGGGAAAGCCCCGGCGATACACGCGGAGGGCGAAGGCGGCGCCGTGGACGGCGGCGAGGGGAGCGGCACCCCTGCCCGCGCCCCGCTCGCGCTGCCCGTCGTGCCCTGGGTGCTGTCCGCCCGGTCGCAGGCCGCCCTCGCCGCGCAGGCCGAGCGTCTGGCCGCCTTCGTGGAGCGGCGCGGCGAGGTGCCCGCCACCGACATCGGCTGGTCCTTGGCCACCGGGCGCGCCGCCCTCGAACACCGCGCCGTGGTGCTCGCGGGCGACCACCCCTCCGCCCTCGCCGGCCTGGACGCCGTACGCCGCGGCGAGCCCGCCGCCGGGGTGGTGACCGGCACCGCGCGGCCCGGCGCCGCCCGTGTGGCGTTCGTCTTCCCCGGTCAGGGCTCCCAGTGGCAGGGCATGGCCGTTGGGCTGCTGGAGTCCTCCCCGGTGTTCGCGCAGCGGCTCACCGCCTGCGACGCCGCCCTGCGGCCGTGGACCGGCTGCTCGGTGATCGACGCCGTCCGCGGCGGAGAGGGCGCCGCGTCGCTGGACGACGTGGTGGTCGTCCAGTCGGCGCTGTGGGCCGTCATGGTGTCCCTGGCAGCGCTGTGGCGCTCCGCCGGAGTGGAGCCCGCCGCCGTGATCGGGCACAGCCAGGGCGAGATCGCCGCCGCCGTGGTCGCCGGGGCGCTGTCCCTGGAGGACGGGGCCCGGGTCGTGGCCCTGCGCGCCCGCGCCATTGCCGGGGACCTGTCCGGACGCGGCGGCATGGTGTCCGTGCCGCTGCCCGCGGGGCGCGTCGTCGAGCGCATCGCCCGCTGGGAGGGCCGCATCGGGATCGCCTCCGCCAACGGCCCGTCGTCCACCGTCGTCTCGGGCGACCCTGGAGCCCTCGACGAGCTGCTGGCCGCCTGCGAGGCGGACGGAGTGCGGGCCCGCCGTATCGCCGTGGACTACGCCTCCCACTCGGCCCACGTCGAGGCGATCCGCGACGAGGTCCTCACCGCCCTGCACGACATCCAGCCGCGCGGCGGCGACATCCCCTTCCACTCGACCGTCACCGCGGGCCCGCTCGACACGACCGGGCTCGACGCCGGGTACTGGTACACCAACCTGCGGCAGACCGTGCGCTTCGAGGAGACCGTGCGCGGCCTGCTGGCGGGCGGCATCCGGTTCTTCGTCGAGTGCAGCGCCCACCCGGTGCTCGCCGTCGGCCTGCAGGAGATCTTCGACGACGCGGGCGCCGACGCCGTCGCGCTCGGCTCCCTGCGCCGCGACGAGGGCGGCCCGCAGCGCTTCCTCACCTCGCTCGCCGAGGGCCACGCACGCGGACTGCCCGTCAACTGGGACGCCGTGTTCGCGGGCACCGGCGCCCGCCGCGTCCCCGACCTGCCCACCTACCCGTTCCAGCGGCGCCACTACTGGCTGGAGGCCGAGTACCGCACCGCGGGCGACGCCGGCGACCTCGGCCTCACCGCCGTGGGGCACCCCCTGCTGGGTGCCGCCGTGCGGCTCGCCGAGGGCGACCGGCTGCTGCTCACCGGACGGCTGTCGCTGAAGACCCACCCCTGGCTCGCCGACCACGCCGTCGGGGGGACCGCCCTGGTGCCCGGCACCGCGTTCGCGGAGCTCGCCCTGGAGGCCGCCGCGCGCACCGGCTGCGGCCTCCTCGCCGAGATGACCCTGGAGAGCCCCCTCAGCGTGCCCGCACGCGGCGCCGTCCACGTCCAGGTGGAGGTGGACGCCCCCGACGGCGCCGGACGGCGCGCCCTCACCGTGCACGCCCGCCCCGGTGACGCCGCGGACGGCGACCCCTGGACCCGGCACGCCACCGCGCTCCTCGCCCCGACCGGGCCCGCCGCCGATGGCGAGGCGCTCACCGCGTGGCCCCCGCCCGGTGCGGAACGCCTGGACACCGCGGGGATGTACGAGCCGGTCCCCGGCGGCGCCTACCGGTTCGGCCCCGCCTTCCAGGGGCTGCGCTCCGCCTGGCGGCTCGGCGACACCGTCTACGCGGAGGCCGCGCTGCCGCCGGAGCTGCACCAGGACGCCGCCCGGTTCGGCGTGCACCCGGCCCTGCTGGACGCCGCCCTGCACGCCATCGGCTTCGGCGGCTTCCTCGGCGAGGGCACCCACCTGCCGTTCTCCTGGCACGACGTCACCCTGCACGCCGTCGGCCCCACCGCCGTGCGGGTGCGGGTGCGCGCCGCTGGGAACGACGCGGTCACCGTCACCCTCGCCGACGCCGAGGGCGCCCCCGTGGCCACGGTCGGGCGCCTGGTGTTCCGTCCCCTTCCCGCCGGTGGCGCGGGCGACGACCTGCGCGACGCGCTGTTCCACGTCGACTGGGTCCCGCTGCCCGTCGACGCCACTGCCCCGTCCGGCGGTGGCTGGGCCGTGCTCGGCGCCGACGGGCACGGCCTGGTGCCCGCCCTGCGCGGCGCCGGGGTGCTCGGCGGCGCCCACAGCGGCCCCGCCGAGCTCGCCGCCGCCGTCGCGTCCGGTGAGTCGGCTCCCGAGGTGGCGGTGCTGTCCTGCGTGCCGGACCCCGCCGTCGTCGCCGCGGAGGGCCTGCCCGCCGCCGTCCGCCGCGCCGCCGAGGGCGTGCTGTGCGCCGCCCGGGAGTGGCTGGCCGACGACCGGTTGCACGGATCCGTGCTCGCCGTCGTCACCCGCCGCGCCGTGGCCGCGGGGCCCGGCGAGGACGTCGAGGACCTGGCGCACGCCGCCGTGTGGGGCCTGCTGCGCTCCGCGCAGATGGAGCACCCCGGCCGGTTCCTCCTCGTCGACCTCGACGGGCGCGACGAGTCCAGGGCCCGCACCGCGGCCGCCGTCAGGGCGGCCCTCGCCGCGGACGAGACCCAGCTCGCCCTGCGCCTCGGCGCCGCCCGCGTCCCCCGCCTCGCCAGGACCCCCGCCGGGTCGTTCCTCGTCCCCCCGCCCGGCGAGGCCGCCTGGCGCCTGGACACCACCGGTCCCGGCGACCTCGACCAGCTCGCGCTGCTGCCCCACCCGGAGGCGCTGGCACCCCTCGCGGACAACCAGGTCCGGGTCTCCGTGCGCGCCGCCGGCGTCAACTTCCGTGACGTCCTGGTCGGCCTCGGTATGGTGCCCTCCCAGGAACGCCTCGGCAGCGAGGGCGCCGGCGTCGTCACCGAGATCGGCCCCGGCGTCACCGGCGTCGCCGTCGGCGACCGGGTGATGGGTCTGCTGCCCGACCCGTTCGGGCCCGTCTGCGTCGTGGACCGGCGCCTGGTCACCCGCGTCCCGCGCGGCTGGAGCTTCGAGCAGGCGGCGGCGGTGCCCGCCGCGTTCCTCACCGCCTGGTTCGGCCTCGCCGACCTCGGCGGGTTGCGCGAGGACGAGACCGTGCTCGTCCACGCCGCGACCGGCGGCGTCGGCATGGCCGCGGTGCAGCTCGCCCGTTACTGGGGCGCCGAGGTCTACGCCACCGCCAGTGAGGGCAAGTGGGAGACCCTGCGCCGGATGGGCTTCGACTCCGGCCACATCGCCTCCTCCAGGACCCTGGACTTCGAGGGCACGTTCCGCGCCGCCACCGGGGGGCGCGGCGTCGACGTGGTGCTCAACTCCCTCGCCCACGAGTTCACCGACGCCTCCCTGCGGCTGCTGCCGCGCGGCGGCCGGTTCCTGGAGATGGGCAAGACCGACCAGCGCGACCCGGGCGAGGTCGCCGAGCGGCACCCCGGCGTCACCTACCGCCCCTACGACCTCATCGACGCCGGCGCCGACCGCATAGCCGAGATCCTCGGCACCCTCGTCCGGCTCTTCGAACGGCGCGTCCTGCGGCCGCTGCCCGTGCGCACCTGGGACGTGCGCCGCGCCCCCGAGGCGTTCCGGTTCATGAGCCAGGCCCGGCACACCGGCAAGCTCGTCCTCACCGTCCCCCGGCCCCCGGACCCCGACGGCACCGTGCTCGTCACCGGCGGCACCGGCACCCTCGGCGGCATCCTCGCCCGGCATCTGGTCACCGCCCACGGCGCCCGGCACCTGCTGCTGGCCGGCCGCCGCGGCCCGCAGGCACCCGGCGCCGACGGCCTGCGCGAGGACCTGCTCGCGCTCGGCGCGCACACCGTCACCGTCGCCGCGTGCGACACCGCCGACCGCGACGCGCTGTCCGCCCTGCTGGCCTCCGTACCCGCGGACCGCCCGCTCACCGCTGTCGTGCACGCCGCGGGCACCACCGCCGACGGCGTCCTCGGCTCCCTCACCCCGCAACGGCTCGACGAGGTGCTGCGGCCCAAGGCGGATGCCGCGGTCCACCTGCACGAGCTCACCCGCGAGGAGGACCTGGCCGCGTTCGTCCTGTACTCCGCGGGCGCCGGCGTCCTCGGCAACCCGGGCCAGGCCAACTACGCCGCCGCCAACACCTTCCTGGACGCCCTCGCCCACCACCGCCGCGCCGCCGGTCTGCCCGCCGTCTCCCTGGCCTGGGGCTACTGGGCCGAGACCAGCGAGCTCACCGGGCGGATGGACGGCTCGCACGTGGAGCGGATGACCCGCTCCGGGGTGCTGCCCATCGACGCCGCCCACGGCATGCGCCTGTTCGACGCCGCCCTCGGCGCGGGCGAGGCCCTGCTCGTGCCCACCCGGCTCGACGTCTCCGCGCTGCGGGCGGGCGCGTCCACGGGCCCCGGCCCCGCGATGCTGCGCGGCCTGCTCGGCGGCGGCCGGCGGCAGGCGCCCCGCCAGGCCGCCCGGGCCGGGACCGCCGCCGTCGAGGCCCGTTCGCTCGAGGCCAGGCTGGCGGGTCTGCCCGCCGACGAGCAGCGGCTCCTGCTGGAGGACCTGGTGCGCGGCCACGTCGCCGCGGTGCTCGGCGCCGCAGGACCCGAGGCCGTCGGCGCCGAGCGGGCCTTCAAGGACATGGGCCTCGACTCGCTCACCGCCGTCGAACTGCGCAACCGCCTCGGCGCCGCCACCGGCCTCACCCTGCCCAGCACCCTCGTCTTCGACTTCCCCTCGCCCCGGGAACTCGCCGGGCACCTGCACCAGGAACTCGCCCCCGACGCGGCCGCCGCGGCCGCGGACGGCCCCGACCCGGAGGAGGCCCGGGTGCGCGCCCTGCTCGCCACCGTCCCGCTGGCCCGGCTGCGCGCCGGCGGGCTGCTCGACCCGCTGCTCGGGCTCGCCGAGGACCCGGCGCCCGGCACCGAGCCCGCTCCCGACCGGGACGCCGGGGCGATCGCCGAGATGGACGTCGAGGACCTGGTGCGCGCCGCCCTCGGCAGCAGCGGTTCGTGAACCGGACGCCGCCCGCGACGGGACACCGCCGCATCCCCGCCGATCAGGAACGGCGCGCCGAGCGCCCCACAGAGAGGGAGTGACCGATGGCCTCCACCGAACAGATCATCGAGGCCCTGCGCGCGGCCCTCACCGACAACGAGCGGCTGCGCGAGCAGAACCGGCGGCTGGTGGCCGCGGCGTCGGAACCGCTGGCCGTCGTGGGCATGGCCTGCCGCTTCCCGGGCGGCGCCACGTCCCCGGACCTGCTGTGGGAGCGCCTGGCGGACGGCAGGGACATGATGTCCCCGCTGCCCGACGACCGGGGGTGGGACCTCGACGCCCTCCTCGGCACCGCCGACGGCGGCCCCGCCGCCTCCGCCGCGCGCGAGGGCGGGTTCCTGGCCGATGTCTCCCGCTTCGACGCCGAACTGTTCGGCATCTCGCCCCGCGAGGCCCTCGCCATGGACCCCCAGCAGCGGGTGATGCTGGAGGTCTCCTGGGAGGCGTTCGAACACGCCGGCCTGGACCCGCTGTCCCTCAAGGGCAGCCCCACCGGCGTCTTCCTCGGCGTGTCCTACGCGGCCTACGGCTCCGACGTCACCCACGTCCCCGCCGAGGTCCAGGGCTACTCCATGACCGGCAACGTCACCAGCGTCGCCTCCGGGCGCATCGCGTACACGCTCGGCCTGGAGGGCCCGGCCGTGTCCGTCGACACCGCCTGCTCCTCCTCCCTTGTCGCCCTGCACCAGGCGGTGCACGCGCTGCGGGCCGGCGAGTGCTCGCTCGCGCTGGTCGGCGGCGTGTCGGTGATGCCCACACCGGCGCTGCTCGTGGAGTTCACCCGGCAGGGCGGCATGGCGAGCGACGGGCGCGCCAAGGCGTTCGCGGCGGCCGCCGACGGCACCGCCTGGGGCGAGGGCGCCGCGGCCGTCGTAGTGGAACGGCTGTCCGACGCGCGGCGCCACGGCCACCAGGTCCTCGCGCTGGTCCGCGGTTCCGCCGTCAACCAGGACGGCGCCAGCAACGGCCTGACCGCTCCCAGCGGCGCGGCACAGCGCCGGGCGATCCGCGCGGCACTGGACAGCGCCGGCTTCACGCCCCACGAGGTGGACGCCGTCGAGGCGCACGGCACCGGCACCCGCCTCGGCGACCCCATCGAGGCCCGCGCCCTGTTCGACACCTACGGCAAGGACCGGGACCCGGCGCACCCGCTGTGGCTGGGCGCCGTGAAGTCCAACTTCGGGCACGCCGGGCCCGCCGCGGGCCTCGCCGGGCTCGTCAAGATGGTGCTGGCGATGCGCGCGGGGCGGCTGCCGAGGACCCTGCACGTGGCCGAGCCCACCCCGGCCGTCGACTGGTCGACCGGCACCGTACGGCTGCTCACCGAGGACGTCCCGTGGACCCGCGCCGGCCGCCCGCGCCGCGCCGGGATCTCCTCGTTCGGCATCAGCGGCACCAACGCCCACGTGATCGTGGAGGAGGCCCCGGAGTCCCAGGAGACCCCGGAGCCGGAGAAGGCCCCGGAGCCGCAGAAGCGCCCGGCCGCTCGGAAGACCCCGGATCCCCAAGAGGCCCCGGCGGCGGACGGAGCGCGTAGGGCACCCGGCATGGCCGTCGCATCGACACGGGCCGCGGCGGCCGACCCAGACGCCTCCAACCCCGCCCCCGCCGAGACCCCCCTGCCCCTCGCCGGCCGGACCGGGGCCGCGCTGCGCGCCCAGGCCGCCCGGCTCGCGGACCACATCGCCCGCAGGACCGGCGTCCCTCTCGCCGACGTCGGCCTCTCGCTCGCCACCACCCGGGCCCAGCTGCCCCGGCGCGCCGTCGTGGTCGCGGACGGCCAGGAGGAGGCCCTGCGGGCCCTGCGCGCCCTCGCCGCCGGCGAGCCCGACCCGGCCGTCACGGAGGGGGAGGCGGAGGCCGAGAACCGGCCCGCGTTCCTGTTCACCGGCCAGGGCGCCCAACGCCCCGGCATGGGCGCGGGCCTGCACGCCGCGTTCCCGGTGTTCGCCTCGGCGTTCGACGAGACCTGCCACGCCCTGGACCGGCACCTGGAGCACCCGCTGCACGAGGTCGTCCTCGCCGCGCCGGGCACCCGGGGAGCCGCCCTGCTCGACACCACCGCCTACACCCAGCCCGCCACCTTCGCCCTCCAGGTCGCCCTCTACCGGCTGTGGGAGTCCTGGGGCGCCGCCCCGCGGTTCCTCATCGGCCACTCCGTCGGGGAGATATCCGCCGCCCATGTCTCCGGCGTCCTCTCCCTGGACGACGCGGCCACCCTGGTCACCGCGCGCGGCGCCCTGATGCAGGACCTGCCGCCCGGCGGCGCCATGTACGCCCTCCAGGTCACACCGGACGAACTGGCTCCGCAGCTGGCCGGCCGCGAGGCCGAACTGTCCCTGGCCGCCGTCAACGGGCCCCGCTCCACCGTGCTGTCCGGCGATGCCGAGGCCGCCGCCCGGGTCGCCGCGCACTGGGCGGAGCGCGGCCGCAGGACGAAGCGGCTGCGCGTCAGCCACGCCTTCCACTCGGCGCTCATGGAACCCATGCTCGACGCCTTCCGCGAGGTCGCGGCCGCCCTCTCCTACCGGCCGTCGGCCGTGCCCGTGATCTCCAACGTCACCGGCCGGGCCGCCGCCCCCGGCGAACTGGCCGACCCCGGCTACTGGGTGCGGCATGTGCGCGGCACCGTCCGCTTCCTCGACGGGATGCGGGCGCTCGCCGACGAGCACGTCACCGCCTACGTCGAGTTGGGGCCTGACGCCGTCCTCACCGCCATGGCGCGCGAGTGTCTGGGCGGCCGCGCCGGAGCCCGCGTCCTGGCCCCCACCCTGCGCCGTGACCGGCCGGAGACCCGCACCGCCCTCACCGCGGTCGCCGCCGTGCACGCCCACGGGGTGCCGCTCGACTGGGAGGCGGTGTTCTCCGGGCGCGGGGCCCGCCGCACCGACCTGCCCACGTACGCCTTCCAGGGCAGGCGCTACTGGCTGACCAGCGCACCCGACCCGGACGCCGGCGACGTCGTGCCCACCCTGCTGGCCCAGGCCCCGTCCGAAAGCCTGGCCCAGGCGCCGACTCCGGCCGCCGCCGGGTACGGTACGCCGCCGTCCGGAGACCTCGCGCGGCCGGACGCGCGGGAGCGACTGGTGGCGGAGCTGTCCGGCCTGGACGAGGAGGCCAGGATCGCCCTGCTCACCGCGCTGGTCCGCCGTCACGTCGCCTCGGTGCTCGGCCACACCTCCCCCGAGGAGGTCCTCGTCGCCCGCGACTTCGGCGAGCTGGGTCTCGACTCCATGCCGGCGGCCGAGCTGCTGACGCGGCTCCAGGAGGCCACCGGGCTGGACCTGCCGGCCACCGCCGTCCTTGACCACCCCAGCTGCGAACGGCTCGCGGCGCACCTCGCCGGCCGTCTCGCCGACGGCGTCCTCGCAGCCGCGCCCGTCGCCCGCCCGGACGGGCTCGCCGGGCTCTTCCTGCGGGCCTGCCGCGAGGGCCGGGCGCGCGAGGTCCACGAGCTGACCGCCGGGCTCGCCGCGTTCCGGCCCTCGTTCACGGACGCCGCCGGGCTCGACCGGGCGCCGCGCACCGCCTGGCTGTGCGACGGGCCGGACGAGCCGGTGCTGCTCTGCTTCCCCTCGTTCGTCTGGCAGCAGAACTTCTACACCTACGCCCGGCTGGCTTCCGGCTTCCGCGGCGGTCGCGCCGTCGCCGCGATCGGGCTGCCGGGCTTCGAGGAGGGCGAGCCCCTGCCGGCCTCCGTCGACGCCCTCGCCGAGGTGCTGGCCGACGCGGCCGTGCGGGCGGCTGCAGGCCGGACGTTCGCCCTGCTCGGGCACTCCGGCGGCGGCAACGTCGCCGCGGTGGTCACCGCCCGGCTGGAGCGGCGCGGCACCCCGCCCGGGGCGCTGGTCCTGCTCGACACCCCGGCGTGGGGCGGCGGGCACGGCCTCGGCGGCGAACGCTGGGGCGACGCCGTGCAGCGCGCCCTCGTCGAACGGGCCGACCTGGTGGCGCGGGTCGGGGACGGCACCGCGGAGGCGTGGATCACCGCCCGGGCCCGGTACGCCGGCTTGGACTACACCGTCCCTGCCCTCGCCACCCCGACGCTGCTCGTGCGCGCCACCGAACCCCTCGCGGCGCCGGGCGGCCCGGCCCCCGCCGACGACGGCTGGCGCGTGGCCTGGGCGCTGCCGCACACCGTCGCCGACGCGCCGGGCGACCACTTCTCGATGCTGGAGGCCGACCACGCGGCCAAGACGGCGCAGGCCGTCGACGACTGGCTGCGCGGCCCCCGGTGAGCCCCGCGGCGCACCCGGACGCCCCGCAGCCCCCGGGACCCGATGGCACCAGGCCCCCGAGCCGGGACGCCTCCGGCTCGGCCCCCGCCCCGCCCCGCGCACCACGGAGCAGAAACGGACACATGGCATGACCCCCTGGGACCGCGCAGCCGGAGCATGGCTGACCCGCTACACCCCGCCCCGGCCCGGCGGCGGCCGCGTCCAGCTCGTCTGCCTGCCGCACGCCGGCGGCTCGGCCACCTTCTTCCAGCCGCTGGCCAGGGCGTTCGAGGCGCTGCCCGACGCCCCCTTCGAAGTGCTCGCGGTCCAGTACCCGGGCCGCCAGGAACGGCGCTCGGAACCGCTCGTCGACGACCTGCTGGTCCTTGCAGACCGGGTGGCCGAGGCCCTGCGGCACGCCGGGGACGCCCCGCTCGTGCTGTTCGGGCACAGCATGGGAGCGCTCGTGGCCTGGGAGGCCGCCCGCAGGCTGTGCCGGCCCGGGGACACACCCCCGGCGGGGCTGGTCGTCTCCGGACGCGGCGCGCCCTCCCTGCACCGCGACGTGCGGCTGCACCTGCGCACCGACGCCGAGCTGGTCGCGGACCTGCGCTACCTCAGCGGCACCGCGTCCGACCTGCTGACCGACCCCGGCGTCCTCGGCATGGTCCTGCCCGTGCTGCGCGGCGACTACAAGGCCGTCGACGGCTACCGCTACCAGCCCGGGTCCCCGCTGAGCTGCCCCGTCGCCGTCTTCCTCGGCGACCGCGACCCGTGGGCCAGACAGCGGGAGGCGCGCGGCTGGCAGGAGGAGACCACGGGCCCGGTGACGTTCCGCACCTTCCCCGGCGACCACTTCTACCTCACCGCGCGGTGGGACGCGGTGGCCCTCGCGGTCGCGGAGTCCCTGACCGGCGTCACGGCCGGCTGACGGCGCGCACGCACACGATCGTCTTCCCCGAAAGGAACGTGAGAGGAACGATGTCCGAAACGACACGGGCGGTGGTCCTGGGCGCGGGCATGGCGGGCATGCTGGCCGCCACCGCGCTGGCACGTCACGTCGAGGCGGTGACCGTGTTCGACCGCGACCGGCTGCCCGGCAACGCCGACCCTCGCCGCGGCGTGCCGCAGGCCCGGCACACCCACGTGCTGTGGTCGGGCGGCGCCCGGGTCATCGAGTCGCTGCTGCCCGGCACCACGGACCGGCTACTCGACGCGGGCGCGCACCGCATCGGGCTCCCCGAGGACCTGGTGTCGCTGACCGCGTACGGCTGGCAGAGGCGCTTCCCCGAGACCCAGTTCATGATCGCCGCCAGTCGCTCGCTGCTGGACTGGACCGTGCGCGACCAGGCCGTTGCGGATCCGCGGATCACGGTGACGGGCGACACCGACGTGATCGGGCTGCGGGGCGGCGCGGAAGCGGTCACCGGCGTCACGTACAAGCCGCGCCGGGAGGGCACGGTGTCGGTGCTCGACGCCGACATCGTGGTGGACGCCACCGGCCGGGGCTCCCCGGTGAAACGCTGGCTCGCCGGGCTCGGTCTGCCGCCGGTGCAGGAGGACGTCATCGACTCCGGCATGGCGTACGCCACCCGGGCGTTCCGGGCGCCCCCGGGTGCTCGGAAGAAGTTCCCGCTGGTCAGCGTGTACGCCGACCACCGCGCCGGAGTGCCGGGGCGCAACGGCATCCTGCTGCCCATCGAGGACGGCCGCTGGATGGTCACCCTCTCCGGCACCCGCGGTGGCGAGCCGCCGGCCACCGAGGAGGGCTTCACCTCTTATCTGCGTACCCTGCGCCACCCGCTGATCGCCGACCTGGTGGAGCGCGCGGAGCCGCTGACGGGCGTGCAGGCGTCCCGTTCCACCGCCAACCGGCGCCTGTACTACGACCGGCTTGTGGAGTGGCCCGACGGACTGGTGGTGCTGGGGGACGCGGTCGCCGCGTTCAACCCCGTCTACGGGCACGGGATGAGCGCGGCGGCGCTCAGCGCGGCGGTGCTCGGCGCCACCGTGGCCGAACGCGGACTGCGGCCGGGCACCGCCCAGGCCGTGCAGCGGGCCGTCGGCGCGGTCGTGGACACCCCGTGGTCGCTGGGCACCTCCCAGGACATCTGCTACCCGGACGTGTTCGCCAGCACCGACGACCCGCGGCTGACCCGGCACGCGGCGCAGCGGCGCGCCCAGGCCGACCTGATCGGCACGGCGGCGCTCGCGGACGCCGCGGTGTGCGCGGCCGCGATGCGCGTCAACACCCTGTCGGGCGTCGCCGACGACGCGTTCCAGGCCCCTCAGGTGCGCGCGGCACTGGCCGGGGCCGCCGCGCTCGACCTGCCCGACGGGCCGACGCTGAGCGACGACGAGTACGAGGCGGCGCGGACGGCGGTGCCCGCGGGCCACTGATCGCGCGGATCCCCGCTCCGGCAGCGCGCCACCGTTGCCGGAGCTTCCACTTTTCTCGTTCAGTCATTACAGTGATGACTGAAACGGCTATAGCTCGCTGTGAGCTACAGGAGGTGCTGCAGCATGTCGTCGGACGACGCCGGGATAGAGCAGGATCCCGACGCGGAGCGGCTCCGCGACTGGATGGAGCGGGTGACGGCATGGTTCATGCAGCAGGCCGGCTGGCCGCCGATCATGGGCAGGACCATGGCGTGGCTGATGATCAGCGAGCCGCCGGAGCAGACGGCCGCGCAGATCGCCGAAGCCGTGCAGGCCAGCCGCGCGTCCCTGACCACCACCCTCCGGTTGCTCACCGAGGCCCGCATGGTGCAGGCCGTCACCCGCGCCGGTGAGCGGGCCACGTACTACCGCATCACGGAGGACGCGTGGTCCGGCGTCCTCAAGCGGCGTCTGGAGAGCCTGACGTCCTTCGTGGACATCACGGCCGAAGGGCTGGGGTTGTTTCCGGAGGGCGAGGTGCGCGCGGCCAGGATGCGCGAGGCGCATCGCATGTTCACCTGGCTGAACTCCGAGGCCGAACCCATGTGGAAACGCTGGGATGCCGTCAACCGCGGCGACCGGGCGGACGAGACGAATGAGGAAGACGGGATGTCGTTATGAGTGATGAGCAGAGCCGCAAATGGTGGGCCCTGGGGGCCATCGGCGTCAGCCTGCTGACGGTCGGGGTGGACGCGACGATCCTCAATGTGGCGCTCCCCACGGTGAGCGCCGATCTCAACGCGTCCACGAGCCAGCTCCAGTGGATCGTCGACGCGTTCACCCTGGTCCTGGCAGCGGTGCTGTTGCCCGCCGGACTGCTGGGTGACAAGTTCGGCCGCAAGAAGTTCCTGGTCGCCGCACTGCTGCTGTTCGGTTCCGCCTCCCTGTGGTGTGCCTACTCCGGCTCCTCCGGGCAGCTGATCGCCGCCCGGGCCGTGCTCGGCCTGGCCGCGGCCTTCCTCGTGCCGCTCTCCACCTCCGTCCTGCTGAACCTCTTCGAGGGCGAGGCGGAGCGCACCAAGGCCATCGGCGTCATCGCCGTCTCCCAGATGCTCGGCCTGCCGCTCGGCCCCATCATCGGCGGCGCCCTGCTCAACCACTTCTGGTGGGGCTCGGTGTTCCTCATCAACGTTCCCCTGGTGCTGCTCGGTGTCCTCGCCGTGGCGAAGCTCGTGCCCGAGTCCCGCAGCAGCGAGCGCGTGACCATCGATCTGGGCGGCGTGGTGCTCTCCAGTGCCGGTCTGACCGCGCTCACCTATGGCGCCATCGAGGCCGGCGAGAAGGGCTGGGACAGTCCCGAGACGGCGGTGGCGCTGCTCGTCGGCGCCGCGCTGATCGGCCTGTTCGTGCTGTGGGAGCTGCGCGTCACCGCGGCGGGCAAGGTCCCGCTGGTCGACCTGAGCCTCTTCCGCGGCAGGGGCTTCGTGTGGGGTTCGGTCCTGAGCACCATCGTCAGCTTCGCGATGTTCGGCCTGATGTTCGCCCTGCCGCAGTACTTCCAGGCGGTGCTCGGGTCCGACGCGCTCGGCACCGGCCTGCGGTTGCTGCCGCTCATCGGCGGCCTGCTCGTCGGGGCCAGCGTCATCAACAAGATGCCGGCACAGCTCGGCCCGCGCGCCGTTCCCGCTCTGGGCTTCCTGCTGGTGAGCGTCGGCCTGTTCATGGGCACCGCCACCGAGACGGACTCCGGCTACGGCTACGTCGCGATCTGGCTGGTCGTCATCGGCGCCGGTCTCGGCCTGGCGATGACCCGCTCCATGGCGGCGGCCCTGAACTCCCTGTCCAAGGAGCGCAGCGGCGTCGGCTCGGCCGTGGTGCAGGCGCTCCGCCAGGTCGGCGGCGCGATCGGCGTCGCGGTGCTCGGCGCCGTCGCCAACTCCGCCTACCGCGGCGGCCTCGACCTCCCGGGCACCTCGGACCAGGTCGAGGAAGCGGCCGGGCGCAGTGTCTCCACCGGCGTGGCCGTCGCCGCCAAGCTCCGCGACCCGGCACTCCTCGAGGAGGTCAGGGACGCGTTCATGGGTGCCATGCACACCCTGCTGTTCGTCTGCTCGGGCATCGCCCTGGTCGCCGCGCTGCTCGCCCTCGCCTTCATGCCCAAGCAGGCCGCCGTCCCGGCCGAGGACACCAAGGGGGAGGCTGCGGAAGGGGCGCGGGCCACCGGCTCGGTCGCCTGAGGAATCCCCCGTTTCAGGCGACCGTGAAAAGGCCGCGGTACCGCCGGCTCGCGCCGGTGGTGCCGCGGCCGCCCCATGCCCGCGCTCCCGCCCGTACGCGACCGCACCCCTAACCATGCCCGCGCACCCCTGCCAGGGGCCCTGCCGGGTACGGGGTGCCCCGGCAGATTAGGGGTTCTGGGTCCTCGTCGGTGGTCCCTACAGTCGCAGACGGCGGTCAGTCACTTCTCACGCCAGAATCGGGGACCTCGTGGAAGCCATAGTCAGCGCCGTACTCTCCGACGATGCCCGGCCCGAGGACTTCGAGGCCCTCCCGGTGCCCGAGTCGTACCGCGGGGCGGTGATCCTCAAGGACGACGCCATGATGTTCGAGGGCCTCGCGACCCGGGACAAGGACCCGGCCAAGTCCCTGCGCGTGGAGGACGTGCCGACCCCGCAGCCTGGCCCCGGCGAGGCGCTGATCGCGGTCATGGCCAGCGCGATCAACTACAACACCGTGTGGAGCGCCATCTTCGAGCCGCTCCCGACCTTCACGTTCCTCGAACGGTACGCCCGCTCCGGCGACCCCGACGCCGCCCGGCACGACCAGCCGTACCACGTGCTCGGCTCGGACCTCGCCGGCGTGGTGCTGCGGACCGGCCCCGGCGTGCGCGGCTGGAAGCCGGGGGATCGGGTGGTGGCCCACTGCCTGTCCATCGAGCTCCAGTCCCCGGACGGGCACGACGACACCATGCTCGACCCCGAGCAGCGCATCTGGGGCTTCGAGACCAACTTCGGCGGCCTGGCCGAGCTGTCCCTGGTGAAGGTCAACCAGCTCATGCCCATGCCCGGCCACCTCACTTGGGAGGAGGCCGCGGCGTCCGGGTTGGTGAACTCCACCGCGTACCGGCAGATGGTCTCGCGCAACGGCGCCCGGATGAAGCAGGGCGACACGGTGCTCATCTGGGGCGCGGCGGGCGGGCTCGGCTCGTACGCCACCCAGATCGCCCTCAACGGCGGCGCCGTTCCCGTGTGCGTGGTCTCCGGGGCCCGTAAGGCCGAGCTGGTGCGTTCCATGGGCGCGGAGCTGGTCATCGACCGGGCGGAGGAGGGGTACCGATTCTGGAAGGACGAGTCCACACCGGACCCCCGGGAGTGGAAGCGATTCGGCGCCAGGATCAGGGCGCTGACGGGCGGTGAGGACCCGGACGTCGTCGTGGAGCACCCCGGCCGGGAGACGTTCGGCGCCAGCGTGTACGTGACCAGGCGCGGCGGCACCGTCGTGACGTGCGCCTCCACCTCCGGGTACCGGCACGAGTACGACAACCGCTACCTGTGGATGTCCCTCAAGCGCATCGTCGGCAGCCACTTCGCCAACTACCGCGAGGCATGGGAGGCCAATCGCCTCATCGCGAAGGGCATGATCCACCCCACGCTCTCCACCGTGTATCCGCTCTCCGCCGTGGGCACCGCCACCCAGGACGTGCACCGCAACCGCCACGCCGGCAAGGTCGGCGTGCTGTGCCTGGCGCCGGAGCCCGGTCTCGGCGCACGGAACGGCGAACTGCGCGAACGGCACCTGCCCGCCATCAACCGCTTCCGCACCCCGACCTCCTGACGGCCGCCGGCCGCGCCGCCTGACGGAACGCCGGCCCCGTGCCGCTCTCCGAGCCGGTGCGGGGCGCTCTCCGTCTTCTCCCGGGCGGCCGCCCGCGTACGACGGCGCGGCACCACCGCTCCTCAGGGTGGTGCCGCGCCGTCCGTGTCCCGCCCCGCTGGGGGCGTCAGCCCGCGGTGGCCGCCGTTTCCTTCGCGAACGCCGCCACGTACTCGCTGATCGTGTCCGTCACCGACGCCTGGTGGTCGTTGAGGTAGAAGTGCCCGCCCGGGAAGACCCGGAAGTGGAAGCCGCCCGTGGTGTGCCGCCGCCACGCCTGCGCTTCCTCCGGCGTCACCCGCGGGTCCGCGTCGCCCGTGATCACCCCGACGGGGCAGCGCAACAGCGGCTCGGGCGCCGGCTCGTGCGTCTCCACCGCCTTGTAGTCGGCCCGCAGCCCCGGCAGGATCATCCGCACGATCTCCTCGTCGTCCAGGAGAGCGGACGCGGTGCCGCTCAGTGAGCGGACCTCGGCCAGAAACTCTGTGTCGCCGAGCTGGTGCGCGTTCTCCACCCGGCGTACCGACGGTGCCCTGCGGCCGGACGAGATCACGCCGAGCGGCACGCCGTTGCCCTCGCTTTCGAACATCCGGGCCACCTCGTAGGCGATGACCGCGCCCATGCTGTGCCCCATCAGCACCAGCGGCCGGTCCGCCCAGCCGCGCAGCGCCCGGTGGACGCCGTCCGCCAGCTCGGGCAGGGACTCCAACGGCGCCTCGTCACGCCGGTCCTGGCGCCCCGGGTATTGCCCGCTCAGCGCCTCGACGCGGCCCGTGGCGGCCAGTGCCGCCGAGAACGGGAAGAAGAACGACGCCGAACCGCCCGCGTGCGGCAGGAACACCACCCGCACGCCCGCATCCTGCACCGGGTGGAACCGCCGGACCCAGAGGGTGTCCCCGGCGTCCGCCGCGCCCGTTCCCGTGCTCCTGTCCGTGCTCATCCACGTGACTCCTCACCGGGCGGCCCCGCGGGGCCCGTCCACATGACGGCGCCAGCCTAGGCCGCTCCGGCCCCCGCCCGAACCCCTAATCCTGACCGCGGACCCGGCGCGGCCACCCCTAAAGGGAAGGACAGGGGTTCGCGGCCGTAGAGGCCGTCCTTTCGACCGGACCCGCGGGAACCGGAGGCGCTCCGCCTGCTCACACAGTGATCATTCCACTGAGACTGCGCATGACCGCTGTCGTCTCGGATCTGAAAGTCCCATTCCCTACAGGGAATTGTCGGTCTCCGCCGTGCCCCGCAGGATCTGCTCCGAATGGACCTGCCCGGGCAAGGAGACGACGATGATCGAGATCGACCCGCAGCAGCTGGCCGACCGCTACATGGCTCAATGGAATGTGCCCGATGCCGCAGAGCGCCGCGCCGCCATCGAGCGACTCTGGGCCGAGGACGGCACCCACATCCTTCACCCGCCCGCCGAGATACGGGAGACCGCCGCGGAACTCGGCTTCGACCACCCGACTCTGGAGGCACAGGGATACGACGCCATCGAGACCCGAGTGGCGCGAAGCTACGAGCGGTTCGTCGAGAAACAGGGGTTCGCGTTCCGGGCGCGCCCCGGTGCGATACGTCTTGATGGCGTGGTCAGGATCGGCTGGGAGGCGGTGTCCAGCGCAACTGGCGACGTGATGGGTGGTGGTTCGGACATCCTCGTACTCGACGACAACGGCCGCATCAAGACGGACTACATGTTCCCGGGCTCCTGAGCGGCGGCAGCACAAGCCCTTGCCCCGGCGGCTGCTGAGAGAGCCTCGGCAGTCGCCGGGTCGGCCGGCAGGAACGCCTCCAGCTTCAGCTCGGCAAGCGTCACGTCGACGGCGGTCGCGAAGGTTGTCACGGTCGTCATCAGGCGGAGCTCACCGTACGAGGACCGCAGGCGGAGTGGCACCGCGAAACCGAGTTGCCCGGCGGACGGCTCCAGCTCGGGAACGTACCCGGTGAGCTCGGCGCGCAACTCCTCCAGATGGCCAAGGCGCACCAGGATGTGGCGTGCCCACTCGGCGAGATTGAGGATGCGCGGAGCCAGTCCGTCAGGATGCAGCGCCAAGCGGTAGATATTCGTGCCCGGACCCACCAGCTCGTCAGCCACGCCCTCGGTGATCAGGTCGAAAGCGGAGTTCGCGGCGATCAGGTCACCGCCCCGGTCCACCACCAGCGCCGGATACGGCAGATGCCCGCGCAGGATGTGGTCGATCGCAGTACGCACGGGGGCCAGCACCGGATCGTCCAGTGAGCTCTCCGGGTAGGCGGGCGCGTACCCGGCGGCCAGCAGCAGCTCATTGCGCTCCCGCAGCGGCAGCTGCAGCGACTCGGCCAGGCGCACGACCATGTTCCGGCCCGGGACGGACCTGCCGGATTCAATGAAGCTGAGGTGGCGCTGGGTGGTGCCCGCTCGCAGCGCCAGATCGAGCTGGCTGACATGACGGCGGGTACGACGTTCACGAAGCGTACGAGGGAAGTCCACGGGCCTGTTGTAACGGTGGCGCAGGGTCCCAGGCCATTCCCCGCAGGGAATTGTCGCCACTCGTACCGGTCGTGAACCTTGCCGCATGAACATCGGTGTACTGCTCCCGACCGGAACCGCCCAGTGGGGCCCTGCCGGCGACCCGCGCGAGCTGATTGCCTTCGGCCGCTGCGCCGAACGCTCGGGCTTCTCCTCGCTCTTCGCCAACGATTCTCTCATCAGCCCACGCATCGAGGCGCTCACGATGCTGGCCGCACTTGCCCCGGTGACCGAGACCGTGACACTGGGCACAGCGGCACTGATGCCGTTCCTCCGTCGGCCGATCCAGGCCGCGCAGGCACTCGCGTCGATCGATCTGATGTCCGGTGGCCGGCTCACCGTGACCGTCGGCGCGGGCTTCCCCGGCCGCTTCGGGCGGCCCCTCTACACCCTGTCCGAGCTGCCGTGGGAAAGGCGCTTCGCCCGCCTGGACGAGACCGTGGCACTGTGGCGGGCCCTGTGGGACGGAGCCGACGCCTTCCACGGCGAGATCCTCCGGTTCGATGACGTCCCGCCCACGACCAGGCCGCCCCGAGCCGGCGGCCCGCCCATCTGGCTCGGCGGCGCGTCCCCCGCAGCACTGGCCCGCACTGGCCGACTGTACGACGGATGGCTGCCCTACCCGCCTGACCCCGCCGACTACGCGTCCGGCCTCCACAACGTCCACAAGGCGGCGACCGAAGCAGGACGCGAGGTTGAGGACATCACCCCCGCACTGTTCGTCTCGGTACGGATCGACAACGACATCGAGAGCGGCCGTCGGGCACTGGACGACTACGCGCGGGCCACATACGGCATGCCACTGGAGGAGCTGGAAAAGATCCAGGCAGTGGTCACCGGCTCCACGGACCAGGTGCTTGAGCACCTGGGACAGTACGTCGCCGCCGGTGCTCGGCACATCGTGGCCCGCCTCGGTGCCCTGGACCTGTACTCCCAGCGCGACCAGCTCGAACGGATCGCAGACCTGATCCCCGCCGTCCAAGCGGCAGCGGCTCACGCCGCCACCTCGGAAAGCTCCTGAGCCTCAATGGGCAGGCCGGTGACGCGCCCGCCTGCGAGACGGTCATGGCCCGCATCGGATGCAGACTCGCCCCCTGTCGACACAGCACCTGCCTTGCCTGGTCACCACCTGAGCAAGGTCTCCGCCACGCTCACGGTCCAGACCCGCGCACGGTCGCGGTCGAGCCCGGCTGCCCCATCCACGGCTGGTCAAAGAGCCTGGCCCTCGCAGCGCGGAGGGCACCGCTGTCGTCGTTCCCCCCTTGGCTACTCCGCCCGGACGAGAAGGCCACGAGCGAGTCCCCTGCTGTGCAGGTCGCGGCGACGTGCTCAGTGCCGCACGGCTTAAGGTCCCTACGTGACACACACCTTCGAGGAACTCCTGGACAAGCAACGCGCCGCTGACCAAGCGCACGCCGCCGTGCAAGCCCTACGCGATCAAGGCGACCCGCCCGCTTACGAGACCGCGTGGCAGACGTGGCGCGACCTCACCCGAGACGTACAGGTCGCGGTCACCGAGCACGCGAAAGAGCAGGGCGCGATGCGGGCCGGAGTGGAACTTGACGTGAAGAGGGCGGTGCGGTGCGCCGAGTAGCGAGCATGCGGTGGTCGCCGCTGGGGCGTTCCTGAGTTGGGTGTAGTTCCCCTTGGGGGACATACCTGATCACCGGGGAGAAACGCCCGGCCTGGAAGCCAAGATGCGCGTGGGCGACCGAGCGGCGTAGCTGATCGACGGGGCGTGGATCGACGGACGAGTTGTCACAGGAGCCGGTGCTGACGTCGTGTCGGTACAAGGCACGGCGCACGGCTTCGACCTCGCCTACTCCGACGCACCCGGTGCCGACGGGATCGGTCAGCAGACGTTCCAGCGTGATGTCGAGACGCAGGGCGGCAGGTCGAACGATCGAGAGCCGCGGCTCTGCCTGGCGGCGGCCCCCTTCGAACTCCTCCACCAGCCGCACGCTCTTGCCCATCAGTCTCGCCCGGGCCGGTGCGGGCCTTCGAGCCCCACGTGGGCACCGTCGACAGCCACCGAAACAAGGCTCCGCCGTGTGCAACCTTTTCCCCCGTCGGACTGTCTCCTGATCATCAACCGCTCCTGTCTCTGTGGTCTCTTAGGCATCAATCGGCACAGGAGCGGTCGCATAGAAACATCAGGAGACATTTCATGCGCATTCGCCCCGCAGCCTGCGCGGCACTTCTCGTGGCGTCCCTCGCCCCCGTCCTCACGGCATCTCCCGCCAGTGCGGCGGCGGCCAAGTACGCGGACGACTTCAACGGCGACGGCTACCGCGACTACGCCAGCTACACCTACGAGCAGTACAGCAAGGGCGGCGGCGTCCAGATCACCTTCGGTACCGCCTCCGGTCCCGGCACCCAGACCCAGCTGATCACCCAGGACAGCCCCGGTGTCCCCGGCGCCGACGAGACGGAGGACCAGTTCGGCGATGTCCGGGTGCCCGCCGACTTCAATGCCGACGGATACGGGGACCTCGCCGTGTCGGTGTCGCGCGAGGACGTCGACGGACGCAAGGACGAGGGCGGCGTCGTCATCCTGTGGGGAAGCGCGAGCGGCCTCTCGGGCGGCACCGCGATCCCCAACGCCGGCGCCAAGGTGTCGAACGCCCGCTTCGGCCGCGACCTCGCCGCCGGGGACTTCAACGGGGACGGCAAGAAGGACCTGGCCGCGATCAGCGGGAGCAAGGTCTACGTCTACCGCAGCATCACGCGCACCGGTGTGGCAGGCTCGGTCACCAGCCACGACAAGACGACGAGATTCGCGCCCACGTCCCTGGTCTCGGGCAACATGAACGGGGACTCCAAGACCGATCTGGTGATCATCGGAATCACCGACGAGCTCGACAACTTCGGCACGGACGCGTGGTTCATCAAGGGCGGCTCCGCGCTCAGCGCGGGCAAGACCCTGCGCCTCGTCACGGACTACGGCGACCCCAGCGAGGCGGTGATCGCCGACTTCAACAAGGACGGCTACGGGGACCTCGCGGCGGGCAGCCAGATGTACAACAACTACCAGGGCCGGGTGTCCATCTGGTACGGCTCCTCCACCGGCCCCGCCACCGCCGCCCGTATCACGCAGGCCACCACCAACGTCGCCGGCACCCCAGAGTCCGGCGACTCGTTCGGCTCCTCCGTCTCGGCCGCCGACATCAACGGCGACGGCTACAAGGACCTCGCGATCGGTGTCTACGGAGAGAAGATCAGCCAGGAGACGACCGAGGGCGGCGTTCACGTCCTGCGCGGCAGCGCGAGCGGGATCACCGGCACCAACTCCCAGTGGCTCGCCCGCAACACCGCCGGCGTCCCCGGCGACGTCGCATGGAACGACTGCTTCGGCGACGCGGTCCGCCTCCGCGACACCAACCGCGACGGCAAGGCCGACCTCTACATCGGCGCCATCAACGGCTCGCTGCGCTTCCCCGGCACGTCGTCCGGCGTCACCACGAACGGTGTGACCGACGCCGACACCGACCTCATCTGGGGCATGCTCCAGTAGGCCCGGCCGCCGCGCAGCTGTCTGGGCGTTCGCCTTGTTCGTACGAGTGCGGCCGCGGCGTGGCCGCTCGCGCAGTTCCCCGCGCCCCTGAAACGGGGCTTCGCCCCTGCACCGGGCCCCGTTCGGGGGACAGGGGACGGAGCCCCGACAGCAACGCCGAGAGCCGTACCCATGGCGGGGGTCCGGGGGCAGCGCCCCCAGCGTCGATTTTTGCGCAGTCCCCTGGTCCAGGCGTGCGCGCGGACCCAGGCGCCTTCCGCCTTGGTCATCGGGGGGCGTGGTGGAGGGGGACTGAGCAGGCTGGTCTCGGTGTAGGCGATGCGTCTGCGCCGCTCCACGGTCTGACCGTTTGTGGCCGTCATGTCGCCCCTGCGAGGAGCCCGGCGGGCTTGGGGCGAGAAAGTCTGGCCGGCGGGGCAGTCGAACCTGCCTTCGCGCCCGTCTTTACAGGGGAACGAGGGAGGGCGCATTGAACGCCGACGAGGAACGCCAGTTCCGCGAGTTCGTGGCGGCACGGTCGAGATCGCTGCTGCACACGGCCTACCTGCTCACCGGGGACTGGGAGCAGGGCCGGGACCTGCTCCAGACCGCGCTTGCCGCCACGGCTCGACGCTGGTCGAAGCTGCGCGACCGGGAGCAGCCGGAGATCTACGTGCGCCGGGCGCTTTACCACGCCCAGGTGGACCGCTTCCGGCTGCGCAGCTGGGGACGGGAGACGGTCACCGACACCCTGCCGGACCAGCCGTCCGCGCAGGGTGTCGACTGGGCCGACACCGTGGTCCAGCGGCAGGACATCATGGCCGCGCTGCGGCGTCTGCCCAAGCGCCAGCGTGCGGTGGTCGTGCTGCGCTACTTCGAGGACCGACCGGACGCGGAGATCGCCGCGATCTTGGGTGTCGCCCAGGGGACGGTCCGCAGCCAGACCCACAAGGCCCTCGCTTCTCTCCGCACCGCCTTGGCCGAGGCGGGACAGTCGGCCGCCTCCTCCACCGCCTCCGGAAGGGGCGTCGTCGCATGAACGACTCGACCGAACACCCCCTGCACGAAACGTCGTTGCACGACGCCCTGCACGCTCAGGTCCGGGGGAGTGGCGGGGATGCCGCCGGCGCCCATCTGGTCGGCCTGGCCGACGGCGCGTTGCGGATCGCCCGGCGGCGGCAGCGGCTGACCCGTGCCGGTGTCGGTATCGTCGCCGCTGTCGTGGTCGCCACCGCCGGGGTGGCCGTCGCGGACGGCGTGACCCTGCGCGCCCGCGTGGGTCAGCCTGCCGCAGGGGTCGACACCACGAACACCGGGAAGGCGGCCCTGATCTCCTTCCTGCCGGTCACCTCGTCCAACGAGCACGCCTGCGCCCAGGGCAGCGGCGGCTACCCCGTGCCCGCGAGCGCGACCCACCCGGAGTCCTGCGTCCAGGCCGACCGGGCCAGAGGCATGACCGACGTCCAGGTCGCCTCCGCGAAGGCCGACAAGAGCGGTGCCGACGGCACCTGGCGGGTCGAGGTGACTCTCGCCTCCGCCGACCGAACCCGTTTCGCCGCCCTCACCGGCTCGATCGCGTCGGCCCCAACCCCACGCAACGAAATCGCCATCGTCATCGACGGCAAACTCTGGGGCACCCCCTCCGTGACCTCGTCGATCACCGGCGGCCGCATCGAGATCGTCGGAACCTACGTCGGAGACCTCACCGGCGCCACCGCCCACGACCTCGCCCACCGGCTGGACCCGAACTGACAGCCGGTGCAGGCCACTGAGTCACCCAGGGCGGGCTAATGCCGGCCTGCCTCCGCCCTGAGCGCGGCCTGCCCAGCGTCCAGAACAGGACGCCGAAGAGCATGAATCCGAGCATTGGGAGTGCCTCGGTCAGGAGGTACTCCACGCGCTCGCCGTGATGCCAGCCGTACGGCGCGCAATCCCGGCTGAACCAGTGGTCGCCGAGGCCCGCGGCGACCAGCTGAACTGCACGCTCGCGAAGGGGGCGAGCGAAGCGCGCCGTATGGCGAGTCCTCAGCGGTGATACGAGGAACAACGCCTCGATCATGCAACGGTCGAACGGCGATCATCAACTGGCTTCTGTACAGGGCGGCGAGACCAGTCGGTTCGGACTGAGCCTTTGCCCACCGCAGTTTGAGCAGATCAGTTGGAGGGTGAGGACGGCTTGGACGAGCCTGGCGACCCGGGTGGTGCTGCAGCGGAGTTTCCGCAGCAGGCGTCAGGTCTTCAGGGTCGCCATGGTTTGCTCACCGAGGCCCGGATGCGGGCGTGCGCGGTGTTGACCGCGCGTTGGCCTGTCGAGAGCCGATCCCACCCACATTGCGATGATCGATCTCATGACCCGCCGCCTCACCCACGAGTCCACACCAACCTGGCGAGGAGCCTGAAGCACCATCACATGCCCACCTCGGAGTCGGCCGAAGGATCCCCGCTGGTACGGATTCTCGGTGTTGTTGTGGGAGGCGCTGCGCGATACTCGCCCTGTGGAATGGCGTGAGCAGGTACAAGCGGCAGAGCAGGCCGGTGATTGGGATGCGGCTATCTTGCTGGTGAGCGCTCGTGCCGAGTGCTTCTCCACTGATTTCCTCGCGCACGACAACCATCTGTGGCACATGGATCTGCTCGTTCGTGCGGAGCGATTCGACCAACTCGCCGAACTCGCGATCACAGATGTCCACGCACGCCGGCGGCTCAACAGATCGCTTTACGAGCGGGGCATCGACACAGCGCTGCGCCACCGTGCTGAGGCTGGCGACAGCGGTGCCTTGTATCACCTCGTGCAGTTGCTGTGCGGAAGAGACCAGTTCCAGGAGGCCCAAGAAGCGGTTGAGTGTCTAGGTCCTGAGGATGAGTACGCGCACCAGCTCGTGGCCGACTCCCGAACAGCCTCAGGCGACACTTGGTAGCTCCCCGCTGCGGACCGCCGTACGCCCGTGAAACGATGCCAGTTCCGGGCGAAGTATCGGCAGAAAACACCCTCTGCAATTTCTCTTTATCTATCGTCCGCGTCATGGGGCGGGGATGGACGATCCCAGATGGCGTCTGACCGGCTGACAACCTTGCGCAATTCGCGGGCACTTCGGGGTGATATGGCCTGCATCACGGTGTCGAGGAGGGCTCGGGCTTCGAGGGGGTCTCCGCAGCAGTACCAGTGCACGTTGCCCCACTCGTAGTCGTGCCACAGATCCCGCTCGGGCTGGTGGACGTAGTTCTTCCACAGGCCCACAGCTGTGCTGACATCGCCTGGCTGCAGATAGTTGCGGGTGTGCTCGAGACGCGCGATCTCGGACAGTGCACGCGAAGAAAGGCCGTCGATGACTGGCCTTGTACCGGTTGTCAGGTGGCTGCCGGGGACGCCAGCACGGATCTGTCCTGGCCGTTTACGCGGCATGGACCTTTCGGTTCGTCGTCATGCGGTACATGGTGCCACGGGCTCGAATGGCGCCTCAAACGGATTCGCTCGCGTGGGGATTTCGCCGGACGGGGGGGGCGGCCTTCGTCTGATCATGTACTCCGACCAAGGTGCAGGTGACCACGACGAAGGCCGCGAGGGTGGGCCTTCCCCCGCGAAGGTGGGCAGTGGAGGGTCTCGCGTCTCAGGGATGCGTGGAAGCTTTCGCAGGCCGCGTTGTCGGCGCTACTGCCGACCGCGCCCATCGACCGGGGCACCCCGAACTGGTCGCAGAGATCGGCGAAGCCCAGGGGGCCGTACTGGGCCCCGTGGCCGTCGCTGGACCATTCGACGACCTTGCGGCTGAAGCAGTCCAGCGCGCTCGCCAGGTAGAGGAACTCCCCGTTCACCAGGGGGAGGTACGTGATGCCGCCCGTGTATTTGCGCCCCGGTCCGGGACGGTGGTGCGCCGCGCGTCTGCGCAGGCGGATGCCGGTGATGGAGAACGTCCGCATGATCCGGGTGACCCGCTTTTCGTTGACCCGCCGCCCTCTCCTGCGGAGCTCGGTGGTCACCCGTGGGGAGCCGTCGGCGCCGCCGGACTTGCGGTGGACCTGACGGATCGTCTCAGCCAGGACCCGGTCCTGGCGCCGGCGAGCCACTTGGAGTAGCTGGACCGGTTCACGCGCTCCTCGACACTCACGCGCTCACCTCCACCCGGCCGGAGGCCAAGGATCCCAACTCATCAACGGCGGGGACGCCCACCGGAGTTCAAGGGTGGTTTCTCAGCGGTCCGCCGCTCGGGGTGCGGCGAATGGGCCTCACAGCTCGGTGCCCCAGACCAAGGCATGGGGCACCGAGTTCGTTGTCTTCCGTTCCCGACGGCGGAGCCGGGGCCGGCCGCGGTCCTGCCGGGCGGTTACCAGCGCACCGGGAGTGAGGTGGGGCGGCGCAGCAGGGTGCCGTGGTCCCAGGGCAGGGTCTGGGGGTCGGCGTCGAGGGACAGCGTGGGGAACTCGCGGGCCAGGCGGGTGAGCAGCGTGGTGATCTCCAGGCGGGTCAGCGCGGCACCCATGCAGTGGTGCATGCCGTAGCCCAGCTGGAGGTGGCGCTTGCCCTGGCGGTCCGGGTCGATGACCTCCGGCTCGGGGAAGGCCTCAGGGTCGCGGTTGGCCGCCAAGGCGTCCGCGTAGACGACGTCCCCCTCGCGGACGAGGCCGCCGCTCGTCTCCAGGTCGCGGGTGGCGACCCGGGGGAAGGTGGAGATGGTGCCGAGCGGTATGAGCCGGAGCAGTTCCTCCACCAGCCGGGGTGCGATGTCGGGTTCGTCGACCAGCCGCTGCCACAGTCGCGGGGAGCAGAGCAGGACGTAGACGGCCTTGGTGAGGAACGACAGCACGTTCTGGTCCGCACCGAGGACGGAGCCGAGCAGCAGGCCCACCAGTTCCTTGTCGGTCAGCGGGGGTTCCGCGCGGTCGCGTCCGGCGACGAACCGGGCGACCAGGCCGTCGGGGCTGACCGGACGGGCACCGGTGACCAGGTCGGTGACGTAGTGATAGATCTTCCAGAAGTGGTCGAGCAGGAGGGGGACGTCGTCGCTGGACGCCATCTGGACGGTAAGGGAGTACTGCCGGAAGTAGGCGATGTCGTCCAGCGGCAGGCCCAGGAAGTGGCAGTTGACCGTCACGGGGAAGGGGTCGAGGACGGTACGGAACAGGTCGGGGCTGTCCTGCGAGCGCAGGGCGGCGAACCGGTCGTCGATGACCGCTTCGACGGTGGGACGCAGTCGCTCCACACCGGCGGCGCTGTAGTCCGCGGTGACGAAGCCGCGCATCCGTGCGTGGTCCGGTGTGTCGAGGTTGAGCAGCAGTTCCGGAGGCATCGTCGTGGGGAGGAAGCTGGGGCCGTCCTCGACGTTGGTGCGGGCTCGGGCGAACGTCGGGTCGGTGAGCACCTTGTGGACGTCCCGGTAGCGGGTCAGGTGCACGGCGGCGTGCCCGCTGGGCAGGGTGACCTGCGGCAGGCCACCGGCGGAGCGGTCCGGCCGCAGGGTGTAGACGGGTGATGCGTCCAGGTGGGGTATGTCCGCGACCGTGACGGCCGGGGCGGTGCTGGTGGTCATGACGGATCTCGTTTCGTCGGCGGGGAAGTCGGCGGGGAAGGAACCGTCCGGCGGTTCGGCGCGGGACTCCCGCTGCCGTATGCGGCGGGCCGGTGAACTCGGCTCTCGGCCGGACACGTGTGCCGCGCGGGGCAGGCGGGGATGTCGGACGAAGCGGGGCAGGCCGGTGATCCGGCGCCGTTCGTCGCAGGCCCGGGCTGGGCGGGGCCGGTGGACCCGGCCTTATGGCCGGACACGTCTGCCGCGAGGCGGGCGGGGGGTCAGAGGATGCTGGGCAGGCCGGTGACGCGGCGCAGTTCGTCGAGGGCCTGGGCGTTGTCGCGGAAGTGCACGGTCTGCCATCCCCGGGATCGGGCGGCCTCGCAGTTCTCGGCGAGATCGTCGATGAGGACGCAGTCGCCGGGTTCGGCTTCGGCCGTCTTCGCGGCGAGGTCGAAGATCCTCGGGTCGGGCTTGCGGACGCCGACCTTGCAGGAGTCGATGAGGCAGTCCACCTCTCCGGCGGGCTCCACGATGGGCCGCCAGTAGGGCTCCCACTCCACGACATTGTTCGACAAAATCCCGACGCGGAAGCCGTTGTCCCGGGCGTAGCGCAGCGCGCACACCATGAGGGGGTTGGCGACGACGCCGTCGAACCACTGCTCGCCGAAGGTCTCCAGCCGTGCGCGGGACAGGTCGATGCCGGGGTGCCTGCGGGTCAGGGCTCGGGCCAGGCCGCGGCCCCACTCCGCCTCGGTGATGACGGCGAGTTCGACGGGGGCCAGCGTCGGCATGTTCATCTCCGCCGCGACATCCTTCATGGCGGTTTTGAGCTGGTCGGGTGTGATCCCCGTCTTTCGGTGGTAGTCGTCGTACAGGTCGTCGAGGGGCGGTGAGAGAACCCCGCCGAAGTCGAACCAGATCATGGGCATGGGTTTGGGCATGCTGATGTGCTTCCTGGGGAGATGGTGTGCTGCGCGAAGCCGCCCGGCGGCCCGCGGCCGACACAGGCGTCGACGGCGGGCGCTGCTGCTGGGCGGGTTCGAGGAGATCCGCGGCCCGGGACAGGACTGGTCACGGCGGGGCCGCGGGGTGGGGATGGAGTGCTCAGCCGACCTGTACGGCCAACGGCGCGGTCTCGGGGACCAGTCGGCGCCCGATGGGGGTGGCGCACTGAAGGCCGATCTCAGCGGTGGAGATCACCACTTCGTCCTGTGTGATCTCCATACGGAAGGTCACGCCCGGACGGTCGGGATCCTCGACCAGTTCCGCCCGGCAGATGGCCGGCATCTCGAACTCGCCGAAGCGGGTGAAGGCGGCGACGCAGCGCATCATGGTGAGCCGGTGCGGGGACAGGCCCAGCAGTTCGTGTGCCGCGTGCAGGGCCGTCTGCCGGTACGCCTCGAAGAGCAGGGCACCGGGGATGTGGTCCAGCGGGTGGTCGAACAGGGCGGGGTGTGACTGGTCCACCAGCACCTTGGCCACCAGTTCGCGGCCGATGACGGCCGACTCCGACAGGACGACGTTGTGCGGCGAGTACCGCCCGACCGAGGCGGGAAGAAGCCGCCGGGCGGCTTGAGGCGCACGCGCCGGCTCGCTGTCGAGGCCGAGGGCGGCCCGGCCACGTTCGCGCAGGTCACTCCAGACCTTCGGGGGCATCCACTGGATGGTCATGGTCATGGAAGCGGCGTCGCGTCCGTCCAGGGCCAGCCCCATCCGGAGCGTTACGCCGACCAGGTCGCCGCCACGGCGCTTCTCTGCCTCGACCTCTACAACGAGCAGGGCGTGACCGGGCGTGTCCGCGATCAGGAGCGCGTCCGGGTCGAGCACCGCGAGGTCGCCGTCGTTGAAGGAGAACTTGTTGTCGGTCGGTGCGCCCAGGTGCTCGTGGGCCACCAGGATCGACGTCTGGCGGAACACCTCGAGCAGCAGCAGAGGGTCGTAGGCCGCGGGCGTCGCGAGGTGGTCGCTGTAGTAGCTGTGCACTCGGGGAAGCTGCGCCGCGACGAGGAATCTCTCGTTGGATTCACGTTTCGTGTCGGTCAGAAATACCTCACAGACGGCGGCCCGATGGACGAGCTTTCGGGAAACCGTAGCCGAATAGGAAAGGCCGGTGAGGGTTGGCCTGGACAAGTAAATCTCCCCCTTCAGTCCTAGGTTCGATATAAATCGTACCAGCGTTGCGATGCTTTTCTACCCTGAATCACGGATCCTTGTGTGATCTATGCCTCGCCGTATTTGCGTCAACGGTCATTCCGTTGGGCTGCGGCCGTCGTCATCCGGCGGAAACCCCCGGCGCGGTAACCGTCACGGCTCCGGCCGCAGGCCCGGACGACCCTGCGTTCCCGGTCGGCACGGGGGTGCCGAACCACTTCCGCAGCGCCGACCGCAATCCGTCCTCCTCGTCCGCCGACCGGGAGCCGGCCCAGGCCACGTAGCCGTCTGGCCGCACCAGCAGGGAGCCCCACGGAAGGGGTTCCGGCGACTGGGCCCATACGGCGTCCACGGCGTGCGCCCATCCGGCGGCCGCCCGGACACACCCCGGGTCCACCCCGTCGAACAGCAGCAGCACGGGGCGACCCGGGTGCAGCAGCTCGGCCACGCAGGTCTCCCGGCCCTCGACGGTCAACGGCAGATTGGGCAGGAAGCGGCCCTCCCACGGTGAGCCGGACGCGGAACCGTAGACGGTCTCCTGGGCGCTGATCATGTCGCCGAGATGGGCGTTCACCTGGTCGAGGCTCAGCAGTTCACGGAAGAGCGCGCGCAGGGGATCGGTCTGCGCGCCCGGCCGCATGAGGGCGAGCTGGGCCCGTGTGTTGTCCACGACCCGCTGCCCGGCCGGATGCCGTTCCTCGTGGTAGGAGTCGAGCAGGCCCGGCCCCGCGTGTCCGCGGAGGGTCGCGGCCAGCTTCCAGCCGAGGTTCAAGGCGTCCTGGAGCCCGAGATTGAGCCCCTGTCCGCCCACCGGGAAGTGCACGTGGGCGGCGTCCCCGGCGAGGAAGACCCGCCGGTCCCGGTAGTGCCGGGCCAGTCGCGTGTAATCGCTGAACCGGCTCGTGAAGACGGCGTCGGCCATCGGGATGTCCTGCCCCGCGATGCGGCTCGCGGTGGAACGCAGTTCGTCCAGGCCTACGGGCGTGTGCCGGTCGGTGTGCGGCCCTGCGAAATCGAAGGTGATCACACGGCTGTACCCGAACGGATTGACGTTGATCACCGTCCATCCGCGCGGCGTCAGGTGCCATCCCGGCGGAGTGCCGGTCGGGTCCAGCAGACGGACCTGCCCGAGCAGGGCGGCCACGGTCGGCGGGTGGTCGTCGCTGGGGATGCCGGCCAGCCGCCGTACCGCGCTGCGGGCTCCGTCCGCGCCCACGGCGTAGTCGGCGGTGACGACGGCACGTGCGCCGTCGGCCCGCTCGGCCGTGATCTCCACCAGGTCGGCGGTCTGGGACAGGGCGACGACCCTGTGGCCCCGGAGGATCGAGACCCCGAGCTCCCGTGCACGCCGCTCGAACGCCCGCTCGAGGTCGGCCTGGGTCCGCCCGGCGATGGGGGTGCCCTCGACGGCGGGAGCCGTGATCGTCAGGCCGGGCATGCCGGCGAAGTGGAAGGCGTCGGCGGTGAGCTGGTCCAGACGTCCGCCGCGCCGCGCGGGCAGGTGGCCGCGCCGGGCGAGGGACTGGACGGTGCGCGCGTGCAGGGTCCTCGCCTTGGGCTGGTCCACCGTCGCGGCGTTGCTCTCCAGTATCACCGTGCTGATCCCGTGCAGGCCCAGTTCGGTCGCGAGCAGCATCCCTACGGGGCCGCCTCCCACGACGGCGACACCGTAGTGCTGTGTCGAGGACATGATTGACTCCTTCGAAGGCCGCCGGTCAGCCCGCTGCCTGCGATCCGGTCGCGGCCGCCGACTCGCGTCCGTCACGGCTGGTGCGCACCAGAGCGCCGATGACCAGGAAGAGGACGAGGCAGATGCCGGTCAGGACCCACAGGATGGTGTGGAACGCCGAGTCGTAGGACCGCACCAGGAAGTCGGTGAAGTCGCCGCGCGCCGAGGTGTCCACGGCGGAGGCGGGACCGGTCAGGTTGCCGCCGGCGACCTCGTTGGCCACGGTCGCCGGGTCCCCGGCGCCGGGAAAGTCGCCGATGCCGTCACGCATCCGCGATGCCAGCACCGTGGCCAGCAGCGATCCGTAGATCGCGACGGCGATCGCCTCGCTGCCCAGGCGGAGTGTGTTGAGGAAGCCGGCCGCCATGCCGGCCTTCTCCGGTGCGACGATCTCCAGCGCCTGGCCGTCCACCAGCCCGGCGGACAGCCCCATTCCGGCACCGGTGACGAGCATCGGCACGGCGACGACCATGAGGGCCACGTTCTGCCCGAAGAGGGTGAGCGTGGCGTCTCCCACCACCAGGCAGCCCAGGCTGACGTAGATCAGCGTGAGCGCCGAGACGCCGCGGGCGACCAGTTTGGCGGCGAGCATCGGGCAGGCGAAGACCGGCAGGGTGAGCAGCACCATGATCAGTCCGGCGGTGCCGCTGCTGTAGCCGCTCACCGCGGTCAGGTAGCTCGGCAGGTAGGTCAGCATCGTCACGAAGCCGAAGGACGCGGCGACCGGTACGAGGCACAGTGCGAGGTAGCGGCCGTTGGCCAGCACGCTCAGGTCGAGCATGGGGTGGTCGCGGCGCTTCTCGACGGCGGTGAAGACGGCGAGGGCCACCAGGGTTCCGGCGAACAGCGAGAGCACGCCCGCACTGGCCCAGCCCCACTGGGACCCCTGCACGATGGCCGTGGTGAGCAGCAGCATCGCGAGGATGAACAGGACGCTGCCGAGCACGTCGATGCGGGCGCCCTCACGGCGCGGCTCGCTGATCCGACGGGCGATGACCGGCAGAGCGAGGAGCACCAGCCCGAGGGCGACGGTGTGCAGCGCGAAGACCCAGCGCCAGCCCACACCCTGCACCAGCGCACCGGAGAGCGACGGCCCGATGCCGACGCCGATGCCGGCGACGGTGCCGAAGAGGGCGAACGCCTTCCCGCGCGCCGGGCCGTCGAAGACGGTGGACAGGATGGCGCTGCCGCAGGAGAAGATCGCCGCGCCGCCGATCCCGGCCAGGGCCCGGGCGACGTCCAGCATGATCACGTTGCTGGCGAGGGCGCTGGCCAGTGAGGCCACGGCGTAGATCCCCGCGCCGAGGCCGAAGGCCCGCACGCGGCCGATGATGTCGGCGACCGAGCCCCACGCGAGGGTGAAGCAGGCGAAGGCCACGTTGAACGCGTTGACCACCCATTGCAGGGGCACGAGGGTCGCGTGCGTGTCCGCGCCGATGTCGGGCAGGGCGACCGCGGTGCCCGAGATGGACGTCGGTACGACGAAGACGGCGAGCAGGACGATCAGCAGCGTCAGCGTCTGCCGGGGCGTGGCCCCCGACGCCGCGGACTTTCCGGGCTCGGCGACGCCTGCGGCGCCGCCCCCGGCGGGCGAGGGTTCAGTCTGTGTGGACAATGATCGCTCCGTATGAGTCTGGCGGACGAACCAAGGTTCGCTTTTGATCGAACCTTACGCTGCCATGACCGCCAGGTACGATGCAACTAGAACCTGATCGCGCTCGACCACCGCCGGTCGACACGCCCGTGCGATTCCCTGACCTGCGGCGCGCCCGCATCGACCGAAGGAGTTCACGCGATGCCCGACTCAGAGGGGCACCCCTCATGTGAGGAGATGGACCTGCGGACCGTCCTGCACGCCCTGTCCGATCGCCTGCGCTACGAGGTCATCTCGACGCTCGCCTGGGAGCCTGAGGGCACCGAGCGGCACTGCACGTCGTTCGGCCTGCCGGTAACCAAGTCCACCCGGAGTCACCACTTCCGCATCCTGCGCGAGGCAGGCCTGATCCGTCAGGTCGACCGGGGCAACAGCCGGATGGCACAACTGCGAAAAGCCGATCTCGATGCTCGTTTTCCTGGACTTCTCGACCTCATCAAGAAGAACCCGGCACCTCCCCGCGAACACTGACCGGTTCGCATTGCAGGGGTGGAGTGACACCTGCCCCGCGATCCTTTTCCGCACTCTGCACATTCACGGTATGCGGGCACGGCGACGCGTACCTAACCCGTGCGGAAATTAACTGTAGCATGCACTTTAATGCGTGGCCGATTTTCGGTGTCGGCTGGAAAGTATCTTTCCATCGATGCCTTGTCATCGAGCTGTTTCGACGATTCCGGGGATATTCGCCCGTGGTGCGTCAATGAGATCCATGTGCCCCTGAGAGGTCGTTTTCCCCCTTGTTTCATCCCGGCAGCGGGTGTTTGGTCCGCGGTATCGGGTTGCGCCAGGAGAGGGTGTTCCCGCCGGTCCAGCGCGCCGTGTCGTTCGCTGAAGGGGCGGCCGGTCAGATCCTGGCCGTGCACGTGTGGCAGGTCGAACGCGACCGGGTGCGCCGGGGACTCAAGTCCCGCGCGGGCGGCGGCCGCACCGCGGTAGTGAACGCGCTGCTGGAGACGCTCGAACGCGAGGAACGCTTCCCCCGACACTGGGCCGCCAGGCCCCCGTACGGGTTGCACGGCGCTGTCGCACGGCCGGTCGTATCGCCTCGAAAAAATGTCGTCCACCTGCACAACCCTTTGGCTGCCTGGAAAGTCTTGCGAGCACGTCTATGACGGTGTCATGTCACGTTCCGTGTCGCGTTCTCTGGAGTTGCCCGTGCGTAAACGCACTCTGCTGATGTCCGCCACCCTGCTGGCCTCCGGCCTCACACCGCTGGCCATGGCGAGTGCCGTGGCCGCTGTCGGCACACCGGGGGACGTGAACAAGGACGGTTACCGCGACGTCGTCATCTCGGCTCCGGACGCCACCGTGGCGGGCCGCACGAAGGCCGGGGCGGTGGTGGTGCTCTACGGCACCGGGCACGGCATCGATCCCTCCAGACGCACCGTACTGACGCAGAACTCGACCGGCGTCCCGGGAACAGCCGAGTCCGGCGACCGGTTCGGTGCGGCCGTCGTCGTGTCGGATCTCAACCGGGACGGCTACAGCGACCTCGTGGTCGGCTCACCCGGCGAGGAGGTTTCGGGGGACGTCGGCGGCGGCTCGGTCACCGTCGTCTACGGCACCTCTTCTGGCTTGACGAAGGCGAAGCCGGTCGAGGACCCGTGGCCGTCGTCCCACGACGCCTACGGGCGGACTCTTGCCGTGGGAACCTACAACGGCCTGAACCCCGTCAACGACGGCAAGCTGTCGATCGTCGTGGGCGCCAACGACGCCGAAATCACCTTCATGCCCGCCGACTTGTCCGGGCAGTCGGGGACCTCGGGCAACGGGTTCGCGTTCAACCCCGCCTACGGCATCGTCGCGCTGACGGCGATCGACCTGCCCGCCAGTGACGACGATCGCCTGATCGTCCACGGTCGGGGTGTGGGCGACGGCGGCTGGGGCTACGACGGGACCGGGGACGACCCACAGACCCATTTCGCCGACCCGGCCGGGTTCGAGGAGGCCGACCTGCCCGCCGGTACCACGTCCGCGGTGGGGGACCTGGACGGCAACGGCTCCCTGGACCTCGCCATCGGCCATCCCGAGGACCCCTCGCAGAGCCCGGACACCGCGCTCGGCGGGAAGGTCACCATCTACTACGACGCCGGGTACTCGGGCTCATCGAGCCGGGTGCAGACCATCACCCAGGACACGGCGGGCGTACCCGGGTCCGGTGAGGCCAGGGACCGCTTCGGAGCTTCCGTCGCGATCGGCGACACCGACAAGGACGGGCGCGCCGACCTCGTGATCGGCGCCCCGGGCGAGAACGCCGCGAGCGGCGCCGTCACCGTCGTACGCGGCACCGCCGATCAGCTGGACGTCGCCCACGCCCGCACCTGGTCGCAGAACACCGCGGGTGTTGCGGGCAGCTCGGAGACCGGCGACGCCTTCGGATCAGCCCTGCGGATCGTCGACACCAACAAGGACGGTTACGGCGACCTTCTCGTGGCTGCCTCCGGCGAGAACGGCGGTGCGGGAGCGCTGTGGTCGCTGCGCGGCTCGGCGGCCTCCGTCACCGCGACCGGCTCCACCAGCGTCAGCACCGGCGCACTGGGCCTCGGGTCGGCCGGCGCCGCGCACCTGGGAAGCGTGGTGACCGGTCCGTGACGCACCCTCGTCCCGCCCCGCACGCCACCGAACCCGGAGCCGTCATGACGCACCACGCGCACGTCCGCCCCCGCCGCAGGTTCTCCTCGCGCCTGCTGTCCGCCGCGATCGCCGTCAGCGCGGCCATCACGCTGACCGCTGTCGTCCTGCCCGCCGGACCCGCGGCGGCCGCCGCACCCTACCGCGGCGCCAACACCCCGGCCGTGCAGGACGACTTCAACGGCGACGGCTACCACGACCTGGCCGTCGGAGCCCCCGGAGCCGCCAACGGCACGGTGGAAGCCGCCGGCGCGGTCGTGGTGCTGTACGGCTCGGCGAACGGCGTCTCCGCCTCCCACCGCACGGTCATCACCCAGGCCACCTCCGGAGTCCCCGACAGCCCGGAGGAATGGGACGAGTTCGGCCGTGCGGTCACCTCGGCCGACCTCGACCGTGACGGCTACGCCGACCTGCTGATCGGCACACCGTCCGAGTCCGCCGGCACCATGGGGGGCGTCGGCTCACTGACCGTGGTGTGGGGAGGCTCGGCCGGCCTCAAGGGCGCGGCCTCCATCTCGCCGCCCACCGGACTGGACGAAGGCTGCGGATTCGCGGCAGGCCTGGCCGTCGGTGACGTCACCGGTGACGGCGCGCCCGACATCGCCGCCACCGGCGACTGCGGCGCCACCACCTACACCGGGCCGTTCACCCGCACCGGCGCCGCGGCACAGCGGAACTTCGTCAACGCCCTCGGCACCAACCGCGGTGTCGTCATCGGCGACGTCGACGGCGACGGACGCGCCGAGCGCTTCTGGCTGCCCGGCCCCACTGACGGAGACGTCAGCGGACCCGTCTATGCCGAGGGCCACGACGGCCACTACACCGAACTCCCTCTCGCCGACGGCCTGTCGGGCGAGATCGGCGACATCAACGGCGACGGCTACGGCGACCTGGTTACCGGAGTGCCCTACGACGCCTCCCTGCAACCGGGCGACACCCCCGCCCACCGCGGCGGCGAGATCCAGGTCCTCTACGGCAGCGCGCAGGGCATCACCCCCTCACAGAAGCCCCAAGTCATCCACCAGGACACCGCGGGCGTGCCTGGAACGGCCGAAAACGGCGACCAGTTCGGATCCTCCCTCGCCATCGGTGACACCAACGGCGACAAGTACGCCGACGTGCTGGTCGGCACTCCGGGAGAGGCCATCGGGTCCGCCCAGTACGCGGGCGGGGCGACCCTGCTGCGAGGATCGGCCGCCGGTCTGACCACGACCGGTGCGAAGGCCTACACGCAGAACACCAGCGGCGTACCCGGGACCGCAGAGAGCGGCGACCAGTTCGGCGCCGCCACACACCTCGTCGACGTCACCAAGGACGGCAGGGCCGAGGTGATGGCGGGCACCCCCGGCGAGAACCAGGACGGCGCGCTGTGGACCGCCCGGGGATCCGCCTCCGGCCCCCTCACCAGCGGATCCACCACCATCAGCGGAACTGCCGCCGGACTCAAGTACAGGTACACCGACATCGAATTCGGCGCGGCGCTCCCCGCAGCCCGCTCCACCATCTGACCAACCGAACTGAAACCAGCGGTGGCGGCGTGCCCTGGGACTCCTCGCTCGGCTGCCACGCCACGGGCTCCTGGTAGAGACGCTTGAGCACGTGCGGCGGGTGTTGGGTGAGCATCACCCTGTCACCCGCCGTACCGCTGCCTGGTGGGAGAGGTTGGTGAAGGGCCAGGGAGAGCCGGGCGCGGGTGGATGAAGCTGGTGCCGTGTTCTGCCGCCCCGGCGCCGTCTACCAGCGCATGCCCAACGCGTTGCGGGCGTCGTGTCGTTCGGCGGCGCGTCGGCGGGCGTTGGAGATGAACGACCCCAGTCCAAGCAGCTCACCCCACCAACATCTTCGCGGTGCTGACGGGATACGCGCAGATGGCCTTGCCGCGAGCGGAACCGGCGGGCCGCGGCCATGTTCCAGGACGACAAAGTCCCTTACGTCATCAGCGCCAGGTCGTGTCCCTGACCCAGGGCAGTGCGAACCGTTCCAGCAACACCAAGGCAAAGTAGAGAAGGATGCTCATCAACCCGATCAGGATGATCGCGGCCCACGCGGTGGCGGTGTCGCCCACCCCGCCGGCTTGCACGATCAGATAGCCCAGCCCCGACTCCCCGGCCTGGAACTCGCCGATGACCGCACCGATCGCGGCGAGCGGCATGGCCACCTTCAACCCGACGAAGATCTGCGGCAGCGCGGCGGGAAACCGCACCTTCCGGAATGCCTGCCAGCGCGAGGCATCCAGCGAGCGCGCCAACTCCGCCAGGTCCGCCGGGGTCGAGGTCAGGCCGGTCGCGGTGGACAGCACGATCGGGAAGAAGCAGAGCAGGAAGACCATGGTCAGGACCGGCTTCTGCCCCCATCCGAGCGCCCCCACCAACAGGGGCCCGAGCGCGATCTTCGGAACCGCGTTGACGGCGACCAGCAGCGGCGTGAACATGCGCTCCAGTACCCGCGAGGCGGCCAGCGACAGTCCGATCAGAACTCCGCAGGCGCTGGAGAGAACGAAGCCGACCACCGTCTCCACGGTGGTGTCGCCGGTGTGTTCCAGAAACCGGCCCGGGGTTGCGGTGAACGCCGAGAGCACAGCACCCGGCGGAGGCAGTACCGCCGGGTGGATCACCTCCAGCGCTGACGTGAGAAGCCACCACACGCCGAGCGCGACCAGCAGCCCGGCCACCGGCAGCAGTACGACGCCGACGCCCGTCCCGCGACGGGGACCGACTCGTGGCACGGGCACCGGCTCAGGGCCCGCCGTGGGGGACTGCTGCAGCGACTGCTGCGGCCTCGAGAGTTCGGTCATCCCATCCTTCTCCAGGGCGGCTCCTCACCAGCGCGGCGCGGTCAGGCCTTCGGGACCAGGCCGAAGTCGATGATCTGCTCAGGGGTCATCCCCTTCGGCAGCGTGCCCGCGTCCTCCAGAATCCTGATGCTCCTCGCCACCCGCCCGGAGTCCAGCGTGCCGATCGTCGTGCCGGAACCGTCCTTCGGGGTGACGTACGCGGCCATCAACTCCAACTCGGCTGCCGCAGCGGCCGGATTGGTGGTGTCCACGTTCCGCTTCAGGATCTCGGAGGCTTCCTTCGAGTGGGCGAGGCTGTACTTCAAGCCCTTGAGCAGCGCGGCGGTGAACCGCCGCACCATCTCCGGATCCTGCTCGGCGATCTTCTTGGACGTGATCAGTACGTTTCCGTACAGGTCGGGGATCACGTCGCTGTACGGCAGCAGCACGGCCTTCTTCTTCGTCACCGCCTCGATGGTCGGCTTGCCCACCACGAACTGGCCGATACCGTCCACCGAGCCGCCTGCGAGCGTGCCCATCAGGGTCTGCGCCTCGCCGTTCACCCAGGTCACCTTGCCGGCGTCCACGCCGGCCAGCCGGGCGTACGTCGGGAAGAGGTTGCGTACGACAGATCCGGGCGTGTCGGCGAGCCGTTTGCCTTCGAGGTCCTTCGGTGTGGCGATGCCGTTGCCCTCGGTGGTGGCGATCGCGGCCATGGTGCGCTGCTGGATGGCGGCCACCGCGACGAAGTCCTTCGCCTGGCCGTTGCCCATGTGCAGCAGACCTCCCGTCAGGTCGATCGGGCCGAACTGCGCCTGGCCGCTCACGACGGCCGGAATCACACCGCCGGTGCCCTGCCCCGGCCTGATCCTCACGTCGAAGCCGGCCTCTTCGAAGAAGCCCTTGTCCTTCGCGACCCAGGCGTACGCGTCCCGGCCGAAGCTGCCGAAGGAGGTCAGGTAGGTCACCTTCTTCAGCGCCTTGCCGTCCTCACCGGCGTCCGCGTCGGAATCCGAGCCACCGCAGCCCGCCATCAGCGCCAGCGCGGTGGTCAGGGCTGCCGCGGTGACCGTACGGGCGAACCGGATCATGCGCACAGTGTTGTCCTTTCCGGCCGCCGAACGCGCCGGCGGAGGGGCGTCGAGACAGACGAGACGGAGCGGCGGCACAGAGCCTCCGAGGGCATGACACGTGGTGCAGGCAACAGCGTACGAGGGATGGGTAGTTGCGGGCCAGGTGTATGTCATTGGGGCATGCATCGACCGGACGACAGGTACCGCCGATCGGCCTGCCACGGGTAGCCTGATCGGGCGACAGGAGCCGGACGGCACGACGATTGCCCGTGGATGGGGAGACCGCCGGATGATCAGACTCACCGGTGTGTCCCGGAGCTTCACCAGCCGGTCCGGTTCGACGGTGGCGCTCCAGGACATCGGCCTGCACATCGCCGACGGCGAGTTCGTGGCCGTGGTGGGCCGGTCCGGGTGCGGCAAGTCCACGCTGCTCCGGCTGATCGCCGGTCTCCTGCCGGTCACCGACGGCGAGATCACCATCGGCGGCGAGCGCGTCACCGGCGCCCGCCGCGATGTCGCCATGCTGTTCCAGCGGCCGGCCCTGCTGCCCTGGCGGTCCGTCCTCGACAATGTCCTGCTGCCCGTGGAGATCTTCGGCTGGAACAAGGCGCAGCACCGCGAGCGGGCATACCGGCTGCTGGAGACGGCCGGACTGAACGGCTTCGAAAAGCACCGGCCGCACGAACTGTCCGGCGGCATGCAGCAGCGAGTCGCGCTGTGCCGGTCGCTCATGGGTGAGCCACGGGTGCTGCTCATGGACGAGCCGTTCTCCGCACTCGACGCACTGACCCGCGCGGACCTCGCCGTGGAGCTGCAACGCATCCACCTCGAGAACTCCTCCACCGTCGTCTTCGTCACCCACTCGATAGACGAGGCCGTGCTGCTCGCCGACCGGGTGGTGGTGCTCACCCCACGCCCTGGCCGGATCCGTAAGATCGTCGACATCGCCATACCCCGGCCGAGGACGCTGGGCCGAACCGCACACCTGGGCGAAGTGGCCCGGTGCAGCGCCGATCTGCATGAACTGCTGATGGAACGGGACCTGTCCGGGACGGGCGAAACGGAGCGGCGATGAGCCTGCGGATCTGCGTCTTCACCGAGCCGCACCGCGGCGCCGACTACGAGGACCAGCGGCGCTTCGCACAACTCGTCGAGGCCGGCGGATTCGAGGGCTTCTTCAGGGCCGACCACTATCAGACGATGGGTGCAGATCCCGGCCTGCCCGGCCCCACCGACGCCTGGCTCACGCTCGGCGCGCTCGCCCGGGAGACCTCCAGGATCCGGCTGGGCACCCTGGTCACCTCGGCCACCTTCCGGCTGCCAGGGCCGCTGGCCGTGATGGTGGCGCAGGTGGACCGGATGAGCGGGGGGCGGGTCGAACTGGGCCTCGGCGCGGGATGGTACGAACGGGAACACACCTCGTACGGCATCCCGTTCCCGCCCGCCCCGGAGCGCTTCGATCGGCTGGAGGAGCAACTGCAGGTGATCACCGGCCTGTGGCGGACACCGGTCGGCGAGAGCTTCAGCTATCGCGGCGACCACTACCAGCTCGTCGACGCGCCCGCCCTCCCGAGGCCCGTGCAGGTGCCGGGACCGCCCATCATCGTGGGGGGCCGCGGCCCCAAGCGCACCCCGGAGCTGGCGGCCCGGTACGCCGACGAGTTCAACATGCCTTTCAAGTCGGTGGCCGAGACTGCCCGGGCGTATCGACGGGTTGCCGAGGCATGCGATCGGACCGGTCGAGATGGCGCCGGTCGGCCACCACTGGTGCTGTCGGCCGGTGTCGTGGCGGCCATCGGCCGTACGGACGCGGAAGTGCGACGGAGGGCCGCCCCGCTCCACGCGAAGAGCGCGTTGCCGCCGGAGGATGCGGTGGTCGGATCCCCGGCCCAACTCATCGAACGGCTCGGTGAGTTCGCCGCGATCGGCACGACCCGTATCCATCTGCGGCTGATCGACTTCGATGACCTCGACCACCTGGAACTCATCGCCGGTGAGGTGCTTCCGCAGTTGTAGAGCGTGACATCCACGACACGCTTGCCGTGCTGAGGTGGCAAGCGTTTTCCCGGGCGAGCCCGGGGGCTCGCAGTCAGGAACGGGAGCGTTCGACCTTCGTCGCGCCGGAGCCGACCCGGGCCCGATCCGCGGCATGGTGTCGGTGGGTTGGTGAGTGGCGTGCCCTCCACACGTCTCTGCCGACCGGGTGCCTTCGCGGTCACCCGGTACCGAACCACTTCCTGGAGATGCTGAGCAGCTTCGAACGCGAGTGCAGGAGGTGTTTCAACCGAAACACCCTCCTCGGACATGCCAAGCCGTCCTTGCCTAACTTGCCTGCACCCATGGTCAGTGGGCTGGCATGGGTCAAGAGGCTCTGCCCCCCAGATAACGTCGTCGTCGCCTCATCGAGGTCTGACCGGCCTCTGTTTCCCGGGCGGGTGGCGGTTCTCCGCGGTGCGCACCGGTTCCACTGTCTGTACACCCGCCTGTACGCCCAGCTTGGGGGTGACATTACGGATGAGGTCAGGTCGCGGGCTACGGGGTGGGGAAGAGGCGAGGACTCCAGCCGCGAGCAGCTCCTTGCCTCGGCCGAGGACTGGCGCACGCAGTGCCTCGGCGCCGCTTCTCGCCCTCAAGCGCATTGCGGTCGAGCTGTAGAACGACTGCATGGAGAACGCCCAAAACATCAGACGCGCACCGGTCTTTCGCGAACCGCTGCCTACGAAGTCCCCCGCGCCGCCAGGTATTGATCCCGCCACGCGTGATTACATTCTTGGCCTCGGTGCGACTGCGCCGCTCGTTCCGGCAGCTCCGCAGGCCGGCCCCGATCCCGACCCTCCTTTCAGCGGTTGCCTTTACGTGTGGCGAGCGCGGCCAAGACGGTCATTATCAACCCGCCCGCAATAGCCGCGGCACCGAAGATAATGGACGGCGTGTCGCCAGTTGTAGCACCAGAAATGCATCCGAAGACGCCAGCTACTATCGCAATAGCCGAGAAGATCAGCGTATTCCGAATCGCTTCCTTCACATGAGTCTCCTCGTCACCCGCCTTGTGCTTTTTCGATTTCGGTGTCTACTGTAATACTCCAGCCGTAGATGGTGATCTTCATGGCCAGTGTGCGCTCCAGCTGACCTGGGGAGCGGCCCAAGCTGCCTGGGGCTCCGCCTGCCTTGGTGTCGTGCCCCGCTTCTATGCTCCTGCGATGACGTCTTACGAAGGAACGCATCGGACCGTTCTCGTCCGGGTGGGTAGCCGCCATGCCCAAATCGACGAACAGCTCGCACCCACGATCCAGGCGATCTGGGAGTGCGGCCTCGACACGTTCACCTGCTGCCAGGACCTGGCAGAGAGCAACGCGGACTGGCCGGAGAAGCTGCCGCACATGGCGGAGTGGGTGGAGTCCCGCCGTGGCTGGATGCTCATCGACTTCCCGGTCGAAAGCGGCCTAACCTTCCTCTCGGCCGCGGCGAACGCCGGCCCGCGAGACGCCTTCTACGTGCGGATGACTCACTGGGCCGCCCCGGAGGCCTGGGATGTGAAGATCAAGCCGATGGACGCGGCGATGTTCCAGGAGGACCAACCATCGCACTTCGGCCTGCGCCTCCTACAGGTGAGCTTCCCCGCCTACGACCTGCCGGAAATGACCCGACGCCTCCGCGAACACGCCGCAGGCCGTTCCGTGCCGCCCGCCCCCGCCGATTGGAGCACCGTCGGCCGCTAGCTTCTGGGCCGGGCCCGGTCTGCATGGCAAGCTCCGGCTGAGCCCCTACATGGCCAGACGGGCCAACTACAGCGTTCAGTCACACCTGGGTGACCGCTTGCCGTTGGTAGTGAGACCTGCGTGCGCGGGCCTGGTGGCGTCGGCGCCAGTGCGACCAGCGGAGTCGGTGCGCGAGGTCGTGGGCCGGGCTGGTCATGGTGGTGAACAGACGCTGGAGCTCGTGCATGGGCCAGGAGGTGCAGCGGCGGACCTGGTGCTCGTCCAGCCTGCCAGACCGTCCAGCGCCGTCCGGCCACCCGGATCAGGTCGGTCAGCGGGACGGGACGCGGTGAGAAGCAGCGGGAGAAGGCGAGTTGACCGCTTCGCTGGGTGCGGCGGATCAGCAGCCACCAGTGCCCGGGCCGGTCGGCGGGGCCATGAACGTCGGCCTGGGCCCCGTCGTAGTACTGCTCGCCCTTGGCGCCCGCTCCTGCCGAGCGCCGCTGCCAGGCCCGCTTGGGGATCTTCGCCACGATGGCCTTGGCCGGCAATGTCCCTGCGGTGGTGGAGACTTGGTGGGTGCTGGAGACGGCCAGAATGTAGCCGGTTCGGCGGTGTTCGAGTGCGGCCCGCAGGTGCGGGTTGTCGCCGTAGACCTCGTCGCCCGCGACCCAGTCGGCGGGCGTTCCCGCGTCCAGCGCCCGGCCGATCATCCGGGCCGCCAGGACCGGCTTGGTTGCGAAGGCGAGGTTGTAGGAGATGCCGGCGGCCCGGCAGCGGCCGGGGTCGTCGGCCCAGGAGCGCGACACGTACAGGGCGCGGTCGATCACGGCATCCCGCGCGCGGCAGAGTAGACGAGGTAGACGGCGGCCCGGGAGTTCTTGATTCGCCCGGCAGTACCGGTGTATTGACGCTGGACGCCGACCGTGGCGGCGCCCTTCTTCAGGTCGCCGGTCTCGTCGACCACCAGCACGGCCGCGTCGTCGGCCAAGTGCTCGATCACGTAGGCGCGCACGTCGTCGCGGACCGCGTCTGTGTTCCACTTCGCGCGATGCAGTAGGTGGTGCATGCCATCCGGGGTGGCATCGTCCGCGTGCTCGGCCAAGGTCCAGCAGTTCTTCCTCGGCAGGTCCGACAGCAGGCCAAGGACCAACGCCGTTGCCCGGCGGCGTGGTTCGACCCGTGTGAACCGGCCTGCGATATGGCCCGTCAGCTGGTCGAACATCGACTGCCACCGGGCAGGTACTACGCTGTGACCTGCGGCCACCGCCTGATCTTCGTTTGTCGACACAACTCGATCTACGGCTGGATTACTAAAGCCTACTGGCCGATCGCTGTGAACGAGCGGCCGGCCAGTACGGCGGAGTAGGCGATCAGCAGCACGCTCACGAACGAGTGACGCCTTCCGCGCCGGTGGCGCGGATCGGCCAGCGTAACCAGCCGCTGCGACAGATATGGGAGCGCGCGGTGCTGACTCGAGGGCGTCTTGATCAGGCAGATGCTGGCAGACTGACGGCACATCGAAGCTCCGGTTGGACAGGGCGACTTGGCAACCCTTTCCACTGGAGCTTCGTTGCGTACGTGGCGAGTGACCGATACACCGTCACCCGGCCGTGACCTGTATCAATTCATGAGGGCAGTACTTTGAAACCTCCCTGACCTCGTTGTTCTCACAAGAACCGCCGGATAGCCGCCTCCAGCCGACGAACATCGTTATCAGCAGACCACCCCTTTTCCTTGCATGCTTCAACTACTAGCTGACCCACTCTGAGCACATCGGCAGACAGTTCCTCGCCATCCACCTGACATGCCGGAAACCCGGGACCACCCCGAGGAATCAACTGAATTTGCGACCCAACCGGAAGGATCTCAATCGAGAAAGGCCCGTCGAAGAACATTACTTCACCTTTTCGACCAGAAAGGGCGCCGCCAACCTCGCACACTAGCGCCGCAAGGTAAGGGACAATCATGTCGTTCCATCGCACGAAAGGGAAATTTTGATCCTCCACTTCATGCCACACGTTGCCCCAAATGGTGCCCGACCCTGCCCGATCTAGCGACTCAATGTCTACGAGAGTACGAAACATGCTATTTACCTCCAATCGGGTAGGCTGTTTCAATTATTCCAGTTTCCCTGTTAAGCCAGAACTCAATCATCATGCCTTTACTCACGCCTCTCGTTTATAGTGCTCACTGCACCTTTATGGGACTTTTGGAATTTCGATAAGCCTGCCGCAATGGCTGGACATCGAAGAGAGGGATGGAAGGGGGCGCCGGGGCAAGCACGGCGCGAAGGTGCATGAGTGTGGCTCGCCACTGCTTCCAGTCGTCCGGGTCGACCAAGTTTGAGGCTGGCCCGTCCTCGTCGCTGGCGATGCGGGCGAGGGCTTCGTCGGCGAGTGCCCGAAGGTCGGAGGGGAAGATGGGCATAGGTGTTTCCGGACCGTAGGACATGTCGACAGGTTCGTATCCCGGGCACTGCGCCGCGATGAGTGCAGCGGCGGCCACCGCCTCTTCTGCTTCCGTGAGATAGCCGGTGGCGTCGATCGTCCGGATGAGGACGCCTCGGATCAGGGCTTCGCGCGCCTCGGGCTCGGCGTCGTCGAGAGCGTTGGCGAAGTCCGCGGCTGTGTCGTTGTCGAAGGGACCGGTATCCCAGGTACCCATGCTGATCTCCCTTGCGTATGGTCGCCCGGATCCTCGCATCAGGGACTGACAACGTGAGTGCGAGGCGAGCAGAACCCGCTTGCGCAGAAGTCGGAAGCCAGCGCGTCCGAACATCTGGCGCTTGAGCATTTGATCCGGTTGACGTTGCCTTCGACGACTCCGGAGTTCCAAGCAGCGTCAAGCCGGCGATGACCGCGTCACGGTCTCGGTCGATGCCGGCCACGAGAGTGTGGAGACTGGGCAGGTCGTCGTGGCGGACCGCGTCGAGCCACTGCGGGAGTCATTCACCCTGGCGCTCGGTGAGCATGTGGGCGAAGGACCGGACGTGACCAGTCAGGGTGTCGAACTCGCGGCAGTTGGCCAGGACGGCCTTGAGCCGGAGCTGTGCGATCTCGGTCAGCGTCTCGGGTCGGCTGAGGATCCATCTCGCCACCACGCGGGGTGCAGGCGGTTCCGCGGTGACGGGCCGTCGCGAGGCGCGCTTCTGTCGCAGGTAGGCGCTGACCCGCCGTAGCTGCCTCGAGAACCCAAGGGGACGATCTCCTCCCAGGGCTTCCAGGCGTTGGTGCAGCCCTCGTCCCGGCGGGCCACTCAGACGAGTACGCGGACAGCTCGCTAGCATCGTGGCTGTTGAAGGGGGCGCCATGGCACTGGTCCGCAAGGGATCACGACGGATCGTTGTCGACGGCACGGTCTACCGCTGGCGGCTGCGAGGCAGGCCGACGTACTGCCAGGGCCTGGCCTGGTCGCCGTGCTCGTTCGCGGTCGAGCATGCGGATACTTCGGGGACGACGCTCGTGGTCACCACCGACCAGCCGCATCCGAGTAACTGGATCGGCCGCGAGGCTGAGTCTGTACTGCCGTCTGCTGTTGCCGCGGCTGTTCGGCTTGCCCTGCATGAGGGATGGACCCCGACGGCTCCTGGCTCCGCTTTCTACCTCGACCAGAACGCCGGTTTCACGCCTTCGCACTGAACGTACCGGCGGTCTGAAACCACGAGGGAGGAAGCCGGTGTTGTACGCACACGAGGTGGTCCTGAACGAAATCGCGCAGGGGCTCAGACCGATGACCGAGGGTGTCGAGTGGTTCGGGGGCCTCTCAGAGGATGACCGACGCAAGGTCTTGCATGCACTGGTGCTGTTCTGCAGGCAGGCCCTGCGAGGACGATGTGCCAGAGAGCATTACGCGTTCTGGCATTCGTCCCACTCACACGCTTGCCGTGATGCTCACGAAGTGGCGCTTCGGGCTGGCAGGGCTTCCGGCCTATGAACTCACCAAGTCCTTCCGCCTGCTCATTGCCCTCTTCAGCATCGCGGACGCCCGCAGGTGGGCAATGCATTGCGCCGATGGGTGCGGTCACGAGTGGCACAATTTGACGGATCCGCTGAGGGATGCAACCTAGGGTGACTTCTTGCCCTGGGTCTTGCCGGGGATCTTTCCCGCAGGTCAACTCTCGCCGACCCAAACCAAGTTACACCGCTACCTATACAGACCCCGGTGACGGCCGCGTCCCAGGTCCTGTGGAGCGCACCACGCTGATCTGCATCGCCGGCGACTTCACCCGCTACGACGTACACGCCGTGCGCGAGCACCGCCGATCGAGCTCGCCATGGTCTGACACACCGCCCCGGCGGGCACGCAGCCGGGACCCTGGGGTCCCGCCACTGCCTGCCTGCGGCGACGCTTTCGGCTATTCGCGTCTGCACGGCGCAGCCGCCCATGGCCGGGCCCCGCACCCCACAGGGGGGCCCTCGCCCCGGAGGCTGCGAGCTCATTGATCACGAGCCGGTACGCGCCCTGGAGACCGGTGTCGGGCTCCCGTCCGTCTCGAACCCAGCACGCGGTACGAGCTCGGGCGATCTCACGGAAGAAGGCCACTGCCTGAGCCCCGCCTATGTCCCCCCGAACGCCGGGGGGTCGGTGTCGGCACAACTACGTGTCGGGCGGTCAGTGCGCGGCGTCGTAACGGGCGCGTGCGGTTTGTAGGTCACTTTCGCGGGCGAGTGCCCATTGTCCGAGTGTGATCAGGAGTTCGTGCAGGGAACGACCGGGATCGGTCAGGGCGTACTCGGCCCGGGGAGGTGTGCCGGCATGGAGGGTTCGGCTGATGAGTCCGTCGCGTTCCAGCGACCGCAGCGTGCGAACCAGCATGCGGCGGCTGAGGCCCTGGACCGACCGGTCGAGCTCGTTGAAGCCGTAACTGCGTTGTGCCAGCAGCGACAGCAGCACCGGGCTCCACTTGTCGCCGATCCGGCGCAGTAGCGCCGTCGCGGGACACCTCTCGTGGTCGTCGACCGTGACCGGCACCGTGACGCCGGCGACGGGTTGGTGTGCCGCAGTTTCGTGGAGGGGTGACATCAATGTGCCTTCTTACGAGACCGACGCGCCTTCACTCATCATCAGGCTACACACACGGCACAGGGAGCTTGTCTTGATCGCAGTGAGCGGAGCCTCGGGAAATCTGGGCAGTTTGACCGTCCGTCATCTCCTCCAACGTACCGACGCCGCCCGCGTGTTGGCGTTGTCCCGCACCCCGGACAGGAGCACCGGCCTGGGCGTGGGCACGCGCAATGCCGACTTCGACGAACCGGACGCGCTGGTGCGGGCCCTGGACGGGGTGGAGCGGCTGCTGATCATCAGCATCGCTACCGACGACCGGCTGCCCAGGCATGCCCGGGCGATCGACGCTGCCGCGAAGGCGGGCGTGGGCCATGTCGTCTTCACCTCTATCACCCGCGCCGGTGACCCGGGCCACCCCAACCCCCTCGTCCCCGACTACGGGGCCACCGAACGGCTGCTGGCGGAATCCGGACTGCCCTTCACGGTGCTGCGCTTCAATGTGTGGATCGAGATGCTGACCCTGGTCGGGGTGGCCCCCCGGGCCGTGGCCGCCGGGGTCCTGCCCAGCAACAGCCGAGACGGACGCATCGCTCACCTCACTCGCGATGACAGCGCCGCAGTGGCCGCAGCCGTCCTGGCCGAGGGCGGCAGCGAGGGAGAGATCCTCGAGGTCACCGGGCCGCAGGCAGTGACCGACGCCGATGTCGCCGCCGCGCTGAGCGAGGCCACAGGCCGCCGCGTGCGCTACGAGGAGGTCTCCGACGCCGTCCACCCCCAGCGGCTGCTGGATCAGGGCTTCCCCGAGCACTTCGCTCACGCCTGGAGCGCCGCCGGCATCGCCAAACGTCATGGCTGGTACGACATCACCACCCACGCGGTCCAGCGGCTCACGGGCCGGCCGGCCACGTCGATCACCGACTACTTCGCGGCGCACCGTGCCGAGTTGGTCAGCTGAGCCGGGCGCCGAAGTTTCTGCGCGGTAAGCCCGCCGGGTGGCAGCGGGTCCTCAACCTGGCCGCCGCCCGCGAGATCGCCTCCGTACTTGTGCGGTGGTCCGCCGCCCTCGCTCCGGAATCCTCAGCGGATCTGCGCCACCGCGAGGCCGCCTGGCTCAGCAAGCACGGCGTGCGCCTGCCCCGCACCTGGGCGCCCCCGGTCGTTGCGGCCGGCGGCCGGCGCCCGGTGACTGGCCCCCGAAAGGCCCGCGTTCCGCTCGTGCACGAGGGCGACGCGTCCGCCCCGGCGCACATGAGAGGTCTGGACACACGAGCGGTCATGCGGATGAAGGAACTGCCCGACGGCGAACCGGAAGGGATGGCGGTCGGCGGCGGTGTACCTGACCGACAGCAGGGAGGAGGGCACCGAGGTGGACTACTGGATCGGCGCGGTGCCCGGATCCGAGGTGACCGCCGACGCAGCCGACGCCCTCAATGTGCCTGCCGGGACCTGGACGCCCTTCGACAAGCACGGGCCCTACCCGCGCTCTTTCCAGGAACTGTGCCCTCCGTCGCTGGTTGCCGATGCCCTCGGGTACAGCCACCAAGCCACGTTCCTGCATGACGAGAAGGCTGCAGAACCCTGGGCGCCCTACGCGGGGCGCCGTGTCCGCTCGCCGTAAGGCACGCAGCATGACTCCTCGTCCGAGGCGTAGCGTTGACCGCCTGAACCCGCACCGATCAGAGGGCGCAAGCGACCTGCGAGCAACAGCGCGGTCCTGCCAGGGACTGAGAGCCAGGTTCTATACCTTGCTCGCGACCACCATGTAGTTCTCGGCCTCAAGATCGAACGTGCTCATTTCCGTCCGGAGTCCGACCCGGTGCAGCTCGACTTCGAGTTCCTCGTACCGGTAGGGCCAGCAGGACAGCAGTTCCGAGCGGACAAGAACCAGACCAGTCGCATCGACTTGGGCGATCGCAATCTCGATGTGGTGCTCATCCTCCCAATGCGGCGCAATCTCCCAGCGGTAGACCACGACGGCATCGCGACCGTTTCGTCGGACGAGTCGGTCCTTGATGTCCAGCCGGGAACCTCTGGCCCTGACGAGTTCCCAGGTGCGGGATGTGAGCACCAAGCGCCCGCCAGGGCGCAGAAGCCGTGACATCGACTCCAGAGCAGCACCCCTGCCTGTCGCGCCCGCGGCATGGTGGAGCGAGTTGCCGACGCAGAACACCATGTCGAACGTGTCGTCCTCGAAATGATCGGGCAACTCTTCCCAGTTCGCCCGCACGGCCTGGACGGAGGCCCCGAATTCCTCAGACAGCTCTGCGGTCCGGCGAACCATGGCCTCGCTGGCGTCAGTTGCGACAACCTGCATGCCACGACCGGCGAGGCCAACCGCCAACTGTCCGGTTCCGCATGAACAGTCGAGGACGTGAGCGTTCGACGGCAGGAGACTGAGGACGTCATCGAACGACGCAGCGAACTCGGCGGGAGGCAACTTTGCATCCGAGATGAGCCATTCGTACACCTCGGCAAGCACGTCATATTCCGTCACAACCACTACCTCCGTCACACAGCAGCCTCACCGGCGGGACGTCAGCCCACCAGCGGAGCAAGCCGGGCACCAATGGTTTTCGCAAGGACAACCCGTCCGCCCGTGCCGTGGACAGCGCGAGCTGATCTGCTCGGTCATTCGCCGTGTTCGGTTCTTGTCAACGACCGCGTTCGGCAGGCCCTCGCCGATAGTGATGTGGACGTCGCGGTCGACCATGGGGCCCAGCACGGAACTCCTGGTGTGCACGGGATCGCCGAACTCCGACAACTGCGCGTCGATGTTCAGCTCGGCGCACACAGCGAGGGCTTCGGACGGGAGTTTCTCCTGCCGTACGAACAGAACCTCGATAAGAGCAGATCATCGGCCATGACGTCTTCAAGCGCCCAACGCCCCCAGCGGGGCACGCCGCGCAACCACGACAAGATGGTGCGCGGCGTGACCGTGTGCCGTCAGGTCGGCAGTTCCTCACGGACCGCGGCCTCCAGACCGCTCAGAGCCTGGCGGTAGAACCGCGGCCCGTAGGAAACCCGCGCCACGCCCAGCTCGCGGAGCTTGGCCAGGCCCAGCACTCCGGGCCTGGTGTTGCCGTTGACCGGCCCGGGCAGCTCGGCGACCAGAGTGGCGATGGTCCGCTCGTCGCCGACGCCGATCGGGTAGACACAGTCGGCCCCGGCCGCCAGGTAGCGGCGGCCCCGGCGGATCGCCTCCCCGACCCGGTCGTCCTCGGCCACACCGGACGCCGCCAGGAAGACGTCGACACGGGCGTTGATCACGATCGGAATCCCGGCGTCCTCCGCGGCGGATCGGACGGCCGCCAGCCGCTCGGCCTGCGCACCGGCGTCGACGAGTCCGCCCGCGCGGTGGTCGGTGTCCTCCAGGTTGCAGCCGACCGCGCCGATTTCCAGCAGCCGGTCGACGAACTCCCGCGGCGGCAGGCCGTATCCGGCCTCGGCGTCCACGGTGACGGGAACCGCCACCGCACGGGCGATCCGTCCGGCCAGGGCGAACATCTCCGGCCATGGCGCGCCTTCCCCGTCCGGGTAGCCGAGCATCGCCGCGAACGCGGCGCTGCTGGTGGCGATCGCCGGGAACCCGGCATCAGTGATGATCTTGGCGCTGGCCGCGTCCCACGCGTTCGGCAGCACGAGCATCTCGTCGGCGTGATGCAGTTCGCGCAACTGCGCGGCATGCGCCTTCAAGTCCCTGTTCTCAAGCGGCATTGTCACTCCCCAGCAGTGCCATGTTCTGGCGTTCGAGCGCCTTGACCGGGCTGTTGCGCCAGCCCTCGGCCAGCGCTGCCGACAGCGCGTCGGGGAAGATCTCGTCCTCGCCGTTCTCGACGCCGTCGACGATGGCCCGCGCAACGTCGGCCGGCGAGGTCTTCGGGATGTCCCAGTCGCGGATCATGTCCGTGTCCACAGGCCCGGGCAGCACGGCGTGCACGGCTACGCCCTGCCGTGCCAAGAGGGCACGCAGCGACTGGGACAGGGAGAACGCCGCCGCCTTGGAAATCGCGTACGACGGGGTGATCGGCACCGTGGCGAGCGACGCGAGCGACAGCACGTTGACGATCGCTCCCCGCGAGCGGACCAGCAGCGGCTGGAAGGCCCGGGTCACGGCGTAGGTGCCGAAGAGGTTGACGGCGAGATGCTGTTCGAGCACGGAAACCTCGCTCAAGTCGTCGATCAGCGCCATCCCGGCGTTGTTGATCAGTACGTCGAGCTCGGTCACGCTCTTGGCGGCTGCCTGCACCTGCGCCGCGTCGGTCACGTCGAGGGCGACGGGCGTGACCCTGGGGTCCGGAGATGCCACGGGCCGGCGTGCGGCGGAGTAGACGCGCCGTGCGCCGCGTCGCAGGGCTTCCTCCACCAGCGCCTGGCCGATGCCGCGGTTGGCGCCTGTCACGAGAACCGTCTTGTCGGTGATAGTCATGCCACTACTGACACGGCCCCCGCTGAAAACTGGGCGCTTTGACGGCGACCAGTTCCGCCGACCGCCGGTGTCAGTACAGGGGAGGACGCAGACGGAGGTGTCGGATGGAACCGCTCGATCGGGCCCGCAGCGGCGACCGGGACGCGTTCAGTGCCCTGGTCGAGCCGCACCGCGGCGAACTGCGCGCGCACTGCTATCGCATGCTCGGTTCGTTGCAGGACGCGGAGGACGCGTTGCAGGAGACTCTGCTGTCGGCCTGGCTCGGTCTCGACGGCTTCGAGGGGCGGTCGTCGGTGCGCACCTGGCTCTACCGCGTCGCCACCAACCGGTGCCTCAACCAACTGCGTTCGGCGAAGCGGCAGCCGGTCACGATTCCCGAGTCGGTACCGCTGCCGGAGCCGAGTCGCCTGGGCGAGGTGATCTGGCTACAGCCGTATCCCGACGTACTGCTGGCGGAGCGCCCCGATCAGGCGCCCGGGCCCGAGGCCCGCTACGAATCCCGCGAGGCGATCTCGCTCGCATTCGTCACTGCCGTGCAACTGTTGCCGCCGAACCAGCGCGCGGTGCTGCTGCTACGCGATGTGCTCGGGTACCGCGCCGGCGAGACAGCCGAGCTACTGGGGCTCACCGAGGACGCCGTCACCAGCGCCCTCAAACGCGCTCGCGCCAGGATGAACTCACCGCGGACGGCACCGCCCGCACCCGGCGGGCCGGATGAGCGTGAACTGCTGGACCGGTTCGTCGCCGCCTTCACCGAGCTGGACGTCGACGCCCTGATCGCGCTGATGACCGACGACATCTGGGTGCGGATGCCACCGCTGCCGTTCGAGTACCGCGGAAGCGAGGCCGTGCACCGTTTCTTCAGCGTGATCCGCACCCTGCTGGGACGGATCGACCGGCTGGTGCCCGTACGCGCGAACGGCCAGCCCGCCTGGGGCGAGTACACGCGTGACCGGGTCACCGGCGTCCTCCGGCTCGCCGGCGTCGTGGTGATCGGCCTCGCCGGCGACCGGATCTGCGAGTTCACCCGGTTCGAGTCGGCGGTCGCGCCGTACTTCGGCATCCCCCGGACACTCGACTAGCCTCCGTCGCGGCGCCATTCGGGGAGTGGCTCATCGGAAGCCGTCACGCACAGCCTCCTTCGGCACCGTCCAGGCGGATCCGTACTCGTCCGAGGGCCAGTGCTCGCCGCGGCGCCGACCGGCCCTTGCTCATGCCGGTCCGTCGGAGCCGGGACCGCTGCAGGACTGGAGGAAAGGGAGTTCACCGACTTGGCGGCCAGATGCCGGTCGAGGTACTCCGGTGTGTCATCCGGAGGCGAACCTGAGTAACGCAGTCCTGGTCAAGGCGAACCTTTCGCACACTGACGTGCGCAAGGCCCCGGCCTCACAGGAGCCGAGCTCTGGCGCGCGGATCTGACGGGAGCTCGCCTGTCGAGAGCGAAGCTCACCGGTGCGAAGCTGGACGGGACCAGACTCGACGGCGTTCGTGACCTACCCTCAACCTTCCCCGCCTGGCCTCGTGAACGTACGACCGCGCGTAAAGCCTCCGCGGGCCTTGATGTCTTGGTCTACGCGTTTGCCGGGCGTTTGATCATGATGGCCGCTCGGACCTCGCCATCGTCGCCATCATCCGCTCCAGGCGGGCCAGCCGGGTCTTCTCGGTGCGAGCGGAGACCAGGCGGAGATACAGGGCGAACCGGTCGGACTTGCTGAGCGTCTCGTAGAACGCCCGTGCGGTCGGGTTCGCGTCAAGCGCCTCGACGAGATCCGGCGGTGCGGTGGCATTCTTCTGCGAGGCGTATGCCGTCTCCCAGCGGCCGTCCGCCCGCGCCGCCTCGATCTCGGCGAGGCCGCGGGGGCGCATCCGGCCTGCCGCGATCAGGGCCTCGGCCTTGGCGACGTTCACCTGCGACCAGGCGGAGCGGGGGCGGCGGGGTGTCGTGCGCTGCAGGAAGTGCGTGTCGTCAAAGCCGCGCCGCAGACCGTCGATCCAGCCGAAGCAGAGCACCGTGTCGACCATCTCTTCCCAGGTGAGCGACGGGATGCCGGTGTGCTTCTTGGCGATCTTCACCCAGAGCGCGGTCCGTTCCCCGTGATGCACGTCGAGCCAGGCCTCAAGTTCGGCCGGGCTCGCGGGGACAAGGATCTCGACGCCGTCCTCGTATTTCTGCATAAAACCGCAGACTAGAGGCCCTATAGGACAGTTGCTGACCTACACGAGCGCACCGCTCAGGTGACCCGCTCAAGCGCCGAGGCGCGCCATCGCTACCCGCTACGACAAAACCGCCCAGTCCTACGAATCAGCCGTCACCCTCGCATCACTCCTCATGTGGGCGTGACATGTGAAGACACTGCCTAGCGGGGCCTGAGTCCGTCGACGACGACGTCCAGCATGCGGTTCAGCTGGGGGCGTTGCTCGGGTGCGCCGGCCACGGAGAGCAGACCGGCGAGGATGCCGCCTACCTCGACCGGATCGATGTCGCTGCGCAGTTCTCCGGCTGTGGCGCCGGCCTCGAGCACCATCGCCAGGACCTGCTGGACCTCGTCGCAGACCGGTCCGGTGCCGAAGCGGCCGGAAGCACTCATAGCGACCAGGGCCTCACAGATGCCGCGTCGTTCACCGGCCCAGTCGGCGAATCGGAGCATCCACGCGTGGAGGGCCTGCGCGGGCGGCTTCGCAGCCAGCAGGGTGCGCGCATCTTCGCGCAAGGGGCGGATCTGGTCCCGGTAGACCTCTTCGACCAGATCCTCTCGGGTGGGGAAGTGCCGGTACAGGGTGGCGTTGCCTACTCCCGCGCGTTTGGCGATCGCGTCCAGCGAGATCGGGCGTCCGGAGGCGAAGGCCTCGGCGGCCGTGGCGATCAGCTGCTCGCGGTTGCGCTGCGCGTCGGCGCGCAGGGTGCTGCGTGGAGGTGTCATGACCTTCGCGATCGTGAGTGCCGGATGAGGGTCGGAGCGAATTGGGGATGTCCCCGGATCAGTGTACGGTGAGGCAACCGGGGAGTTCCCCGTTTGCAGGTGGTCTCACCCATCGCTTCAGCGACGAAAGGTTTGCCATGCCTACAGCGGTCATCACCGGGGGGACGACCGGGATCGGCAGAGCGACGGCCGAGCTGCTGCACGCCCGCGGCTACCAGGTCGCGGTCACCGGACAGAATCCCGAGTCCCTCGCGCGGGCGCGTTCCGAGCTCCCCGGCGACGTGCTCGTCGTCCGATCCGACGGGCGTGTGCTCGCCGACACCGACGCCCTGATGTCGGCGGTGTCGGCGCGGTTCGGATCGCTGGACCTGCTCTTCCTCAACGCCGGGATCTTCCGTCCGGCACCGGTTGCCGAGGTGACGGAGGAATCGTTCGACGAGCACGCCGACCTCAACTTCAAGGGCCAGTACTTCACCCTCCAAAAGGCCCTTCCCCTCATGAACGACGGCGGTTCGATCGTGCTGACCGTCGGTATCGGATCCCGTCGCGGCGCCGCTGGCGCCACGGTGGGGGCGGCGACACGCGGCGCGCTGCTGGCCATGCTGCCCTCGCTCGCGCTCGAACTGGCCCCGCGCAGGATTCGCGTCAACGCCGTGAGCCCCGGGGCCACCGACACCCCGCTGCTCGACAAGCTGGGGGTGCCCGAGAGCGGCCGGGACGCCATGCGCGCGAAGATCCCCTTCGAGCGCCTCGGATCCAGCCAGGAGGTCGCGGAAGCAGTCGCCTTCCTCGCCTCGGACGCCGCCGGCTACATCACCGGCCAGGACATCACCGTGGCCGGCGGTTACGGGCTCGGCGCCTGAAGCCCGGGCGAGTCGACCACCGCTCCGCACCTCTCGAACGCCACGAACCGCACCTCACAGGAGAACACGATGGCACTCACTCTCGACACTTATCGGCTGCTGGGCCGTTCAGGACTCCGGGTCTCACCGCTGGCGCTGGGCACGGCTACCTTCGGCACCGAGTGGGGCTGGGGCGCCGAGCGCGACGAGGCGCGCAAGCTCTTCGACCGCTACACCGAGCTCGGCGGCAACTTCTTCGACACCGCCAGCACCTACACCAACGGCAGCTCCGAGCGACTGCTCGGCGAATTCGCCCGCACCCACCGCGACAAGATGGTGCTGGCGACGAAGTACTCGACGCTGCGCCAGCCCGGTGACCCGAATTCCGGCGGTACCCACCGCAAAAGCATGCTGGCGTCGGTGGAAGCCAGTCTGCGGCAGCTGAACACCGACTACGTCGATCTGCTCTACGTGAACGTATGGGACTTCAGGACACCGGTGGGGGAGATCCTGCGGGGTCTGGACGACCTGGTGAGGCAGGGCAAGGTGCTGTACGTGGCGATCTCCAGCGCCCCGGCCTGGCAGGTGTCGCGCATGCAGGCGATCGCCGACCTGCGCGGCTGGTCGCCACTGGTCGCACTGCAGACTGAGTACAGCCTGATCGAGCGCACCGCGGAGCGTGACCTGATCCCGATGGCACGCGAGATGGGACTCGGCGTGGTCCCCTTCTCGCCGCTGGGCGGCGGGGTGCTCACCGGCAAGTACAGCCGGCAGGACCAGAACCAGGCGGGCCCCGTTGCCGGCGAAACCGCCAGCAACCGCAAGAGCCTCAACGTCGCCCTGGGATGGGTCACCGACCGCAACCTCGCCATTGCCGATGCGGTGAAGGAGGTGGCCTCGGAGCTGGGCCGCACCCCCGCCCAGGTCGCACTGGCCTGGACCCTGAACGCCCCGGGCGTGACAGCACCCATCATCGGCGCCCGCACCATCGCGCAGCTGGAGGACAACCTGGGTGCCCTGCAGGTCGACCTCACTCCCTCCCAGCTGGCCCGCCTCGACGAGGTCAGCGCCATCGACCTCGGCAATCCGCACAACCTGCTCGCCAGCGATCACATCCGCACGGTCATCACAGGCGACATGACGATCGAAACCCTCGACTGAGTAGCTTCCTGAACGGCGACATCCAGATATATCGACATGTCTTTGACGAGGGAACGGAGCCACCTCGGTATGGGTAAGTACAGCGACAACAATGTGGTGATCACGGGTGGCAACAGCGGCATGGGGCTCGCGCTGGCGGAGCTGCTGGTGCAAGGCGGAGCCCGCGTGGTGATCACGGGCCGTTCTCAAGGCAAGCTCGACGCGGCACGCGAGCGGCTCGGCGAGAATGCCGTGGCCGTCCGGGCGGATGTGGCCTCACTGCCCGACCTGGATATGCTCGCCGACCGTGTAAAGAGGGGGCTCGGCTCGATCGAGGCTTTGTTCGTCAACGCCGGCATCTCACCCCTCACACCCCTCGAGTCGACGACCGAGGACGTGTACGACGAGCTGTTCGCGATCAACGTCAAGGGCGCCTTCTTCACTGTGCAGAAGCTCGCTCCGCTGCTGAGCGCGCACGCCGGCATCGTCTTCACCACCTCGATCGCGAACGTCATCGGCATGGCGGACACCAGCGTCTACGCGGCCGGCAAGGCGGCGCTGCGCTCGATGGCCCGCACCTTCTCCCGCGAGCTGCTTCCGCGGGGAATCCGTGTCAATGCGATCAGCCCAGGTCCCATCGACTCGGGGATTCTGGAAACGATGAACTTGTCCAAAGAGGCCGCTGACCAGTTCAGGGCGGAGCGGACCGCGAGCAACCCCATGAAGCGCTACGGCACCGTCGAAGAGTTCGCCAAGGCGGCCGCATTCCTCGCCTTCGACGCCACGTACACCACCGGCATCGAGCTGGCCGTGGACGGCGGCGAAACCCAGCTCTGAGCTCGCTCGTCTGCTTCAGATGGCTGCGCAGTACGCCGTCTGCAGTGTCGGAGACCGCGTGGCGCCGGTCGGGCAAGCAGGAACGCGTCCCCCTGCCGGACTAGCTGCCCACCGCTTCGCGGAGTGCGCAGCCGTGCGCGCAGGACGTGGGCCGGGCTGCGCAGTCGGTCGTGTGCACGGATTGCGCAGCAGCGCCGGGACGCGTGGTTCATACAGATCGCCAACGGTCTCTTCCGTGACGAGCGGCTGCAGTTCAAGGCGAAGGGCATCTTCGGCTCCATCAGTAGCCACCGGAGCGGCCGGCAGGTGACTGTCGCCGATCTCATGCGGGCGGGCCCGACGGGCGGGACGCGGTACGGGCCGGCCCGCGCGAACTGCAGACCCACGGCTACCTCGTGCGTGAACAACTACGCCGCGAGGACGGCACCCTCGGCGAGTTCGTCCACTCCATCACCGACCGCCCGGCGACCGGCGACACCCACGCCCCGCAGCCCGTCGCGGCGCTCCCTTCTGCCTCGGCACACGATCACCGGCCTCGTCGCCGAGCGGGAGTTCTGGCCGGGCGATGGCCTGCTTCCTCCGCTCTTCCGCCAGGCACAAGGCAATCACTGGCGGTTGATCGCCCGTGAGATGCCGGCGGCGACGGTCGTGGCCAGGATCCACCCGGCAGCGGTCAGTGCGTAGGCGAGCCATTGCCCAGTGCCTCGTGGTGCGAAGGCGACGTCCTGTCCGAAGGCGGAGATCGGGACGAGCAGGTCGAGCGTGTAGACGACGGCGTTGAACGGCGGCGCCTTCTCCGCTTCGAGAGGTGCGGGAGGGTGGGCCGTGAAGAAGAGTGCGCCGCAGGCGAGCAGAGCGGTGAGCCAGAGGCTGGCGCGCAGTGGCCGGTAGCCGTAGCCGACGGTTGCGTCCTGGATGTAACCCCACACGCGGGTATGCAGGGGGAGCAGGGCACGGCGATGGCGTTGCTTGGCGAGGAGCACCGTGCGTGCTTCGTCCTCGTGCCCGAGCCGTCTGTAGGCGGCTGCGAGCTGCTCGTATGGCTGGGGAAGGAAGGTGTCGGTGCCGCGCCGGAGCCAGTCGAGCCGTTCGGCGGCCGACAGAGGGCTGGCGATGGCGTCGTAGGTGGTCTCGGCAAGTCGGAGGTCGGCGGGCCAGGTGCCGGGGGTGTCGTACAGGGTGCCCAGATGGGCGTTGGTCGCGTCGACGGTGCCGGCGATCGGCTGCTGGGTGCGCAGATCGGTCTCCCGGGCCTGGACCAGGCGCAGGGACAGGGCAGTGCCGCCGGGGTTCGCCAGCGTGGCATCGCGGAAGCTGAGCTGCGTGCCGATGGTGCTGCCGTCGAGTTTGACGCCGCCGTCGACGCGGAGCCCGTGGCCGAGGTCGAAATTGCGGGCGACGTTGACGTCGATGGCCTCCAGCGCAATGTCGCCGGCGTTGTCCAGCCGAGCCCCACAGAATCCGATCGCCGCCTCGACCGTGGCGCCGGAGAGGATGATCCGCCCTTCGGCGCTGAAGCCCGGGTGGAAGGTGAAGTCCTCGGTGATCTGGACGTGGTAGGCGTCCAGGGCGTGGCCGTCGGGGTTGCGCAGAGAGGCGCCCTCCAGGTCGAACTCGCCGGAGATGGCGGCGCCGGAGCAGCGGAATGTTCCCCGGACCGCCAGGTTGGTGCACAGCACGTCGCCGCCCGCTATGAGGCGGACAGCGGATATCGCCTCGGCACCGGGAGCGGTGATCACGGTGTCGCGGAGGTCGAGGTCGCTGTGGATCTGGGTGCGGGTGAGTACGAGGGGCCCGCTCAGGTGGCAGCGGGACAGGACCAGCCGGCCGTCGATCTGGGCTGTGTCGGCGGTGAGACCTGGCAGGGCGCATCGGGTCAGGGCCAGCTCGCGGATTCTCGCCCCCCGGAGCAGGGGCACTTCGTCGAAGCGACATTCGTCCAGCATGACCCGCACGGGAATTTCGGCGAACTGCAGATCCAGCCTTCCCGTGATGCGGGCGCCGGTCAGGCACACTGCCGGGCGGTCACCCGGGGCGGGATCGGTACCGGCACCCAGCAGCAGCGCCGCGATGACCTCAGCCCGCACCGCGGGTTCCGCCGATTCCGGGCTGTCGCGGACATCGACAGCGCGGCCCCGGGTGAAGGAGTTCCACAACTGGCGTTCACCAGCGTTGAGTTCGTCGAGACGCATGATCGACGATCATTCCGGTTCGGGCCCGCCCTCGACAAGCCCGATATGCCCCCGGCCCCGCGAACGAGGCAGCCATGAGCCCGTCGACATCCGCAAGCGTCCCTACACCGTGCAGGCGAGCACTCCGATACGCCAGCCGCAAGATTCCGGGTGTTGCCACAACTCAGGTTTTGGCACAGGTTCTGTGGTGCATCCACGCCCGCAATTGTTGCTCTTCGTATCGGCTCGCCTCGATCATCCCGAAATGCCTCATGGAGGCTGGTGCGGCAGCGTCACGTTCCGGCCGGTCGGATGGTCAGGGCCGGTTGTACCGCTCACAGCTGATGGGCTGCGCGTACTCATTGTCGAGGCAGACGATGACATACGTGGCGCCCCCGGGCACATCCGCACGGAGTTCGGTCTTGATCGGATACGTGGTGTTGCACTTGGTGCTGGTGCTCTTGGCGTCGAGCTGCTGGCCAGAGGCACCGTACGCGCCGAACCACGCCCTGCGGCAGCCGACGGCCCGGAGTGTTCCCTCGACGCCGACCGATCGGTTGTACCAGGTCAGGGTGCCGCGGGCATAGCTGCCCTGGCCGTCCTCAACGTTGAAAGAGCTGATCGGATAGGCGGTGGTTTGCGCGCTGGCGGCGGGAGCGCCCAGCAGGGTGCCCGCGGTCAGCACGACGGACCCGACGGCGGCGGCGGCGAGGTGAGTCTTCATGCGATCTCCAAGGGGTGAGCCGGTTGAGGCTTCACATCGTGGAGGGGTCGGCCACCTGTGGCCTAGCTCTTAAGCCACGGCTTAAAGGGTGCCGAGGGCGGCAGGCGCGGGTCGCGCGCCCCGTCTGACGCCGCGGTGCCCTCGGGCCTCACGGTTTCCGTCAGGGCGCCGGTCCGCAGCAGGGCCGGCTCGAGAGGGGTGATGCGGTGCAGCACGGACCCGCCTCGTCGGCTGGTGGTGACGAGGCCGGTGTTTGGCAGCACGGTCGCGTGCTGACTGGTTCGACCCGGCGCGCCGATGATTTTTCGTTCGCGGGTCCTGCGGCAGGCCGATGGCGACGCCCGCCGCGGATTCCCGCCCGCACCGTCCGGAGCCACAGGGACGCCAACCGGCTCGGCCGCACTGGCACCGTGCGGACCGTCTCTGCACCGGCACGGCGGCCGTCCGTACGGTCGGACTCACTGCGCGCGGTCGACCCTCCGCACCGCCACCGCCACCGCGGCCGTCAGGCGCTGGAGCGGACGACCAGGCGGGTCGGCAGGACCAGGGGAGTGGGGTCCAGGCCATTGACCACCGAGACGAGCATGCGCGCCATTTCCCACCCCAGGGCCTCTATGGGCTGATGGACGGTGGTGAGCGGCGGGTCGGCGAACTGCGCGACGGCCAGGTCGTCGAAGCCGACCACGCAGACATCGGTCGGGATCAGCCGGCCGGTCTCGCGCAGTGCGCGCAGCGCGCCCGCCGCCATGTTGTCGTTGGCGGCGAACACCCCGTCCACGTCAGGATGGTTCGTCAGCAGCGCGGCCATGGCGGCGGCTCCGCTGGCCTCGGTGAAGTCGCCCTCCTGCGGCGGGAGCGGTTCGAGACCCGCGGCCAGAACGGCATCCCGGTAGCCGCGGTACCGGGCGCGCCCGGCCTCGGTGTCCAGCCGTCCGCAGAGCGCGGCGACACGACGCCGACCCCGGGTGATCAGGTGCTCGGTCGCCTCGCGCGCCCCGCCGACGTTGTCGACGTCGACATACCACCGGGGAGTCGCGCCGACCGGGCGCCCGCCGAACACCACGGGCATCTGCGCTTCCGCGGTCAGGGGCAACAGCGGGTCGTCCTCACGCAGCGCCATCAGCATGACGCCGTCAGCGCCTCGGGATCGAAGCAGTTCCGCAACCCGTTTGCGACCCCGGTCGGAAGCGGCCAGACACAGCATCAGATGCAGGTCGGCCTCTTCGAGGGCGGCCGACGCCCCGACGATGACCTGGGCGAAGAAGGGATCGGCGAAGATCGACGGATCTTCTCCCGAGATCACCAGGGCGGCCGCTCCTGTCTGCCGGGTGGCCAGAGCGCGGGCGCTCGGGTTGGGGACGTATCCGAGTTGCCGGACGGCCCGTTCGACGGCCTCACGCTTGGCGCGGCTGACGTGCGGGGCGTTGTTGAGCGCGCGGGAGGCCACGGAACGGGAGACGCCGGCGCGTTCGGCCACCTCGTCGAGCGTCGGCTGCCGGCGCGGCGCATGTTCTGCCATGGATCGAGAGTCTTTCACAGGTGAGAAGGCCCCGGCGCCGATTCTGGGAGCGCTTCCAGTACCACTGGCACCTTGCCGTGCTGAGCCGGAGCTGCGCCAGCTATTGACACCTAAACAAGCCCGCCTCACGATTGGGACCGCTTCCAGTGGGAGCGCTCCCAACTCCCGTTCCCTGTAGATCCCCCTGCCAGGAAACCGAGGTCTTGTGATGAGCCGCAGACTCCGCACCCTGGCGGCAGCGCTCTTGGCACTGCCGCTGGCGCTCGCCGCCGCACCGTCCGCACATGCCGCCGACCCCACCTCCATGACGAGCGGGTTCTACGTGGACCCCAATTCCACGCCGAAGCAGTGGGTGGCCGCCAACCCCGGCGACGGCCGGGCCTCCGCGATCAACTCCGCCATCGCCAACACCCCGATGGCCCGCTGGTTCGGCTCCTGGAGCGGCACCATCGGCACCGCCACGGGGGCGTACGTCGGCGCGGCGGACCGGGCCGACAAGCTGCCCCTCCTCGTCGCCTACAACGTCTACAACCGCGACTACTGCGGCGGCCACTCCGCCGGGGGAGCCTCTTCGCCGTCCGCCTACGCGAGCTGGATCGCCCAGTTCGCCGGCGGGATCGCGGCCCGCCCGGCCGTCGTCATCCTGGAACCGGACTCCCTCGGGGACTACGGCTGCATGACCCAGGCCCAGATCGACGAACGTGAAGCCATGCTCAGCGGTGCCATCGCCGAGTTCAGCCGCCAGGCGCCCAACACCTGGGTCTACATGGACGCGGGCAACCCGGGCTGGACGAACGCGGCGACCATGGCTCGCCGCCTCCACGAAGCCGGTCTCCGCCAGGCCCACGGTTTCTCGCTCAACGTCTCCAACTACTTCACGACCGCCGAGAACACGGCCTTCGGCAACGCCGTGAATCGTGAACTCGGCGCCCGCTACGGCTACACCAAGCCCTTCGTCGTGGACACCAGCCGCAACGGCAACGGCTCCAACGGCCAGTGGTGCAACCCCTCCGGCCGCCGCATCGGCACACCCACCCGAACGGGCGGAGGCGCCGAGATGCTCCTGTGGATCAAGACCCCGGGGGAGTCCGACGGCAACTGCGGCGTCGGGGGCGGCTCCAGCGCCGGCCAGTTCCTTCCCGAGGTGGCCTACAAGATGATCTACGGCTACTGACGGATCGGGGTGGGCCGGTAGGGCCGCCACACGACCGCACCCTCGGCCGGCGCGCGTGGCGCGCGGCCGTAGGTGCGGCGCGCGGCCACCGCTCCGACGGCGGCCGCGCTGACAGATGTCGGCCTACTCCTCGGGGATCAGGCAGACTCCGCGGCGTGCGGTGGCCATTTCGATGAACGCCATGGCGGCCGGTGTCTTCTCCCACTCGACCAGGGTCAGCGACAGGATCACCTCGTCGCGATCCTGCGAGGTATCACGGGGCCTGCCGGCCGTGTGGGCAGCGACCATGGTCCCAGTGGCGCTCTGTCACCTGCCGGTGCAGATCCTGCAGGCCCTGCTGGTACACCTCGTTCGCTTTGCCGAGGAACTGCACCAGGCCCTCGCCGCGGCTGGCCGGTGCCGCCGCAGCGAGGTCGAGGATGCGCCGGGTCGTCGTCATCGTCATCGAGTATCCGTCCCAGTTGGGGGTGAGCGGCGGTGTGGTGGTCAGCTGCAGCCATTGCAACCGGTGGCACCGCGCACGCCTGCACCACCGCGGTCATCAATCTCCTGGCCGCCCGTGCGCCCGGTCTGCTGCGCGCTCTGCGCGAGGCAGAACCCGAGTTCGTTCGCTCGACGGCACCCTGGCCGAGCGCGACCGCCTCGGCGACGGCCGCGCCGACTACTCGGCCAAGCACCGCCGCCACGGGGTCGTCGTGCAGGTGGTCACCGATCCAAACGGCGGGGTGCTGTGGCTGTCGCCGGCCCTGCCGGGGCGCTGCCATGACCTGGCCGCGGCCCGTGCCCATCAGATCATCAGGATCTGCGAGCGCCAAGGGATCCCGATCCTGGCCGTCCGTGCCTACATCGGCGCCGGCGCGTGGGTGACCACACCGGCCGGACGGCCTCCCGGAGGTGAACTGTTGCTCACCCAACAGTCCATCAACCGGGCGCTGTCGAAGGCGCGGGCCCTGGTCGAGGGCGGCGTTGCCCGCTTGAAGCGCTGGCGGATCTTCCGACGAGCCGGTGCAGCCCGAATCGCATCGCCGTGAAGGCCATGGTCCTCACGGACACCGAGGGGCGCGTGATGTTCTGCAGCCCGGTCCGGCCAGGCAGCTGCGCCGATATCACCCAGGCCCGACCGCTCGGACTGGCCCACATGAGTGACATCGTCCAAGCCGTCGTCGGACTTCTCTCACACCACCCTCGGACGTGTCTTTCGAGCGTGAACACCGACAACGCCACACACCTCGACGCGCCACAGGCAACCATGCACGAGGTCGTTAGACGACCAGGCCGTGAGGCGGAAGGTCGCCGCTGAGCAGCGCGGAGCCCAACGGGGTCAACGTGTGGATGACCTGAGTGCCGACGCGCTGGCTGTGCGCGAGCCCCACATCTCTGAGGGCAGCGACGTGCTCGCTCGCCGAGGGTGCGGAGATGGCCAGGCGTCGGGTGAGTTCCCCGGTGGTTGCGGTGCTGTCCAGGGCGGCCAGCACGCGGGCGCGAGTCCGACCGATCAGAGCGGCCAGGGCCTCGGGCCGGCGGTCTCGCGTGACCGCCGGTGCCCAGGCCGGGGGATGGGCGACGGGGTAGGCCAGAACCTGCGGGAGGGCGGGGTCGGCCAGGGCGATCGGCATGCGCCAGCAGAAGTGCGAGGGGATGAGTCGCACGCCGCGGCCGTCGAGGTGCAGGTCCCGGTCCTTCGGGTAGCGCACGTGCAGCACGGGAGGACGCCAGACCATCAGGGGGCGGAAGGAGTCCAGCAGTCCGTGGACACCGCGGTCGCGCAGAATCCGCGTCCGCAAAACCCGGTCGGCCTCGGTGGTGCCGGCAGTCTCGGCCCAGTCCGGCATGATGATCGCGCGATGCACCAGCCGGAACGCCGTCGCGACCTCCTCTGTCCCGGTCGGGTCACCCTGGGCCAGGCCGTGGGCCCAGCGTGGCAGTGGGTAGGTGTCGGTCAGCCGGTGCAGTTCTTGGCGCAGCCGTGGCCGGGGGGTGGCGCGCAGTTCGTCGAGCGCCGCCTCCAGACCGCCGGCCGAGGCGTCGGGTGTCAGGAAGTCGGGCCAGTAGCCCGCCGATGCCGGGGCCAGGGCTGAAAGCATCCGGACCGGGTGCGTCAGGTGCTCCTCGACCAGCTTGGCACGGGCGGTGCGTCGCCAGCGGGCGAAGACGGGCAGGCCGCGCCGCGGGGCGGTTAACTGGTGCAGGCCCAGCAGGGTCTCCCAGACCGGATCCGGCTCGCGGGCCAGGTGGACACGGGCCAGGTCCCCGTCCGTGAAGTGGATGCGCAGCACCTTGTCTCCCCGTGTGGTCGCTTGTTGTCGGAAACGCCTGGACGTGAGCGTGGCGAGGGCCGCCGGTGCCGCCTGGCGCGCGGCCCGGTCACCGTGCCGGCCGCCCGCCCCCGTCACTCCGGAGGGACGCCGTCCCCGGCCCGGCGGTCCGGGCTCCCACCGGTGACCGGTCCTGTGCACGCACGCGAGGGGCGGCGACCGGGATCGAAACGACTGGGGGCGAGGAGAGCGTGGGCCGGAACAAAGCCGGCGGGCAGCACGTTCTCCACGCCAGACAGCGGGCATGTCCTCATCGCGCCTCCCCCGGTCCGGCCGCCCTGCCGGTGCCGGCGGTCAGTCCAGACGGCGGAGCGCCCGTTCACGGTCGCACGAAGAGTGTGCGTCTGTCAGGGAGGCGGGTGATGAGATTGTGGGCCCGATCGATGCAGCGGCCGCTATGGCCGCAGGTGGAGGATGTCTGCCGTGCCTGATCCGGCGGGAACAGCGGAACCGAGCTTCCATCAGCTACGACTCTTCCTGGTGCTGGGTGAGGAACTGCACTTCGGCAGGGCCGCCACGCGGTCGCACATGACCCAGCCGGCGCTGAGCCGCCAGATTCAGGATCTGGAGAAGCGGCTGGGCGTCCTGCTGTTCTCACGGGACAGTCGCACGGTGACCCTCACCGAGGCCGGCCGTGCTCTGACGGAGGAAGCGCGGACCACGGTGGAGGCGATGGCCCGACTGCGTGCCCACGCCGGTCAGTGGGCCCGCACCCTTGTCGGACATGTGGTGGTCGGGACGATCGGCGCGGAGCTGGCCATGCCCTACACCCACGCGATCCTTGAGCACCTGCGCGCCCGTCACCCCAGGCTCACGGTGGAGATACGCAGTCTCAACTTCGCCGAGCACCTGGCACAGTTGCTCGCCGGCGACGTTGATGTCGCTTTCCTACGGCCCCCGGTGCCCGCCGCCATCGAACTGCTGGAACTGGCCACCGAGTCGCGCGTCGCCTGCCTGGCCGCCACCGACCCGCTGGCGGAGTCGGCCGAGGTCTCCCTGGCCGACCTCGGTGACCGGGTCTTCCTGGACGTCCCCCCGGAAGTGCCCCGGGTGTGGTGGGACTTCTGGGCGGTGGACCCGCGCCCGGACGGCACGCGCGTGCGCTACGGCCCCGTCGTCACCGACATGGAAGGGCTGCTGCATGCGGTCGCCAGGGGGGAGGGGATGTGCTTCCTGCCCGCTGCGGCCAGGGAGCTCTTCCCCCGCCCCGGGGTGCGCTACCTGGATGTGGTGGATCTGTCCCCGTCGGTATCGGCCCTCGGCTGGCCGGTCCAGTACCGTGACCGCCCGGGCGTGTGGGCCGTGAGGGAGGCCGCGGCCGCCGCCATGGCCGACCCCAACTGGGGGTGCGTCCCGTCCCGCCTGGTGTCCCCTCCCAGGTCAGGCACGCGTGAGAGGCCTCGGAGGAGCAGGAGCTCGGGCCGTTCCTGATGAGAGCGGGAAGAGGGTCTCCCGAGTCGTCCCAGTACGTCATGACGGTGTGCTTGTGCGGCGGTACGCCCGTCAGTCAGGGGTGCGGCCAAGTCCAGCGAGGAACGCGGGAGTCGCGCCGGCCCAGCCGGGACCGCAGGCCGAAGTAGTCACTCACCCGGCCACGTCACCGGGGCCCGCACGGGTGCGTGCCGTGCGGGCACCGATACGACACGTGAGGGTCCTGGCCGGGGGCACGCTGTGGTTCGCCCGATGCGGTACGGTCCCGGTCGCGCCGCGCTGCCGGCTTGTCCGTATGACCCCACGTCGGCCGAGCGGGCATCCGCGGATTCGCCGCACGAGATCTCCGCGCTTGGCGTTGAGGCTATTCCGCCGGCCCGGGCCTGGCCGTGCCCATGCCCGTCATCTGAACGGACTGTTTTCTTCCATTAGTTCTTGACCTGGTTTTTTCGGTCTCACACGAAATCCCTTTCCCCGTCCCGACCGTGAAGACAGGATCGAGGGGTGCTTCCTGCCAGACCGAAAGCACCGCCAGAGGAAACCAGAACGGGAAGGTCATGTGCGCATGAGAGGGAGAACTGCCCGGGCAGGAGGCATATGGCCCCGTGCGGCCGCCCGCGTGTATCGCGATGGCAGCACGGAGAACGGGGCTTCCCGTACGCCACATGGCCCTCGCAGCGACCATCCCCGGCGCACGGGCGGCCGGGCGGAGGCCACGGCAGGCGCGGTGGTTGCCGTTCTGCTGCTGTCCGCCGCGTGCACGGCCACGGACCGGCAGGAGAACCACGGCGCCGATTCCCATCGGAGCACGGGCGGTGTGGCTCAGGAAAGCGGCCTCGCGCCCAAAGAGGAAACCACCCGCGAGGAGTTACGGACACTGCACGACGCGGAGCAATTGCTGATCCAGGCGTGCATGGAGCGTCATGACTTCAGGACGTGGCCCACCCCCTATGAAAATCCAGTGGCCGACGCCGCCGAATTCCCCTACGTGGTCACCGATCCAGAGTGGGCGGGCCGGCACGGATACGGAGGCGACATCCAGCAGCGCGTCGGTGAGTTGATGCGGTCGGACCCCAACCGGCGCTACTTCGACAGCCTCTCTCCTGAGCGCCGGACAGCGGCGGTCACCGCCCTCAGTGGGCCGCGGCCCGTCGGGCTCGTCGCGAAGCTGGCGGGAGGCAGCGTGGTGCGCAGGAGCAGTGCGGGGTGTGTGTCCGAGGCCGAACGCGATCTCTACGGCGATCTGCGCACCTGGTACACGGTCAAGAAGATCACGGACAACCTGCACGGCCTCCGCGTGAAGCGGGTCATGGCGGACGAGGAGTACGAGCGGTCCGTGAAGGACTGGTCGGCCTGCATGCGGAAGAAAGGCTACCCCTACGCCGGTCCCGGCGAGGCCCGCGCTTCAGCGCTGGAGGCGGCGGCAGGCGGAGAAGGGCGGAGTGACGAGATCCGTACCGCCGTCGCCGAGGCACGGTGCGCCGCCGACTCCGGCCTGACCGGCACGGCACGGCGACTGGACGAGCGATACGAGCGGTCCATCAGCCGGCAGTACCGCAAAGAGATTTCTACGCGCTGCGCGCTGGAGGCCGCGGCCCTTCCCCGCGCCACCGAGGTCCTCTCCGACCACTGAAACCGTCGGCGCGCCGGCCCGTCGGTGCGCCGGCCCGTCCAACAACCGATCATCACTTCAAGGAGATTCACCATGAGAAAGCTGCGCACAGCCCTGCTCGCCACGGCGACCGTGGGCTTGCTGTTCTCGGGAGCATCGGCCACTGGGGCAGCCCCGGGCACCGACCGCACCTCACCGAAGGCGGCCGTCTCCGCCTGGGCGAATGCCTCCGCGCAGAAGGCCAGCTCACGACCTGCCGACGGCCGGGTCTGGGTGTGGGAGCATGCGGGATTCTCCGGCAACGGATGCGGCATGCTCTACAACGTGCAGGACTACCGCAACATCAGCGGCTGCAGCAACATGGACAACATCGTCTCGTCGGTGTGGAACAGCGGCTACGTGGGGACCTTCGACGACGTACGGCTGCACGACGGCTACGCCTACGGCGGAGTGCGCATGTGCATCGGCGTGGGCGACGAGTGGGGGAACCTCGACCTGGGTTACGAGAGGTTCAGCGACAACACGAAGGCCAACGACCGGATCAGCTCCCACATCTGGGCCAGCAGCTGCCCGTAGCCCGGCGATCCGGCACAGGCGAGGGGCCGGTTCGGCGGCGGCCCCTCGCCGCACCCGCATTCCGCAGAACGGACCTGGCGGCGGCCACCGCTTCTGCGGTCGGCCTCGGATGGCAGCGGCAGGCCCAGCGGGCGGCGTTGGTGGGGCTCTCCGCAGCTTCTTCCTGCGCGCCCGCACTGGCGCCGACCGCCATCCGCCAGGTCCAGTACCGCAGCGACCTCATCAACGGATGCCTCGCCGAAACCGGACTCTCCTTGACGACACCACGGTGACAACGTCAGTAGTCCGACGGTGCGCTACGGTCTCGACGGGCACGAGCACGGCGCCGCCGTCGATGAGCAGGGCAGCTCCTTGATGACCGTGTCGAAGCGCGCTCATGAGGTGGTCGGGGTCGGTGAAGGCGGTGTCGACCTGGCTGCTGCGCCACAGCAGGGGCCAGATGCCCTCGACGGGCTGAGGTCCGGTGCGTAGGCCGGCAGCAAGTAGCAGGTGCTCCAGTCGTGGGTGTCAATGAACTCCCGCAGTCGGCGGTCCCTGTGAACCTCGAGGTTGTCCCACAGGAGCACGATGGGTGCGCCGAGTTGCTGGTGCGCGGTGGAGAGCAGGTCGCGGTAGTCGGGCCAGGTGAAACTGCGTCTGTCGCCGTGTTTGTGATCGACGTGCCGCTTGGGCCGGTAGATCAGCCGTGAGCGTTCGCCTTGCTTGTAGCAGGCCAGAGCCGCGATGGAGAAGCGGCGCTGGGAGGATCCGCGGACCCGGATGACGGGTGTGCGTCCGCGCCTTGCCGAGCACGCGCCAGTCCTTGAGGTGGGCGAAGTCGCGCTCCACCGGTGCCCGGACCGCTGCCAGTGCGGTGTTCGACAGCTCCTGGCCGCGGGTCAGGGGCCGGTTCCGGGCGGCCTTGTAGCCGGTGATCACCGCCGGGTCGGCGTCGGGACGATGATCGACGCCGTGATCGAGACGGCCATGGCGGAACTCACGCCCCTGCCCGGGGGTGCGTACCGGGCCACCCGCCGGGCCCAGAGCGGCCACTACAGCCGTCACCGCCAGTCCCCGCCGCCATCGGCCAAGCCGCGCCTTCCGTGCGGCCGCAGCCACGCGCCCTGTCGACCCAAGAGCGGGCCACCGTGCAGTCGCCGCTCCACACCGGCGACTTCGCCGACACCGCCCCGGCATCGGGATACCACCAGCTGCTTGACCAAGGCGTGTGCGTGGTCGGCGTGTCCACCATGTACCGCATCCTGCGCGAGCACGACGAGGTCCGTGAGCGTCGCCGCCCCGCCGTCCACCCAGCGCACACCCAACCGGAACTGCCGGCCACCCGCCGTCCCGCGTCTCGTGGGTGACCAGGACGAGGCCGCCACCATCCGGGTTCTCCGCATGCACGGGCGGGCTCGGTCTTGTACCGAGCCCGCCGTTCCAACTCCACCTGTCCTGGTAGAGGAACTGCAGGTTGCAGGGGTCGATGGTCTTGTCTGGTCGGGGTTGGTGCGAACCGCATCGCCGTGGCTGATGTCCCTGGTCCAGGCCGTCGCGCCGCTGTTGGCACTGCCGGCGAAGGGGCTGGTCACGGTGTTGGCCTGCGGTGACGGTGTCCAGGTGCCGTTGAGGCTGGTGGCCGTGAACGCGCGGAAGTAGCGACCGTACCCGGTGTAGTTCTGGGCCTCGACGATCATGAGGTACTGGTTCTGGCCCTTGACCTTGTAGACCTCCGGCGCCTCGAACAGGTCGAGCGACGACTCGCTCATGATCTTCGTGTACGAACCGAAGGTGCCCGGGAAGTTGCCGATGGGCATGCTGGCGCGGTAGATGCCGCCCTCGTCGTCGGCGAAGAACATGTACATGTCCGTGTCATCGCCGATGAGGGTCACGTCGAGGGGGCCCCTCTTGCGGGTCTTGCCGTCGGGATCCACAACGTCCGGGAGGGTGGTCGTGAAGAGATCCTGCTGCGGGCCCCAGCCGTTGGGGTTGGTGGGGTCGGTCGAGGTGCGGTAGGAGAAGGTGTAGGGCCAACCCCCGTTGTAGGCGAGCACCCAGAGGTTCTTCGGGGCGAAGTAGAACAGCGTCGGCGCGATGCCGTCGAAGGGGATCGTGGTCTGGGTGGCGGTGGCCATGTCGGACCAGTTCGTGAAGGGGCTGAAGGTCATCAATCCCCAGCGCCCATCGATACCGGCGAGGTTGTTGTGCGACGTGGCGTAGACGACGTGCTTGCCGTTGTAGACGACGTTGGTAAAGTCCTTGAGCGCTGACCACCCCGCCTTCGGCTGCGCCAGCGGGCCGGTCGAGTTCCACCGGTAGGTCGACGGAAGAGCACACGCGTTGCTCGCCTCGGACAGACCGGTCCACTTCTGGTTGGCGCCGCCGGTGCACGACCAGAGCTGCGCCACCGTGCCGTTGGCCGAACCCCAGCCCGCGGCTTCCAGGCACAGTCCGGACCGCACGCCGACGATCGTGCCGTCGGAGTTCACCCGCCACTGCTGGTTGTCACTGCCGGTGCACGACCAGATCTGCACCGCGGTCCCGTTCGTGGTACCGCCGCCCCGGGCATCCAGGCACTTGTTGCCGTACACGGTCAGCTGGTTGCTGTCCGTCGACGTCCACTGCTGGTTGACTCCACCGTGGCAGTCCCAGATCTGGACGTTCGCGCCGTCGGTCTGGCTGAAGCCCGACACGTCGAGACACTTGCCGGAAGCAACACCGCGCACGTCGCTGGTGGTGGCCGCCTGGGCCGGGCCGGCGACGAGCAACGCCACCAACGCGGCCAGGGCCGCAACCACGGCAGTGAGCACCGCAGGTGGACGTCTGCGGCTGAAAACACGTGTGTGCATATCGTCAGCCTTGAGCAAGCGACTCCGGTTCGGCCCGTCAGGGGCTGTCCGGAGGCGGTGTGGTGCGGCCCTACAGTGTTCGACATAACGAACACGGGTCGAAGTGTCGAGCAACTGGATAATAGGGTTCCAGTGATCAGCGTCAATGCCTCTCGCAAACTCGCGGGCAGAACGTTCGCAGGCAGAAACCAGGCGGCTTCAAGTTCCGTGGCTGTACGGGTCTTTGACGTGAGGGGCAGGTAGCGGTGCGGGCACGGGCTTGGTGATCATTACGGACCCCGGCCAGGGCGCTCGCCGGAGCCTCTGGTTCGGCTCGGTGCCCGACCCGCGCTCGCGGCGGGGCCGGTGGCACTCACGGACGCCGGTCCGGTCGCCGTGTGCCTGCGGTGGTCGTCTGCGGTGCGGGGAGCGTTGAGAACGCGCAGGAGGAGTGTAAGTCTTCGAAGCGCTTCGATATTGCAGCGAGGATAAGAGGCTACCTGTAGGGCCACAAGGCTCGCGTCAATTTTCACTGGGAACATTGAAGAGTTGGGCGTTGACGGGGTCTTCTGCGGGTCTGTGCGAGCTTGGGTGAACGCCTTGACGTCTGGGTCGAGGCGACGGAACATCGAAGCGCTTCGAATCCCGACCTATCTGCTCCCGCACCACCTCCTGCTCGGCCTCCAGGTCTTCTTCCTGCTTCGCATCCTGCTTGTCCTCCTCAAGGGATCTGAGTACGTGACCGAAAGCTCGCCGCCTCTCTTCCGCGACCTCACCGCCGCCCTGGACCAGCGCGTCGACGACCTCCCCTCCTGCCTCACACTCGACGAACGCATCGCATTCCTGCACCAGTTCACCCCCGCGGTGGACCGTCTCGGTGTCGCCGCCTTCCGCACCGGGCAGAAGGCCCTGCACGGTGTGGCCTGGATGGGGCCCGGCGACGGTCTTCCCGCAGGCGGTCGGCCTCGGCGCGACCTGGAACGACGGCCTCCTCCGCCGGGTCGGCGACGCCGTCCCCCAAGGGACGCGGGCGATGCGCGCACGGGACGACCGGGTGGGACTCAACGTGTGGGCGCCGAGGGTCAGTCTGCTGCGGCACCCGCTGCGGGGCAGGAACGAGGAGGGCTATGTCGAGGACCCGCACCTGACAGCGGCGATCGCGGGCGTACACCCGCGGCCTACGCGGCGACGACCCGGCGTACTGGATGGCGGCCCCCGTCCTCAAGCGCCGGCCGGCCCACAACAACGAGACGGACAGGTCGACTTCGTCCTCCTCGGTACGGCCGAGGGTCCTCCACGAGTACGACATGCGCGCCTTCCGCCGCCCCGTCGAGGCCGGCGCGTGGCCGGGGTGATGCCCGCGTACAACCTCCTCAACGGGCGGCCGAATGTCTCGCCGTACCTGCGGGAACACCTTCGGACCTGGACGGACCAGGAAACCGCAGCCTCTGGGCAGACGTGGCCCCCCGCTCGACATAGACATCCACGGCAACCCATCCGCGACGTCAGATACGACAACATCCGCGTCGAGGACATCCGCCAGGACGTCACGTTCGAGAACCTCGTCGTCAACGGGCGGGTCATGCGCGACAGCGGGCAGGCTGGCCTCGGACGGCGTGCCCATGTTCGCCAATGAGCATGTTCACCAACGCCGCTTCCTCACCACCGAGGAGGCCGCGCCTCTGCCGCCGCCAGCGCCCGGCCCGGCGTCTTCCTCAGGCGACGCGGGAGCCGACCGCCCACCTTTGACACCGGCAACGAGCGGGTCGGTCGCGTCCACCAGTTCCTCGACAGCTGTCTAGAAGGCTCCGTACGGGGAGGTGCGCAGCTGCCCTTCACCCCGGCCTCTTGACGGCCTCCCCTCCAGGTCCGCCCAACTCTCTTACCGATACAGAATGTCCCGAGCCTCTTGGAGCACCCATGTCCACCGTTACCGCCATCATCGACCTCGACATCGAGGGCCCGACGATCAGCCGACATCTCTACGGTCACTTCGCCGAGCACCTCGGCCGCTGCATCTACGGCGGCTTCTGGGTCGGGGAGGACTCGACGATCCCGAACGAGGGCGGTATCCGCCTTGACGTCGTCCAGGCGCTGCGTGCCCTGAACATCCCCAACCTCCGCTGGCCCGGTGGCTGTTTCGCCGACGAGTACCACTGGAAGGACGGCATCGGCCCCCGCGACCGGCGCCCCCGGATGGTCAACACCCACTGGGGCGACGTCGAAGAGAACAACCACTTCGGCACCCACGAGTTCATGGCGCTGTGTGAACTCCTGGGCACCGAGCCCTACATCAGCGGCAACGTCGGCTCCGGCACCGTGCAGGAGATGAGCGAGTGGGTCGAGTATCTGACCCGCGACGGCGACAGCCCCATGGCCAGGCTGCGCAGGGCCAACGGCCGCGACCAGCCGTGGCACGTGAAGTTCTGGGGCATCGGCAACGAGACGTGGGGCTGCGGCGGCAACATGCGCGCCGAGTACTCCGCAGATCTGGCCCGGCAGTACGCCACGTACTGCCGCGACCACGGCGACAACAAGCTGTACCGCATCGCCTCAGGCGCGGCCGGCGACGACTACAAGTGGACGCGCACCCTGATGGAGCAGATCAACTGCTTCGGCTGCGTGGCCACACCGCGCACGTTCTTCCAGGCCATATCCGTGCACCACTACACGATGACCGGCACCTGGGAGTCGAAGGGCAGCGCCACCGGCTTCGACACCGAGGGCTACTACCGCACTATGGTCTCGGCACAACAGATCGACCGTATCCTCACCGGTCACTCCACCGTCATGGACATCTACGACCCAGGCCGGAAGGTCGGCCTGGTCCTGGACGAGTGGGGCACCTGGTGGGACGTGGAACCGGGTACCAACCCGGGCTTCCTGTTCCAGCAGAACACCATGCGCGACGCACTGGTGGCCAGCACCCACTTCGACATCTTCCACAAGCACGCGGCACGCCTGTACATGGCGAACATCGCGCAGACCGTCAACGTCCTACAGGCCATGATCCTCACCGACGGCGACGCGTTGGTCCTCACCCCCACCTACCACGTCTTCGAGATGAACAAGAACCACCAGGACGCCACCTCACTCGCCGTGCACCTGCGCACCGAGGATGCCCGGCGCCAGGTGGGGGATGCCGAACTCGACACGCTGTCCGCCTCGGCCAGCATCAAGGACGGTGCGGTGCTGATCTCAGTGTCCAATCTGGACGCCGAGGAACCGGCCGAGGTGACGCTCGACCTGCGCGGAGGAGCGGTCGGCGAGCCGACCGCTCGCCTGCTGACCGCGGACAGACTCCAGGTCCACAACTCCCCGGACTCGCCCGAGGCAGTGGTCCCGCGCCCGTTCGACGGCGTGAAGCCAACAGGTCAGGGGCTCGTTCTGACACTGCCTCCCCACTCGTTCGTCACCGTCCAGGCCCCCGTGGCCCGCGCGGACTGAGGAGCCGTCTCGACTACCTCCCCCTCCTGAAGGCGGGGGATTGCAGCGGTCGCCCGCTGGGGTTCAGGTGGGCGCGGGCGGCGGGGTGGCGCAGGTCGAGGTGGTAGCGGCCGTTCGCGTTGACGCGGGCGCCGTGGCGGCGGAAGAACGCCTCGTCGGGCAGGGCGGTGGCGACCGGGCTTTCCAATCCCACCACTTCCGGTTCCAGCCACAGTCCCGGCACCATGCCGCGCTCCCGTATCCGATCCACGACCTCCCCCAGGCCGCCCTCGCCGGGAAAGCGGGAGGGGGCGGGCTCCCAGGCGCCGACGGTGGTCCACCAGCCGCCGTCCCCGTCGTCGTACCAGCCGGCGTCGATGACGAAATACTCGGCGCCCGCCTCGGCGGCGGCGTCGATGTGCGGCAGCAGGCGGGCTGTGGTCGGGTCGCCCATCAGGCAGTTCATGTAGTCGTTGAAGATGACGGGAAGGTGCTGGTGCTCGGGGTGCGGGCGGCGGATCGCCCGCCGGTATCGGGTGAGCGCGGCGAACGCCCCGTCGATGCCGCCGGGCTCGGTGAGGGCGAGGGCCACGGGTACGGTTGTGAAACTCGCCCCCGGCTCAAGACGGTGCGACCAGCCGTGCCGGACGTTGGTGGGACCGGACAGGGACAGGAATCCCGTGTCCATGTTCTCCCCGCACTCCCACTGCCAGCCGCCGCCGTTGGTCTCCAGCTGCCACAGCCACAGGGAGCGGCACGCGGTCGAGTGTGGGATCAACCGGCTGAAGCGCCACCGCGCGGTTGCGACGAGGTACGACAAGCTCGCCGTCCGCTACCACGCGACGGTGCTGGTTGCAGCCATCAACGAGTGGCTATGACCAGCACGGTCGCCCCTAACCGTTGATATCCAAGGCCGTCCCGTACAGCCGCTCCACCCTCAACCGAATGACAATCCTGCGCTCGGCGACCAGCTGTTTGAGGAACGCGTCTTCGTCCTCCGGCTTCGCGGCCGTCGGGATCATCGCGAGCAGTTCCCGCCCGACCGCGTCGCCGGGAACCGTCGTGATCTCGGAAGCCTCCGCCGCGCCCTCGGCGACGGCGAACGACCATACGTCGCCACCCTGCACATGCAGCGCCGCGCGCGGGTTGCGCTGCAGGTGCTTGACCTTGATGCGGTCGGCCGTGGTGGACAGCCTCACGATGCGGGCCTCGGGGTCCCAGCTGTAGAGCATGGTGGTCAGGTGCGGATGGCCACTTTGCTTGACAGTGGCGAGGGTCCCGAACTGCTGCCTGGCGAGTAGAGCGGAGAGGGCTTCGTTGGACAGGGAGCGAGGCGCTGGTCCTTGAGTCATGCTGTGATCAACTTCCGTAACGTCCCCGGCATTCCACGGCCCTCTTGTGCCCTACCATCCACTTTCGCAACAGGCCCTAGCTCCAGCGTCGACGTGGTGCCAGGACGCCGCTTCACCATGTTCACCCCACCCCCAGGGCGCCCGATCTTTCGGTCCCGGGCGGGCGCCTGATCGGTGGGTCGGCGTCGGTCGGCGGCCCGTTCGCCTGCCGTACCTCTGGCGCGGTTCCACCCTGCGCACCCCGTGTCCCGTTCTCCTTGACCGACCCGGCCCAGGCCGCGACGGTGCGGGAGGCGGTGAGGGCGGCAGGGTCAGGGCGGGGGTCAGCGGCGCAGGGTGAGGGGCAGCGCCTCCAAGCCGCGCAGCATCATCGTGTTGCGCCAGCGCAGGTCGCGCTCCTGGCAGGCCAGGGTCATTCCGGGGAAGCGGGCGAGGAGCGCGGTGAGCGCGATCTCGGTCTCCAGCTTGCCGAGCAGGGCCCCGAGGCAGCGGTGGATGCCACCGCCGAAGGCGAGATGGCCGGCGTCCCGGCGGTCGAGGATGAGACGGTCGGGGTCCTTGAAGCGCGCCGGGTCGCGGTTGGCCGCGCCGAGGGACAGCAGCACGAACTCGTCCTGCGGGATCTCCACCCCGCCGACGTCCACCGGCTCGGTGGTGAAGCGGGTGGTGGCCATACAGACGGGGGAGTCGTAGCGCAGGAACTCCTCGACGGCCCTGGGCATCCGGGTGAGATCGGCGCGCAGCCAGGCGGCCTGGCCGGGATCGCGCAGCAGCGCGAGGCAGGAGGTGCCCAACAGGTTCACGGTGGTCTCATGCCCGCCGATCAGCAGCAGGGCGACCATGCCCACGATCTCGTCGTCCGTCAGCTCCCCGCGCTCGCGGGCCGTCAGCAGTTCGGTGAGCAGGTCGGCGGGACGCTCGTTGCGGCGGATACGCCGGTCGGCGATGGCCAGGACGTACGAGCCCATCTCCTGGACGGCTCGCTGGAACGCCGCGTGGTCGCCCTCCTGGGTGACGATGGTGGTCGACCACTTCCGGTAGAGGTCGCGGTCCTCGGGCGGGAAGCCGAGCAGTTCGCAGACGACGAGGATGGGCAGCGGGAAGGCGAAGTCACGTATCAGGTCCACCGTGGCGGTGGTGTGGCGCGCGGCTGCCGCGTCCAGCCCGTCGAGGAGTTCGAGGGTGATGCGCTCGACCATCGGCCGCATCGCCTCGACCCGCTTGCGGCTGAACGCCGCCTGGACCACGCGGCGCAGGCGGGTGTGGTCGGGCGGATCGCTGCTGAGCATATGGGTGATCTCAGCGCCCAGGTCGACGCCCTCGACCCGGCTGTCGGCCAGGGCCTGGGCGCGCCGCACATCCTGCGCGAAGCGGCGGTCGAAGAGCGCGGCCCGGACATCGGCGTAGCGCGGGATGATCCACAGCCGCAGGCCGCCGTCGCTGTGCAGCACGGAGACCGGGGCCGATTGCCGCATCCTGGCCAGGGTCGGGTACGGGTCGCTGAGGAACGTCGGCGGGTTCTGGCGCGGTCGCGTCGTCTCGGGCTTGTCCGGCCGGGGACTGTTCGTCCGGGGCGCTGCCGTCGCTGCCGTAGCTGTGGTCATCTTGTTTTCCTGTCCTCACCGGTACGGCCGGCGCCGCGGCGGGGTGCCGGGCGTGGCACCCCGCTACGACGCTGCTTGGGCTCACTGCAGAGGCGACTTCTTCTCCGTGTTCTTCTTCGTGCGGGTGGTGCAGGCCCGCGCCGGGCCGTTCGGCCGGACCGAGACCGCCTTGTCCAGGGTGGCCGTGGTGTCCGGATGAATGATGAGCCCGCGCTCCCGCTCGGTGGCGCTGATGGGGTCGACGCGCAGTCCGTGACGCTTCATGGGGTTGACCTTTCTTCGGTTTCTTCGGTGTGGTGGACGGGGTGGTGCGAGCCGGTCCGCCCGCTGTTGCGGCGGTCGGCGGTTCTGGGGGAGGCGCGCAGCGTGTCGTCGGCGTAGCGCACCATGGCGGCCCAGGCGGCGGCGTATCCGGCTGGGTCACGGCCCACGTCGTGCCCGCCGCCGAGCCACCGGACGCGATGCGGTACGCCGCGGCGCCGCAGCGCGGCGAGATAGCGCTCGATCTGTTCCGGAGGGCACTTCTCGTCGTCCGCCGAGGCGGCGAGGAAGAGCGGGCCGCGTACGCGGCCCACATAGGTCATCGGGCAGGCCGCGCGATAGCGGTGCGGCACCTGTTCGGGGGTGCCGCCGAAGAGGCGGTCGTCGACCTCCCGCAGCGCCGGCGTCGTCGCCCGGTACGCCGCCGTGTAGTCGGCCACCGGGGCGACGGCCAGCCCCACGTCCCACAGCCGGGGCTGGACGCCCATCGCCAGCAGCGTCAGATAGCCGCCCCAGGAGTAGCCGCACAGGCCAGTACGGCCCGGCTGTGAGACTCCCGCGTCGATGAGGTGGCCGCGCACCGCGGCGAGGTCTTCGAGCTGGGCGAGGCCGACCCGGTGGCCGAAGTCGTCCCGCCAGCGGGGGCCGTAGCCCGTCGAGCCGCGGTAGTTGGTGCGCACCACGGCGAATCCGGCCCGGACCAGGTCCTCGGTCCGCCCGTCATAGGCGTCCCGGTCATGGGTGTGGGGCCCGCCGTGGACGAGGAAGACCGTCGGCCAGGGGCGGTGGCCCGCCCTGCGGCCGGGCGGGGTGGCCACAAAGCTGTGGATCTGCCCGTACGGCCGACGTGTCCACAGCTCGCGGCGCCTGGATCCGGTCGTTCCGCCGGGCGCCGTGCCGCGTGACGCCGTCGTGGAGCGGCCGGGGTGGCCGGAGTGGTCGGAGTGGTCGGAGTGGTCGGGACGTGCCGGGGGTTCCGGGTGCTCCGCACTTTCCGAGCTTTCCGGGTTCTCCGGGTGGCGGATCAGTGGCCGGGGCGGTTCGCCGTCGCGGCTCCACAGGCAGTGGACCGTGCGGTCGGGTGCGCAGGAGAAGTCGATGATCGTGCCCTCGGGCGTGGGAAGCACCGTCGTCGTACCGCGGTCGAGGTCGGCGCGGAGCAGGCGGCTGCGTCCCGCCCGGTCCTGCTGGACCAGCGCCGTGCGGCCGGGCCCGTACCAGCAGGCGGTGATCTCCGTATCGAAGTCGAGGGCGGAGCCGGGACCGTGCGTACGGATCCCCTCGCCCTGCCGCCAGAAGGCCAGGGTGTAGCGGCCCGCGCGCTCGAGGACGAGCAGCAGTTCCGGACGTGCGGTGGTGAGGTCCGGGCGGAAGCCCAGTGCCCACGCCGCGCCGCCGTCGCCGTCCCCCGCTGCGCCGGGGATGGCGTCCACGAGGGCGCCGGAGGCCGGTGACCACAGCCGGACCGCGGCCGGTCCGTCCGGGCACCCCGCGGTGGCCAGCAGCCGGCCGCCGGGGGCCAGGCCCACCACTGCCGCATAGCCGGGCTCCTCGGCCACCAGGCGGGCGCGCTCGCCCGGTCGGCCGAGGTAGTACCGCGAGCGGTCCGCGACCCCGACGCCGACGGCGGCGAGGCCGCTGCGGGGGTCGAAGGCCAGGCCGTGCATCCGCCCGGCGGGTACGCCGTCGAGCGCCGGGCGCGGGTGCCCGCCCTCGAACGGCCCCCGCAGCCAGCGGCCTTGACCGCCGGGAGCGGCGTCGAACCACCACAGGCCGTGGCCGTCCGGCTCGATGGCGGCGGTCTCCACACCCAGCGGTGCGGTGGTCGCCTGGCGTCGCTGACCCGTCGTCAGATCCCAGGCCACGATCTGCGGGAGACCGTCCACATACCGGGTCTCGACCGCTCGCCGTCCGTCGCGGGCGGCGAAGGACGGGACGTGCACCGCCGTTCCGATACCGCTGCTCATCGCCGTCCCTCCCTTCGTTGGTGTCCGCTTGTGCCGCCGGCGCCTTGGCTGTGGTGGGCTCCGACGGCCATCACACTGCCGGACGATCGGGCCGCGTGGCAGGGAAGAAAGCGCAGCGGCACCGGCAGTGAGCTCCTGCCTGTCCTTCCCTGGCACCGGGCGGTGGGCGGGCGACAGGGTGCGGGGGCGACCACATGGTCCGGACCCACCGAGGAGAAAGGGGCGATGCGATGACGATCGCGGCGACCCGGCCCGGCGCAGCCCCCGTCCCACCCGGCGGAGCGCCCAACGGCACAGCGGGTGGCAGGGCGAGCCGTGCGCTGACGGCGGTCTATGTCGCGGGCGCGGTGACGGCCTTGGGCACCCAGATGACCATGCTCGCGCTGCCCTGGCTGGTGCTGGAGACCACCGGCTCGGCTACGCGGGCGGGAGTGGTCTTCGCGGCCCAGGTGCTGCCCATGGCGCTGCTCGGCTTCGCGGGCGGGGAGGTCATCCAGCGCCTGGGCGCCCGCCGGACCATGGTCGTCTCCGATCTCGCCCGCGCTCCGGTGGTGGCGCTGATCCCGCTGCTGCAGACCCTGGGCGCGCTCAATCTGGCCGTCCTCGTGGCGATCGTCGTGGCGCTCGGGGCGCTGGCCGTTCCGTACCACGCGGCACAGCGGGTGCTGGCGATGGAACTGCTGAGCCCGCACGTCCGCTCTCTGGCCCGCGCCAACAGCGCGCTGGCAGGCGTGCAGAACGGCTCGGCGTTCGTCGGACCGGCGCTCGCGGGCGCGCTGATCCCGCTGGTGGGGACCACATCGGTGGTGTGGCTGGACGCGGCCTCGTTCGCCTTCTCCGGGTTGCTGCTGCTGTGCCGCGTCCCGGCCGGGGGTGGCGGGGCCAAAGGGCCCACGGCCGGGCCCCGTGGCCTGTGGGCGGGGGTGCGGCATCTGCGCGACGACTGGTTCCTGAGCCGGGCGATGCTGTCCACCGTGGTGTTCGGGCTGATGCTGCGAACCCTGATAATCACCATGCCGGTGCTGGCGTTCACCCGGTTCGAGGGGGACGCCAGGGTCGGCGGCCTGCTGATCGCCGCCCATGGCGCCGGTGGCCTGGTGGGCTCGGTGGCCGCCTATGTGCTGGCGGCACGGGTCGCCCCCGTACGACTCGCCAGTACGGCCCTGGTCTGCGTCGCTCTGCCCCTGTGGGCGCTCCTGGTGCCCGTGCCGGCCAGCGTGCTCGTCGTCGCCGTCGGCCTGTCATCGGCCGCCGGGCCCCTGGCGAACGCGCCGCTGATGGGCCTGCTCTCCGCCCGGCTGCCGGACGGCTTCGGGCCCAAGGTGCTGCAGGCCGTGGTCACGATCAGCACCCTGGCCGGGCCGCTGGGCTTCCTGGTCGCGGGCGCCGTGCTGGACCGGGCCGGTGTCGCGGCGACCCTGTGGGGCGTCGCCGCGCTCGCGACGTTCGGCAGCGGCAATCTGATCCTGGCCCTGCGCCGCCTCCAGGCCACCGAGAACCCGGACTGACCTGGTCTTCCGAGTAGACCCCGGTGGACGAGGGTCACGCGGCGGCGGAGTTCACCGGAAGTCCTCCTCGCGCTACTCCGCGTCCGAGCCCGCCGCGGTGGCCTGGCGCAGCTCGATGCGGCGGGTCTGGAGGCGGGGTGACGTTGTCGAACACCGTGGTGTCCGCGATCTCCACCATCATCGGGACCGTGCCGTCGGCCCGGACCAACTGCTCGTTGGTGGGCTCGAGATGGACGGAGACCCGGTCGGCATCGAGGTAGGCGAACACCAGGACACCCGCGGTCTCGAGGCAGGGCAGGCCCCTCATCCTCCGGCCCGTCCATCGGGTGGAAGATCGCCGAGCTGATCGCCGCCGCGCAGGCCTCGGCATCCGAGGGTGGAGGCTGAGGAGCGCGCGCACGTGACGGGAGATGTTGGCCGGGTACAGCATGCAGCCCGCGTGTACTGCGTAATGTTGGGATCCGGACGGATCTTGGGGGGCTTGTGAGTCTGAAGAACGCTTATTTGGAGACTGCCGCGCAGGCCTTAGCGTTGTTGGACGCACCGGGAGTGGCGGCCTCGTGGGAGAAACCCAGCGCGTTGGCGCAGTGGACTGTCGGAGGTCTGGCCGGCCACCTCGCGTACCAGATCTTCAGCGTGGATCCGGCGCTGGAGGGGCCCGCCTCTGAGCAGGAACCCATCCCTGTGTTGGAACACTATGCGCGGGCCGTGTGGATCGACGCGCCGCTCGACGGCGAGATCAGCTCCGGGATTCGAGCGAAGGGTGAAGACATCTCATCCGAAGGCGTGCGGCTGCTGGTCGAGCGAGTCCATGCCGTGCTCGACCGACAGCGAACCAGCCTTGAGGAGGTGCACGGCGACTGGGTGGTGTTCATGCCGCAGACAGGATGGGCGCTGAGCCTGGACGATTTCCTCGTGACTCGGATGGTCGAGCTCGCTGTGCATATGGATGACCTGGCGGTCAGTGTGGGCGTCAGTGCTCCGGAGCTTCCAGGCTCTGCCCTCGATCCCGTGGTTGGGCTGTTGACCGGGCTTGCCGTCCGGCGTCATGGTCAAGCGGCGATGCTGCGCGCCTTGACTCGCGTGGAACGGGCACCGGCTGCGATCAACGTGTTCTGAATGTTGCGTCAGCTGGCCTCGGCTGTTGCGCGTGCGCTGAAGCGCACGCAGCGATATGCCCCCCCGGTGATCCCGGCGGATCGCCGCGTACAACTCGACCTTCGACTGGAACGCGTGCCCCTCGCCCGGCCGAACGAGAGGCACTGTTGCAGCACTGGACGGAGACCCCGTGACCCACGTCAAGCCATCGCCCAAGGCATTACCGTCACTACCCGTCCTCGCCTACGACGGGGACTGCGGGTTCTGCCAGACGTCCATCGACCGTATCCGGGCCCTTGCCACACCGATGCTGCATGCGGTGCCGTGGCAGTTCCTGCCCGCGGAGTCGACGGTGCCGCATCTGGACCGTCTGGAGCGTGAGGTCCTCCTCCTGCGTGACGGTGAGGTCCTCGCGGGCGGGGCCGATGCCCTGGCCTACTACGTGAGCACCTCGCCGGCGTGGGCGTACCGCACGCTCGGATCCGTGGTTCGCCTTCCCGGCATCCGCGCCTGCAGCAGCGCGGTCTACGGCTGGGTGTCCCGCAACCGCCGTCGCCTGCCCGGCGGTACGACCGCCTGCGTAGTGCCACCGCGCGGAGCATGAGCGCCGCCGTGCAGCGCATTCCGACGTGCGTGTTCAGCCACAAGGGCCCGCCGGCTTGCAACAACGGTCATGCCGTCGACCGCTTCGTTCAGATCGCCTCGCTCACCAAAGTTGTCACCGGCACAGCGCTGACCCGTATGGCCAAGTGCGGGATGCTGGCGCTCGACGACCCCGTCGAGCGGTGGCTTCCCGTTGCCCCAGGAACAGGGATCACTCTCTTGCACCTGGCCCGGCATACCTCCGGCCTCCCGCGCCTGCCACCCGGTCGTCACTCCCGCCGTGACCCCTACGCAGCGTTCAACCGCGCCGCGTTGGACCGGCTACTGCCCCGACTCGACACGCTCGCCACGCGCCCCGCCGGCGAGGTGGAGGAGTACTCCAACTTTGGTTACGCCGTGCTCGGCGCGGCCCTGAGCGCCGCCTCGGGGACCACGTACGAGGAGCTGGTGACCGAGTACGTCCTGCAACCGCTCGGCATCACCGAGGTGACCACCAGCCCCGATCCCGGCCGACGTCTGCCGACCCCCGGCCTTCTCGGCCGCGCCCGCAGGCCGTGGACGATGGACGGCGCAATCTTGCCGGCAGGAGGCCTATGGGCAACTCCCCGGGCGGCGGCCGACATGGTGGTACGACTCCTGGTGGAGCGCCGGCTGGGGGAGCCCGCGTCGAGCTGGCAGACGTCCGGCTCCTTGCGCTGGCACAACGGGGCGACACGCCACGCCTCCCTCTTCGCCGGAGCGATGGACGACGGTCGCTGGGTGCTGATCCACCGCCTGAACGCGGTACCACAGGACACGGACCGAGTGGGTATCGAGATACTCCGAGGAAGCTGAACTGCTCCGTAGCCCACTGCACATGTCGTACTCCGCAGGCGGATTGAGCGTGATGCAGTTCTAGGGTCCGTCTTCAATCAGATCTTGCCCAGAGCAGGATTGATGCGATAGTGACCGCCGCTTCGTAGGAGGTGGCGGTCTTTTCGTATCGGGTGGCGATGCCGCGGAAGGCCTTGAGTCGGTTGAAGCAGCGTTCGATGACGTTGCGTTGGCGGTAGATCTGCCGGTTGAACGTTGGCGGTCGCCCGCCGCGGCGGCCGCCCTACAGCGCGTCCTCGTCGGCGAGATCGCTCGTGCCGAGCTCGGTGTCGGTCATCGCCGGCCCGCCGAGGAAGCCGTTCATGAGGTCGTCGAGATCGAGCGTCGTGGCTCCGGCCGGAGCGGTGGGATTGGCGCCCTCGCGCATCCGCAGAGTCAGGCCGAGCTTCTTCACCTTGGCGTTCTCGGCCAGCTTGGCGAGGTCGAGATCCACCTGGGCCAGTTCGCCGTTCTCGAGTGTGAAGTCGGCTGTCACCTTGGCGTTGGGAGCGTCCTTCAGATCCTTGTCCGTCGGCAGTTCCATTCCCGTCGGCAGGTCCTTCACCAAGGGCCGGATGCGGCCGAGCAGTTCGCTGACCAGCGTGCGGAAGGGGGCCGTGGCGGTGACGTGCTCGGTATCGCCCCCGTCACCGGTCGTCTTGAACTCCACCTCACGGGCGATGACTTTGCGGAGGGCCTGGACGAGCTTCTTCTGCGTCTTGGCGTCGAAGGGGGCGGGACCGCTCTCGGCTTCCTGACCTTCGCCGGCGGCCTTGTTCATCTCCTTGGTGCTGAACTTGACCCACTTGCCCTCCAGGACGTCCTTCATCGCCCCGGCCTCCGGGGGCAGTTCGTCGGCGTCCGGCAGGGGGCTGCCCATCGTCTTGCCTAGGACGTCCGTGTCGGCACGGAGGTAGGTGTAGTCGCCGATCACCCGGTACTCGACAAGGTCGCCGTCCGTGGTGCCGACTTTCACGGCCGTGCCGACGAGGTCCTTCTCGCCGGACTTCTCCAACGGCTTCTTGGACTGCACAGTCACCGTGATCTTCGCGCCGCTGAGCAACTCGGCGACCTCGTCCGGTATTTCCTCACCGGGTTCGGGGTCGGACGCGGCGTCCAGTGCCTTCAAAGACGCCACGTCGGTGTCCAGGTCGAGCTCGAAGGAGAGCGTGTTCTTCTCGCCGAGCTTCTCGAAGGCCTGCTCGAGCTTCCTGCCGGCAGACAGCTGCTCCACTGTCCCACAGGCGGCGGAACCCGCGAGGACGGTACCGACGACGGCGGTGGCGGTCAGGGTTTTGCGTAGGGCGTTGATGATGTCTCTCCTCGTGGCTGCGATCACGATGTGACCGCTCAGAAGACTCACCACGCACCCATAAGGTTGCCCTGTTCTTCCCGCGACCCGTATCCGAGGCTTCAACGCCTGGCGGCCGTCGGATCGCCGCCCGCCAGACGCGTGGTTGCTGCGGCGAGGCTTAGGACACGCTCCTGTACACCTGCCACCCCATGGCAATCCTCGTGACAGGCGTCGCCAGCAGATGAGTGCGCATCCCAGGGTGAGGAAGGCTCATGGATGTCGCCCGCGGGTCTCCCAGCGGATCCGCAGGCCGCGCGGAACCAGTGCAGGTGGGCGAACGCGCGCTCGACAAGCCAGCGTTGGCTTCCGAGTCGGGAGCTATGTTCGGTGCCACGTCGTGCGATCAGTGGGCTCACGCCCAGCTCCCAGACCAAGCGGCGGTGCTTGCCATGGTCGTAGCCGCGGTCGCCCAGGACGACGTCGGGGCGGTGCCGAGGCCGGCCACGTTTGCCCCGTACCGGCGGGATCGCCTCCAGCAGGGGGAGGGTGACCTTTCAGCGATCCGTTGTGAGGAGTTACAAGATCTCGACAGTCCTGGGCGGAATTGGTCCCTCGCCCGCGTAGGTGTTGCCCAGTGGCCCCGACGGCGCGTTGTCCTCGGCGATCGTCAGGCTGGGCCAGGGCCGGGCGAGTGTGGCGTCGTCCATGGAGATGCCAAGGTGGTCCAGTACGAGGGCCACCACAGGTGCCATCCCGGCATCCTTTCCTTCGTACGCGGCGAGCGCTGCTTCCACTCGATCCCACCAGGGGCCGACCGGTTCGGACCGGGTGTGCTCCATGCCTGGCTCGAAGTATTCGACGCATGCGCCGCCACGCCAGTACTGGAAGACGTTGATTCCGTCGGTCGTTGCCACGCTGTATGCCTCAGTGCCGCGAGACAAGTTTGCGAGCGATGCCTCCCCGGAGCCGATGCCACCGTCCTCCTCGACGTAGAAGGCCCATGCATCGATCCTTCCGGATCGCAGCAGCGAGACCATCCCGTCACCGGAGCTGTCCGAGAGCAGGTCCGAGGCTGTGGTCCAGTCGAGCAGGCGCGCCTGTTTAGGGTCGGCCCCGTAGCGGGTGAGGACCTCCTCGGGGCTCAGGCCGCGGGCAAAGGTGACGCATGTCCCGGCCACCGCCCAGCGGAGCGCGTCCATGTCCGTGTCCGTCTTCATGCTTTGCCTCCGTTGTTCACTTCGGTATTGCTCGCTGAGTCATATGCGTGGCGCGATGGGGAGCCAGGCTCGTGCTGCGTGATGGTGAACTTTCCGTGGAGCTGCCTCTTGATCTTCTTGATGCGGTTGGCGGCGACCTCGACTCTGCCGTAGCTCCATTCCAGGGCGAGTCCGGCTGTCGCGGCGTCGAGGTCTCGGAGTAAGTCGAGGGAAAGGTTGTTGCGGCCGGGCAAATTGGCTGGCGTTGACGTTGTCGATCCAGGTCGGGAGCCTGGCGCTGAGGCGGCTGGTGAGGATCTCGCCGACGTCGCTGGGGTAGGGCTGGTCGCGGCTCGCGCGGTCGTCGACCTCCAGCACACGTGGCGTGCCGAACTGCGGATCGGGCAAGTCCATGACCGTGCGCGACAAGGTCGTCCTCCCTGCCCCGAAGTTCAGTTGAGCGGCCGGCCGGGCACCGCTTGCCCGGCCAACGCGAGCGCGACGCGCCCCAGGCCGTGGCCGCTCCGACCTGAGTGCTCGCGCACGGCTCGCTCTCCTACCGAAGCCCGGCTGACCACAGTGGAACCCGGCGTCCGCCCGAGGCGACACTTGGGCTGTCGGCCTGCCCGTCCTCAGCCACCGAAAGCGAAACGGTCCGCCGACTGTGTCGGCAGACCGTCAAGAGAGATCGAGGTCAGGTCGGCAGTTCGGGCTGCAAGGCCGCCGAGACCATGTCGAAAAGTCCCCAGTACCCTTCGATCCAGCTGCTGTCCGGCAAGCCGGTGCGGGTGGATACATGAGTGAAGGCCTCCACGCCGACCCAGCCCTGGAACTCTCCGGCGTCGTCGATGATCTGCAGCATGGGGCGGGGGTGGGAGTTGTGGGTGTAGCAGGTCTTCCCTTGGGCTAGGGACTGGCACCAGTACTCCTCGGTGTTACGGCGGCCGCCCCCGATCTCACCGATGTAGCGGACCCGGTCTTTGTCAGTGCCGGTGCAGGAGGTGTTCGGTTGGAGCCAGCCCATGCACTGGCCACTGGCACATGGCTTCCACGGGTTCGAAGACGGACCGAAGTTCCAGGCTCCGCCTGCCCCCTCCCGGCCTACGATGCCTGTTCGGGTGGCGGGATCGGACGACGATGCCTTGGCCACGACAAACGCGCCCCGATACGGTTCAGCGTTGTAGCGCGGGTCTTTGACGAGTTGGCTCATGGTCGCCCGGCTCGTGCGATCCAGCGAGGCGTTGCTGCCGTAGCCGACGCCGAAATTGGCAGAGGTGGAGAAGGTTCCCTCAGCGGGGATCTCAACGTCGTTGCCGTAGGCCCCGTAGAAGGTGGGGCTCGTGATGCGGGCCGCTCGCCCGCTGGCCAGCCCTGTGGTGATGTTCCAGCGTTCGGTGATCGGCTGTGCCAACGCGGTGCCGGCAGCGTTTTTGGTCCAGGTCACGGCGAGTTGCCCGGCCGGGGTGTAGTCGAAGGTGCCCTGGTAGCCGCCCGTCGGGTCGCCGGTGAATCCGTCGACTGTGCGGACCGTACAAGTGGGGACGTCTCCGCCGCAGTCCGCATTCATCGCGTTTACCCGCTGCGGCTGTTCCTGCTGATCCCAGGCCCAGTAGTTGGTCGTCACCGTGCCGTTGGTCTGGAAGGCGTAGTACCCGATCCGGACCCAGTTGCGGTAGTTGTTCTTCGTTGCGAGATCCAGGTAGCCGAGGGAGACAACCCAGTTCGACTTACCTCCGGGCAGCGGCGTGGCCGCCTGGGCAGGGGGCGCCGTAACAACAAGGGCCGCCAGAAGAGCCATGATTGCTGGCAGGATGCTTGTCACCCATGTGTCGAGCGCTCTCACTCTGATTCTCATCAGGCTTCCTCCTGTAGGCATTTCGCGGGACGCAGCCGCCCTGACGCCTCCCCTTACCGGGAGGACCCGTTCGAGCCCTTCGGGGTTGTAACGAATGCGTCCAAGCGACGGCAGACACGAAGAGCGCGTGCACGGCTCGCCCGTCAGACCTGGCGATGACGCCCGCATTGTCGCCGACTCCGTGCCCCACCCAGAGCTGTTTGGGGAGCCGTACCAACGGCACGCAGCCGTCATCCACCGGTACGCGGCCGCCCGATGTGGCGGGGATGCAGTCGAGGACATCACCGCGGAATCGTTTCTGAGCGCATTGAGCAGAGGTATAAGTCGGGTAGCCGGGTCACGGCAACGTGACCCGGCTACCCGACTTAGAAGCCTTCCGCTCTTCGCACGTGATCGTTCACGCGGTCGTGAGATGAGGCCGAGCGCATCGCCCTGAACGGCTGTGCCGTCAAGCTCGGGCCGACCTCACCGACGTACACCTGCCGGATCGGCCACCTCTCTGTCTGCCCGGGACGCGGCGCCTGAGCCGGGCCCGAACCCTCTGACGATCAGCCACCCGGCCAGCCCCAGCTCCCAGGCGAACACCGGGAGCGCGGCGGCCGACCCCGCCACGGAGAGCTGCGCGTAGGCCCCGAACATCACGGCGACGGCCGAGGCGCAGATCAGCGGCCCGCCGACCAGCCCAAGCACGGCGAGGAAGCGCGGCACGAGCCGTGCGCGGTACGCCAGGTGGGCCAGCAGGACGGTGTTCAGGCCGAGGGCGATGTTGGGCCCGAGCAGGAATGTCCAGTCGTGGACGGCCACCAGCGCGACGTCGGCGCCTGCCGCCGCCCCCGCGTCCCGCCGCAGGGTGACGAGCGCCAGGACGGAGACGATCCCGAGGGCGATGACAGCCGCCTCCAGCAGCCGCCCGAAGGCGTACCCGAGCGCGAGCCCCTCGCCGTGGCGCCGCAGAACGGGGAACAGCGCCGCCCCGGTACCAGCCACCGCCACCACCAGCACCACCTCGCAGAGCACCCCGAGCAGCGCCCGCGTGTCGGCGCCCTGCGCGAGCCGGCCGTCCGCCGCTCCCAGCAGGGGGCGGTACAGAACGGCCCCGGCTATCGCGGCGGCCTCGGTCAGCAGGAACAGCGACCCGGCGGCCACCGCGGTTCTCCGGTCCGGACTCATCTTCTCGGTACTCCCCACTCGAGTGGTGTACGTCGTACACCTCGCGGTCAACATAGGTGTACGACGTACACTCGTCAAGGAGAGGGCACTGTCGAGGAGGGAAAGGGCCGAACGCAATGACCCGGCAGGAAGCCACGCATCGGATCCCCCTGAACAGGGACCGCGTCCTGCGCGCCGCCGTCGCGCTCGCCGACGCCATCGGCATCGACGCGCTCAGCATGCGCAGGCTCGCGCAGGAGCTGGACGTCGTACCGATGGCCCTCTACAAGCACGTGGCCAACAAGGAGGAACTGCTCGACGGCATGGTCGACACCGTGGTCGGCGAGATCGACCCGCCGACTGCGGGCCCCGACTGGCAGAGCGTGGTCCGCGGGCGGATCCTCTCGGCCCGGCGGGTCCTGCTGCGCCACCCCTGGGCGGCCCGGGTCATCGAGTCGCGGACCGGCCCCACCCCGGCCGTGCTGTCGTACCTGGACTCGATGGCCGGGAGCTTCCGGGCCGGCGGCCTATCCGCCGACCTGACGCACCACGTCATGCACGCGATGGGCAGCCGCCTGCTCGGCTTCAGCCAGGAACTGTTCGACACCTCGGGCCCCTCCGGCCCCCCGGACCCCGGGCTGGCGGCGCGCTACCCGCACATCGCGGAACTTGCCGCGACGGCCGCACACGACGGGAGTGCCACAGTCGGTGGCGGCTGCGACGACCAGTTCGAGTTCGAATTCGCCCTGGACCTCCTCCTGGACGGCTTCGAAGGCCTCCGCCTCCAAGGCTGGACGTCCGCGCGGAAGGCGTAGCGGCCGCGGAGGGCTGATCTCGCGTCGAGGGGGAGGGAACCAGCCGAGCCGAGGTTCAGCAGAGGTTGGGTAAGGGGTAAGGAGAGCCTGGTCGGGAGAGCGAGCCCGGTGACGCGCTCCCCTTCGGCCCCGTTCGTCTACCAGCGCATTCCCAGCGTGCTGAGATCCTTACGGTGTTCCGGCGGCGCCGCATCCAGGTGTGCGCCGTCCACGGCGTGCTGCCTGAGCAGGCCCTCGACGTCCATGCGGTCCACGCTCTCCACCCACTGGTGACTTCTGACCAGGCCCGGGGCCGGGTTCCAGTAGACGCACCTCGCCCCCATATGTACGACACGCACAGTTACCTTTGAGCGAGCCGTCCTGTTGGTGGGTTGCTCGGAAGCACTGCTCCCTGAGCATCCAGCCGACATTCATGGAGGACGAACCCAATGGCAACCAGCACTCCCATTCGGCAGGCCATGGCCCGCATCACCACCACCGTTGTGCTGACAACCGGTGTGCTTGCACTGGGCGTCGCCGGCGCCCATGCCGCCGAAGCCCCGTCGGCACCCCTCGCCCCTGCGGGCACCGCCGACTTGGACGGCCTCCTGGGCACGGTGACTGGCCTCCTCGGCGGCGTGACCAACGGCAGCGCCATCTCCGGGCCGGGTGGGCTCCTGCCCAGCGGCATCCTGGGGGCGACGCCCTGACGCACGCGGCGGTCTTGGGGGCCCGCCGATGCTGGTCTCCCAAGACCACTTTGTGAGGCCCAGATCTGGAGAGCGGACCCGGAGGTGGATCGCCGACGAGGAGAGGCGCGAAGCGGAACGGCAACGGGCCTCGATCGCCGCGAGCGTCCCGTGATGCTGGATCAAGCCTTGGGCCAGGTGATCCAGGATGCACAGGCGGCGCAGGCCGCGAGAGGCGACGGCCAGCTCCGGGTCGAGCTCGTGCAGCAACGAGCGCAGCTTGTTGCCGATTGTGGTGCGCTGGGCCACCAGCGTGCGCCGATGGTCGACCAGCAGCTTGATATCCCGACTCGGGCCGTCCAGGCATGCCTTGGGCAGGTCGGGCTCGCGCAGAGCGACCCGGGCTACCGCCTCTGCATCGATCGGGTCGGATTTCCCGCGCTCCCGGGCTGAGCGTCGTGCGCCGGCCCATCAGCCTGGTGTGAACCCGCACCACCGCGTGCCCACTGTTGAGCAGGTCGGCCTCGAACCTGCGGGTCAAGTGGCGGCAGTCCTCGACTGCTACCAGCACCGAACCGAAGCCGTGCAGCCAGGCCAGCGCCTTGAGATGGCCAGCGGGCCTGGCAGCCACGGTCAGTTCCGCCAGCCGCTTTCCCACCGGATCGACCGCCACCAGCGTGTGCGTGTTCTTGTGTCCGTCCATCCCGACGACGATCAACGTTCTCCTGCGACGATGCCGGATGCTCATATGATCGTCCGGCGCCGGGGGCACGCCTCAATCGGGCCAGCGGCACGCTCCTATCAAGCCACACCGCACCGGACGGCCTGCGACCGGCGGGCGGCACATCGCCGACAAGCCACCGCCGTACCGGGCAGCGAAGAAACGAGCCAGCCCGCCGGTCGACAGGATCCTGCCACCAGAGGGCGGCACATCAAGGACCAACCACCAAAGGCGGCTTCGGCCCGTGTCCACCCGCCGATCGCCAACAGCCTGACATTGACGCGAAGAAAGCCGTGGCCCGCTTGAGGATGTCGACGTCCTCACCCAGACGGCGGTTTTCCCGCCGCAGTGCGGCCAGTTCCTCGCGTTGGCTGCTGGTCAGGCCGTCCCGCTCACCCGCATCGACCTCGGCGTGCTTCACCCAGTCACGCACCGCAGTCTCGGTCAGATCGAAGTCCTTGGCGATCTGACCGACCGAGCGGTCACCGCGTCGGCACAGCTCGACGATCTCCGCCCTGGACTCCGGCGTGACGAGCGACGAGGGCGAGGCCTTTTCTTCCCCATGCTCTCCATGATGGACATCCTCCCGGGGCTGAACCCCTGATCTCGGATGTCCGCCAAAGCGGATCAAGCCCACGGACCCACCCTCGACAGGCTGCGCCAGGACCGCATCCTCGACGAAGCCACCGCCACCGGCGACCCGCTCGAACTCATGAGGCCCTTCGGCATCACCAAACAGACCACCATGCGCTACGTCGGCGCCGCCTACCCGGAGCGAACCGCGAAACTGCCCAGGTAGCCGGGCCCAAGGCGATACATGGTGCCTGCGAAGCTGTCAGTTTGCCAGCCGAGCTTTCCAGATCTCGTCGCTGGGCCATTGCTGGGCCCAGTCGGCGGACACTTCTGCGTAGTCGCGCGCATGCTGGGGCGCCTGAATCTCAATCAGGTCTTCAACGACGAAGCCGCTGGCCCGCAGCAGACGGAGCATCTCACCGTGCGGCAGGATGAACTGCACGTGATTCCCCCAGTGCAGCCGAGTCAGGCCGAATTGCCTGCGGGACAGGGTGGTGGATACCGGACCCTCGGACGGTGCACACAGCGCGAACAGTGGTGAGTAGCGCGAGAACACCAGGTGGCCTCCGGGAACGAGAAGCCGGGCTGCCTCCGGGATCCACTGGTAGGGGTCGCACCACAGCGAGGCGCCGTACTCGCTGATCGCGAGGTCGAACGTGTTGTCCTCATAGGGCACCTTCTCGGCATTGCCCAGGACAAGGGGGAAGTCGATGCCGAACTCCGCCTGCATAGCGCGAGCAGTGGCGAGCTGCTTCTCCGAGACGTCGATCCCGACCGGGTGGGCTCCTGCTCTGGCCAGCCAAGCGGAAACGTAGGCCGTACCGCAGCCCAACTCAATGGTGCGCATCCCGTCGATCCCGTCGGGGAGCAGGGAGACCTGCGACTCAGGGGTGGCCCACAATCCCCAGGACGGTTCCACCTGCGCCCAGTGATCACGGCCGAGCGGCCCGTGCCACGCAGCCGCCTCGTCATCCCAAAAGCGTCGGTTCTGCTCCACATGGTCCACCGGACCGTCATGAGTCATGGAGGCATTCGATCGAAAATGCTGCTGCTCCGACAACGGAATTTCCATGGAAGACACCCTTGAGACCCGCAGCTGGCACGACGGCCAGGTCGGCACCACCACCTGCGGCGTGGATCGCTCTGGCCGACGAGCAACTCCACCGCCGGACGTGATGCCCAAACCCGTCGACAAACGTTGCCCACTCACTGGCTCTGGCTCAACTTCTGTGGAGCGGACACGCTGAGTAGTAGACGTCCCGACCTCTCAACCTCCGTTCGTTTCCCCGCCTCTACCAATCGGCCGCCTGAAGTACTCGTAGGGCGATGTCCTGTACCGACCGGCTGTCCGTCGGGATACGGATGGTGCCCACTGGAGCCTCTTCGTCCAGGTACCGTGCCATCCGCAGGCTTCGGTCGATGTGAGCTTGTAACTGGGATCCGATTTCCCGTTGGGCCAGCCGCTGTCGCACGGTGGCTTCCTCTGCCGTGAGCAGGATGCGGGTGGCTGTGATTTCGCCGCCGCCCATGGCCCGGCTGACCATCGGCTGTTCAAGGACGCTCACCGTGTTGGTATAGATCAGCCGGTGCTGGCCAAGAACCGCGTAGTTCGACCAGACCGTGGCGATGTTCCGTTCGGTGATTGTTGTGCGGTGAGGATCGTCGCTGGGGGCGGGATGGATCTGGTCCATGCAGTCCCCCTCGATCAGGCAATGCGCTGTGTCCTTCTCCTGCAATGCTGCTGACACCTCCCATGCGACGATCGTCTTCCCGACGCCCGCGCCACCACCAATGAGCAACAGTTCGTAAGCAGTCATGGCTCGTCAGCCTGGCAGAGCCCGGACTGCCGCGGCATGTGCTTTTGGCTGGAGCCAGCGCATCGGGCAGGTTCCACCTTCGCTGTTCATTGCGGCCAGGCTGAAGGTCGGAGCAGGACACTCAACGTGCCAGAAGAACGCGTTTCCGCGGGAGAGCGAACCCAGCGCGGCCGAACATTTGACGCTTGAGCCTCTTGATGCGGTTGACGTGGCCTTCAACGACGCCGGAGTTCCAGGGGGTGGACAGGCCGGCGGCGAGTGCTGCCAGGTCGCGTTCGAGGCCACTGGCGAAGGCGTGGAGGCCGGGAAGGTCGTCGGCACGGACGGCAGCGATCCACCTCGCGATCTGCTCGCCTTCGCGTTGGTGAGCATCATGAGTGCTTTCGGGCACCGGCACCACGTTCTTACCCCCGGCGCCCGGGCCGGGGATGCGGGTCGCCCTCCCGCGTCCCGGCCTCGGGCCCAGCTCACCCGCCTCCCCTCCTCAAGCCCCGCTCCAAGGATCCGCCCCGCGTGCCAGCTTCGTCGCGCGGTGGCGTACGTCCGGAGGAAGGTGGTCGAGGAGGGTGCGGGCCGCTCGGCGGAGGGTGGGGGAGGAGGTGGTGTGCAGGAGGAGGCGGTGCGGGAAGTCGGTCTGGGTCGGGTGGCCTGCGTACAGGCAGAGTTGGCCGGTCGGGCCGGTCCAGCCCGGGGTCACCAGGCGGGGTGGTGTGCCGATACGCGCCGCGGTAAGGCGGAGGCCGGGGGCGTTCGGGGCGTCGTCGGGTGGGGTCAGCCGGGCTCGGCGACCCACCCCCAGGAGTTGGGCGTTTGCCCAGACCAGGTGGGGGCCGGGTGGCATCGGGTTGCCGCCGCTCAGAGTGACCGGGTCGATCACCGTGTCTCCGGTGAGGATGACGCGGTGGCGGCCGGGGCCCTGAGGCTGGGTGCGCGGGGACAGATCGGCGGGCGGGAACCACCACAGGTCGCGGGGCGTGTCGTGCACGAGGATCTCGGCGTGGGCGTGGCTGAGGGGGTGGGGGGCCTCCCAGTCCTCGGCGCCCTTGATGCCGGCCAGCAGGTCGGGGTCGAGGAGCAGGCGGCCGTAGCGTTCGACGAGGGTGAGGGGCCGGCCGTCGGGGTGGCACATGCCGAACGTGGTGGTGATGTGGAGTTTGCCGGCGTCCCAGTGGATGTCGTCGACCGTGAGCTCGGGCTTGAGGTCTTTGGTGCGGCGGGCGAGTTCGACGAGGGAGTCGAGGTGGCCCTCCTCCAGCAGGTGCGCTCGGAGCCTGGTGAGGGCGGGGAGGCCGTCGCGTACGCCGGGCGGGTAGGCGTCGAGGGCCATGCGGCGTACGACGGTGAAGTAGCGCTCGAGGGCCTTGCCGGTGCGGTGGAGGACGCGGGGTTCGCCGACCGGGCGCAGGAGTTCGACGCGGTAGGAGCGGCGGAGCAGGTGGTCCTGCAGGGGGCCCGGCCGGGTGTCCTGCTTGATGGCGTCGACGACCGCGCGGAGGTGGCCGTAGTAGTTCTCGGGGGTGGCGGCGCGGCTGCTGGTGTTGCCGCCGTCGTCGCGGCGTTTCCATACGTAGCAGGGGTGGTCGCCGAGGATGGAGACCGTTTTGGCGCGCAGGTAGGCGCGGACCATGAAGAGCTGGTCCTCCAGGCGCACCGGTCCCTCGGGGAAGGTGATCCCCTCGTTGAGGAGGAAGTCGCGGCGGAACATCTTGTGCGGGGTGAGGCTCTCGAAGAGGGGCGCGTCCTCGACCGTGCAGCGCTCCACGTTGCATTTGAAGACGCTGCTGGGGCCCTGCATGGTGCCGATGACCTTGCCCAGCACGATGTCGGAGCCGTTGCGGACGGCCATGCGGTGGAGGTGTTCGAGGGCCTCGGGGGTCAACTCGTCGTCCTGGTCGACGAACTGGACGTACTCGCCGCGGGCCAGCCGGACGCCGACGTTGCGGGGTTTGCCGGGCCAGCCGGAGTTCTCCTGGTGGACCACGCGTACGTGCGGGTGCTCTGCCGCCAGCCGGCCGAGGCGCTGCGCGGAGTCGTCGGTCGAGCCGTCGTCGACGTAGATGATCTCGTACGCGTCCTCACCGAGGGTCTGATGGAGGAGCGACGGCGCGCAGAGATCGATGTACCGGCCCGCGTTGTACACCGGCACCACGATGCTGACCTTGAGCGTGGGCGCTTCCTCCGCCGGGGGACAGGTCTGCTGTTGTTCCATGGCCGTTCATGCTCTGGCACGGGGTGGCCGTGGCGGCGTCGTTGAGGCGAGTGTCTTGGGGAATGACCCGATCGCTTCGTACAGGGCCCGCGGTTGGTCCAGGTGTACGTCATGCCCGGCGCCCGGGGCGACGGTCACGCGGGTGTCCGGGCCCCCGACGGCCTGCCCGACGAGAGGACCTTCGCCACCAAACCGGAGCTGGCCAGGCCATCGCTGGCGTGGAAGTACCGCACCTGCCGGCCCTCCCTCACCAGGCCGCAGTTCACCTCGCGGCCATCCTCGTCCGGGCCTGCACGGGCTCCGGCTCCGCAGCCGAACTGATCACGGCGAGCCCCACCCGAGGCGCCCCGCCGGTACGAAGATCAACCCATGGACGTCCTCGTGCAGTTCCTTCGGGACCGCGAACTGCGGGTGCGGACGCCGACGATCCCCCCGCCGTGCCGGTCGGTGGCGTGGTGCCGGTCGGCGAGGTAGGCAGCCACCGCCCGGTCCGGGGCGTCGCCGTCACCGCCCCGGCGCACGCCCGATCTCCGACGACGACGGTGTGCGCCGCACCCGAGCAGGTGACGGCCCACAGCGAGGGCCCGTGAACGGCCCACCCGAGGCCCTCGCACCCCGCTCGGTGAGCTCTCGACGCTCCCCGCACCGCAGACGACCCCCGCGGGCACACGTCGACCGGACCGGCGTCCGTGAGTGCCACCGGCCCCGCCGCGAGCGCGGGTCGGGCACCGAGCCGAGCCAGAGGCTCAGGTGAGCGACCTGGTCGGGGTCCGTAATGATCACCAAGCCCGCGCCCGCACCGCTACCTGCCCCTCACGCCAAAGACCCGTACAGCCACGGAACTTGAAGCCGCCTGGTTTCTGCCTGCGAACGTTTCCGCCCGCGAATTGTGCGAGAGGTATTGACGCTGATCACCGGAACCCTATTATCCAGTTGCTCGATACTTCGACCCGTGTTCGTTATATCGAACACTTCAGGGCCGCACCACACCGCCTCCGGACAGCCCCTGACGGGCCGAACCGGAGTCGCTTGCTCAAGGATGACGAGGTCCTTATGCACAGACGTAGTTTCAGCCTCAGACGCCCGTCCGCGGTGCTCGCCGCCGCGGTCGCGGCCCTGGCCGCGCTGGCGGCGCTCCTCGTCGCCAGCCCGGCCCAGGCGGCCACCACCAGCGACCTGCGCAGTGTTGATTCCGGCAAGTGTCTCGACGTGTCGGGCTTCAGCCAGACCGACGGCGCGAACGTGCAGATCTGGGACTGCCACGGTGGAATCAATCAGAAGTGGACGCTGACGGACAGCGCCCAGCTGACCGTGTACGGCAACAAGTGCCTGGATGCCCGGAACGGCGGCACCACGGCCGGGACCCCGGTGCAGATCTGGACGTGCACCGGCACCGAGAACCAGCAGTGGCGGGTCAACCCCGACGGCACGATCATCGGCGTGCGGTCCGGGCTGTGCCTGGAAGCCGCGGGCTGGGGCAAGGCCAATGGCACAGGGGTACAGCTCTGGTCGTGCCACGGCGGCGCCAACCAGAAGTGGACCGGCCTGTCCGGAGTGACCAACGCGTGTGCTCTTCCCTCGACCTACCGCTGGACCTCGACGGGTCCGCTGGCGGAGCCGACGAACGGGCAGGTCGCGCTGAAGGACTTCGCCACCACCACGTACAACGGCAAGCACCTGGTCTACGCGACCACCTCCGACGGAACGAATTGGCACTCGACGGGGTTCAGTCCCTTCACGAACTGGTCGGACATGGGGGCGGCGACCCAGAACAAGACGAACCGGGACGCGGTGGCGCCCGAAGTGTTCTACCTCTCGACCAAGAACATCTGGGTGATGGTGTACCAGTGGCCGTCGTTCGTCTACAGCACGTCCAGCGACCCCACCAACCCCAACGGCTGGTCCGACCCGCAGCCGCTGTTCACCGGCACCCTTCCCCCGAACCCCGATCCGACAAAGCACGACGCCCCGCTCGACGCGACCATGATCGCCGACAACCAGAACATGTACCTGTTCTTCGCCGGTGACAACGGCAAGATCTACCGGGCGAGCATGCCGCTCGCGAACTTCCCCAGCAGCTTCGGCTCCTCGTACACGACGGTCATGAGCGACACCGAGGACCTCCTGTTCGAGGCGCCGGAGGTCTACAAGGTCCAGGGCCGGGACCAGTACCTCATGATCGTTGAGGCGAAGGGTACGAACCGCTACTTCCGCTCGTTCACCGCCCCCAGCCTGGACGGTCCGTGGACCGTCCAGGCCGGCAGCGAGAGCAGCCCCTTCGCGGGCCAGGCCAACAGCGGTTCCACCTGGGCCCGGGGCATCAGCCACGGTGACCTGATCCGCAACAACCCCGACCAGACCATGGCCATCGATCCCTGCAACCTGCAGTTCCTCTACCAGGGCCTCACGGACTTCCCCAAGGACACCCCCTACCCGGCCCTGCCGTACCGGCCGGGCCTGCTCACCCTGCAGCGCTGACCTGCCTGATCCACGGTGATCGCGATGGGATGCGGTCCGCCGACGCGTGGACGAGCTGTCTACGGCGTGGGTGACTCCACCCGCTGACCGATACTCACCGCCTTGAGGAACCCCAGCCGCGCGTCGGCCGGGGTTCCTCTCGTTCGTGGACTCTCATCGTGGGTACGGACCGAAGCCCTATGACGCCACCGGGGACAGCCGCTTCTCCGCGACCTGCCGCACGGAAGCGACCTGCTTGGCCAGCACACTCGTGCCCGGCAGCAGCACCCGGTGGCGCCGCAGCCAGCCCACCGCCTGGTTGAACAGAGCCACCGGACCCTCGGCACCCGTCCACGCCCGTCCGTGCAGGAACGCGCGGAACTTTCGGCCCCACTCCGCGTCCTCGAAGGGGTGGTAGCCGTAGGCGTCCCGGATCTCCCACGCGTGCTCATACGCCGTTTTCGCCCGCTCCGTGTACCGCTTCACCACCGACGCGTCCTCGATCTGCAACTGCGCGGCCAAGTGCTCGATGACCGACCACGGCACGTCCAGCGGATCGTCCACCAGAAACCGCCCGACATACCGGACGGTGCACATCTGCACCGCGAAGCCCAGCTGATGCGCCGTCGTACGGCGCAGCGCGATCAGGTTCCGGTCCACGTCGTCCAGGAAGAAGAACCGCTCCAGCTCCGGCCGCGTCGGCTCCTCCACGAACCGTCCGTACGCCGCCGCTTGCTCATCAGTCAGAAATTCCACCGGCACCCGGCGTCCGGTAGCCACCCATCATCCGGGCCCACCGGGCTTCCAGGGAAAGCCGACACCGCATCCCGGAGCTGTGCTAGACGGCCATGATCAATGTCAGCGCCAAGCACGGTTCGATTGATCCCCGGGGCCGGAGGGGGAACGCTCGCTGCCGGTGCCCGTGGCCGACGTCCGGCTGCTGCCGCCTCTCCAGCCACCGACCGTCCGCGACTACATGACCTTCGAGAGCCATGTCGCGGGCGTTGCCCGGGGATACGGTGACACCGTCCCCGAGGAGTGGTACGCCGCGCCAGCGTTCTATTTCACCAACCCGTACGCGACGATCGGCGCCCACGATGACGTACCAGTGCCACCCGGCTGCCTCCGCTTCGACTTCGAACTCGAGGTGGCCGCCGTCATCGGCAAGGCCGGCCGGGACCTGACCCCCGAGCAGGCTCGCGAGCACATCATCGGCTACACGATCCTCAACGACTGGTCCGCCCGCGACCTCCAGGGCCGCGAGATGAGGGTCAAACTCGGCCCCGCCAAAGGCAAGGACACCGCCACCACCCTCGGCCCCTGGCTGGTCACCACCGACGAACTCGAGCCCCACCGCGACGCGGAGGGCTTCCTCGACCTGGCCCTCACCGTCCAGGTCAACGGCGAGACGATCGGGCGGGACAGGCTGGCCAACATGGCCTGGACGTTCGAGGAGATGGCGGCGTACGCCTCCCGCGGCACCTGGATCCGCCCCGGCGACGTCCTCGGCTCCGGCACCTGCGGCAACGGCGGCTGCCTGGCCGAACTCTGGGGCCGCAACGGCGCCTTGGAACCCCCACCGCTCATCCCTGGCGACCACGTCACCATGACGGTCGAGGGCATCGGAACCCTCAGCAACACCGTCGTCGAGGGCGTCGCTCCGGTTCCTCTGCCTCCTGCCCGCCGCAGGCGATGACCGCCGCACGTCCGGGAAACAGGGGCGGGGTCACCAACCGGCTTGGACGAGACCCCGGTGCCGGACCGCCCGTCCGGCACCGGGAGAAAGGAACGAAACAACGTGGACGAGGGTGGCCCCGGCCGCCGACGCGGTCGCCGACATACCGGAAGGGGCATCTCTGACGGTGGGCGGCTTCGGGCTGTGCGGCACCCCCACCGTCCTCATCGGCGCCCTGCACACCCGGGGCACCGGCGGACTGCGCGTGGTCTCCAACAACTGCGGCATTGACGGCCAAGGGCTCGGCGTCCTGCTGACGGCCGGCCGGATCGCCCGGGTCACCGGCTCCTGCGGGGGGAGAGAGAACAAGGAGTTCGCCCGCCAGTACCTCGCCGGTGAGCTGGAAGTGGAGCTCACCCCGCAGGGCACACCATACGAATCAACTACCCGCGAAGTCCGGGTCTAGGAACGGTATTTCGGAGATCAACTCTCCGTCCGCTCACGCACCGCTCACGCAAACGGCCCCGGACGAGGAGTCCGAGGCCGAACAGAGTGCCTCCCTGGGGAGGAAACTCCGGTGCAGCGGCGTTCTGCGTTGTGCCCTCGGCGGGATCACCAAAGGATGGGACCTGGGCTGGCCAGCGGTTTTACGCCGGTCGGCCTGTGGTCGAGGCCTGTCAACGCGTTCACCCGGCTGACCGCGCCACCGCGACTGATCACCTGAACACCAGCCCACGTCCCGACGAGCAGCCGGCGGAGGGCCCCCGGCCACCACGCCGGGCCATCGGTGTGCCCGCGAACTCCGGCAAACCTCCCCGAGATCGACTACCCGGATCGCGGCCTTGATCAACGGTCAGCGAAAGGCGGAGGGTCGGCTCGACGGACGCCGAGCTCGGCGAGGCCAGCGTTACATCTTGACGCGGCCGATGTTGTCGCTCACAGTGCACGTGATTGTTCAGCCGCCCCGTCGGTTGGCTACTCAACACCTACACCCCTACAAGTTCCTGCACGGCTCGTCCTCGGGAAATGTTAGCGCTAACACGTCACGTCCCAGGCGGTTGTCCGTGCGCGGGTGTCGTCGGCGTCCGCGCCGATGCGGCCCGTTTCATGTCGGCGATCCCAATGATGGAAGGAAGACGCTATGCCGGTTGGGTTTGCGCGCGCCGCGAGGTGGCGCCGTCGGTGGCGGTCGGGGGTGGTCGCCGCGGCAGCCATGGCGATTGTGGGCGGGTTGCTCGCGTTGACCACGACGCCGGCGTCGGCCGCCACGGTGGACACCTCCGCCTGGTACGTGCTGGTGAACCGCAACAGCGGCAAGGCGATGGACGTGTCCGGCGTTTCCACCGCCGATGGGGCGGCGATCCACCAGTGGACTCGTCACGACGGAGCGAACCAGCAGTGGCAGTTCGTGGACTCCGGTAATGGCTACTACCGGTTGAAGTCGAAGAACTCCGGCAAGGTCCTCGAAGTGAGCAACTGGTCGACCGCCGATGGCGCGAAGGTCCAGCAGTGGACGGACCACAACGGCACGAACCAGCAGTTCCGGCTGGCCGACTCCGACAGCGGCTACGTCAGGCTGATCAACCGCAACAGCGGCAAGGACGTCGAAGTCCAGAACGCCTCGACCGCCGACGGCGGCAACGTCGTGCAGTACGCCGACTGGGGCGGCAGCAACCAGCAGTGGCAGCTCGTCCGCGCCGCCGAAGAATGGAATCCCGATTCGTCGTATACGACGACGGACACCGGCAAGGGCACCTACGCGGTTCCCATGCTCAATGCCGACGTGCCGGATGTCAGTGTCGAGCGCGTCCCCGCGTCGCAGAACGACGAAGGGCGCGACGTCTACTACATGGTCAGCACGACGATGCATCTCAGCCCGGGCGCACCGATCATGAAATCGTACGACCTCGTCAACTGGGAGATCGTGAGCTACGCGTTCGATCGCCTCGACATCAGTGATGCCGCGTCCTTGCGCAACGGCAAGAACTCCTACGGGGAGGGGCAGTGGGCGTCGTCGATCCGCTTCCACGACGGCACCTTCTACGTGCTCATCAATTCGCTGAATCTCGGCGGCGCCTTCCTCTACCGCACCGACGACATCGAGAACGGAGCGTGGACGAAGACGGCGTTCGGTCGAGGCTTCCACGACCCTTCGCTCTTCTTCGACGACGCTAACGGCGGAACGCCGTACATCATCTACGGCGGCGTCAGCGCGGTTCGGCTGAACCCGACGCTGACGGCGGTCGAGCAGGAGTTCCCGGACTTCATCCGGCGCAGCGACTACGCGAGCAAGCCGTACGTCGGCAGCGATGGGATCTTCGAGGGCGCCCAGGTGTCTTTCATCGACGGGTACTACTACGTGGTGATGATCACCTGGCGCAGCGACGGTCGACAGGTCGTCATGTTCCGCTCGACCGAACTGCTCGGGCGCCTCGCGGCTACCCCGGCGCCCTACGAGTCCCGTTCAGCGCTGAACTCGAACGGATTCGCCCAGGGTGGCCTTGTGCCCATCTCGAATGACGCGGGCGACGACGACTGGTATGGCTTCTTCTTCCGCGACTCGTATCCGGTCGGTCGCATTCCGGCGCTGATCCCGGCGACCTGGAGCGACGGGTGGCCGACCTTCGGCAACAACGGCGTCGTGCCGGTCGACGGCATCTTCCAGAAGCCGATCAGGCTCACCCCTGAGCAGGAGCGCTTCGAGCGGCTCAAGAGCATCGTCGTGTCCGACGACTTCGACAACGATGCACCGCACCGTGCCTTCCAGGACGAGCAGTGGACGGTGCCGACACCACCCGACATCGACGAGACGCTGGTCGGCGTCGAACTCTTCGGCAATCCCGGCGTCGAGTCCGGAAGCACAGCGAGCTGGATCGCCAACGACGGCGCGACGCTCTCGACGACGACGGACGCACGCACGGGTTCGAGGGCCCTCGCGGTCACCGGGCGGAACGCCACGGGATCGGGGCCGGCGCAGATCGTCACCGGCAAGGTGCAGCACGGCGTCACGTACGACGTCTCGGCATGGATCAAGTACGACAACCCTGCGAGCCCGGCGACCAAGCAGTTCCTCATCACTGCTCGGTACGGCGGCAGCAACACGACCTTCGCCAACCTCTCGCCCGCCACGGCCGTGACCCGCGGGAGCTGGGGCAAGGTGTCGGGATCGTTCACGATTCCTGCATCCCAGGCTCTCTCCGATGTCCGCATCTTCATCGAGACCCCCTGGGTGAGCAATCCGTCGTCAGACCCCAACACGCACCTCATGGACTACAAGGTCGACGACGTTTCACTCATCGGGCGGCCAGCCGCCGAGCCGCCGCATCCCGATGAAATCGCGCCGAACGGGTCGAATCTCGACCTGGCTTGGGAATGGAACCACGCGCCCGACAATCGGTACTGGTCGCTCACTGACCGCCAGGGGTGGCTGCGGTTGACGGCCGGCAAGGTCGTGACCGGTGCGTACACCCACCGCAGCCCCGGTGGCGAGCTCACCTGGCTCGAAGAAGCACGCAACACGCTCTCGCAGCGCTCCTTCGGACCCCGGCAGTCGGCCGAGACGAAGCTGGACATCTCGGGCATGAACAACGGCGACGCCGCCGGTCTTGCAGCGTTCGGCCACGACTTCTCGTACATCGCGGTCAAGCGCGTGAACGGGGTGAACACGGTGGGAGTCGTCCATCGCGGACGTCCCTTCACCGAATCGATCGACCAGTCGGCGATCGAGAGCTTCGTCCCGGGCACCGCTACGGCGCTCGGGGGTGCCACGGAGGTGCACCTGAAGGCAGATCTGGACTTCGCCCGGAGTCCGGGGCAGCTCTACACGACCTTCTATTACAGTTTGAACGGGATCGATTGGACCAAGCTCGGCAACGCCGTCGGGCCGCTTGAGTTCGCCGGATCGATACACTTCATGGGACACAGGTTGGGACTGTTCAACTACGCGACTCAGCAGACCGGCGGCCACGTCGACTTCGACCGCTTCCTGCTGAGCGACACGCTGACATCGCAGAACCAGCCGCTCGACGAAGGCGACCTGGATGCTGCGATCGCCTACGCCGAATCACTCGACTCGGGGGACTATCCCGCCAAAGCGTGGGCGGCGATGCGCGACGCGCTCGCCGAAGCGCGAACGGTGGCAGCAGGGGTGGTCGGCACGCAGAACCAGATCGACGCCCCTGAGCGAGCGCTCAGCTATGAGCTCGCCCGCCTCGGAACGCTGAAGGCGCCGGCGCCGTGACTCGATGTCGAGCTGACGGCCGGCACCCGCTGCGTGGCCGGAAAGGTGGTCGTCAGGGTGCGCGCGGCCAACGCGGAGGAGGTGCCGATCACGGTCGCCTTCGAGACGCCGTATGGCAGCAAGCCCTGGGCGTCGGTCGCCCCGGCGCGAACGCGGTGCACGCTTTCACGACCCGACTGGTGAGCGTGCCGGAGGGAGCGGCATCCGCTGAGCTCTCGGCGACCATCGACGGCGAATCCGTCTCGACGGAGAGTGAGGCGCCGTACCCGGCTCGCACATGCAACTGATCTGAGCGGCACGGACCCCGCCGACCAGGGTCCGTGTCGCTCAGAACCCGGTCCCGAGGCCGACCTCGGGACCGGGCCTCCAACGTCCCACGGGACCTCAACCGAAGAGAAGTCGTGGAACCGCGACGGCCCACCTAGCCGCTCGGCAACATAGCCCTAACCGAGCCAGCCCGTAAGGCATCCCATCGCGATTCATTCACATGTTCGAATGTTTGAACGGATCTCGACCGCCTCCGGCTGGCCGCCACGGCTCAAGCTCCCCCTCCAAGACCGCGCGACCCGCAGGAACCCTCAGAAGGGTGGCACGCCTGAACAGATGAACTTGACGGGGAACACCCCGGTTCAGACGGCGCACCGCCGCCAGCACGTGGGTGGAATCCGTCCGGACCCGTCCCCGCCGCTTGACCAGACCGGCTTCTGCCAGGCGGTCACGACCAGCACCAACAGCCGGTCCGCGCGGTCGCCTTCAGCCATCCGGCCACGGAATTCACTCAGGACCGTGACGTCGAATCCCGGATCGTCCAGCTCCAGGCCCAGACAGTACTTCCAGTCCAGGCGGCAGCGGACCGCGTCCGCCGCCTGCCGGTCAGTGAGGTTTTCCGCATACTGCAGCACCGACACGAGAGCCAGCTGAACCGGCGACAGCCCACGCCGTCCGTCAGCCGGATACCAGTCGGCGAAATCGGCATCCGTGAACACGCCGCCCAGCCGGTCACGCACCCACATCGCGGCCGTGCCCCGTGGATTGCTCGCCCGTGCCATCCGCACCGTCAACGGCGGAATCACCCGCCCCGAGACCGAACCCATTGCCACTGCGGTCACCCCTCCGACCGCCGAAACCGCCCCGCTCCCACCAGCGCAGCACCACGAGGACATGAACACAGCCACCGTCAGAAGGCTTCACTCCACCGAGTGAAGATCACCAACAGCATCGGTTCCGTGAATCCCCAGGTCAGCGGCTAAAACGATGGATCGTTTCGCCAGCGTACTTTCCTGCCGTGGTGAGCAAGACGATTTCCCGGCGGCACCACCGGGCACGTCCTGATCACCTCCCGTAACCCCAACTGGCACACCTACGCCGTCCCCCTGGGCGTCGACACTCTCGCCCGTGCCGAGTCCGTCGCCCTGCTACGCGCCCAGAGCGCAGTCCTCTCCGACGAGGATGCCGATCGCCTCGCCCGCACCCTGGACGACCTTCCCCTGGCACTCGCGCAGGCTGCGGCCCTGCTCACCCGGGGCTTGTCGGCGGCCGATCTGATGGCCGACAACCCGAAGGTCGCCTCCCGCCCCGCAGGAACCTTTGCGGTGGGCATGCCGGCCTAGATGTGGGTGGAGCAGACAGACCGAGGCCACCTGCGTGCCGACCACCGCCGCAGTGACCGCGGCCGCGGGGGGCGGTCAACGCCACTGCTGAAGTGACCGCGATCCGTTGGGACATGGGCGACGGCGTCGCGACGAGCGGCGAGAGCCGTTCACCTAGAGCGACCTGCATGGACATACGGAGAATCGTTGCGGTGCTGGCCGAGGAAGCTGAGCTGCAGATCCAAGATCAGGTGTGGAAACTGGAGCCGAGTGACCGCCAACTCGCCCGTGAGACCGAGGACCGCCTGCGCGAGGCTGTGGGCCCGCAGGACCTCCAGGAGGCATTGCCGCAGATCAAGCGGCTCGAACGCTTGCGTGAAACTCTCGCCGTCCTGGCCATCTCCCTCGCGCGCACTCACGGTCGCCTGGCCTGGTTTCTCTCCGGAGCTCTCAACGCGCTCGAACCGGTCCTGCGCTGGCGCGCCCTGCCGGCTGACGGCGGCGGCACCTTCGGCACCGTCCTGCCGAGTCCTGAGCAGTACACGGAGGCGGAAGAGGCCGTCCGCCGACTCCAGGACGCCCTTGCGCGGATCACGGCCGAGGTGGTTGACCTCGGCAGCGTTCACCTAGATCAGTCGGCAAACGACGCCTGAATTCCTGTCACTACCCTGACCTGTATCCGCTCGCCCACCGCGCCGCCCGGCGGGCGGGTTGGCCACTCCGTTTCAGGCGTGCCAGCTGGCCTGTTGCTCGGGGGCGGTGAGGGGCCGCCAGACGGGCGCGAAGGGCCCGTCGCGCAGGACGTCGGTGAGGAAGGGGGGCCTGCATGGGCACCTTGGCCGCGGAAGTCGGGCCGGGTAAGGCTGGCGCCGGCGGCGAGGGCACTGATACGGGTGTCCACCCCTGCGGAGAACGGGCTCTGGTCCAAATTCTGTGGAGCTCTCACGCCCTGTAACCTGCCGGGACTGGAGGCCCTTCGTGACTCGTTGACAGACCTGCTTGGGATCATGCCCACATGGACTTCGACCTCGCCCCACCGACCGGCGTCGGCCCGTTGCAGATCGGTATGACTCGGCACGCGGCCAACACGGCGCTGGACTCGCTCCGCGATCTCTCTGCGATCTCGGAGTCTGATCGGCCGGGGCAACACGTCTTCCGTCCCAGCGGGCTGATGATCAGCATCCACTGCATGCGAGACATGCTTGAGGCCATCGAGTTGGGAAGGCCGTCGTCCCAGACGGACCGAGTGTTGTTTCAGGGTGTGGACGTGTTCGTGCTTCCGGCCCGCGAGGTTGTCCTGCGGATGGGCGAGTTCACCTCGATCGAGGAAGACCCAGACGACGATGCTTCATTCATCGCCCCGGACTTGCTGCTGAGCTTCTGGCGTCCATTCGCAGCCGACGATGAGCCCGAGGAAGAGCAGGGCTACCACTTCAGCTCGGTCCTGCTGGCACGGCCTGGCTACTACGACACCCCTGCTCAGGCCGCGGAGCGGCTCCAGCAGAGCTCATGACAGGCCCGTCAGGACGCCAGCAAGACTCGTTTCCGCAAGAGGGAGGCGGAAGAGTGGTGAGCAGGTTTGCGGGCGTTCTACCGTGTGGGCGGATCCGGGGGGCGATGAGGTATCGGTGGCGGCGAGGGCTACTGGCCGTGGTGGGGCTGCTGGTGGCGGGCTGTTTCGCCCCGTCGCCGCCGATGTTCGGCGATGGGGAGGCGGTGCCCGAAGAGGCCTCGCGTGTTCCACTGCCGGTGCGGCCGGGCCCCGATGGCACCTGGGCGCTGAACGAGCCCGCGGCGGGGCTGCTCGGCCAGGGCCGCACGCTGGTCCGCCTGGATGGCGCAGAGAACGGGGGCTGGCGGCTGGCATTGCCGGCCGAATTCGCGTTGACCTCGCACCAGCCCGGCGCGGCGCACTCCGTGCTCGGCGGTGATCGCCGGGTGATACTGGTCGGCGGCAGAGACGGCCGCCAGGGTCCGAGTGCGATCGCCGGGCTCGACCCGGAGCGGGGGCTCCTGATCTGGCGTCAGGCCTTGCCGCTCGGCAGCCAGGTTTTCCTGTTGGAGAACAGCTCCGTGGTACTGACGGCGGTCTGCCGTCCCAGGTCCTGCCGCCTGACCGGCTGGGACGCCTGGTCGGGTGTACTCCAGTGGACGCGCGCAGTGTCCGGGGCGGTAGGAGTCGTCTGCCAGGCCGACGCGCTCGCCACCGCCGACGGCCGCAGTGGGGACCATTGCGGGCCCTATCTGGTCACCCCCGACCGTGTCGGCACTGTTGACCCGGGCGACGGCGGGCTTCACTGGCAGGCGGCGCTGCGGCCGCCCGACGGCACCGTCGATCGAATGATCAAGGACAACGACCGGGTCATCATGGTCACCGCACCGGCCAAGGGCAGCTGCCGCGCCACCGTCCTCGCCAGCGGGGTGGAATCCGGTGACGGGGACCGCGGCTGGCAGTACAACTTCGTCTGGGACCAGCCTCAGGCCCCGCGCGACGCGCGCACCGGATGCCGCTGGGACCGTACTCTTCCCCTGATCGTCGGCTACCGGATGGTACTGCCGGACGCCAAAGGCACCCTGGTCGTCGATCCCTACTTCGGCACCCTGCGCCGCTCCCGGCGACTGGCCCCGGGCGAGTACCTGGTCACCTACGGCACCATGAACGAGATCATCCGCGCGCCTGGCCGCCCGGATCGGCTCCTGTACGCGGGCGCCGACCAGCTCGTCCGCCCCCACGGGCTGAGCCTCGCGGCGCGGTCCGTCACCGGCGGCTTCTGGCAGGACGGTCGCCGCCTGCTCCTGCTGGACCACCGGGGCAATACCCTCTGGCGGGGCACATCGGACTGCCAGGCGTTCCGGCCCGCCAACAAAGCCGTCGGCGGGCCGCTCGTCTACTGCGACGGCAACGACCTGGTGACCTTGCGTCCCGTGCACAAGGACTGACAGCCCCGTACGACCGGCGGTGGGCACCGCTTGGTGGCACACGGACGCTAGTGACAGTGCGAAGTCGACGGAACCCGTCCACCGCGGGCACAGCCCCAAAGCGGAGTGGCCCGAAGCTTGCGAGCAGTCCCATCCACAGGATTTGACAATTCCTCTCCGCCCTTTCCCTGAGGCCGGATTGGTCGAGCTGTTCAGCTGAAGACGGGCTCCAGCACGGTCACAGCGACGCGCTATTACTCGTTCGCAGGCCAGACCGTCGCGATTCGCACGGCGGACAACAAGGTCTCGCTCCTCGCCTCGGACCGTACTGCTGGAGTACTAGGCCGAGGCGGACGCGAAGGGCCTGATCACCCTGGGATGTCAACGTCGACTCCACCGTCTGTCGCCCAGCAAAATCCACGGTGATGATGGTGGGGTGGCCGCTTCGGACCTGACCCAAAAATCCACCGACACCGTTGGGTTGTCCTGGCGAGGATGCGTCGTTCCGGGGCGATCATGCGCGCGGCCAGACTGGATGTTCGTGACCGCATAGGATCCTGGCTCCCGGGCCATCCCTGCCCCGAGCGCGCGAGCCGCGGGTGTGCGGTGACTGTCGTGGCGCCGTGCCGGGTCCGTGCTGTCCGGTGTCGGCAGAGGCTCGGACCCGCCGAGTCAGTCCGTGTCCGCCGTTCGCTGGGACACATGGGCCTTGCGGGTTCACGGCGCCGCTGGGCGGCGGTCCGCATGGAAACCACCTCAGTCCGAAGGCGGCTGCGATTCCTCGGCGTGGGGTCGGGCGAGGGTGTCGGCGGCGGCCTGGGCGAAGTCGTGGATGAGGCGGGAGCGGCGGGCCGCCACCCAGGCGAGGGCCACCTGGTTGGGGCCGATGTCCTTCACGCGCAGCGGGATCACGTCCGGCCGGGTGTAGAAGCTGGCGGTCGACAGCGGGAGCACGCAGATGCCCGCTCCGGCCGCAACCATTTCCAGTTTCTCCTCCACCTGGTGGATCACCGGGACTTCGGGGCGCCGTCGACCCCGCAGTTCCAGTGCCACATCACGCCACTCCGGAACGGCGTCGGGATCCTGAAGCAGGTGCTCGGCGGCAAGATCCTTGATGCTCACCGACGTCCTGCCGGCCAAGGCGTGCCCGGCCGGTACCATGACGACGCGGGGCTCCCGGAAGAGCGGACGCATCTGCAGACCGTTGCTGTCGATGGGCAGGCGCACGATGCTGACGTCGGCGCGGCCGTCCAGCAGCACCTCGACCTGGTCGGCCCACGTGGTGCGCAGAAGGCGCACGTGCACGTCCCGATGGTGCGTGGTGAAGGCGACCATGGCCGGGGTGACGGTGATGCCTGGCATGAAGCCGACGGTCAGCGACTGGGTGCCCTGGGCCGCTGACTTCACGCGTCTCGTCAGTGCCTGGGCCGAGGCGAGCAGGGGTAGGGCGTCCTCCAGCAGCTGCTCTCCGGCCGCAGTGAGCTGCGTTCCGCGGCGGCCCCGGTCGAACACCTCCGCTCCGAGGTCGTCCTCCAGACTGCGGATCTGCCGGGACAGCACCGGCTGGGCGATGTGCAGCCGCTCCGCCGCCCGCCCGAAATGGAGTTCCTGCGCCACGGCCACGAAGTAGCGCAGCTTCCGCAGATCAAGATCCATCCGGATTCACCGCCCGCTCTGTCGCCACGGCACCCCGGGTCGGTCGGCCGCTGTGGGCCATGGCTGTCCCGGAACTCCTTCGGAACGCCCATGGCAGTCGATCATCAATCTACCGGGCTAGTGCATGCCGCCGCAGACGCTGCCGGCCGGCGGTGCACAGGTGTGCTCAGCCACGGGCCAGAACGGCCAGGGGGTCGGTGTGGGCGGGAGTCCAGCCCAGTTCCTCCCTGGCCCGGGCCGGCGTGAACTGCTGGTCCAGAGCGAAGGCGTCGGCGATCGGGCCCATCTGTTCGCGGGCCTGTTCCAGGCTGATCGATGCGACCTTGCCCTCGATGCCCGCGGCCCGGCTGAGGGCGAGGGCGCACTCCTTGGCGGTGGGGTTGACACCGCCGACACCGACGTACACCGAACCCGGCTTCGTCTTGAGCGCGGCGACGTACAGCTCGGCGATGTCGTCGATGTGCACCAGCGCCCAGCGGTTGGTCCCGTCGCCGATGTAGGGGATGGCGCCGGCCTCCTTGCCCGGGGTGGTGTAGAAGATGTCGATCAAACGGTTCTCGCCGCCGTACAGCAGGCCGGGCTGTACCACGACGGGGCGGCCACCGCGCTGGGCGCGTGCGAGGACGGCGTCCTCCACGGACTTGCGCCAGGCGACCAAGGCCGGCGGGTTCCACGGGGCGCTCTCGTCCGCCACGCCCTGGGTGTCGCCGTAGACCCAGGTGCCGCCGGTGTGCACGTAGGGGCCGCTGCCGATGCCGTCCTGCATGGCCCCGGCCGCCCTCAGATCCTCGGCGCCGGTTTCAGCCTGCGCCAGGTGAACGACGGCTTCCGCGCGGGGGGCCGCGGCGTTCAGCACGCCGAGGTCCCCAAGCCCGCCGCGCACCGGTGTCGCGCCGAGGGCACGGACGGTCTCGGCGGCGCCGTCGCTGCGGGCCAGAGCGTCCACGGTGTGTCCCTGCCGGATCAGCGCGCCGATGGTCGCCCTGCCGATGTATCCGGATCCGCCGGTGAGGAAAACCCTCATGGTCTTCAGCTCCTGTCAGTGGCTCAATGGCTTGCCCCCACAGCCTCCGTCCGGCGGCGGCACTCCGTCCAAGACCTCTTTCGACGCCGCTGATACCCATCAGGCATCACGCGCGTGTCGATGGCCGGACGCACCTTCGCTGATGCCCGGCGGGCATCAGCGAAGGCAGAAGAGGGCTTGGACACCCGCCCCTCCGTGCCCGCGGATGCGGTCCTTGAGCACAGTCAGGCCGCGGTCCCAGCCGATCCGCTCAGCGATCACCGTCGCCGGCATCTCCGGCCACTGTTCGAGCAGTTCACGGATCTGCGGCTCGACCGCGTCCCCGATCGAGCCCTTCGGCGCCCGCTGGTACTTCGGCGGCGCATCATCCACGATCGCCCTGCGGACGGTGTCCTTGAGATCCCCAACTTCTTCGCGATCGCCCGCACCGGCATCTGCTTGGCCCGGTGAAGCCGGCGGATCTCTGCCCGATCCTCCAGGCTGATCACCGCTCCTCCCGGTCTGGCTCAACGAGCCAGACCCCTTGGAGGGGGGCAACTTTCAAGCGTCGCTACTGGTCCACCTTGGGTGATAATCCTGCAGGAATCTCGTTCAAGGAAATGCTGCGCCGGGTCCTCCGGGCGGCAAGCAGCAGTGGTACACCGGCACGGCGTGGCAGTGGCGCGGTCTGGTGCGTGTCCCGCTGCGTCAGTGCGGTGGTAGGAGAAGGGCCGCGCGGGCTTAAGGGGTGGTGATGTCCTTCTCTCCCAGTGCGGCTCGATCAACTACACGTCGATTTCCATGCGGTGGTCAGAAGCCAGCCCGCCGCCGGTTCGCGCCGGTGGTGATCCGACCCCGGACTTGCTCGCCCAGAACCAGCAGTTGCTTCTCGCAGGGCTTTCAGCGGCGGTGGTGGCGTTTGCGACGCTGTCCGCTTCCCTGCAGCGACCGTGTACCCAACGGTTTGCTCTCCTGGGTCCTACCGCTTCGGATTGAGTCACGCGCGCAGAGCATCCCGGTGGTCGAGCATGCGTCGGTTCGTGAGCAGCGTCCGCATCGCTCACTGGCAATGGGCTTTCTGGGATGGCTGGAGTTGCAGGCCATCCCAGTGAGGTCGAAGGCCCGCTGGAGGCGCCAGGCACGGCTGACTGGTGTTTGGCGTCTCGGGGAAGCCGGTGGTCCTTGGGTGCGGCTTTTCTGCAGTGAGCTGGTGATGCCCTGCGCCTTTGCTGCGCGCGCCGCAGCCCAAGTGGGGAGGGCTACCGGGCGCTGGCCGGCCGGTAGGTGCGGCAGGTCAGGATGAGGGGCCCGGCGTCAGGGCCGCGCTGGTAGGCGTTGAGGTCGTGGACGACGGTGGTGGCGCGGGGCGCGGCAGGGTCGGGGGAGCAGTCGGGAGCCGGCGGGTCCATTTCGTCCAGGCCGTCCAACACCGGCAACACCATGCCGTGCTGCACCAGGTCGGCGGCCAGGTTGGCGGGTCAGTCGTAGGCCTCGACCAACCGTTGCTGCAGCAGCTGGGGCAGGGACTGGCGTTCGGTGTCCCATCGCGACAGCGGGATACGCACGGGCACGGGGTATCCTCGGCCCGGCCGTCGATGAGAGCCAGCATCAGTTCCAGGGCCAGAACCGTCTTGCCCGCGCCGGCGGCGCCGGTGACGACCAGACGCAGCGGCTGCGTGGCACGGTGGTAGGAGACGATGTCCGGCAACGTTACCGGGCCCGAGCCGTCCGTGGTCAGACGCCCGGCAGCCGGCGCTACGGCAGGGCGGGCAGCGGCGGGGTGCAGGTCGTAGGTGAGGTTGATGCGTCGGGTGTCGTCACCCAGCAGCTGCCGCCACACTCCGCTCTCGCCGTCCTCGACCTGCCGGGCCAGCGTCGCGGCCCAACCGCGGGCGCGTTCAGCATCGTTGCCCTCGATCGGCTTACGTAGTGCCGTCACCGCGACCACCAGCCCGGGCACCCCCAGGGGCAGACCCAGCAGCCCGGCCGTATCACCGGGTTCCAGAAGACCACCGTGCATCAGCTGCCGCACCGCGTACGCGACACTCGCCACGATCACCAGGGCACCCAGAGCCCCGAACACCTGCCACTTACGCCGCCGACGACGCCCCCCGAGTCCTGCCACCCCCCGATCATCACCACCACGAACTCAGTGCATCGACGACCGGTGCCAGATCCGTGGTGCCGGGCGGCAGGTCCTCGGCAGGAGCCCAGCTCAGGGGGGGGCGCATGCGCATGCCGCCAGGATACGGAATCCGTGGAGGCACGGCCCTGGTACCGGTCGGCATCGGCTGCGCGGCGGCTCGGGAAGCCTCCGATGCCGCTTCACCCGGTGGTCAGCGCAGCGTTCCACACAGGGCTGTCCACGTAGTGGTTGTCGTAGAGCTCCGAGGATGCCTTGATCTCCTCGAAGCCGGCCTCGCCGCGCATGACCCGCCCCAGCAGCCGGAGGTAGTCGAAGCGGGCCATCCCCGGAGTGAAGGTGAACAACACGTCCGCCGTGCACCCCGGGGCAGCGGCGAAGGCGTGTGGCGTGTGCGGCGGTACGAGCAGGAAGTCACCCGCGCTCAGCACGGTGATCGTTTCGTCCAGCAGGACGCGCAGGGATCCGTCGATGACGAAGAACATCTCCGCGGCCCGGGTGTGGAAGTGTGCCGGTGCTCCCACCGCCCCCTCGGCGAAGGTCGAGCGGTAACTGGTCAGCAATCCGCCTGTCGTTTCGGAGTCCGCCAGCAGCGACATCTCACTGCTGGGGTCACTCGTCTTCTCCGCCTCAGCGGCCCGGGTCACGACCGGCGCAAAGTCTGTACGGATGCTGCTCATCAGGTGTGCTCCCTTGATAGCCGGCGCCATTGGCCGCCGTGTGATTACTATTCTCGGCGACCCGTTGACCGGCCTATGGGTGCAATCTGACACTCATATGGTGGGTCAATCGGGGGGCGTGCGGGTGGAGGCGTCGAGACCGGTAGCGCAATGCCGGCAGGGCCGTCGGGCAAGTCGACCCTGGTCGAAGGACTGGCGGAAGGCTTCGGCCTGGACTCCTACGGCGGCTCCCATGACTGGCGCTACGCCTCCCCGCGCGGCAAGTCGATCCTCGGGGAGCGTCTCAAATTCGATGCCGCTTCGGGGCGCGGGCGGCGCATGGCAGCCAGCTGGCGGCCAGGGAAGGCTTCTTCCTGCGCGCCGAGACCGCGCTGGATGCCTTGGGTCGGGAGGGCTTCGCGCCGCATACTGTAAGCCACGGGGAGGGCTTTCTCACGGCGTTTCGCGAGAAGTTCCGGCACGCCGGGCTATACGTTCTGGACGAGCCGGAGGCAGCGCTCTCGTTCTCGTCATGTCTCGAGCTGGTGGGGCATATCGACCGGCTGGCTCAGGAGGGCGGCCAGGTCATCTGCGCCACGCACTCCCCACTGCTGACCGCGCTACCGGGTGCGGACATCATCGAGGTCGGTGAGCGCGGCATGCGGTGGGTGGCGTGGCGGGAGCTCGGCGTGGTGGATCACTGGCGCCGCTATCTTGCCGATCCGCAGGCGTATTTGCGGTACATGGTCGAACCGTGCAGGGCATGCCTTCACCAGCACGTTCTGGGGGCCGCTATCTGGAGCGTCAACTTCCGTATACGAGGGCTCGTTTGGGTGCGTGTGGTGGCAGAGCCCGGGTAGTCGAAAGGTCCGGTTTCGGATGAGGGGAGTGACGGCTCGTGGAGCGGGAGAAGACCGCGGAACGAAGGCTCGGCACCTTGCAGCGAGGAACGGCTCAGCGTGCGCAACTGCGTGTCCGGCTGGCCGACATCGCGTGGACCTGCCTGTGTGTCGTCCTCGCGCTGTGGGCGGTCGTGAGCTCGGTCGGGGCCGCACGCGGGACGACGGCCTGGGCCTACTGCGCGGTCGCCTGGATCCTTTTGGCCTTCGCGTGCGCCATGGTGCTCGCCGGATACAAGCGCCGGAAGCGGATCTGACGACTGAAGGAGGCGGGGCGTGGAACGGATCCGGGACTTCCTGGCGCGGCACCTGTGGGTACAGATCGCCCTGTCGGTCCTGGCCGCCAGCGTGCTGGTCGCGTTGCTGTATCCGGGGCGCTCGTTCGCGACCGTGGTGCTGCGTACGGCCATCATGTCGGCCGGTGGAATCTGCATCATGGTGATCATGCGCCGTAAGGAGAAGCGAGCCGCGGGCGGGAAGACGGACGACCTCCTCTCCCTGGACCAGAAACTGCGCAAGGGCGAGGTACCGCAGGACCCGCGGGAACAGAGCGCGATGCGTGACCTGGTCGCGCAGCGGTTGTACCGCACCCGCCACCGCATGGCCGCGCTGATCTTCCTCGCCGTGCTCTTCACCACGGTCACGGTGGGGACCGCCCTCACTGCAGGACTCCGGCAGACCATCGGGATGACCGTGCTCAGTGTGGGGTTCATCGTGTGGATGATGTACTTCAGCAACCTCCAGAACCGCCGACTGCACACCATGCGCGCGGCACTTGAAGAGCGGGTCCCGAGCGTCGCCACCAGCGGCGCGCCCTCGCATCGCGCCTCGCGGTGATGCCATCCTGCGGCGTGACCGAGACGAGATGCATCGCCTGGCTCTGCTTGAGGAGGCCATGGACCTGTTCCTCGCTTCTAGGGACAGCGTTGCCCTAGAAGACATACACAGCATGACGCCAGCCGCATTCGAGCAGACGGTAGCGGCATTGGCGCGGCGAGACGGGCATGAGGTCATCCGGGAGGGAGGCGGTGCTCGCGACCTCGGAGCAGACGTCATAGCCGTAACGCCCGACGGCCTCCGAGTGGTCTTCCAGTGCAAGCACCGTGAGGCCGGCCGCGGGAAGGTCGGGTCGCCTGACATACAGACCCTCAACGGCACAGCCCGGCCGCAGCACAAAGCCGACGTCGTAGTCGCAGTGACTGACGGGTGGTTCACCAAGGCAGCGGCGGACTTCGCATACACCCATGACATTTACCTGCCGGACCAGATCCACCTGCGGCGATGGGCTACGTGGGGCGAGCCCCTCACATCAGTACTTGCCGTATGAGACACCGCGAGGGCTTGCCCAGGGCTGCTTCGGCAAGCCCTCGTTGTCGGTGGCGGCTGCGAGCGTGTCCTGCGCGTAGTGGGAGTTGGAGGGCCTGGGGTGGTCGAGTAGTGGCTGTCATGACGATGAGGACAAGCAGCCGACGTCAGTGGTTGCAGCCAGTGTGTTGAGTGCTGTTGGCCGGCCTGATGGGGTGGGCCCTGGGTCGGTTACGAGGACGTCTTCCTGGCGAGCGCCTGCTTTACGTGTCTGTCGTGATGGGTGCGGTTCCTGGCGCACGTCCAGGTAGCGGGTCAGCCGGATGCCAGGCTTGCCGGGTTCCCGGTGCGTACGGTCGGCCACGGCGGTTGCCCACCGTTCGGCGAGCGCCGTCTGGACGGCGAGCGCGGTCTGGACGGCGAGCGCGGTCTCCGTGTCTGCGGCCGCGACTTCCAGCACGGCCAGCCCTGGCTCCTCGACATGTGCTTCGTTGATCGCTCTCACGCAGTGCACTACGCGCCGGGCCCTGTCGGGGTTCTCCTCTCCGGGCGACTTCACCCGACCGGGTATCCGGGGCGTGTGGTCAGGTGCGGGTGCTGGTGTAGCGGACGCTCGGGCCCCAGTTCTCCTGGACGGATGCCATGCACCACTGGCAGAGGGGTGAGCCGCCGTGCCGTACCGGTGTGTCTTGCGCTGGCAGCCGGCGCACAGGCCGACGCGGTCGCCGGAGCAGATCAGCGCGGATGGGTCCGGCTCGGAGACCGGTGGCGGGGGAGCGGGGGTGAGCATGGGTGTGGTCCTGTTTCGGGTGATGGTGAATCACCGCGAACGCAGCATAGCGAGCAGGCGGTACAGGTGTTCGATCAGCGCGCTGCGGTGAGGGGTGAAACCGGGCGGGCGGATAAGTCGAGGACGAGCAGCCGGACGTCGGGCTGGCAGTGGCTGCAGCCAGGCAGGCCGGCCGCGAGGAGGCGCCGTGCTTCGTCGCGGTCCACGGGCCGATGGCGCTTGCCAGTCATGTAGCAGTCACCGGCGTGGACCTGGGCGGGCGGCCGGCCGTTTCCGATGCCGAGTTCGACGATCCACTCCGGCGACTTCGGCCGGGTGTTCCGCCCATGCTCGACTTCACGTTCGCGCTGCCGGACGGCCGCGATCTTGCGGTCGATGCGCTCGACCCACAGGGCGTGCCAGATCTGCAGCGTCTGGAGCCGGGCAAGATCATCCGGAAGGTCATCGAACACATTTTGTGACTGAGCACGGTAGATGGCGCGGATGGACGACTCCGATGCACAACTCCGCCCCCCGGCCGGTCAGGTAGCCCATGGAAGCCGTACGGCTTCGAGGTCCCCGTCGTTGAGGAGGGCTTCGATCAGCGCGGTCGGGCCGGCCACCTTGGTGGCCCAGAGGTCGTAGTCCGTGCACAGTACCCAGGACTGGTCCCGCGGCCAGAGGTTGGACGGGCTCCAGCCGTCCTCCTCAGGGTGGTCGTACAGCACGTGGGCGCCTGCGAGCGTGCCGGTGCGGATGTGCAGGTTCTCGAAGTCATCGGCTCCATGCAGCAGCGGACTGTAGTAGGCCAGGCAGGAAGTGTCGGGGCCCTGCGGGCTGTGCTCGGTGAGGATCGTGATCAGGCGGTTCCAGGCGGCCCGGTCCATGCTGCCTTCGGACGGCACCTGGATCCCGACCGGCCAGGGACGCGGCGCGATCGAGGGGAAAGAGCTGTGGCACGGCAGGCGTCCCTCAGGCACGGTCGGGTCACCGATCCGACGCGCGAGCTCCGTCCATCGCAGTCGGCGCCAATGAGGTCCGGGGTGCTCACCGGGGACCGCGTCCATCACGTCTGCCGGGTCCAGACCTGGGACGATCTCGGGCCCGCCGCCCAGGAGCACGCGCCGCTCGTACTCGACGTAGGACATGCCCGTCGGTCCGAGCTCGTGCTCGTACATGGAGTGAAGCACCCAGACCGCGTCGGGCAGCGCTGGCGGCATGAACCCCGTCAGTCCGTCATCGGAGGTCAGCTCCCGCAACCAGTCGGCTTCCCGGCCCGCGGTGAGGGGCCACCGAGCGGTCGCCAGAGCTGCAGCTGTCTCGTGCATCCGCCCAGAGTCGCACCCGACGTGAAGGGCCTCCCCGGCGGGGCCCAGACTGCCCGGCACACCCCACTCAGGGTGCTCCCGCGCCAACCATCGCGCTCAAGGCCAACCAGGGTGCTCAAAGGCCAGCTATCGCGCTCAGTCACACACGCTGTGACTGAGCGTTGTAGTTGACCCTTCCGGCCAGATACACGCTCAGTACTCGGTGGAGCCCGTTCACAGCGTCCCGTACGGTCGGCCCGTGATGATCAAAATAGGCGACCCCCGCAGTCTCGGCGTCCCAGCCTCCGAGGCACGGTTGAACTTCGATACGGAACTGCAGGAGCTCGGCGGCGGACCGCGGCGCCGCTTGCTCATGGTCGACGACGAGCCGGCCTTCGAGCTCAGCTTCTACTGCGGCACGTGCCCGCTCCTGTTCCGCCGACTGAAGACCGCGCGGGAGAAGCTGTCCCTGGAGAGCATGCAGGAACGGCTCACCGGAACGCTGGCCGATCCGGACAACGGCGGCGTGATCGAGGCGTTCGGCGCGTTGTTGCCGCAGGGTGAGTACCTTCCGCTGCTCCTGGACGTGGAACCCCATCTGGTCATCCCCGGCAGAGAGGGCGACTACTTCAGCGGCGAACAGGTCACGACGTGGGGGATCGATCAGTTCTGGGGCCTTCCGGAGTACCCGCACACCCCGTACTACCGGACCTTCGAGACCGCGGTCGACGCGGACGCCCACCTCTACGAGTTCGTCGTGCCCATGGTTCCCCCGACATGGAACGAGCGGGAGCGCGTCGAGGAATACGTCGCACTCATGGAGCAGGGAACGGTCCCCACGGCGGTGGCGATCTCCACTCTGGACGTGTGCCAGCCCGCCATCGACCGAGGAGACGACTACTTCGTGCACTGGGGCCTGACCCACTTCCTCCTCGACGGGCACCACAAACTGGAGGCCGCCGCCACCGCCGGTCGGCCGGTGCGGCTCCTCTCGCTGCTGACCTTGGGCGAAAGCCTGGCCGGAGTGGAAGACACCGCCCGACTGCCTGCCTTGCGCACGCAATCCGGCACGGCCCGCCGGATCGGGCGGTAGACGTCGGTGCGTGACTCCGGCCAACTACAACACTCAGTGGCCAACCGGTGGTTCAGCTACGAGTCAGTGGAACCAGACGACGAGGCGTACGTTCTCGGCTCCGTGGACTTCGCTGAGGATGCGCATGACGCTCCAGACCCGGCCCCAGTCTGTGTCGGTCCCTGCGGCTGAGGCGCGGGTTCGTGTGCCTGAGGCGTCGGTCTCCTGCCAGTCCGTGGTGTCTAGCTCGGCCCAGGTCAGCCAGGTGGTCCCGTGCACATCGTGGGGGCCGCCGTAGCTGGCGAACTCACCTCGCAGCCCGTCCGAGGCGTCGTCCGGGAAGCCGCGACCCTCCGCCAAGGGTCGGAAGCCGAAAGAGTTTCGGACTCCGAAGAGGCAGGCCAGGCCGTCGTAGGCATTGCCCCTGTTGAGGAGGAAGAGATCGATGCCGATTTCCCATACGGAGTCCTCGTCGTCAGGGCCCCATAGGCGGGCGCCCGGCCGGCATTCGATCATTCCGCTGACGTCGGTCGACATGGAGAGATCCTGCCTGCGCAGGCCAGGAGCCGGCATCTCCATTTCGCTTCGCGCGTGCTTACGTGGTCCGGTACCTCGAATGGGACCGCGAGATCGTCGAAGGAGCAGTTGTGGGACCACACCGGCCGTACAACAGGCGCGGGCTGAGCGGAGGCGGTAGCCATGTCGCCAGCACACAGGTCTGCTGGGCGTCCACGGCGCACTTTCGCGAAAGTCGTAACTGAAGGTTCCGCAGTCGAGCGGCCCGTCACCCACGAGGTTCTCGACGAACTGCCCCCGGGCAAAGTGCTAGCCCACCTGCGCAGTGTCCTGGTCGCGACCGGCACCCTCCCGCCCCGCGACGAACGGCTCATCGCCCTGGAGAAATGGATCACCGGGACCGTCCAGGCCCGCATCGATCTCGCCGAGCGTCGGACCCTGCACGGCTATGCGGTCTGGCACCACATGCGTCGGCTCCGCAGACGCCTCGGCGAAGACCATACGACTCGACTCCAGGATCTGAACGTTCGCTGCCACGTCACCGCAGCCGACAGCTTCCTGACTTGGCTCAACCGCGAAGGACTCACCCTGGGGACGTGCACCCAGCCGGACCTGGAACGGTGGATGGCCGATGCCACGGTCAGCTACCGCGACGAGACCGGCCACTTCGTGCGCTGGTCGGTACAGCACCGGCATGCCCGCGACCTGACCTACGGCACCGTCCGCTGGACCGGCCCCCAGGGCGCCATCGACAGCGAGAAACGCTGGGCCGACGCCCGGCGCCTCCTCAACGACGACACACTGCCGACCCAGGACCGCGTCGCGGGACTGCTGCTGATCCTCTACGCACAGAAGATCGCCACCATCAGCCAACTCACCGTCGACGACATCTACATCGACGGCGACACCGTCACGATCACGTTCGGCACCTCGCCGGTCGTACTCCCAGCGCCACTGGCAAGCCTCGTCCGCGAGCTCGTCGCCACCCGCCGCGGCAAAGCCAAGATCGGCACCCCCAACGACGTTCCCTGGCTGTTCCCCGGAGGCCACCCCGGGCTCCCCCTCACTGATAGCCCGATCGGCAAGCGCCTTCACCGAATCGGGGTCCGGCCCAAGCAGGACCGCTCCACCGCCCTGTTCACTCTCGCCACCGAAGTCCCCGCCGCGATCCTCGCCCGGATGCTCGGGGTCCACATCAAAGTCGCCGTCCAGTGGCAGCAGGCATCAGCTGGGGACTGGGCCGCCGCCGCCGATGTGAGCCAGCGGAAGAGATCACAACCCTGAGATTCTGTCCCGGCCTGCCTCTCTCTGCTTCTGCAGCAAAACGGTCCTCCGACCGGCCGGTCTCGGTACGCGCTGGCCCTGTGTCGGGGCTGGAGGACGGCGCCCTCAATTCTGTTCGTTGCGCAATGTGCCAGCAGCAGAGAGCAGGAAGTCAGCGAAGTGCTCGGTCAGCGGTTCGCCCGTGAGTGGTTCCAGGAACAGGAACTGGCCCTGTGGGTTCACCTCGAGCCATACCGGCTGCCCGTCCGGCGTCAGCTTCAGATCCACCACGCCCATGCGTAGCCCCAGTCGGCGCAGGACTGTGCCCACATGGCGGCGGACGTCCTCGGGAACGGGCCAGGGAGATATGGGTACTTGGAGGTCAGGCCGCCAATCGAGTTCTTCCGTCTCGATGAGCGCGGCATACATTCGCTCGCCAAAGCAGTTGAGCCTGACGTGCCGACAGCCCTCGATGTACTCCTGGTAAGTGGCGGGACATACCTCGAAAGACGCCGCCGGGATCGATTCGGGGTCGTCGACCCAGCGTGTCCAAAGGGACGGTCCGCGTGCGCCGACAACCGGTTTGACGATAGTTCGCCCGACCTGCCGTGTGAAGGCTATGATGTCTGCTCGTGACTGGGAGATGAGGGTGCGTGGCACTCGGAAGCCGACGTCCCGCGCCACCGCGAGTTGGTACACCTTGTCGGCAGCCCCATCGGTCGCCTCGGGTGGCGAGATCCACTGGCCGTCAAAAGCGGAGGCAAGGATGCCGCCGAGAGCACCGCGACAGTCGTTGTTTACGAGACTGCGCTCATGGGTGCTGCTCGCATGCGCGGCGATCTCCTGATCGGCCCTGGGCCGCCGCCACCACAAGACAGCAGCCTCTTCAGGCGCGACAGCGACACCCTCGGAGGTCAGGAGGGTCGCAGTCCGATTCCCATGGGCACCTTCGTCGCTGTGCGAGTACCAGGACAGCGACGGCCTGCCACCGATGGTGTCGCTCTCCACAATGTGGAAATCGTGCTTCCCCCGGCTGCGTACCGCATGTTGCACAGCGAGGGCGTGGAGGTCGTCGCGGACCGAGACGGCCAGTATCACGCCAGTCCGCAGTCGTCGCTGTGGCTCGCCTCGCCATACGAGCACCCGGTTTCGGAGGCCACACCTGCTAGATTCTCGGCCACGATCTCAAGCCCTGTCGTCTGCCGAACCGCTTGCTCCCAAGCCCGAAGTTGCTCAGGGGTCTTCAGGAGCACGTAGCTATCGGGCTGTGCACGGAAAACGACCGGGGGCGGCATCTTGATGACGTCCTCCGGGTACTCATCCAGCGGATCGCCGAGCTTGAAGTCAGGCATCGTGCCCACCTCGGATCGGTAGTCGACTTCGCTTACTTCTACGAAACCACCGATGGGCCATCCGTGCTCGTTGGGCCCGTCGTGATCTCGGCTGAGGTGCTCTCGGCGGCCGAGATCTTCGAGGAACCGAACGAGGAGTCCGAGACCCATTCGGACAGTTCCAATACCCGACTCCACCATTAAGCCCCTACGCCTCCGGCTTCCCCGACGAACTCGTCTCCGAGGAATGGCTCGCCCGCCTCGAGTGATCAATACACCTAGGGCCTGTTTGAGATGTTGATCAAGGTCGTGAAACGATCTTCGGATGGCTCGTGGAGATCTGACGGACGACCAGTGGCTGTGCTTGGAGGCGGTATTGCCGCCGTTGCCGAAGATGGGGCGCAAGCCGCGGGATCGGCGGCAGGTCTTTGACGGGATCTGGTGGCGGGCGAGGACGGGTTCGCCTTGGCGGGACATGCCCGAGCGGTACGGGCCGTGGGAGACGTCGTACTCGGTGTTCCGCCGCTGGCAGATCGACGGAACCTGGGCCCGCGTCCTGGAGAAACTGCAGGTCAAGGCGGATGCCGCCGGGCACATTGAGTAGGAGGTCTCAGTCGACTCCACAGTCTGCCGCGCCCACCAGCACTCCGCGGGGGCCCGGAAAAGGGGGCTGCCCGTCCGGGCCGGACGTCCCCGGACGGCCTGGCGGACGAGCCGGACGACCACGGCCTCGGCCGCTCGCGCGGCGGCCTGAGCACCAAGCTCCACCTGGCCGCCGACGCCGCCGGACACGTCCTCGCCGTCGTGATCACTGGAGGCCAACGCGGCGACGCACCACACTTCATCCGGGTCATGGACCGCATCAAGGTGCCCCGGACCGGCAGCGGGCGGCCTCGTGTCCGGCCCGATCACGTGCTCGCCGATCGCGCCTACTCCTCCCGCGAGATCCGCGCCTACCTGCGCAGGCGGCAGATCCCGCACACCATTCCGGAGAAGCGTGACCAAGCCGGACACCGCCTGCGTCGGGGAGCGGCAGGTGGACGGCCGCCCGGCTTCGACCGCGAGAAGTACAAGGCCAGGCACAAGGTCGAGTGCCGGATCGGCCTGCTGAAGCAGGCCCGGGGCGTCGCGACCCGCTACGACAAGCTCGCCGTCCGCTACGAAGTGACCATCCAACTCACGTTGATACGGCAGTCCCTGTGACCTGGCCGCAACCGTGCCCTCCGTTACGCCAAGGGCCCGCCGGCACCAGGGCACCGAGCACTGCCAGTAGCTGTGGCGGCTCGACCCGGTCCGGCAGCGAGTCCAGATCCGACCACAGCACCCACGCATGCGAGTCGAGGTTGGCCTGTTCATCGGGAAGTAGACCGGCGCGTTCCAGCGAGGGCTGCTCCTCAGTGAAGCGCGCCACGAAGAAGTCCTCTGTGCCGACGAACTGCATGCCCTTCCACCGCACATTTCGTTCCACAGGCACGGACCGCTCCAAGACCGCCTCGGGGTCCAGACCGGTCTCCTCGACCAGTTCGCGCCGTGCCGCCGTCAGCGGCGTTTCACCAGGGTCAATGCCGCCACCAGGCGGTTCCCACAGCCACGTTCCGTCGACTGGATCGCGCCAGCGCAGCAGAAGCACGCGGTCAGAGGCGTCCAGACAGACCACGCGTGCAGCGGGCCGATGCATCGTCTCCATGGCCTTGACCCTAGGCGCGCCCGAAGCCCCGATCGAGGCTTCGGGCGCTCTAGTGATCACTATTTCAAACCCGCCCTAGGGCCCGTCTTCAAAGATCATTGAATGGTGGATCATGGTGGGGTGATACGTCGTCATGAACTCACCGATCAGGAGTGGGAGTTACTCGCTCC